>CAUUBQ010000080.1:0-36037 GCA_963543405.1 uncultured Cupriavidus sp.
CTGCAGGCTTTGCCTTGGCCTCGGGTTTCGCTTTGGCTGCAGGCTTTGCCTTGGCTTCGGGCTTCGCTTCGGCTATCGGCTCTTCCGTGCCCTCGGCTCCCATCTTTGCTTCAGTTTTCTCCTCGCCTTCTGGCTTCTCCATTGTTACGGCCTCCGGCTTCTCCGTAGCTTCGGGGTTTCCTTCAGCTTCGGATTGCTTCTTGTCGGTTTCGGCGCTGGTTGGGAAGTAAAACACCTGATCCGTTGGGGCCTTGATGGTCGGAGAGTTCACGTTGAGTTTCGGGCAATGAATTGGAAAAAGAGTATATATCGTTTTAGCATGTAGGAGTCGTCGCGTCTTGCGGTATCTGGTTCCGGCAGTCGGGTAGTGTTTGCACCCGAAACGCAGGATTTTGGGTCTCTGAGCATCTCAGCACGGCCCTCGACGATGGCCGATCTGGCTTTGGTGGTTCCGAGCGCATAACCGCTGGCGTCCCGTTGCCCGACTCCGCGTTTGAACGCATCGACAAGGCGTGGGGAGATCAGATCAGGAGGCCGTCTGGCGCCATGGTCTGGGCGCCCAGGAGCGCATCGCATCCTTGAGTCGAAGAACAGTCGTGGCCGGCTGCGTCCTGAGCAGTTATTGCAGCGACGACCGGAAGACAGTCAGTCGGATCATCTTCCGGCCCTAGACCGAGTAGGCCTTGCTCGTCCGGCCAACGGTGGCGGGCTTGCGCGAGATCTGCAGGAACAGCACAAGACCGGCGAGCGTCAGCGCAAAGCCGGCCCACACTGCTGACAGCAGCCCATGGCCCTGCGCGATGGCCTGCCCGCCTGTCCAGGCGCCAATGGCGTTCGCCACGTTGAGGGCGGCCAGGTTCATCGCGCCCATCAACGTCGGCGCATCCGGAGCGGCTTGGGTGAGCCGGACCTGGATGGTCGGGATCGCGACCATCATCGTTGCGCCCACCGCAAACAGACCGGCCATCAGGACACCGGCGTTCTGACCGCCCATCGCCAGCAGCGCCAGGGCGACCAACGCGCTGCCGAAACCGGCGACCAGGCCCCGCGTGGGGTGCCGGTCGGCCAGCCGACCGCCGAGGACGTTACCCGCCGTCATGCCGACGCCGAAGATGCCCAGCGCAATCGGAATCCAGCGCTCGCCGAGCAGCGCGCCATCGGTGACGAGTGGGCCGACGAAGGTGTAGACGGCGAAGATGCTGGCCACGCCCAAGGCGGCCACCGCCACCATCGCCCAGACGGCCGGGCGGTTCAGGGCCCGAAGCTCCTGCAGCACCGGCCCGCCGTCCAGCGCGTTGGAACGGGGCACCCAGGCCCATAGTGCCAGCAGCGACAACAGGCCCAGTGCCGACACGGCCAGATAGGCATTGCGCCAGCCGAGGGTCTGGCCCATCAGCGTGGCCAGCGGCGACCCCACGATGGTGGCGACGGTCAGGCCCGTCATCACCAGCGCAAAGGCGCGCCCACCCTTCCCCGGCCCGACGATGTAGGTGGCCACCACGGCCCCGGCGCCGAAGTAGGCCCCTTGCGGAATGCCGCTCAGGAAGCGCGCCAGCGTGAAGCTGACCAGGCCGGTCGCCACCGCCGACAGCACATTACCCAGCACGAAGACGCCCATCAAGGCTAACAACAGGTGCTTGCGGTTCAGCTTGGCGGCCAGGATCGTGACGGCGGGACCGCCGAGCACCACGCCCAGCGCGTAGGCCTCGATGGCGTGCGTGGCGCTGGTGAGGTCGAGTTCCAGGCTCGCGGCAAACTGTTGGAGCAGACCCATGCTGGCGAATTCGGACGTACCGATCGAGAAGGTGCCGAGCGCCAGTGCGAGCAGGGTCAACGTTCTGCGGCTGATCTGGCGCGCGTTTGTGCGGTGCGTCTTGGTCGAGGCGCGTTGGGTTTCGTAAGCCTGGTTGAGCATGACGGTTTTCCTGCGTGGTGGTTCAAGACAGGTTTCAGATGCCATTCGGCAGCGGTGCATCCGGATGCACCAGTCCGGCCTGGCGCAGTTCGCGCCAGAAGCCGACTGGCACCTGCGCGTCCAAGGCAGCGCGGTCCTCGGCGATGCGCTCCGGGCGGCTCGCACCAGGGATCACGGCTGCCACTGCCGGATGGGCCAGCGAGAACTGCAGGCCTGCGGCCTTCATGGTCACGCCGTGGCGATCGGCGATCGTCTTGATCGCCTGCACGCGTTCCAGAATCGCTGGCGTCGCCGGGGCGTACTCGAAGTTGGGGCCGCCTACCAGCGCGCCCGAGCTGTAGGGCCCGCCGACCACGATGCCCAGGCCGCGGGCGGCCACCTGTGGCATCACCCGCTGCAGGGCCCTTGAGTGGTCCAGCAGCGTATAGCGACCGGCCAGCAGGAAGCCGTCCGGCTGCGGGCCCTGCAGGTCGAGCAGCAGTTCGATGGGCTCGACCCGGTTCACGCCAAGTCCCCAGGCGCGGATCACGCCTTCGTCACGCAGTCGGTCCAGCGCCTTGAAGGCCCCCTTGCGTGCGGTCTCGAACACGCCGAGCCACTCGTCACCGTAGAAGTCCTGCGCGACGTCGTGTACCCACACGATGTCGAGCCGATCGGTTTTCATGCGCTGCAGGCTGTCCTCAATCGAGCGCAGCGTCGCGGCCTCGGAATAGTCGTTGACGATCCGGTTGGCGCGGCCGTGCCGGAACACGTCGCCCTTCTCGCCCAGGTCTCGGGCGGTGACGTCCTCGACCTCGTCCAGGACCAGGCGCCCGACCTTGGTGGCCAACACCATGCTGTCCCGGTCGCGGCCGGCCAGCGCGTCGCCCAGGCGCGCTTCCGCGAGGCCGGCGCCGTAGAACGGCGCGGTGTCGAAGAAGCGGATGCCGTCCTGCCAGGCGGCATCGACGGTTGCCTGTGCCTCGGCTTCGGGAATGGCGCGGAACATGTTGCCCAGCGGTGCGGTGCCAAAGCCCAGGCGGCCAGGGATGAGGTTCTTGAGGGACATGGTGCTCTCCGTTCGGTGGTGGGATGAGCGAATGATGGGCGCCGGACAGAGATTCATCCAATTTATTTCATATAATCAAGTTTTATTGCTGACGATATATATGTCGATGCGATACGACCTGAACCTGCTACCGATCTTCGTGGCGCTGATGGAGGAGCGCAGCGTGACCCGTGCCGCCGACCGCCTGGGCATGACGCAAGCGGCGCTATCGAATGCGCTGTCACGCCTGCGCATCGTGCTGCAGGATCCGCTGTTCATCCGTGAACGCTATGGCATGCGACCCACCGCGAAGGCCGAGCAGCTCGCGCCTGCGCTGACCCAGGCGCTGGCAGCGATGGACACGGTGGTACTCGGACAGCGGGCCTTCGACCCGTCGCGCGCCGATCAGGTCGTCACAATCGCGGCGAACAGCTATGTGGAGTTCGTGCTGGTGCCGGCGTTGGTCGCTCGGCTGAGCGCACTCGCGCCGGGCATCCAACTGCGTACGCTGCCCTTCGGCACCGACCTCGCGGAGACTGGCGTGATCTCAGGCACCACCGCGATGGTGCTGGGCCGGCTCAGCGATGAGCCAGATAACCTCGTCGTGCAACACATTGCAGATGATGGCCTGGCCTGCGTGGTGCGCGCCGATCATCCGACGATTGACAGCCGGATCACGAAGACACAGTACGAACGACTGAAGCACGTCAATGTGCTGCCCCCAGGCCGCCTGCGCGCCGGGCTCTTCCAGGCCCTGGACCGCCAGGGACTCAAGCGGGAGGTGGTGGTGTCGGTCACGCACTTCGCGTCCATTCCCGAGATCGTCTCGGCCACCGACTATTGCGCCACGCTCCCCCAACTGATTTGCCGGCGCCTGACCCACGACGCAAGGCTGAAGGTACTGCCCGCGCCTGTGGACCTTGGAACCTTTCCGCTGCACATGGCATGGCACGTGCGCTATCGACAGGATCCGGCGCACATCTGGCTGCGGACCCTGGTCGCCGACGTGGCGAGTTCGCTTTGATGGTATGCGGTCTGGAGAGCGTGAGCGATCCAGCGACCGCATTGGAATCCGCAGGTCGCAAGCCTGACTAGAACCCCGCCTCCCGGATGCCGACACTCAGTACATTACGCAGCCAGTCGCCGAGACGGCTGCGAGACTCCCCGGCAAGGTAGACGCGCCCGCGAAGTTCCATCAACGACGGCAGTGGGTCGGACAATTCGATCTGCACCAGATAGAGCGCCGCCTCCGGCAACAGCACACCCTGTTTCTCCACTGCCGCGATCGGGCCACCGTGTGGCGTAGTGAGCTGCGGAGAAGGTATCTGTGCGCTGCGGGAAGGAGAAATGGCGCGGATCACGCCGCAGTAACGGTCCGGCTGTGCCTCGGCGTAAAAGCAGGCGCGTGCACCGTGACGCAAGTACTGGACGTCGGACTCGCTCACGTAGGCATCCACTTGCCAATGCGATGGGTCGACCAGGCGACCCAGTACCTGCTTCGGACTCACCCACGAGCCCTCGCGCACGTCGTCCGGCACGTCGACCCAGGCGCCGTCGAAAGGTGCCACCAGTAGCAATCGACGTTCTTCCGCCTGGACCGCGCGCACGCGCGCGAGGCTTTGCTGCAGCGCCTCTCGTGTGGCGGCCTGCTGTTCGATACCACGGCGCAAGTCCAGCAGTCCGGTGAGCCGCGCGTCATTGCCCGCCACGCTGGCCTTGGCGGCGAGAGTTTCGCTGGCGAGTTCGGGCTGACGAAGCTGGATCAGCGGCGCGCCCGCCTTGACCGTACCCGCCGGCGTACGCGTGATCATCTCGGCGGGAACTGGCGAGTAAGCGGTCCACTGGCTCGCGCTGTGCGCCACGGCCGGCGCACGCACCCCGGTTGGCCAAGGCACGGCCAGCGCAGCGACGAGTGCCGCGAAACCGGCGAGCAACAGGCCGCGACGCAGCCGCGGCGTCTGGGCACGGCGTCGGATCCACACGGTCAGCTCCCTCCAGATTGGCATGGCGATAAAGAACGCAATCTCCACGGCGAACAGGAACACACCTAGCGCCTTGAAGAACAGGTGATAGACCACCAACGCAATGCCGAGGAACACCACCAGCCTGTAGCACCACGTTACCCAGGCGAAAGCGATCAGCTTGCGACGCAGCGTTGCCGGCAACGGCTCGGGCCACGGATCGTGCCAACCCCACAGCAGGCGCCGCAGCGCGGTGCGGGCCAATGCGCCGGCGCGCTCGTGAAGATTGGGCAGGTCGAGCAGGTCAGACAGGATGAAATACCCGTCGAAGCGCATGAACGGACTGGCGTTGAGCGCAAGGGACAAGACCCAACTGGTCGTGGCGAGATAGAAGCAAGCCTGGCGTGCCGGGCCAGGCGTCAGCAAGGCCCAGCACAACGTGGCGAGTCCCGCGATGATGAGTTCGGTCAGAATGCCGGCGCTGGCGATTGCAAGGCGTTGGCGCGCCCGGGTCAGCCGCCACGACTCGCTGGTGTCGGTATAGAGCATCGGCCACATCACCAGAAACGCCACGCCCATATGCCCTACCCGTACACCAAAATGCGTGGCTACCAATGCATGGCCGAGTTCGTGCAGCGTCTTGGCCACAACCAGTGCGCATGCGAAGCCCACCGCGCCTTCCAGCGAGATGGATTCGAACAACGTGTGGCGGAAGGTGTCCCACTGTCGCAGCGTCAACGCTATCCCGACCAGTGTCAGCGCAATCACCGCCCACGCGGTGGATGGCCGGAATACCCATTGCAAGTGGGCGTACAGCCATTGCATGCGGTACGTGGGGCGCAGCAGCGGAATGCGGAAGAACAGGTAGTGATGCAGCCACCATCGCCAGGTCAGCCACGCGCGCGGCGCGTGCGCGGCCGCCATGTCCTGGCTGCGGCCGGGTGCGGGCCGCAGCAGCAGATTGGCCTGCAGGAATGCGGCAAAGGCGAGTACCTGTCCGCCAAGGGCTTGCAATGGCGTCGTATCACGTATCTGCCGCGCGGCGGCGGACGGCACGAGGTGCCAGCGTTGCAGGCATTCGAATTCCAGCCAGCCGATGCGGAAGTGCCGGTTGCGCACCGGATCCTCGATGATCCACGCCGGGCTGCCGTCGGCATGCGCGGCACCGGGGAAGATGCGCAGGTCTTCACGCACCGGTGGCAGCGGCAAGTCTTCCGGGCTGGGTTGGCTGGGGCTGGGGAAGGTGCTGGCCATGACGCGCTCACAGCCCCGTCAGCGCCCGCAGGCTGGCCAGCGGCCGACGCAGGATTTCGTAACCAAGCACCGACCATCCACCCTTGATACGTGCGGTGCCCTTCAGGCCGATGCGGGCCACGCCGGCCTCGGCGTTTTCGGTGGGGTCGATACTGGCACGCAAGCGGTAACTCGGCACGCCTTCCGGTGTCGGCACAGCCTGGTAACTGGTCTCGATCAATGTACCGGTCAGCGGGCTGAGTGGTCGCACCGTCAGGAACAGGCTCACCGGGGCCCCCACCGCCAGCGTCAGGGCATCGGCCACCGGAAGCTGGATCAGCATGGCGGGCCGTTCCGGATTGGCAAGCTGCATGATGCGCTCCCCGGTCACCACCGGCTTGCCGAGCCAGTCATTGATATCGGCGAACACGGCCACGCCATCGCGCGGCGCGAAGACGGTCTGACGCTGAAGCTGCGAGCGAATGGATTCCAGTTCCGCGCGGCGTTCCTCGGCCTTGCTCTGCAGCGTGGTGAGCTGGGCCTTGCTGTCGTCGTTCCGGAACGAATTCTGGCGTGCGGCAAGGAGTTCGGCATCGGCCACGGCAACAGCCTGAGTGGCGACCTCGAGCCGATGGGCTAGCGTGGTGTCATCCAGCGAAAACAGCGGCTGTCCCGCCTTGACCGGCTGGTTTGGCTTGACATGGATGACCTTGATGACGCCTTCAATAGGCGCGCTGATCATCTGCAGATCGAGCGATGTGATCTCGGCCGGCGCCAAGGCACTCTGCCGCACGGGGATCAGCGGCACCAGCAATGCGACGGCAATGGCGATGCGGCGCGTCCTTGTTCCCCACCAGCGCGACAGCTTTGGCTGGCGCCTGGACAGCATCTCCCAGTGATAGCCCCAGGCCTGCGACAGGCGCGTCATCACGATGCTGTGCCCCGCCGACGGCACCGCGTCGAGCAGAAAGACCGCCCAGCCCAACACCTGGCCGCCGCGCGTTTTCAGCGGCAGCGCCCATACGCCGCCCGTCCACCATTCCTCCCAGCCGCCGCGCACGATCTCGCTCGCCTGCGCGGCGTCCTCGGGTGTCAGCCATTGCGGCTCGCCGCTGGTCAGCCGCTCTTGCAGCCACGTGCGCGCGTGGCCAAGCCACACCACATAGGGAGACTGCTCGTCCAGCGACACCAGCCCCGAGATGTTGAGCAGCCGCAGACCGCCCGCATGCGCGTCGAATACCAGCGCCTGCCGGTAGCGCAGCAGCGGATAGGCATCGTTGGCGATATGGAAGCTCAACTGCTGTACCGTATCGGCCTGCCGCGACAGGCTTTCCAGCTCAGCGAGCTGCAGCAGCAGGACCACGTCACCCTGGGGCTGTGCCTGCATGGCGTCACCTCGCCTGCATGACCGCGGTGGCTGGCGGGAACTGCGCGATGCCGCTCATGCCCGGTAACAGATCGGCCGCCGGTGCCTGCAGGCGCCCTTCGATCTCGATGGACTGTGCCACCGCATCCACCCGCGAGTTCATGGCCGACACCCTCGCCCCATAGCTCTTTCCGGTCTCGGTGACGCTGATGGTGAACAACGTGCCGACTTTCACGGTGCGCAGCATGGTCGACGGGATATTCAGCCGCAGCTTGATCGGGCCGTCGCTGACCAGGTCGACCAGCGGCGCCCCGGCATTCACGCTCTCGTGCGGCCGCACATAGACCTTGGCCACGCGGCCCGAGAACGGTGCCTCCACCGAGCAGTGACTCACCTGGGTCCTGGCCAGCGTCACGGCGGATGCCGCCCGGTCGGCCGCGGACTTGGCCAGGTTCAGCTCGGTGTCACCCACGGCGTCCAGCTTTCGGAGTGCGGACTTGGCCTGAAGCGTTTCAACGGCTCCTGCCAGTTCGGCTTCGGCCATGCCTTGCCGGGCCCGGGCTTCGGCGCAGTCCATCTGTACCAGCAGCTTGCCCTTGCCGACTGTCTGCCCCAGCGCGGCCAGCAGCTTGACGATGGTGCCGCTCATGGTGGCGGCGACCGTACTCTCCGGGTCGGCACTGAGCAGTACACGGATGGCGCCGGGGTCGGTACCGGGTGCCGTGTTTGGTGCGGCATTTGCCGGATTGGCCATCATCGCCATTGCGGCCACGGCCGCGAACGGCGGCAAGGCCAGGCGTAGCGCATTCCAAAAGTGAAAAGTTGCCAGCGGCGCGGTCATGGAGCGTTCGGGATTGGCTGGGATAGTTGGACGGGTTGTCCGCTCATGGACTGCGGCGGAACTGGCCGGGGGGGCACTAGTGGCGACATCCGGGCTACCTGCGAAACATTGGAGCCTTGCGAAACTTGCGATCCTTGCGAGACTGGCGACCCGGACGGCACCGTTGCCGGTGGCGGCGCCTGGAAGGTCTGCTGCTCCCAGCCCTGCAGCGTTTGTTCGATGCCAGCCGCCAGTGTCGCCACGTCGTGTGCTGCGATCTGGTCGGGCATCACATCAAGCCCTATCGAGTTGTAGAGCCGCCCCCAGGCCGCTTGCGCTTCGGAGTACGCCGCGTAGCGCTGGTACTGCGCCAGCAGCCAGCGCGCATCGGCACGGATAAACTCCAGCTTCGAGTCCGCCGACACCCGCGCGCTGGCTTCGGCGAAGTCGCGCATGCGGCCATCCACCTTCATGCTGCGATCGGCGAAGTCGAGTTGTTCGCGCGCAAGGTGGTAGCGTTGCACCGCCACGCGGACCTGCGTCAGCACCGCCATCGAAAGCGACAGCCGGCGCATGTCCGACACCTTGTTCTGTGCATCCTGTGCGGCGTCCAGCGCGGGCTTCTTCAGCAGGTTGAACAGGTTATACGACACCCGCACGCCTACCGCCGCCCACGTGTTGTTGAACAGCAGGTCGTTGGAGTCGTAGTGCCCGCCCAGATCGAGCGACAGGTTCGGCCACAATTCCGCCTTGGCGATCTTGATGTCGTTCTCGCTCACGCGTTTGCGATACCACTCCTCCATGACTTCGGGGCGGTTCTCCAGCGCGGCCTGCTCCAGCGCACCGATGTCGAAGCGGTCGAACGGCATGGCCAGTTCGGGGCCATCGGCCAGTTCGTACTTCTCGCCGGGCGGCATCGACATCAGCGCCGCCAGCTCCGCGCGGGCCAGTTCCAGGTCCTGCCGGCGCGTGGACAGCAGGCTCACCGCGTCGAGCAGCGCACGCTGGTATGCCAGTGCCTGCGCGCGCGGCAGATAGCCCTTCTCCTCGGCTTCCTGCGCGTTCTTCAAGCCGTCGTTTACTTTCGCCAGCAGTCCGTCCACGTTGCCGATCAGCCGTTGCGCGCCAAGCGCGCGCCAGTAGGCATTGCGCACGTCCTGAAGCACGTTCTGCACGACCTTGCGGCGCCGCTCTTCGGCCATCAGTACCTGGTCGGCCTTCTGTTGTGTCCGCTCATACGCCACCAGGAAGTCGAGCGTGCTCCATGTCAGGTTGAGATCGGCCAGCCGGTGATAGCGCTGCTCTGACGTCGACGGACGCAAGCTGACCTGTCCGTCCTCGATGCCGACGGACGTGCCGCCGGAATCGTTGTTGCGCCAGGTGTAGCCAGCGCCCGCCACCAGCTTGGGTAGCATCTCGTGCTGCGTCACATCCACCAGGCTGCGCGACAGCGAGCTTTCCATCAGCTTGAGCCGGTAGTCGAGGTTGTACTTGAGCGCCCGCGCAGCCGCTTCGTAGAACGTGATCGGATGCGTCACGGGTTCCTGCTCGTTGTAGATGTCGCGCCGATCCTCCGCCGCACGCTGGCGGACCTGGTCCGCTGTGTAAGGCTGCGGCGTGGTGACCGTGGAACACGCGGTCGCTAGCAGCGTGGAGGCGACGGCCAGCAGGATCGGCCGGTGATAACGTCGCTTCATGGTTGCTCCTGTCTGGAATTGTCTGCCGGCGTGATCGCGCGTGCGGCGAGCTTACGGAGCTGTTCGCTGAACGATGCCGCGGCACGCGGCGTGCGCTGGCCGGGCTTGCCCCGCTGCGGCTCGGACTTCTCCACGGGCTTCTCGGGACGCGCTTCAATGCCTTTCAGCGCGAACACCGACGGGTCGGGCAACCAGCCGTCGGCCGACAGCGACACCACGCCCTGCCGCCCGGCCATGCGGGCGGCTTCCAGCCGGGCAATCGCCTGAAGTTGTTGCAAGGTCGATTGCAGCATCACGGCATCGTCCGGGTCGCGCCCCAGGCCGGCAGCGATGGACGTGGCGCGGATCTCCGGCGGCAGGGTCAGGTCAGGACGTTCTCCGCGAATGAAGAAGTTGCCGAACTCGCCCGCCCGCGCTACTTCGCGCACCTCCGGCGTCACGAAGACCACGGGATCCACGCTCAGGTTCGTGCCCCCGCGCGTCCGTGGCGCTTCCAGGTCGGAGAAATAGTTGAAGGCTGGCGGCGGCACATACGGCGCATCGATATTGAGCGTGATGACCAGCTGCGCCTGGTCAGTCGCGCCCGCCAGGTCCGCAACGGTATAGGTGAATGTATCCTGCAGGATCGGGCCCCGGCCGGCCGCCTGCAGTACGGCCGGATTGGTCAGGTCGATCTCGTAGGTGTAGCTGCCGTCCGCATTGAGGACGAGGAAGCCGTAGGCGCCGGCGATGCGCGTGCCCGGCGGCACCGATGCCCCGCCCTGCTCCTCCGTGCCGGCGCGCACGCCAATCACGTCGAGATGATCGCCGCCATCCACATCGCTGTCGTTGGGCAGCACGTTGCCGGAGGTAGACGTTTCGGCGCGCGTATTGTCGACGGCACCGGCGTCGTCTCGCGCGACCGGCGCATCGTTCTGGCCGGCGATCGTGATGGTCAGCGTGGCGACGGCTGACAGGCCACCGGTGTCGGTCACCGTATATGTGAAGACCTCGGTCAGCGTCTCGCCCGCCATGCGCAACGCCTGCACGGTGGGATTGTCGTTGTCCACCACGTAGCGGTAGCTGCCGTCGGCCAGCACGGTCAGCGTGCCGTAGCGGCCCACCGTGGCACCGGCCACCACGCCGGCGCCCGTCGGGCCATTGATCACGGTGACGGTCCGGGTGTCGTTGGCATCCACGTCGGTATCGTTGCCCAGCACATTGCCGACTGCGTCGGCCCCTGGAACGGTATTGAGGTGGCCACCGGCCTCGATGGCCGCGCCCTGGTCTCTGATGGCCACCGGCGTGTCGTTCTTGCCGAAGATCAGTACGCGCAGCATGGCCTGGTCCTGCCCACCGAAGTTGTCGCTGATGGTGTAGGTGAAGCTGTCGAGCAGGATATCCGCGGGAGTGCGCAGTGCCTGCACCTCGGGCAGGCCGTTGTCGACGACGTAGCTGAAGCTGCCGTCGGCGTTCAGCACCAGCGTGCCGTACTGGCCGCGCAGCGGCACACCGATGACGCCTGCCGTGCCGCCGCCGGTCTCGGTGCCGGTGCGGATGCCCACCACGGTTAGTGCCCCGTTCTCCGGATCGGTGGCATTGACGAGTGCGTTGCCCACCGGATCGCGGCCCGGCGTGGTGTTGTCCACGCCGCCAGCCTCGACCGCCAGCGTCAGCACATCGGGCGCGTTCGGCAAATCGTTGACGCCGTGGATGGTCACGGTCAGTTGCGCCACGTCGACCAGACCGCCGCCATCCACCACCTGATAGGTGAAGCGCTCGGTCAGGGTCTGCCCGGGCGCCAGCGCGCGCACGATGCGATTGGTGTCGTCAGCGTGGTAGCGGAAGCTGCCGTCCGGACGGATTTCGAGGAAGCCGTACAGGCCACTCACGCGCACGATTCCGGTGCCCACGTCGGTCAGCGTCCCGCCCGCCGCTTCGGCGCCGGCACGGATGCCGGTCACCGCACGGGTGTCGCCTGCATCGACGTCGGTATCGTTGGGCAACACGTTGCCGGTGGCGTCAACAGGCGGCGTGACCGACGTGGCCGGCGTGGCGTCGGTGGTGTCGTCCACGGCAACCGGCGCGTCGTAACGGCCAAGAATCGTGATGGTCAGCGTGGCTTGATTCACCAGGCCACCGGTATCGCGCATCGTGTAGGTAAACGTCTCGGTCAGCGACTCGCCCGCCTTCAGCGCCTGCACCGCCGCGAGGCTGTCGTTGACGCTGTAGACGTAGCTGCCGTCGGCGTTGAGGACCAGCCCGCCATATAGCCCGGTGAGCGACGTGCCGATGACGCCGGTCGCGCCGCCCGAGGTCTGGACGGCGGTGGCCGTCTTGGAGTCGCCACTGTCGATGTCGGTGTCGTTGTTCAGCACGTTGCCCGTGGCGGCCTGCCCTGGCGTGCCGTTGAAGGTGCCGCCGCGTTCGATGGCGGTGCCGCTGTCGGCCACGGCTATCGGGGTGTCGTTGGCGCCGTGGATGACGATAACAAGGTCATTGGAACCGCTCAGGCCGCCGCTGTCGGTGACGAAGTACGTGAAATAGTCGGTCAGCGTGTCGCCGGCCGTGCGCAGTCGTTGCACGCCCGGGTCGTCGTTATCGACAAAGTACTGGTAGGTGCCGTCGGCACGCACGAGCAGCGAACCGTAGTTGCCGCGCAGCAACTGGCCGATGGTGCCGAAGGTCACGGATCCGGTCATGTTTCTTTCACCGGTGCGGAACGCCGTGACGGTGCGGGTGAAGTCGTCCACATCACTGCTGGCCACCAGCAGGTCGCCGGCCGGGTCGCTACCCGGCGTGCCATTGGCCAGGCCGCCCGCCTCGAATGCGTCGGCGCGCTGCGGAGCCGCCACGGGCGGATCATTGGCGCCGTTGATCGTGACCACCAGTTCGGCCAGGTCTGTCGCGCCCGCCGCGTCGCGCACCTTGTAGGTAAACGTCTCCGATAGTGATTGGCCGATATTGAGCCCATCGACCAAGGGATTGGCGTTGTCCACCACGTAGCGGTAAGTGCCGTCGGCATTGAGCACGAGCGTGCCGTACTGGCCAACCACCTGTATCGAGGTGGAGGCGCTGTCGGCAACCGCCCCGCTGGCTTCGGCGCCCGCGCGCGCGCCGGCGACGGTCTTAGTCTCGCCATTGGCAATGGCATCGACATCGCTGTCGTTGGTCAGCACGTTGCCGATCGGATCGATGCCCGCATTGCCGGCGCCGCCGGCTTCCAGCGCGATGGCCGTGTCGTTGACGGCAACCGGGTTGTCGTTGGTACCGGTGATGCGGATGTGGATCAGCGCCGAGCTGGTCAGCGTGCCGTCGCTATCCGTGTAGGTGAAGACCTCGGACAGCGTGTCGGTGGGTCGCCGCAGCGCCTGCACCACAGCCAGCGAATCGTTCACGGTATAGGTGAATTCCCCGTGATCGTTGATGGTCAGGCTGCCGTACTGGCCAGCAATCGTCACCGATCCGCCGACCGGCACGGCAAGCGTGGTGCCGCCGAACGCGATACTCACAACGCTGATCGCGTCGCCGTCCGGGTCGATGTCGTTGGCCGTGGCGTCACCGGTGGCAGGCGCGCCGCCACTGCCGTTGGCCACGCCGCCCGCCTCGCGGGCCGTGGCCGAGACGTCATTGGCCACCGGGTTGTCGTTGACGCCGTGCACGGTCACGATCAGGCGCGCCGCCGACGCGCCGCCACCCGGGTCGAGCAGCGTGTAGACGAAGGTATCCTGCAGCGTGTCGTTGGGTCCGAGCACCACTACCGCGGCATTGGTACTGTCGACGAGGTACTGGTAACTACCATCGGCACGTATGACCAGTTGCCCGTAGGCACCGTTGATCGTGACGCCGCCCGCCGTGACCGCGGTATCCGTTGCACCGGTGGCATCCGGGCGGATCTGGCTGACCACATCCGAGGTGACCGGATTGTCGACGTCGGTGTCGATTTCGCCCGTCGTGGCGGGCGTGCGCTCGTCGAGGATCACGTTGCCGGTCGGGTTCACCGGTGTGCCAATCACCGTGCCGGTACCCACGTCCACCTGGGCGGCCGATGCATTCGCGGTATTGTCCACGGCCACCGGGTTGTCGTTGGCGCCGTGCACGGTGATGGTCAGCACGGCCACCGAGCGCAGGCCGCCCGCGTCGGTCACCTCGTACGAGAACGTATCGGTAAGGGTGTCGCCAACGTTCAGCGCCTGCACCCGCGCATTGTTGTTGTCGATCACATAGCGGAAGCTGCCGTCGGCGCCGATGCGCAGCGTGCCGAATTGCCCCGCCGTGGACGCGCCACCGCTGTCGGCCGTGCCGCCGGCCGGTACGGAGACGATCGGCCCGAGCGAGCCGAGGACGCCCGATGCAAAGCGCGTCACGGTCTTGCTGTCGCCGGCGTCGACGTCGGTGTCGTTGCCGAGCACATTGCCCAGCCCATCGCTACCCGGGGTGCCATTGGCTGCGCCGCCGGCCTCGGTGGCGTTGCCGGCGTCGTCATTGGCCACCGGCGTGTCGTTGGCACCGTGGAGGGTAATGGTCAGCGTGGCCGTGCTGGTGGCGCCGGCGAGGTCGGTGACGGTATAGGTGAAGATCTCGGTCAGCGTGTCGGTGGAAAGGCGCAGCGCCTGCACGGCGGCGTTGCTGTTATTGACCAGGTATCGGTAGCCGCCGGTATCGGTCATCTCCAGCACGCCGAAGTTGCCCGCGATCACACTTGGCGTGACGCCAGGCGCTACCGTGACGGTGGTGGCGCCGAAACTGACGTCGACGATGGTCAGCACGTCCTGGTTGGTGGCAATGTCGACATCGATGTCGTTGGTGATGACATTGCCGGTCGGATTGACGCCGGCCGTCGCGTTGTTGGTACCGCCCGCTTCCACGGCCGTATCGACATCCGCTACGGCGATCGGTGCATCGTTGACCGCGATGACGGTGATCGGCAGCGAATCGGTGTCTGACAGGTTGTCGTCCGTCGGCTCGAAGGGAATGCCGTCGCCGTCCACGTCGCCGCGCTGGCCCCGATCATCGGTGCGGATCACCAGCGTCTCGTTGCCATTGAAGTTGGCCGACGGCGTGTACACGAGCGTGGCCAGCGCGGCGTTGATATCGGCCTGGCTGCCCTGCAGCGTGAACGAACCGGTGCCGAGTGCGCCGGCCACGATCGCTGCCGCCCCCGGGCTCAGCGTCAGCACGCCGTGCGAGACAGAGAGCGTAACGTTGATCAGGCCAGTACCGGCGTCGGGGTCGCTGACGGTCAGGCCGACGATGGCAAGCGGGTTGTCCTCGTTGACTGACGGGGACGCGGGAAGGCCGTTAACGGGCGGGTCGTTGCGTTCCACATAGCCCACACTGCCCGCCACTGCCACGCCGCCGTCGCCATCACTGAACTGTATGCGGGCCAGTTGTGTGGCGGCATCGCTGTCGATGCGGGCGTTGACCGTGCCGGTGGGATTGGCCAGCGCGATGGTTGGCGGCGCATCAACCCGGAACAGGCCTCGGCCCAGCACGCCAAAGCTGTAGAAGCCGTTGGCATCGGTAGTCGTGGTGAAGACCTGGTTGTCAGCGGTGGTGGTCAGGTCGTTGTCGGCGCCCGCCCAGGTCAGCGTGACGGTCTGCCCGGCAATGCCGGGGCCGTCAGGCGTGGTGCTGGACGTGGCGGAATCCGTGTCGTTCCATAGCGTGCCGCTCAGGAAGCTCACCCCCGCGCCGTCGGCGTCCCGGTAGTCGTTGGGGCCGGCCAGGCTGCCGGTACGCTCGCCACCCACGGTGCCCGGCGCGCCGACCGATGTGCCCGCGAAGCTGGCAAAGCTGTCGGGAAGGCTGGTGTAGGTCACCGTTGCGCTGGTATCGGCCAGCAGCACGTTGTTGGGCAGGCTGGCGGTGTAGACCAGGCCCACGGAATGGCCGACCTGTAGCGCGGCGATGTTAAGCGTGAGCTGGTCGCCGGTAACCGTCAGCGTGAACCCGGCGGGCAGCGCATTGGGCGCGAACGCGATGCCGTCGATGGTCACGCTCTGTACCGCAAGGCCCTGGCCGCCCGCTGGCAGCACATCGGTCAGTACCACGTCGTAGGCCGTGGACGTGCCGGTGTTGCTGAATCCAAGGCTGTAGGTGGCGGTACCGAACGGCGTGCCCACGCCGGGGTTGAATCCGATGACGGACTTGTCGAGGTTGGTGATCTGCGGCTCCACCACGCGCTCGACCACGTCGGCGGTGGTGGTGCGTACGTCGGTGCCGCTGAGGAACACCGCGTGCACGGGCAACTGGGTGCCGGCCTGCACGCCCGCGCTGTTGTCCACCCGCGCATTGAATTCAAAATAGAAGCCTTCGAAATCGGGGTCCTGGTTGGCGTTGACCAGTGAGCCGAGCCGTACGGTGATGACGCGTGGATTGCTGGTGTCGATCCGCGATGGGTCGATTACGCCCTGCGCGCGCAGCGGCCCGCTCAGGTCGCCCTGCAGCAGGGTCTGGCCGGCGTTGTCGATACCGCCGTTCAGGTATAGCGTGCCACCGATGATGAAGCTGGAGTCCAGCGTTTGCAGCCCGGGGGCGCCGCCGGAGGTCGGGTCTGAAATGAAGCTCAGCAGCGTCGAGCCATCGTTGACGAAGGTCATGCCCTCCGGCAATACGATCTGGATCGCAGTGTCTGCCGTGGCCCCTTCCGGCACCAGGATAGCCACGCGATAGTGGACGATCTCGCCCACTGCCACGTCTTCCGGGTCGGAGGTGGTCGGCGTGCCGATCGGCGTGTCCACCATGCCGCCCACGTGGCTGATCGCACCGCCTGCCGCCACGCGGGTCTGGCTGAGGTTCTGCACCTGGTAGTCATTCAGGACGCCGGTGTTGAGCAGGCCGTCGGTGCCGGTGCGTTCCCCGGCACTGGGGCCGTTCAGGCTGGTCCAGCTGACGTTGACCGGGTTGTCGATCGAGCCTGAGGAGCCTACCAGTGCGTTGACCGTGCCACGGATCTGGATCACGACGCCCGCGCCGCGCGGGATGTCGAGCTTGCTGCCCGCCGTGGTCTGGAGCACGCCGTTGACGATTTCGAAGTCGCCCGGCCCCGAGATGGTCGCGCCACCGGACAGCGTCACCCCGATGATCGTCACGCCGTTGAGCTCCTCCGGCAGGACATCGCGCAACTGCACGTCATAGGCGTTGAAATCGCTGGCACCGGTGCCGTTGGTGATGGTGATGGTGTACGTCATCACGTCGCCACGGTCCACGCCGGCGACGGAGCCCGTGGTCGCCACGGTCTGGCCGAGCACGAGCGTCGGTTCCACCACGGTCACCGTGGGGCGCGCCCCGGTCAGGCTGACGGTGCGGTCCACGCTGGCCGTGCCGTTGGGCGTGTCGCCGTCCGGATCGGTGTAGCCCATGCTCGCGCTGTTGGCGAGCTGCGTGCCGGCCTGGTTGCCGATGACGTTGCTCGCCACCAGCCGCACGCGGATCACGAAACTGTTGTTGGTCGTCACGTTGTCGCCCAGCGCGCTGCTGGCACTGAAGACAATGCGGGCATCGGAACCATCAGCAACCGGATTGCCGTCGACGGTGCCCACGCTTGCCACGGTCACCGTGCCATTGAAATCCGCCGCCAGTGCCCCGCTGCCCGTGCGCGAGGTGATGAGCTGGTAGCCGCCGTTGCCGAAGCTGGTGTCCAGCGTCATGCCGGCCGGCACGATATCGGTCAGCGACAGGCTCTGCGTGCTGCCTTCTGGCAGCGTCACGACAATGTCGTAGACCATGCTCTCGCCAACCACCAGATTGGCCCCGCTGGTCTGGCTGGCGCTCGATGCGCTGTCCGCCGGCAGGCTGGCGCCGTCCTGGAAGAACTTGGTCACGACGGGCGCGGCCACCAGTTCGGCGGCCGTATCGACCAGGTCGGTCGGCGTGAAGTCGGTGCCGCCCTCCACGCTGGCGTAGTGCGTGAGCACCCCCGCGCTTTGCAGGTTCTGCCCAGCCTGTACGGCCTGCTGTGCCACCGTGTCGTAGGTGATGACGACGACATTGGCGCCGCTGGTGTCGTTGGCGCTGCCGGGACGCCCCGCCAGGAACGTGGCCTGGTTGCCGGCATCGAGGAAGGTGATGCTGTTGCCCGAGACCGTGTAGTCCACCCCCGCCACCAGCGGCGTGCCATCGCCCCGGCTGATGCGCAGGTTGGCCGCACCGAGACTGCCGTTCAGGAAAGCCAGGCCGGACGGCAGTGTGATGGTGGTGCTGACATCGAACGCGCCGCCGCCGCCGGTGTTCTCGATGGCGGTGGCAAGACGGATGATGTCGCCGGCATCCATGTTGGTGACGGTACCGTCAACGGCGGCGATGTCGGTCACCGCCCCTGTGAACGCCGCGCCGCCGGTGCCTGCCGCCGACCACGTGCCGGTGGTGCCGCTGACGGTGCCGCCGGTACTGGCCACCACGCCGTGCTTGATGTTCAGCGTCGGCTCGGCCACTGACTGCACCAGGGCCGGGTCCGCGCTGATCAGCGGCTGCTGTCCAATGGTGGTGGTCTGCTGCGACTGGCCAAGCACGGTGATCGAACGCTGGTCGGCGAAAGGCTGGTCGCCGACGCGCATGGTGAACAGCAACTCGATGCGGTTCTGGCCGACGATGTTGCCGCGCAGCACGAAACTGCCGAAATCGAAGATCACGGAATTGCCGGGGCCCGGCGTCACGCTGATCACCGAGCCCGGATGGGTGTCGCCAGGCCCGGCGCTCCATTGGTTGACGCCGACGCCGTTGCTCCAGCTAACGTTGGCATCGAACAGCGGCAAGGGCAGATAGGCGGTCAGCGTGAAATTCTCGTAGTCGCCGGTGGTCAGGTCATAGCTCAGGCGGAACGTGACGACATCGCCCGGGTGCAGTTCGAAGTCGCCTTGAGGCGGCACACCGTTGACAAGGAACACATCGGTGCTGATGGCGCTGGCAGCCACGGTGACGGTGGCCTGCGAACCGTCGGATTGGTCGCCACCGGAGTTGAAAACGTCGAGCGCCACGACGCCGTCGATCTCGGCGGTATTGCCCAGGCTGTCGCCCTCGTTGATCTCGCTCTGCGGATAGGTGCCCTGGTAGGCCTCGTCCACCGTGGCCTGGTATCGGATGGTGGCAATGGTGGCGCCTTCGCGCGTGCCGTGCGCCGTCAGGTCGCCCGCGAGGATGCCGACCGGCAGGCCGGCGTTGCGGATGGACTGCGCGAGATCGAACGTGATGACCGTGCCGTTCGGCCCCTTGGCGCCAAGGGAAAAGACCAGGGGCACCGTATACGTCTGGCCGTTCTGCTGGAACGTCATGACCGGCGAGCCGGAGAACGTCATGCCGTCTCCCAGCGTGTCGGTGATCGTGAGTTGGCCCGTGCGCAGCAGGGTCTCGCCGAAGGCGAAGTAGTCGGAAACGGCAATGTCGTACTGGAAGGCCAGCGTGTCGCCCGGCGATACCCCGGGCGTGCCGGTATCGGTACCAACCGCCACGCTCTTGTGGAGCGTGATCGACTTGGCGGTAAAGCTCAGCGGATCGCCGTCGGCCGCCACTTCGACGAACGGCGGCGCGGGTGTCACGGGAACATCGCGCGGGTCCAGCGGCGTCCAGTCGGCAGTGGCGTGCGGCGCCGCGACGGTGATGCCGCGTGCGTCGCCGGTAACCGGGTCGAGCACGGTATTGCCGCCGCTGTCTGCCTGGGGCACGATGAAGCGCACCACGGTGCTGGTTGGCGCGGAGATCGATGCGTAGACCACCGTGTAGGACTGCACGTAGGCACCGCCGGCCAGCACCGTGGCGATGTCGCCGGCGTCGGTGTAGACCGTACCGTCGGCCAGTGTCAGCGACGTGATATTGCCGCCCGCGCCAGGGGTGATGCTGTCGACGCGGATCGTGCCGGGCAGGTTCTGCGAGATCGCCACGTTGTTCAGCGTCTGGCCGGGCGCCGGCGTGGCAGTGACTGTCAGCGAATGCTCGAAGTTCTCGCCGGTGGCGGTCTCGCCTTCCACCATGTCAGTGGTCTGCGTCAGCTCCAGCGGGGTCGACTGCAGCGTGAAGGTGTCAAATGCTGTCTCCACCAGCGACGGGTCTTGCGCGGGGTTGTCCAGCGCATCGTTGCCGAACTGGAAGCCGCCGCGCACGCTGATGACATGCGGCCGGTTGGCATCGGCGAGGTCGCTCATATGAACGTTGATGGTCACCGTTGCCGACGGCTGGCCATTGCTGAAACTGGCGTAGGGAAGTTCCAGCACCACGAGCTGGTCGCCGGCACGGTACCCATAGTCGGAAGCCCGGATGACGAGCGGATTGCCGCTGGCATCCCTGGCGATGGGGTGCAGTGCGGTGCCATCGGCGCCAAAGGTCACTACGTGAGCAGTAACCGGTGTGCCGAGATATGTCGCCGACACAAAGCTCACGCCATCGTCCCCGTCGTAGCCGGTGGAAGGCAGCAGCACGTCGAGGTACGGCGCGTACCCAGGCTGCGATGACGGATTGGTGAAGGTGACGTTGATCGAGGCATCCCCGCCGATCAGAATGGTTTCGCCGGCGCTGCCCAGCGTGGTGGTCGGGGCGGCGTTGGCAAGCAGGCCGCTGTAGTGGTCGAGCTCCGCGGCGTTGACGTCCAGACGGGTTTCGATCGGACCGGTGCTGGCTTCCAGAACCCAGTCACCGCCCGCGCTGGTGGCACCGGTATCGTTGGTCGAGGCAGCCACGTCCGCGCCGGTGACACTGGCGAGCCGCTGGATCAACGCCTGGCCTTCCGCACCGGCACCGGTGCGGCAGCCATACAACAGGATGTCGGCGTCCTGGGAAAGATGACTGGCCCAGCCGGCGGTACGACCGGTATCGCCGGAGCTTGCGGTCAGTTCGCTCGTACCGAGGGTGATTTCACCGGGCGTGCCGTGTCCAAGAATCTGGATCGAACTCACCTGGCCGATGCGCTCCAGCGCTGCCAGCACCGCGGCCACGCCATCCTGCCCCGCCTCGACTACCAGCACTTCCGTACCGGGCGAAGCACTCTGTGCCAGTTCGCTGGCACCGTTGACCCTGGCATCGATCACCAGCAACTGCTTGCCAGCAGGATGGGACTCATGGGCATCCGGTGCCTGGCTCGGCGGTGGTGCGCCATCCGGCTGCGATTGCTGCGTCTGTTGCTGATGCTCGACGGCGACTCCGGCAGCGGCGTCGTATAGCAAGCGGGGTTCGAGCGCCAAGGCACGGCTGGCCGGCAAAAACGTCGTACTGGTATCGGACATTGGGAG
This sequence comes from uncultured Cupriavidus sp., assembly GCA_963543405.1. Classification (GTDB taxonomy): domain Bacteria; phylum Pseudomonadota; class Gammaproteobacteria; order Burkholderiales; family Burkholderiaceae; genus Cupriavidus. The sequence continues at coordinate 21,218 of CAUUBQ010000080.1, forward strand.
CATCGTCCTTTAACAGATTGTGTGACCCCACCCCGACTCGTCCCGGCTTATGCATCGCCCGGGTCCTCAGTCTTCGCCTTCACGGAGGTAACACCTCAGCACCAAATCAGGAAATGGTCTGCTGCCCACTTTCGTACGGCAGGTCCAGCAGGGCCAGGGCATTCGCCCCCGCCCTACCGCTGGCTACAGACGAATACTTCTCCGTGCGGCGACAATGTGGAAGTGAATGATTCTGCGAATCGAAATTATTTCCTTCGAGATCAGTCTAGGCGAAACACAAGCGGCACTTTTTGTGATGAGCAGGCGCTGCATCACGGAGCATCGAGGGATTCCTGAAGGTTCAGCAGGTTCTGGGGAACGACACGGATCAGGCCACCGCGCGGACTGTCAATATCCGAAATCAGCGATAGCGAAAGTGACACTGTCATCGGCACGATCAGCAGCAGAAACAACTTTGTGCCTTCCGTTCGTATTCCGTACCCTTGCAGCAGGCTGCTGAAGAACGCGATCGTGATCATCAGCCCCCAGGCGGAGACGGGGATACGGTTCAACCAGGCTGCCTCGGCGTAGCCTTGCGAATTGATGACATCATTCATGCCTGCCACGGCAAGCGCAGTGATCGGATTGGGGGCGGCGCTAGCCGCATCCCGCACGACCCGCCACATCTCTCTTTCGATTCGCGCTGTCCTTTCTTCTATCGCTTGCACCTTCTCTCGATCGCGCGTCCGGTAGTAGAGGATGCGCTGTTCGAGATATTGACCCAGCAGTTTCTTGATGGCAGCAGCATCGGCGGCCATCAAATCCGCCCTGAGATACTCGGTGCCAATCGCATTGGCCTCTTCCTCCTCCAGATTCTTCCGCTGATCGTAGCGTCCCACCGCCATCGACAACGTGAACCCTATCAACAGCGCCAGAAGCGTCAGCGTAGCGCCCTGGATGATATTGAAGTCATCCCGATTCTGTTTGGGAATTGGCCAGATGCGGCGAAGGACGAGCGCCCCGATACCCGTGGCAACGCCCATGATGAGCAACAGTACGACGAACAGAATGGCAGGATGACGAATCAATTCATGCATACATCCTCACAAGGCATCGTCTTGCACGGCGGAACACGCCCCTGTTCAATCGAGTGCGGGAGATCGTTGCGGCAGTGGTCCCAGGAACATTTTTCTGAATCGCTCGCGTCCAATTGCGCGGATGATCTCGGCAATGACGCAATATGAAAAAATCAAGGTCAGCAGCAGGATCTGGACGGCCCAGAAACGCGGCCAGTTGATTTCGACCAGCAGTGTGTGATTGGCGGCAGCCAGGCTTGGCGCCTCTTTCCAGTATTCATACAGCCGCTCGAGGTAGTGCACGAACAGCGCCACCAGCGTGTAGATCAACGTCTTCCAGCCAACATTCCAGATCAGCGGCTTATCGGGAAACCGGTTGATGAACGGCATCATGTTCGCGATCAGCACGGCCTTGCCGAGGATCAGCGCGGCGAGCAGGATCGAGGCCGATGTTTCCAGTTCGATGCCGCTGCTGCGGACCATCAACGCCCGGATCAAGGCGACGATATGAAGCGCCACCAGGAAAAAGATGGTGGGCGGCAGCATCTCCATGAACTCGTGCCTGATCGTTGCGAAGACATTGCTCATCCGCAGGCCTCCTCCAACACCGCTGCTTGCCGCTCTGCACAACGCATGCGACCTGCGAAAGCGGCACCGGCATCGTTTATCAGATTGAATCCCCACGAATACTTCCAGCTACGCGGGGCTGGTGGAAGTGAATGATTCTGTTAATGATGATTATTTGTTTCGAGAGCAGGCACCTGAGGTGCTGCAGCAGGCACGCCCATTCGAAAGCCGCGTCCGCTTACCCAGGTTGAAGCCTGACGAGCGAGCAGCAATGATGGCGGCGCTGAATACAGTCAGGTGCCGGAGGCTGGCGCGGATGGTTTGCTTAGCCAGTCGTGCAGCAACGTGCGCGCCGGGGCCATATAGTCGGCAAGCGGCTCCGCCTGGCCATTGGCATACCAGTGGCAATAGCAGCCGTGAAAGATGGCCACAATCACGCGCGCCATCTCTGGCGGCATGGGGTGCTCCGGCGTGCTGAGCTTGTCGACCAGCACCCGCACGTGTCCCGCCCAGGCCTCGCGGATATATTCGCGCACGCTTTGCGGGGCGTTGCCCGAAAACAGCAGCGCAAGCACGACGCCCTTGGTTTCGGGATTCCGCGTGAAGTATTCCGAGACCCGCGTAAAGATGTCATCCAGACGTTCGGGCACCGACTTGCCTGCCTGGTCTTCCAGCTCAAGCGCCTCCTCGACCTCCTTGAACAGGCTGATGGCAGCCTCCGCGAGCAATCGTTCCTTGCTGCCGAAATGCCAGAGCAGACTGCTCTTCGACACCGCCGCCACGGCGGCAATCTGGTCAAGCGTCACCTCGGTATAACCGTGCTCGGCAATCAGCTTCTTGGCCAGCGCAATCACACGCTCGCGTGTCTCGATACCACGGCGGTACTTGGTCGTCGCCATTCGGCCGGACGGAGTGCCCTCAACCTGAGGGGAGACGGATGGAGCCTCGGGGGCCGGAAGAGTGGACGTCATGGGCGACTCATGCAAGCGGTGGGGCATTGTAGCAGCGGCGCCATTTGGCCCCGCCTGCCGCCTCGGGACTTCCCCTAGGGCAGGCTGCGATCGCTTGACAAGCCACAGCCCCACTCTCAAACTCGAAATTGTACTGAACGGTCAGGTTAATTTTAGGGGAAATAATGGTGATGAATTCGTCTCTCGGCGAGGTTGACGGCATGGAAGAGCTCGCGGCCTCGTTGCAAGCGCAGCGCGCCGCTTTCATCACTTGTCCATATCCCGACCTGGACCAGCGGGTGGGCACGTTGCGCCGCCTGCGTGCGGCGATCCAGGCGCATGGTGGCCGCATGGCGGCCGCGGCCAGCCTGGACTTCAGCGCACGTGCCGAAGCCGAGACGATGATGGTCGACGTGTTGCCGTCCGTGCTGCATATCAATCACCTGCTACGCGGCCTGAAAGGCTGGATGAAGCCCTCGCGACGGCATACGGAACTGCTGTTTCTGGGTAATTCGGCACGCGTCGAATATCAGCCGAAAGGCGTGGTTGGCATCGTGGTGCCCTGGAATTTTCCGATCTACCTGGCATTGGGCCCGCTGGCCACGGCACTGGCCGCCGGCAATCGCTGCATGATCAAGACCTCGGAGTTCGCTCCGCACACGTCGAAGGCTTTGCGCGCGCTGCTGGCCGACGTGTTTCACGCCGACGAAGTCTGCGTGGTGGAAGGCGCCGATGACGTTGCCCGTCGCTTTACCGCACTGCCCTTCGACCACCTCGTCTTTACGGGGTCGCCCGCGGTGGGCCGCGAGGTCATGCGCGCCGCCGCGGACAACCTGACGCCGGTCACGCTGGAGCTGGGCGGGAAATCGCCGGCCATCGTGTCGCGCAGTGCGGACCTGGAAACTGCTGCCCGACGCATCGCCCACGGCAAGACCGTCAATGCCGGGCAGATATGCGTGTCCCCAGACTATGCGCTGGTGCACGAAGACGACGCGGAGCGCTTTGCCTCCTTCGTGATCGACGCTGCCCGGCGCATGCACCCGCAAGGCAGCGAGGACTACGCCGCCATCATCCATCAGCGCGCGTATGCCCGGCAGCTTGCCCTGCTCGACGATGCCCGCGAGCACGGCGCCACGGTGATGACCGCCGACATGCCTGGCGACGGCCGCCGCCTGCCCCTGCACGTGGTGCTGGGCGTTACGCCCCGAATGCGTCTGGCGCAGGAGGAGATCTTCGGCCCGATCCTGCCCGTTTTCACGTACCGCACCTTCGAACAGGCCATCGAACACGTGCAGCGCGGCACGCGTCCGCTTGCGCTCTACTACTTCGGCCATGACAAGGCCGAAACCCAGGCGCTGCTGCGGCGCACGCACGCGGGCGGCATGACCATGAACGACTGGGGGTGGCACGTGCTCAACCATGACCTGCCATTCGGCGGCGTAGGCACGTCTGGCATGGGCAACTACCACGGCGCAGAAGGTTTTCGCGAGCTGTCGCACGCAAAGGCCGTCTTTACCGAGCGAAGCTGGTTTCCGATCGAGCTGTTCCACCCGCCGTACGGCACCTGGGTACAGCGACTGACCCTGCGGATTTTCCTGCGCGGCACGGCGAAGTCCGAACCACATCGCAGGCCGCTTCCGCAAACCGCGCCCACGGAGCCGCACTGAGCACTGGCGGTCCGCTCGTCTCCGACACTCCCCTTCACTTCCCGGAACAAACATGGAATTCGACTACGTCATCGTAGGCGGCGGATCGGCCGGCTGCGTCCTTGCCAATCGCCTGAGCGCAGACCCCAGCGTCACGGTCTGCCTGATCGAAGCGGGCCCAGTGGACCGCTCGCCGCTGATACACACACCCGCCGGCATCATCGGCATCCTGCCGACGCGCCATGTCAACTGGGCATTCAAGACCGTGCCGCAGCCGGGTTTGGGTGGCCGCCTGGGCTATCAGCCGCGCGGCAAGACGCTGGGCGGCAGCAGCAGCATCAACGCCATGATCTATATTCGCGGCCATCGCACCGACTACGACGACTGGGCCGCGCAGGGCAACACGGGCTGGACCTATGACGAAGTCCTGCCCTATTTCCGTCGATCGGAAGACCACTTCGGTGGGGCCAACGACTATCACGGCGCCGGCGGCGAGCTTACCGTCAGCAAGCTCGATGCGCATCCGGCCACGCACGCCTTTGTCGAGGCAGGCCGCGCCGCGGGTCACAAGATCAACGACGATTTCAACGGTGCCGACCAGGAAGGCGTCGGACACTATCACCTGACCACTCGCCAAGGCCGCCGCTGCAGCGCGTCGGTGGCCTTTCTCCACCCGCTGCGCGGCACGCGCAAGAATTTGACTGTGCTGACCGCCGTGCACGCCACCAGCCTACTGATCGACGGAAAGGCAGCGCGGGGAGTCCAGGTAAACATGAAGGGCCGGAGCCTCGATGTGCTGGCTCGCCGCGAAACCATCATTGCAGCCGGCGCCTTCGGCTCCCCGCAGTTGCTGCAACTGTCCGGCATTGGCGACGCTGCCGACCTGCGTCCCCACGGCATCGCCGTACGCCACACGTTGCCAGGCGTTGGCAAGGGGCTGGTCGACCATCCCGACTACATACTGCCATTCAAGACGCACGACAAATCGCTGATGGGCCTGTCGCTGAGCGGGGCGGCCACCATGACGCGCGCTTTCTTCCAGTACCGCGCCAGCCAGACCGGCATCCTGGCCAGCAACTTCGGCGAAGCCGGTGCTTTCCTGCGCACCGACCCGTCGCTGTCGCGTCCCGACGTGCAGATCCACTGGGTGACCGGCATTGTGGACGACCACAACCGCAAGCAGCATCTTGGGCACGGCATGAGCGCCCACGTGTGTGTGCTGCGCCCCAGGAGCAAGGGATCGGTCGGCCTGAACTCCGCCAACCCGCTGGCTCCGCCGCGCATCGACCCGAACTTCCTGGCCGACGACCACGATGTGGAAACGCTGCTGAAGGGCTACAAGCTCACGCGCGAGATCATGAACAGCGGCCCGATGGCACGTTACGCGCCGCGCGAACTGTATGTAAAGCACGCCCGCAGTGACGACGAACTGACCGCCCTGCTGCGCCGGCGCACCGACAGCATCTACCACCCGGTTGGCACCTGTCGCATGGGCCGCGACGACCTGGCCGTGGTCGACGATCGTCTTCGCGTGCACGGCATGGAAAAACTACGCGTGGTCGATGCGTCGATCATGCCGACCCTGGTTGGCGGCAATACCAATGCCCCCTCGATCATGATCGGCGAGAAAGGCGCGGAGATGATCGCCCAGGACTGGCGCTAAGGCCACCACACAACCCCAACCCTTGAAAAAGAACACTGGAGACATGATGTTTCACAAGTCCGCCGCGCTGGCCGCAGCATTGATCCTGCTAAGCGGCCACGCCGCCTACGCGGTGCCCCCTGGCGAGGCAACCGCGTCGACCCGCGAGGCCAACGCGGATATCCTGAAAAAGCTGCCCTTCCAGAACAGGCAGGATTTCGAAGACGCACAGCGCGGCTGGATCGGCACGATGGACGGTGGGGAGATCCGCAATGCGCAGGGGCGCGTGGTCTGGAATCTCGACGCGTATGCCTTCCTGCATGACGATGCCGCCCCTGCAAGCGTCAATCCCAGCCTGTGGCGCCAGGCCCAACTCAATCTGAAAAACGGCCTTTTCAAGGTGACTGACCGCATCTACCAGGTGCGTGGCTTCGACCTGTCGAACATCACTGTGATCGAGGGCGACACCGGCCTCATCGTGATCGACCCGCTGCTCACCGCCGAGACCGCGCGCGCGGCAATGGACGTGTTCTACAAGTTCCGCCCGAAGAAGCCCGTCGTCGCCGTGATCTACACGCACAGCCATGTCGATCACTTCGGTGGCGTGAAAGGTGTCGTCAACGAAGACGACGTCAAGTCCGGGAAGGTAAAGATCTACGCGCCCGAAGGTTTCATGGAAGAAGCTGTTTCGGAGAACATTTACGCTGGCAACGCCATGAGCCGCCGTGCGCAGTACATGTTCGGCGCGCTGCTGCCCAAGGGTCCGCGCGGCCAGGTGGACGCCGGCCTTGGCAAGACCGTGTCGCTGGGCACGACGACGTTGATCCCGCCGACCGACATCATCGGCAAGACCGGCGAGCGCCGCACCATCGACGGTGTTCAGATCGAATTCCAGATGGCCCCGGGCAGCGAGGCGCCTTCCGAGATGCTCATGTACTTCCCGCAGTGGAAGGCGCTGTGCGCAGCCGAAGATGCGACCCACAACCTGCACAACCTCTACACCATTCGCGGTGCCCAGGTGCGGGATGCCAATCAATGGTGGAAGGCGCTGGACGAAACCGCGGACCGCTTTGGCAAACGTACCGAAGTGCTGTTTGCCCAGCACCACTGGCCGAAGTGGGGTCAGGAAAACATCGCCCAGTTCCTTGCCAATCAACGCGACGCCTACAAGTACATCCACGACCAGTCGTTGCGGCTGGCCAACCAGGGCTACACCATGACCGAGATCGGCGAACGGGTGAAGCTGCCGCCGTCGCTGGCCAGCCAGTGGGATCTGCGCGACTACTACGGCACGGTCAACCACAACAGCAAGGCTGTCTACCAGCGCTACCTTGGCTGGTACAGCGGTGACCCCGCCGACCTGCACCCGTTGCCACCGGAGGATGCCGCGAAGCGCTACGTGCAGTTCATGGGCGGTGCGGACAAGGTGCTGGCGCAGGCCCGTCAATCGTATGCGCAGGGCGACTACCGCTGGGTAGCACAGGTGGTGAAGCACGTCGTGTTTGCCGACCCCGCCAACCAGGCCGCGCGCGAGCTGGAAGCCGATGCACTGGAACAGCTTGGCTATCAGGCCGAAGCCGCATCGTGGCGCAGCGCGTACCTGATGGGCGCCTACGAGCTGCGCAACGGCGTGCCGAAGCTGGAAGGCACGCAGACCGCCAGCCCGGACCTGATCCGCGCCATGAGCGACGAGATGTTCCTGGATTTTCTCGCCGTGCGCCTGAACGGCGAACGGGCGGCGGGCCAGAGCCTGAAGATCAACTGGATCCAGCCCGACACCGGCAAGCGCTATGGCTTGAGCGTCGAGAATGGCGTCTTCCTTTACAAGGCGGACCGCACGCTGGCTGATGCTCAGGTCACACTGAGCGTACCGCGCATGACACTGATCGGCGTGCTGCTTGGCCAGACCACGCTGCCGGCCGCCATGAGCGCCGGACAGGCAAAGGTGGACGGCGACCCCGCCGCGCTGCAGCAGTGGCTTGGCATGCTCGACAAGTTCAGTCCGCAGTTCGACATTGTGACGCCCTGAGTCACGCTTCACCACAACCCCGGCCGGATGTGCGCCTGACCCGCGCCGCATCCGGTCCGCCCTTCCCTGACACAGCATGCATACACGACCCTGGCTCGCCAGCTATGGCGACATTCCCGCTACCATCGATGCCGACGCCGTGCCGTCGCTCGTCGTACTCCTTGACGAGGCGATGCAGACCTACGCTGCGCGGCGCGCATTCACCTGCGACGGACTGACGATGACCTACGCCGAGGTCGACGCGCAATCGCGCGCATTGGCCGCGTGGTTGCAGTCGGTGGCTGGCGTGCGCCCCGGCGACCGCGTTGCCGTGATGCTCCCTAACGTCCTGGCTTTCCCGGTGGCGCTGATCGCCATTGCGCGGATTGGTGCGATCCAGGTGAACGTGAACCCGATGTACACAGCCAGCGAACTGGAACACCAACTGCATGACGCCGATGCTCAAACCATCATCGCGGTTGGTGGCGCGGCAGATACGTTGGCACGCGTACTGCCAACCAGCGGCGTGCGGTCAGTGGTTACCGTGGGCGCTGACGATGCACAAGCACTGCTGCCCAATGCGACGCCCTTCGGTCAAGCCATCGCGCAGGGCAGGAAACTGCGGCTGGACCCCGTCGAAATTTGCGGCAACGACCTGCTGTTCCTGCAATACACAGGCGGCACCACCGGCGTATCCAAGGGCGCGGCACTCTCGCATCGCAACCTGATTGCCAACATCGCGCAGTTCGAGGCCATCTTTCCGGGCAGTCCCGATGCCAGTAACGAAGTCGTCGTCACGGCGATTCCCCTGTATCACATCTTTGCGCTGACGGTGAATTTCCTCTCCGTCTTTATTCGTGGCGGCCACAACTGGCTGGTGAGCAATCCACGTGACATGGACGGCTTCATCGATATTCTCAAGGCGTCACGTTGCACCTTCATCACCGGTGTCAACACGCTGTTTGCTGCGCTGGCCGCTCACCCGCGCATCGGCGAGGTCGATTTCTCGTGTCTGCGCCTCAGCGCTGGCGGCGGTGCCGCCATCATTCCTGCCACAGCGCAAAAGTGGCTGGCGATTACCGGCAGTTTCATTCGTGAAGGCTACGGTCTGTCTGAAACCAGCCCAATCGTGACCTTCAATCCTCAGTCCGTCCAGGCATACAACGGCACTGCCGGCCTGCCGCTGCCTTCCACTGACGTCAGGCTGATCGACGATGACGGGCGCGACATGGCAGCCGGCGAAGCAGGTGAAATCTGCGTCAAGGGCCCGCAGGTCATGCAAGGCTACTGGCGCAACCCCGATGCCAACGCTCGTGCCTTCACTGACGATGGCTACTTCAAGACCGGCGATATAGGCGTTTTGACGCCGGACGGCTTCCTCAAGATCGTCGACCGGAAGAAGGACATGGTGATCGTTTCCGGCTTCAATGTGTTCCCCAATGAAGTCGAGGCGGTAGTCAGTGCATGCCCGGGTGTACTCGAATGTGCGTGCATCGGGATCCCCGATGCCGCCACCGGCGAGGCGCTCAAGGTCTACGTGGTAGTCGCCCCCAACACGACTCTGGACGCTGTGGCACTGCAGGCGCACTGTCGCGGCGAACTGACCGCCTACAAGGTTCCGCGCGACTTCGACTTCGTGAGAGCCCTACCTAAGTCCACGGTTGGCAAGGTGCTCCGCCGATCGCTTCGGGATGGGGCCCCGATTGATCGATAGCCCCAGCCGCTATAGATCCTCCAAAGTGTCGACGACACTCCCGGCTGCCGGGCGAAGATCCGTTGAGTTTGCCCACGGCAGCGCCGTCGCCAGTGACTTTTGCGCTGCCCGAACTGATCAGGTCATCGAGGGGGGATCTATGCGTCGCTTGCGCCGCATACTGTCCCAAAGCTTTTACATCGGCCACAAAATCTTTGACTTCTCGCCGTCCGCGACGCTGTGCAGTATTGAGTGCTGACCGGAGTGTTAAGACGCCCTCTGAATTCGTTCCTCAGGGCGCCGCACTTATCCCATTGCTCACTCAATGAGGCTGATGATGGCGGAAATGGACAAGATAGACACCACGCGCAGGCTGCTTACATTTCTCGGCGGAGTCGCTCCCGTGGCAATGACTTCGCTCTCGGCGGTACCCGCGTCCGCGGCGGCTGCCGAGTCAAACGACGGCGCGCGGTCAGGCGCGAGTCCCACAGGGACGTCTGCAGCCAGGGAGGTTCAGCCTCCGGCCGGCCTGCCGATGCACGCTGGCTATGCGCAGGTGATTGCGCGCATGGCTTACGTGTGGGGCTGGCCGATGGTCAATATGCTCAACCGCTTTGCGCGCATTACCCAGGCGCCGCATCCCGGCCTGCTCAACGGCGTGTTGCCAGCTGCGCCACGCGGCCAGGTGGCTATGCTGCACGACTACATTGATCCGGCTGAAACATTCGTGACTTGTCCGAACCAGGACGTCGTCTATGGGCTGGGCTTTTTCCAGTTGGACGAAGAGCCGGTGGTGGCCCAGGTGCCCAACTTTGGCGACCGGTTCTGGGTCTACGCACTGTATGACGCCCGCACCAACCAGTTCGGCCAGGTTGGCAAGCCCTACAAGACCAAGCCCGGGTTTTACCTGCTGGCGGGGCCGAAATGGAAAGGCAGCAAGCCCGCTGGCATTACTGCGGTCATTCGCTGCCCGACATCACTGGCCAATGCCATACCGCGCGTCTTCATGAATGACACGGCGGACGATCGCAAGGCCATTCAGCCGGTCCTCAACCAGATTGTCTTTTATCCGTTGAAGCAGTTCGATGGTCGCATGAAGACCATCGACTGGGCCAGGGCTCCCGAGATTCCCGGGCCAAAGTCCGAAGCGGGCGCCAGCGACGGCGAGACTAAATGGGTTATCCCCGAGAAATTCTTCGACCAGTTCGGGCAGGTGCTGGAAACCGTGCCACCGATGTCCGGCGAGGAAGCGCTATACGCGCAGTTCCGCTCGCTGATGGACGTGGCCAGTCGCGACGCGGAGATCAAGAAGCTGCTTGTATCGACGTCGGTGGAGACCGAACGCGACGCGATAGCGCCGTTCTTCGAATGGCGACGCAATGGCCTGCCCGCAGGCAACGGTTGGAACCGCTCGACCAACAACGCGCAGACCGGATTCGACTACTTCAACCGTACCGGCACGGCCAAGTCGAACATGTTCGACAACCGGCCCACCGAAACCCAGTACTTTTATACCGATTTCGACGGGGCAGGTGCGGCACTGACCGGCTCCAGCAGCTACGAGATCGTCTTTCCAACCGGGCAGGAGCCACCGGTCAATGGCTTCTGGTCGCTGACCCTCTATAACGACAAGCACCTGTTCCATCCGAACAGCCTCAAGCGCTACTCGCTCGGCACCAAGAACGTCACGCTGAGGAGAAATGCCGATGGATCGTTGACGCTATATGCGGGCGCAAAATCTCCGGGCGCGGAGCGTGAATCCAACTGGCTGCCGGCGCCGAGTGGAGCCTTCTCGCTCTATATCCGCGCCTATTGGGGCAAGCAGCCGATCCTCGATGGCTCGTGGAAGCCGCCGACGATCCGCAAAGTGGCCTGACGTTCGCCGACAAACTACATGATGCCGCCGATGCGGAATTCGACAGCCAGTCAGGCCACTTCACTGACAGCTTAGTCAGCCAGTGCGACTTCCGCGTCGTCGGTCACCGTGCTTTTTGCTATCGCGTTGTCGACTTCGGCAACCATGTCGCCCAGACCGATGGCGACCGTGATATTCGGCGTCCAGTCCTTGCGGTCGGTGCTGACCTCCGCGAACGTGGTCACCGTCGCGGTGTAGCCCTGCGCCCTGAGGTCGTCGGCTAGCCGTTGAGCGCGCGGTTCCAGCGCTGCTTGCGGATTGTCTTCGTTGATGTCGAGTACCAGACTGGTCTCGAATTCTTCCTTGCCCTTCTGGATCGCCGTTTGCATTGCCTTGAGCTGCTTGTTCGCGAGCGCGACAAGCTTGCTGTATCTGGATTCTTCCTGGCTGGCGCGCAGTGCCTTGGCGGCGTTGATGATTTCGGTGCGGTCCACGAACATGGTTGCCTTTCGAGGTGTGGGAGAGATAGCGCAGGCGCCGCACGGGCTTGACTACGGGAGCCAGCTTTCCGGGATGCGACGACAACTGTATAAATATACAGTGTCCAGCGGCTAGCCGGCAAGGAGTAAAGGGGGAAAGTTCCTGACAGCAGAAGCCTGATGAACAAGTAACAACACCCCCCTCTTCCCTACCCCATCTCGATACGGTCGTCAGGCGGCTCGTTCGATAGCAGGCGAGGAAACCGATAGCGCAGACCTTCCGTGGCCCTGCCAGACCCGCCAGGCAATCGCAGGGCTGAGCAGAGACGTCGGCGGGGTCATCAGGTTGACTACGTTCAGAAACGCAGTCGCCAATGTGGTGTCGTGTACTGCAGCCAGATGAAGCTTGCCGATGTACCAGTTCATGAAGCGCAGCATCGGCGGTCGCGCGCCCTTCACGCACGGATTGCGGAGGTCGTTGCCAATCGCGATGTGCCACGGGATGTCGACGATTTCCGCGGCCCCTTTGAAGAACCGCTGCGCCAGATCGTTCAAGCCCGCGCGCAAGAGGCACTGTTTCAGCATCAGCGCCTCCTGCGCCGCGACCGTCATGCCCTGTCCGTAGACCGGGTTAAAGCTGCAGATTGCGTCTCCGAACACCAGGTAGTTGCCGGGAAAGCGTGCAAGTTTCTCGTACCGTCGGCGCAAGTTGCAGGTGTAGCGGTAGCGTCTGTAGTCGCTTAGCGGCTCGGCTCTGGCGACCATGTCGTGAATCTCCATGGTCGGCAGCGTCGCCAGATACGCCAGAAAATCCTGATCGTTGTCGGGTGCCTCATCGCCTAGAAAGCCGCCGGTGCTGACAATCCAGCTATCGTTCTCCTGCGCGAGCATGACGCCGTTCCGCCAGTTTGGCGCACTAGCGGCTACCACGATGCCGAGCTTGCCGTCCAGATCCCCCGGCCGACGCCGATAGGTACGCGTGATGTAGCCAATGCCGACCTCGACCTTCTCGCTGATGGGCGGGTGGTAACCGAGTTCCTGGAGCCAAGTCGCACTGGACGACCCGCGACCAGTTGCATCTACGACAAGGTCCGCATTGAGGGTTTCTTCCGGCCTGCCTTCGACACGTACGCGCACACCCGTCACGCACTTGCGGGCGACGTCGCTGGTGAGCCCCTGCACCGCGCAACTCTCCATGGCACGCACGTTCGGGAGTTTCAGGAGCCGCCGCCGCAGATGGCCTTCGAGCACGGGGCGGCTCGCAAGCAGACCGATCAGGTCGCTCTTGCCATTGGCAAGCGCGAAGTTGCGGCCTATCCAGATCACGTCGTTACCGGCATCACCGAGCAACCCACCGCTTTGCGCGACGACCTCGTTGTTGTATCCGGGGAAGAAATCCTCGAGTATCTGGCTTCCGCGCGCAAGAAGCCCGTGGGTGTGGCGGCTCTGCGGGACCCCCTTCCGCGGTGTATCCGCTGTCGGAAACGCATCGCGTTCGAGCACAGTGACAGTGGTAAAGAAATCCGATAATGCGCGCGCGGCCAACAGTCCACCCATGCTGGCGCCCATCACGATCGCATGTTTTCCGAGGTTTTTCATCACAATCCTCCAGTTCGATCCGCTGCGCCGAGCTCAGCGACGATCGTCTGCGGTGCATGGTAGGATCGGCGCGTCCCCTGATCGTCCCCTGGGCGCCGTCGTGGAGGGTGGCACTGCTATGGCTCTGTTTAGCGTGCAGACGCTTGGATTTCCGGAGATCCGCCGGGATGGCCTGCCCTGCCCGTTGGCCTTGCGCAAAGGCTTGGCCCTGCTGGTCTATCTGGCGGAAGCGAAGGGGCCAGTCGGGCGCGACGTCGTCGCAACCATGTTGTGGCCGGATGACGGCGAAGATGTCGTGCGGGCGCGCCTGCGGCGCCTCATGAGCCGCCTCCGGCTCACGCTCGGTGACGACGCTCTCACGGCCGACCGCTCGACCCTTCGATGGTCACCAGCGATTGACCTGCAACTCGATTCCCAACTGTTCGAGCAAGCCTGCGATGGCGGCGAATTCGAGTGGGCGTGCCATAAATATCGCGGCGATTTTCTCGAAGGCTTTTCGGCAGGTGATTGCCCGCAGTTCGACGAGTGGGCTTTCTTTCGCCGTGAGGCGTTGCGGGGCCGGGCGATCCAGGCGCTGGAACGGGTGGTGCACGACAGCCATGCGGCCGGCAACTACGCAGCCGCAGCGGCGCACGCCAGCCGGCTCGTCCAGATGGATCCTCTTAGCGAAGTGTACGGCCGGCACCTCATTCGCAATCTCCTGCTTGCTGGAGATCGGGCTACGGCCGAGCGCCACTTCGAGGCTCTAGCCCAACGCCTTCGCGACGTGCTCGATGTGGCACCAGAAACTGAAACCCGCGCGCTGCTGAATGCCGCTACCTCGTTGCCGATCGAGGCGCCGCCACCGACGCGCTATGTCTGCGACGACGGCGTCCATCTCGCGTTCCAGACCTATGGCGTCGGCGGCATTGACATACTTGTACTACCCGGCTTCGTGTCCCATGTCGAACGGATTTGGGAAGAACCCCGATGCCGGGCGTTCCTGTCTTCTCTCGCAGAGATGGGCCGGCTCATCCTGCTCGATCGTCGCGGCATCGGACTGTCCGACCGGGTCGGGTTCAATCCCAGCGCAAACGCGACCGCGCGGGACATCGGCACCGTGCTCGACGCTGCCGGGACCCGTCGGGTCGTGTTGTTCGGCGCATCCGAGAGCGGGCCGGCATGCTTGACATCCTCCCCTACCTGAAGGCAGGAGATTCCTGCTGCGTCTGAAACGATGACTCCAGTGTCAGCTCACTTCGGCGGGTTCCTGCTTCACCGAGCGGCCCAAATGCACCGGCTCTCCACAGGCTGCAACGCGGTGTCCCCGCGCCAAAACATTGATCG
>CAUUBQ010000081.1:0-35799 GCA_963543405.1 uncultured Cupriavidus sp.
GTGCAGGGCCGACGGAAAAGCCGACGTTCGCGGACAAAAAAGGATTTACTCGACCATCTATCGATGGCGGCAAGTCCCGCACATAGCTCGCTGAACTGGCAGGTGTTGACCACTAAGCCGTCGTTCGGCGCTCGATCCTGGATTGACCGTTTGTGGCCGGACCCAGCCACCTGGCCAGCAGTCAGTGAATGACTGTCATGGCCTGCGGCGCAGGGCTACTACCTCGCCCCTAGAGGGATTTTGATCCAGCGGACACAATTCATGCGCCGCTCAAAGCAACCCCTCGGTTGAAATCGTCCTCCAACGTCCGCGACGACGCACAGCCGTCTCGGCTGAAGCTAGCACCGGAAACTATCACGAGCGGGCCAAGATCATCGAGCGCCTGTATGTATTCGCCACGACCGGTGCCGAAGTTCATTGTCCTCAATTTCAATGCGCAACACGCGATACGCTGATCAGTGCCCAAAGCCCCTGGGTGACAGCGACTTCTCAATGCGCAACAACAAGGTTTCATTAGATAATCCTTGGGAAGGATGCCAGAAGGTCGGACCCGGCTGCGACCACTGCTACGCCGAAGCTCGCAACGCTAGATTTGGTGGCGGGCATGCCTCAAACTGGGGGCCCGCTGCACCGCGTCGCCGCACCTCCCCTGCCAATTGGCGAAAGATGTTCCGTTGGAACGCCGCGCATGCAGCTTTCGCGGCTATTCACGGCCGCCGGCAGCGCGTGTTCTGCTCGAGTCTGGCCGACGTGTTCGACAACGAGGCGCCAATCGAATGGTTCATCGACATGCTCGACGTGTGGCGGCAGACGCCAAACCTCGACAAGCTCGTGTTGACCAAACGCATTGGCAACGCCACGAAGCGGCTGGGTGAGGCATTCAACATCCTGATGCAGCGCGACGATTGCGCCGACAACCCGCTCGTACCTTGGCTGGCAACATGGATTGCCGGCAATGCGCCCGCCGATATCTGGCTGGGCGCAACGATCGTGAACCAGACCGAGGCCGACCGCGACATTCCGAAGCTGCTGCGCGTGCCCGCGAAGATCCGCTTTCTCTCGATGGAGCCCCTGCTCGGGCCCGTCGACGTGTTCTCCACGATGACTGGCGAGCTGCTGCACACGTCCGGCAACGACTACGATCCAGGCGCCATCGACTGGATCATTGCCGGCGGCGAATCTGGCCCAGATGCTCGGATCACGCATCCGGCATGGTCACTTAGCCTGCGCGACCAATGTGCGACTGCCGGCGTCCCGTTCCTATACAAGCAGCACGGCCAGTGGGCACCAGGCTCTGGCGACTTTGGCGCCGGGCGCTTCAAAACGGCAGCGGTTGCGATGGACGGCCGTGTCGTGCTGGGTGGATTCAGTGCCCCAGAGTATCCCGCCGGTGCGACCGCTGCCGATGGGTGGGCAATGGTTCATCGTGCGGGCAAGACTGCCGCTGGGCGGTTGCTTGATGGTGTCCTGTATCACGCATTTCCCGAGGCGTTGCCCCCGGTGGCCGACACTCGCCTAGCCTAGGCTGCCCCGACGCCGACCTAACACTCAACCTCCAGTACCGATGCAGCACTACGACAACGAAGAACGAGAGTATCCCGAACCCGAGACGGTTCTCGCCATCCGCGGCGCAATCTTCAATGGCCAGATGGGCGGCCCGATGGGCCCACCGGGCCATTGGCTTAATGAGTTCTGGCAGATCGGCGCAGCCCTGCGAGACCACGCGGAAATGCTGCAAGGTTTCCAGGGCACCGTGACGCGTGAGATTCTGAGCACGACGAGCGGCTATCTGGCCGTAGAAGAGCCGATCATCGAACAGCCCGTCTGCCAATTCTGACGGGCGTAGGCCGCGGACAGGCATAATCCCGGGATTTTCAGCACCGGATCCTCGCTATGCCCAGCGGCCTCCTCCAATGCGCCCATTGCGACGGCGCCCCCATCTATATTGCCGGCCGGCTGCAGGCAGTCATTGTTTGTGAAGAGTGCGGCATGTCGACACCTCCGATCCAACTCGATGGCGCCAGCAAGGAAACGGCCTTCCCCCAGCTCAGCGCCATCTGGAACAACCGCGTCGAGCACCGGCCCGCCGATGAGCAGGCCATATCGATGACCGCTCGCCGCGCGCTGACCGTCTCGGACATCCCATATTTCCTAAACCTGGTCGCCTCCACTACAACCGACTGGGAAGCGAACGGCCCGAAATTCGCGGCTATGGCCGCTGCCCTCGCCCAGCCTGGGTACGAGTTCAAGCACGTGGACCCACCCGAAACCGTGGTGTCTCAGGCCGCGCGCTATCAGAAGCTGCTGAAGCGGGCGAAGATCATCTATATAGACGGCGCACCAATGGTCCGCTTCGAGCCAGTGCCAGCGCTATGCGCTGAGATTGCCGAAGAGGCGTTGGCTGACAAGGACTGGCCGCTGTTGGATCTACATGATTTCATCGGTAAGGCCATCGATGGCGTGCCGGATCACTGGCAACCTTGACTTCGCGTTGGGGATGACAAGCTGAAGTGGTCAATATCTCGGACCTTCAGTCATGACTCGCCACTTCGTAATCGCCCTCATCCTCGCGCTCGGCGCAGCAACAGCTAGTGCGAAAGAACCCGCAGAATGCGCCTACGTCCTGGGCGCCGGCCAGCCAGCCCTTAGCAAACCGGCAGGCAGGACCCAACTGCTCTGTTACCGTGCCTACGCCGTCCTCTACTCGGCCCAGACTCGCACCGCGCTTTGGTCGGCCGAGCGGCTCACGAAGCAAGCCGTAGAAGCGGCACGCTCGCTGCCGCGCGACAGCGATTTCTACGAGGAGGAGCGCCTTCCGGCTGCTGACCGCGCACGCCTGCAGGACTTCAGCCGATCCGGAATGGACCGAGGGCACCTTGCGCCAAGTGGGGACTTCGCAGACAAGGCATCGCAAGCGGAGAGCTTCAGCCTCGCCAACGTGGTTCCACAGAACAGCATCTCCAACCGCCGCACGTGGAGCCATATCGAGACATCGACGCGTCGGCTCGCACGCCAGTACGGTGCCATCCAGGTCGTCACCGGCCCGGCGTTCTCGAACAACAGCGCGACCCTCAACGGCCGTGTTCGAATTCCCGACTTCCTATGGAAGGCCATCTATGTGCCGGGTGTCGGCGCCGCCGCCTACGTTGTCCGCAACGATGAGACGCCAGCTTACAGCGCGATCAGCATCGACGAGCTGGCGCACTTCACTGGTATCGACCCGTTTCCGACGCTGACGCGCGCCCAGCGAGCTACGGCAAGCGATCTGCCGGCGCCGACCCCGCATCCCGGGGAGAAGGCAGCCCGCCGCGTGGCCTTCGCGTGGTTGGCATCAGGTGAGGCCTTGGGGGAGAAAACCTCGTCTCAAACTATCAACCGCCTCGTCGGCGATGCAGGCGCCCTGGCCACGCTGCTGCTTGCCTACGCCCGATAGGGACAATCAGCCTGCAGGAAGGAACATGTTCCTTTCAAAAACCACGAAAGGCACGCCTGGAGACGTGCCTTTCGTGGTCAAACGTGCGATTTCCTGTCCGATCAGCCGCCGAACAATGGTAGCCCGCTGTCCCAGGCCTTCCGGTAAGCCGACTCGCCGAAATTCCTGATCCACGGATTCGTACCGTGTCGATGCGCTTCAGTATGCAGAGCGTCGCGGAAGCGATCTTCGTCGTCCCGAGTAAGCACTACAACAGCGGCCTCCAGCACGCCCGGTTCCGCATAGCGCAGTTGCACAACTTCGGCAGTTCCAAGCAACGATCGGAAGGCACCTTCCGGCATTCCCGCCACAAGCACGCCATTACCCCACTTGCGATCAGGACGCGCCTTCGTGTTCTCGAACCAGATTGCAAGCTCTCGCGTCGCGTCCACTGCCGGCGCACTGCCGCTATAGCGGCGCAACAGCGTATCTGAGGATTCTTTGGGCCAGGCCTGTGGCGTTGAGTTGGCTCGGTCAATCGCAGCCTTCAGCTCCACCACATCCCGATCGACTAGGTCCGTCTCTCTGAAACGCTCGGCGGTGCCGCCTGCGAGGACCATTGGAATGTTGTGCATACCATCGGCAATATCGAGTACTTTGTCTCTCACTGCTGATGGTGGCAAGGCACGGCAGATCGAGCGAATCCTCATGGCCCCAATGGAAACCAGCCTCAGTGCCTCCCTTTCACGCTCTGACAATGCTTCCATGTCTTTCCTCCTTTTCCCGTCAGCGAAGCAGCCAGAACGCAAGTGCACCATAGTAGAACGACAAGGGAATGCCGGCGCCCAGGAGCGACGCAGCAATGAAGCGGGACCGAGAAGGACGCCGAGTGGCGCGCGCTAGCTCTTGCGCCCGTTCGCGGACACTGGCCACCGTGCCACGTACGAGGCTGCTCGGTACCGTCGCCATGTCATGAACCGCCAACCACTCCATGTCCGAGTTGTGGACGTCCCCCACGAACAACGAAATCTCCGTAGCGCCAAGGCGGCGAGCCCGCTCTACGGCAAACTCCAGCATAAATACGCTGCGCAACGGGATGTTGAGTTGCGGCTCGATCATCGCCAACCAGTCCCAGTCGGGATCCGGGAACGCAGGACCCTCAATTTCTCCAGTACCGATGCGCCGGCGGCAATTCTCTTCCAGATACTCGTAGGGCGCCGGAAATCCGGCCAATCGACGTCGCTCCGCCGGTGAAATCGAATGGAAGGCCGCAGACCCGCCAATATCCTGCAGGCGTCGGAAGCCATTTCGCCCAAAGCGATCTGCCTCAGTACGGCGTTCCCGCCAGATCCTACGACTAAGCCGGAGCAGCCGCGCCGGCGTGAGCGCCGCTTTCAACTGCATGCGGAAAGCATCCCGTGGCGGAATCTCAGTCCAATCATCCATCTCGACCTGGATACCCCGATACAGTTTGGCGAATTTAGTCTCGCCAAAGATCAATTCCCCCGGTGCATCCTGGATTGCCTGCTCGACAAGCGCCTTGTACTGCCGATTGGTGCCACCAGTGAGGCCGTGCAACACCCCGAACACATGGCAGCGCACGCCGCGGTAGTCGAAGGTGGTGCCATCAATGCGCTGTGGAATTTCAGACGTACTGTCCAATAGCTGCGCCACTGACAGGTATGACGGCGTGCAACCGGCCGCCGTGCTACTCATCCCCGCCTCCGTTCACGGCGTCCTTGAATCGCTGGCCAGCCTTGAACTTCACCGTCTTGGCGGCCTGGACGGTGATCTCCTCGCCGGTGCGCGGGTTGCGCGCAGTGCGCTCAGCTCGCTCGCCTTTGCTGAAAGCGCCAAAGCCAACCAAGGTGAGCGTCTCACCCTTGGCCACGGCATCCATGATCGCACTGAGCGTGGCATTCAAGGCTTGCTCGGCCTTTGTCTTGGACAGGCCCTCGACGCCGGCAGCAATCGCGTCGATTAGTTCAGATTTGGTCATGCAATTTCTCCGTACAGGTCTTGAAAATTACGATTCAACCATGCGCACATCGGCAAATCTCCCGGAATGACGGTACAAAAACGCGAGCTTTCAAGGTTTTTGTCATGAGCATGCTCAGACTTTCGGTTCCGTGAACCAAATCTCGTGATCTACGACCCCGCCTTCGCAAGGATTCGATAGAGCTTTGCCCGCGAGATTCCCAGATCCATTGCTGCGACGACCTTGTTCCCACCGGCCGCCGCCAGTGCTGCCTGGACATCAGCCATTGTCGGCTCTGGTTTCCCTAGCGACTGCTGCGTCGAATAGGTAGACAGATAGGCATTCGCCTTGGTGGCTCGACTATGACCTGCAGCTTCGACGACCTTCCGCATCGCCTCCCGGTGCGCCTCGACGTCCTTTACCTTCCCCGCACCTTTTACAGCCGCCGCCTGACCACTATGGCGCTGGTACATCTGCTGCAGAAATTGATGGCGCAGGCCGTGGGCCGTCACCCCAACGCCGTCTTTCGTGACCCCGTGCTTCTCCAGTACGGTATAGAACCTGCGGCGCCATTGGTTCTGAGTGTATGTCGCGGGAATGAGCGTGCCCTTGCCCGGATTGGTTGCCTCGGACAGGCTGGCCGCCTGGCCCAGCAGTTCGTACTGCCAGTCAAACTCGATGGGCACTCGGCGCGGCCGGCCTCCCTTCGTCCCATCATGCACATGCAGCATGCCGGACGGCAGAACATCCAACGCCGCTCGCAAGCGCCAACTCTCCTTGGCACGCAGTCCGAATCCGGCTTCGAGCTTCAACTGCAGCGCAACATGTGGATCCGTCTTCGCGATCTCCGCGATCAGTTCCGCGGCATCGATGCCATTCCCATCCCAAGAGCGGTCTTCCTTCGCAACGTAGCTGCGGACGTAGCCCGCCGGCCGCACCACATAGTCGTCGATTCGCCCCACCATGTTTGCCTTGCCCATCCAGGACATGAAGGCACGTAGGTGCGTGAGCCGCAGTTCCACCGTCCCCACATTCAGCTTCCGCTCCTCCACCCAGTGGCAGACGAGCCAACGGATGTGCTTCTGCCGAATGGCATAGGGCGAAGTCACGGCCATGCCGCCTACGCGCCGCAGCTCCACCATCATCGCCAGCAGCGCCTGCACCCGCTGCCGCTGAGACATCTGCGATAGCGAACGTCCGCTCACGCGGGTTCCGCTGTGGGGAAGATGAAGGTGTTCGGCAGCCAGGACGGCGAATTCCGCCCTGAATCTCTCGGGGAGGTTGTACTGCTCCAGGATCGGGCGCAGGTTGATAGTCTTGCTCATGTTCGTCTCGCATAGCACTGCGCGCACGCAGCCGCGGCGCCGTGTATCTCGCACACAGCCCATTTCAGGACAGCACCGACCCCGATTCGGACCTGTCCCATTCGGTGCACCGGGGTACCACCCCCAGCTTGCCGGCCCACCCAGCCGTCCTGCCACTACTCTCCCGGTCCTTTAGCGATGCCAAACCGATCAGCCCTGAGCATGGAAGCAATGCGTCTTGACTGTCCGCTTACGCGAACACGCAGGGCTCTCGCCGTGCGCTCCGCTTGCGCGGCTACCCTATCCGGTGCATCTGCTGATGCCGACCTGCGTTCGTGAGGATTGCATCCACACGCCTGCGGCCGATGCCGTGATGGGTAATTACCTGTTGCGCCGTTCTGGTACCGGTAGCGCCCCCCGGATCGATATCTGCTCAGAAGCCTGCGTTCACCGTCTCTCGGCACGCAAAGCAGCTCCCCACCCCAAAGTCAGATCATCCCCGCCGCAGTGTGTCGGGCTTCGTGATCTGCACCCAGCCTCGAGGCTGTAAGGGTGTCGGGCATACGCGGAAATTCCACAGAGCACCTGTCCGGTGTCCGGCTTCGGAATTGTCCGCACTACGGTCTATTTTCACAAACAGACCGCCAATCGGCTTGGTATCGCGGTGTCCGGTGTCCTCACTATCCGGCACAGTCCACTTGATTTGATTGAAAAAAAAGCCGGTGCAATTTCCGGCGTGAACAGCGGGCCTCGCAGTGACCCTTCACTGGGAAGAATCGGAGGTCATATGTGCCGCGCAGATGGCGGCGAGGTCGATGCGTCGGGGACGCGATAGGTGTACGAAGCATAAACCACGTTTCGAGACGCTGGCAACGTATCGCACGCCAAATCGGCAACCTTTCCGGACTTGACTTCGCATTTCCATCGGTAGAGTGGGTAATGACGATGTGCCACAAAGTCGGTCGACGGCAGACCATCTGGCACTTGATCCGACTATGTCCGCCATCGCACCATCAGTCCAAGAGAAATCGATGGACTTGGTGGCACCAACTAGGACATGGACGGACTTGAGCGGACGTGGTCCGACCACGCGCATCGAGCAAAGTAACCCAATCCATCTGAGAGGAATCGCTCATGAAACAACACGCCGAACACATCAAGTATCCGGTTTTCGCTACGGATGTCGGCTACGGGAACACCAAGTCTGCGTGGCCGCTTGGGTCCGAGATCAAGCTGAATATGTACCCATCCCTCGCCCCTCTCGCCGCCACTTCGGCTCTAAACGAATTTGGCGGCGGCGTATTCAAGTCACGCAACGTCGTCACCGTCGAGGTAGATGGTGCAAGATATGAAGTAGGCCCTGACGTCTCGATCAGCGGCGCCCATGTCCATACAGGCCGGTCCCTATCCGAAGACTTCGCGACAACGCCAAACTATGCCGCCCTGCTGGCGGGTGCCTTCCACTACGCCGGTGCTCGTGAAATCGAAAATCTTGTCCTTGGACTACCGGTTCACAACACGCAAAAATACGCCGCCTTTCTCAAAGAACGGTTCACTGGGACGCACGACTTCGGCTGGGGTGACATCAGCATCGGCAACGTACTTCCGCTGCCTCAGCCGCTTGGCACACTAATCAGCTATATTCAGCAGACTGGGAAGTCGTACGATCCCGAGAACGCGCATCTGGTCATCGACGTCGGCTACTACACGACTGACTGGGTAGTGGCACGCGGATACACCGTTGACGACACCCGCAGCGGCGGCGTTCCAGGAGGAGCTGCGCGTGTATATCAACAAGTCGCCAGTCTCATCGCGACTGACAAAGGTCAACCGTTCGATGCCATCGAGCGCATCGACAAAGCTATCCGTGATGCCAGGCCCCTCGTCTATTTTGGCCACGACCTCGATATCGGCGCATACCTGACCGAAGCGCTTGCAATCACTCAGCAACTCATCAAGGAGATCCAGACCAAGGTCGGCCGTACGGATGACCTGCGAGTCATCATTCTGACCGGCGGTGGGGCACATCTGTACGCAACGGCCATCCGAGCAGCATTCCCGCAGAACGTCATCATCGTGATGGATAGCCCCTGCTATGCCAACGTGCGCGGGTTCTATGCGATCGGCGCTGCACGGCATGCGAGCCGCAACGGATAAGGCAAAGCCATGGACAAGCTCCAGATGACCGTGACGCTGTCCGAGCCCGAGCTGCTCGCCTATCTTCGGCAGTTTTCGGGGGCGCGGGATCGGTCCTTCATGTTGCGCATGCTGGCCTTGCGCGGCCTTCAGACTGGCGGGGCGGTTGGACCTGGTGGCCAGCTCTGGTCACCGATGATCGGATCACCGGAACCACAAATCCCGGCGCCGCCCCCGCTCGGCGCCGCTTCGACCGCTGTTCAGGAGGAGCGCTCTCTGGAGCGAGCTCGGCCGGCACAGGACCAGTCGCCTATACCGCTATCAACTCCGGCGCCGGTGACCACTGGTCAGCCCGCGAATCATGCTTCCGGTACGACGGGGATCAACGATGGCCATTCCGATCCACTAGCCGGGTTGGACCTCGCAGCCCTCAATGATGCAATGGCACGTTACTAGCCCCGCAAAGTTGACTCTCTCTTGTCTTGTGGCAAGCTATAGAAAACCTCAGGAGAACCCTAATGAAATTCTTCGACTACCTGTCTACAAACCATGACATCAACCGCTTCGTCTTCGCTGCAGTGATCTGCTACTGCGTGCTGGAGGCGGCAGTCGCGTGCTACCGCGGTATCAAGGCGCGCGAGCCCGCCTGAATAGAAAAGGCACGCAGAAATGAAAAAAGCCCGGCGGTTGCCGGGCTTTGTATTTAAGGGGATGGAACGAAGTCAGTGGACCGTCGTGGGCGAAAGGCAATAATCCATGGCCGAGTCGAACGAAAGACCCTGCTCCACCAACGTCAGGTCGCCTGACGCCTCCCGCCGATAGACGTGGAAAAACTGGGCCTCCGACTGGTTGGCCTGCACGTCACGACTCAGCGTGCGACGCATGGCCTGGATATGAAGCTTGTTCACAATCGCGGTAAAACCCTTCTGCGGCATTTTGATACTCCTGAGAGCCTGCCACATGGGAGTTCCGCCCGGTGGGACGGACCCACAGGGCAGAAATTGAATGGAACAGCGGTACAGCTTGTTGAGACTATCGAATACGGTGCCGCACTACATGTTTAATGCGCAACCGATTGGCCAAGCACCTCTTCAGTCGATGCAAAATCGGCATCTGAAGGCTCTTGTCGTCTAGCCATCCTGCGACGAAACCTCGCCACCAGTCAGTCCACTTGGCCCGTCGGCTATAAATTTCGCCGTAGTGCTCACAAGCAAGCTGTTTGTGATGAATCGAATTGCATGCGGCCGCTGTTGCACGCATGAGTTTCCAAGACAGCATGTTCATCCTCCAACATTAAGCGACTGCATCGGTACGAGAACCCTTCGCAATTTCGCGCAACTGATAGACCGTGCGCCATTCATCGCAAAAATCAGTGCCTCGGACCTTGGGCCGGTGAAGCACCACCTTGTAGCCGGCCTGACGCAAGCGCTTTTGAAGCGCCAGCGCGTCGGCCACGCCGGGTGATTTGCCCGTTTTCTCGTCAACAGCATCGAAGTCCGCAAAGATGTGGACAGTCTCGATGCCAAGGCCGTCTGGTACAACGAACTGGCTGAGCAGGACACGATTCAGGCAGTACCACGTCGGCACACCAAACTGCATGTACGCGGCATAGGCCGTTTCCAGCCCTTCGGCAACGCCCAGCTCGCCATTGCGCGGCGCCATCAGGCGCACCGCGCCACCGGCCAGGGGAAGCGCCGACACGTCGTTACGCTTCGATGGAAGAATCTCCCCCTCCGCGTCGATCACCGTGGCCTTTTCAGGACGACGGGGATCCAACGATGTTCGATGCACGGTTGCCATGCGGCCGTCGGGCAGCGTGAACTGCGCGACTATCGTCGGAAATTGCCCCACCAACTTCTTCTCGTGCCAGTACTCCTGCACGGCCAATCTCAACGACTGGGGCCGAGGCGCACGCAGCCCAGGAACGCGGGCGGCCAGGTACTGCATCGCGTGGTCGCCCGGAGACAGGCACGAAGCTGCAGCCCACTGCTGCTCGATCCGGCGCAGCTTCGCCGCCGAATCAAACGGCTTACGCGTCGGCGCTGGTCGGACAGTCAGTTGCAATGGCGCCGGCGGCGCCGCACCATTGAGCCGACACTTCAACTCGAAGTAGGACATGTTGGTGTAGCGGCGGACCAGTTCGAGACCGTCGCCACCACTAGGACTACCGTTATTGCATTTGCGACACACCCAATCTCCGCGTTCGCGGTTACGGGTGTAGGTGAACCGATCTTTACCTCCGCATATGGGGCAAGGGCAAGGGCGGCCGCTCCAGAACGCATCCGTCAGGACGCCTGCTGGCAAATACTCTGCAATGAAGGCATCCCACTGACGGGATTCCCAACTCGCAACAATCACGCTCAGATCTTTCAGTTTCATGGGATGACTCCTTGTCGGGAGTACTGGGTCGATGCCTGAGACAGGCGAAGGAACGCTTGCTCAAAGGACATCCCGGCGTGCGGCCAGAAGGTCTTTTCAGCATGGCGAATAATTCGGGAAGGAATCGGGAGTGGCGCGGGGCCGGAGAAGAAGAATTGCCCCCGCGAGAATCGCGGGAGCTCTATTCAGAAATTGCCGCTCAAGTCTCGGTTAGAAGGGCAAATCGTCGTCCATGTCCTCGAAGCCATTCGAAGGAACAGGCTGCTGCTGACGACGAGTCTGGCCGCGTTGGCCCCCGGCGTTGCCTCCACCATTGCCACTGGCCTGACTGACCTGCGACTGTTGGCCATAGTTACCATCGCCATCGTCGTTCGACCCGCCGCTGCGCCCGCCAAGCATCTGCATCTGATCGGCGACGATCTCGGTGCTGTACTTGTCCTGGCCGGACTGGTCCTGCCATTTGCGAGTGCGAATTCGGCCCTCGATGTAGACCGATGATCCTTTCTTCAGGTATTGGCCAGCGATCTCCGCCAGCTTCCCGAAGAATGCAATGCGATGCCACTCGGTCGCTTCCTTGAACTCGCCGGACTGTTTGTCCTTGTAGCGATCAGTGGTCGCGAGACGAATGTTGGTAACAGCGTCACCGCTCGGCAGGTAACGAACTTCAGGGTCGGCCCCTAGGTTTCCCACGAGGATGACTTTATTAACGGATGCCATGTTGCTTCCTTGTCAATGAATACGATTGATGGACCAGACCCAACGGTCCCAAAGTTGCTGCTTTTGCGTGCCCTTCACAAAGATGGGCTGACCAGTCGCCTGGTCAAAAGCAGGAACCTTCTCCTTATAGAGGCGTTTAATGCCAACGCGCTCACCAGCTTTGCAGCGCGCATCCGCCAGGACGTCCTTGAGGCCTTCGCCCTGCAGCGTCTTGACACCATTGTTGGTGTCAAGCTTCACGGCGAACGACGTATAAGTTGGCTTGCCAGGCTTTCGGTTGGGGAACTCCATTTCGCCCCATTCGATAAGCGTTCCGACGGTGTAGTCAGCTGACGACGCTTCTGCGTGCGGGGCTGTATGGCTAGACTGGGCAGTGGCTGATCCTCGCCCGCGATCCGGCAGACCACGGCCATCGTGCTTATCACGGGGGAGTTTGCGCTCCTCCGGCGACGATTGTTTGGGCTGCTGCTTGGCGTCACGCATCACCGCTTCCGCGACCGATTTGGGCGTCACGCCCTTTTCGTCGTAGACGCTTACCTTGGTCCAACGAGGAAACACCTCCGGTAGCAGCTTTGTGCCAAACGCAGTGTGCTGCATCAAACTTTCGAATTCCGCTCGGAAATGGACAACGCAATCGCCCTCGTCACGAAAGAGATGGGGTACGCCGCTGATAACGATTTCGTATTCGTTATCCGCCCCCGTTCCGACAGCTACTTTTGCCGATTGCTCTGCGCTAACCGCGTTCTGCCCCAGGATGGCAACAGTCGCCTGCTTAATGATTTTGAACAGCGACATGGGATTTCAGAGGAGTGAGCCACAGCACTGGTGCCGGACCTCATCGAGATCGGCTTTCAGTCTGGCATTGTTGAGGACAACGTCTTGCAGCACTTCGGGGCTCACGCCACACACTGCGCAGACGTATGTATAGGGAAGCGCTCCATCCCAGTATCCAAAAATCCAACCGAGCGTCATGCAGTACTCCTCATGATCGAGCGGCTTCCTTCGGATGCGAGCGCGCAGGAGTTCTGCGCAGTCAATCAGCGATTCAGGCATGTTGTCGCCGCGACGGCTGTCACATGCCAAGCTGATCAACGCGTCGATCATCTTCTCCCGCACCGCCTCGCTCCAATGCGAGGGATCAGGCAAAGGGTCAACCTTGGGAGGCGAGACAACGATAGCGGCCGCTTCACCGAAGAAGTCCAGCTGCCATCCTGCTGTGTTTGTGTCCATGATGGTCTCCGGACAGGCATCCGAAGACCCACCTGCCGGCGGGTATCGGATACCCGCGACAGGTGGAATGAGGCCGCCCAAGGGTGGGCGGCTAGTGATTAGGAACGATCGTGCGTTCCGGTGCGACGAATGGGCGTGACCACAGCCGAGCGTTCGTACTGCTTCTCGGGTGGTTGCGCCGGCTGCTCAACGGTCGCTTGCGACTTTGCGGGAGCATCCGGCATCGACACCTTGGGCGCGGCCGGTACGACCTTGCTCCACTGGATCGCCTTCTCCTTCAGGTAGAAGAATCCGACAACTGCAACGAACAAACCAACGATGAAAGATTGAGAGGCCACATACAAGAGCATTGCCCAAATGAAAAGCTTGAGCGGACGCTTGATGAGGTTATTAGCAATGGATTCCATGGTTTCTCACGAGAAACATATAAAGGGATTTCCTAGCGAAAGCCAGGCGATTATTCGATGCTCGAAGAGCAAGGAATCCACGGAACGCGCGCACGCAGAACAACGCGCTTGCGACATGCATCGCATGTCGTAAAGGCGCTATCGCTGAGTACGGCAAAAGGGAGTATGCGGTTCACGACGCCACAGTTGGCGGCGCGAGAAGCCTGCTGGCTACCGCTAATATCGATGCGTCGGAGACGCTGAAGGTGGATGAACTCTACACTCGAATCCACCACGTGACAAGGTCGAGCGACAACCGTCTCCTTCCCTTCAAATCGCACACCTGAATCCCGAGCTTTCGAGTTTTTTGGGAGGAACATGTTCCTCTTCTGGATGGCTTTGAGTTGGCACCCTGTATATACAGCCAACCCCTTCTGAAGTGGCACATACCTTCAAACGGCTAAACCGAGGTCGTTAAAAGACACAGAGAAGTTACGCTGTTTCGAGTTTGACTTTTGAAAGAGGTGTGGTTTTGCCTAGCTTTTGAGTCTCTTAGACACTCGCTAACGGCATATGCTTCCCCCCTAGTCGCTGCACCTGTTTCGTCCCCTTGACTTTGAACTTCGAGTGGTAGGTTGAAAGAGTGCGGCACGGGTCCGCATCACTCTCCTTATCTTGAACGGGGCTAAACAATGACAAAAAAGGGTAAAGACGAGGACAAGGTCCAGTTTGATCTTGTCAATCCAAGCACAAGCACCTCGCTGCGCGAGATGGCAGTACACGAGCTTGGTCAATACGTCGATACGGCCGCCATTGGGCGAATCGTCCAGGCCGCTCATGAGATCGAGCTGTCGCGCAAACGCATCCTGAGTGAGCACACCGCCATCGGATCGCGGATGTTCCAGATCTACCACGTCATCCTCACTTCGGTGCAGAAGCGACTTGGTGATACGGAACGCGCGACACGGGAGGCCGATGCAATGCTCTATGCCTTCGCATCGAAAGCACTACGCATCTCCCGTGGTTCAGCCATCAAGTATCTTCAGGCTTTCCACCACTTTTCAGACAACGCCGACGCCATCACGTTTCTGAACCTTGGCGAACTGACAATCCTGAAGCGTTCGGACATTACCGACGATGAAATTCAGCGGTTCATCGACGCGAGGAAGGCCGACGAGTCGTATTCTCGCAAAGACATCCTCCCGTACATCGAGTGGTCCCGGAAGACGCATCAAGAACTCAACACGGTCATGGCCACGCTCCAGGCTGCGGAAGACCAGTTGAACGAGAGCCTCGAACGTCAGCGAGATCTTGAGGCCCAGATGCGAACCATGCGCGAACAAGTCAACTCCGCAGATGCGCAGAATCTCGCCCAAAAGGATCAACTCGACAGGTCAACTGCGGCGTTGTCCTCGCAGGCCAACACCGTGGAATCGCTTCAATTGGCAGTCACGCGTCTGACCAACGACAAGAATGCGCTGCAGAAATCGTTGGCCGAATCGAAGATCCGTGAGGTGGTCAAGGAGGTACCAGTAGAGGTCGTGCCGCCCGAATACAAGGACCTCACTGACGCGACACGGCAGCTTGAAACGACCAATGCCCAGTTGCGAGATGCGCAACAGCGACTCAACGAACTCCACACCGAGATCGAAGGCCATGAAACGAAGGCTGCTGACACGCGAAACGTCGCACTTCGCATCGAGGGTCTTCGCGCCGACGTCGACGAAGCCCTCAGCAAGCTGCGCAACACCATTAAATCAATCAAGAAGCGCGAGCACGGGGCTGCATTGCAGTCGCTTCGACGCACGATTGAAACCTTCCACAACGAACTGATCGGCCTGACCGGAGCTTGAGATGCAGATCACCCATTCGCGCTCAATTTTCGAGCAATTCATCCTCCCATCTTGGGTACAGGACCGCGCCCTCTCGGCAAATCTTCGCATCAGTAACTATGTGGTGAACGCGGTGGCTGTGCGGCCGGCGCTTGCCGACGTATTTCGTGTATCCCACGAGAACCTGTTCGCACTCCGTAGCGACCAAGAGAATTCCACCAAGGTCTTCTGCACTCCCTTTCTGGCCTTTGCACCAACCCTCTCCACTATCGCAGATTGGCGCTCGTTCATCGAAGGCACCATGCCGACCGTCACGATGGACCGGTTGCAGGCGGGCTTGCCGCATGACCTATCTGTTGTCGAGCGGCTCGCGCTGGAACATACCAATCGCTCGTACATCACTGCGCTGTATGACATGCTGAACATGTCTGTCCTGGCGGCGCCTTTGCTCGGTATCTCGAACGAACTAGCCGCCTACCTTCGTTCAGTGCCACAGCATGAAATGGACGTCGCCATCTCGGATCGCCTCGTACCCCTCTTCCAATGGCGGTTTGCAGACGAGATGTTCTGGCTCGAGGCGCACGCCGGACGCTTGTCGAGAGAACTGATTGCGCATTATTTGATGGAAAGCTCGCCGCTGCGCACGGATCGGCTCCCGCATTCCGGTCCGTGGGGAAAATTCCGTCTGGAAACGTTTGTTCGCGACGCGCTGTTTGAGGCGTTTCTGTACTTCTCTTGCCGAGCGAAGAGCGTTGCGTCCCTATTCAATACGAGCGTCGACACCGCGCGCGAGGCCTATCGCCGCATTCACGGCAAGCCGTCGCCGTCCGGTCAGCCGCCCTCCTCTCTCACCTGGTTCATCGAGACGGCACCGCGCCGCGTACAATCCACTTTCCAGATGTGGTTGTTTCGATCCGCGATTGCTTGCGACGTATCTACGCCGGAGAGCTTCGTCGCCGCGATGGACATAAATCGAGCATTCTTTGCCGACGACTGCAAGGTACCTCCTGAGCGATCCATGCACCTGGCGCGCTCGATGTCGATGAATGAGGAGCTCGCAGTGTGGCCGTGCCGGAAATGCGGTACGCCCTATCTTGCGTCTAACTCGTCGGACAGGATTGAATTGTCCCAATCGTTCACCTGCCCGTGCTGCAACGGAACGTTGACGGCAACGCGCGGGGGAAATCGGCGTCGCGGTCCGAAGTAACCTATGTCCGGCCCCTCTTATAGGAGAAAATTTTGGGCGGCTTGCTACTCGTCTTCGTGATCTATTTAGTTCCGACCTTTATTGCCGTCTATTTCGCCAAGAAAGACGGCCGGTCGATACTGGCTTGGGGAGTTGTCTGCGTTATTGCCAACTACCTTGGCCTCCTCGCCTACTTTCTCACGCGAGGCGGGCCGCCGACGTTTGAAGAATACGCAGAAGCCCACCCTGAAAACGTTACGCCTCGCGGCATGTCGTGTTATCGCTGCGGATCGCGCAGCATCCGCGTTTGGCGCGAGCAAGCATTTGTTAAGGTGCGGCAATACCATATCTGTAACCACTGCGGAACGTCGTTATACCGTTCGCGGTAGGCGCACCCCTCGAATCGGGGGTGTAGCACCGCAACGAAGCGACCGATACACCTTCGGTCCGCCTTCTTGTATTCTTGCGGGCTTTGTCGCCTCTTGAGGAATCGCAACGACGCGACTGGCCGTTCGGTTGTCATCTGGTAAATCTAAGGGTCGGACCGATACAAGACTCGGCAGTAGATTCAGGCCTCGCTTTGAATAAGCGCAGCCAGCTGGTTTTTCGCCGACTTGACAAGCGGATCAAGTCGGTAGGATTGAATCAAGCGGTTCAGATCGAATCGCGGTCCATCCTGAACACAGAGGAAGAAGAAAATGCAAAAGACCAAACTCGCTCTCTCCATGATTTCTGCAGCTGCACTGCTGAGCCTGGCCGCCTGCGGTGGCGGCGGTGGTGACAGCGCTCCTGCTACGCAGCAGCCGGCAGCGCCGACGCCGCCGGCGCCGACCATCACCGTCAACGGTTCCGCAACGGCGGTTTCGGCTGATCCTCTGGCTTTCGTCTTCGTACCGGTAGACGCGACCTCCAATGGCCTGGCAGCTCGCGCCGGTGCGACTGCCAATGCCCCAGCGACGCTGCAAGCCACTACTGCAGAAGGAGCCTACAAGACGATCGCAGGCAATGGCGCTAGCGTTATCAGCCTGACGTCTGGCACCATCGCCGACGTTGCCGGCAATGGCCAATTCTCTATTGGCCGGTGGACAAACGGCGCTACTAGCGTCGGATCCATTAACGCAAACCAAGGCGCGCACTACGTCGTTGGGCGTCCCATTGCGCTTAATCGCGTCGCAGGGCCAACCGCAACCTTGACGTGCAACCTCCAAAATGCCACTCTGCCGACAGCAGTATCTGGGAACTTCCCAGCTGGGAAGCTGAACAGTGCTACGGCGCTCATCAATCTGAATGGGCCCCTCGTCGATACGCTGACCCTCGACATCTCCATCGGCTCGGACCGCGTGGTTAAGACGTTCTCCGGTGCCGGTGTTACAGGTGTGAATCTGTCTGCAAGTGGCACTCTTCTGGCGGAAACTCTCGGCTCGGATCAAGCGAAGCCGTATCTCGCCATTGGATACACAGTTGCTAGCCTGTCGAGCGGTGATGTGTCGGGTGCGATTGTGTTCGCTTGCCAGTAAGCCCAGCCTCGTGGCAAAGAAAAAGCCGGCAATGCCGGCTTTTTGTCCATTCAAGTAAGGTCAGCCCCCGTTTCCGCCTCCATCCTGAATATTGGGGCTAAGAGAAATCATCGTCGTACCGGGAGGACACGCGTACCCGTCGGTCTGTTTGTAACCAACGACGTTATACAAGTCGGGCCCATACGGCACAGATCCCGCGCGATTATCCGTGGAAATCGCCCCACCGCCAGCATACACGCCCGGCGCACCGGGAAATGTGAAACATGCCTGCGGGTACATATTCATACCCCCAGACCCGCCTGAGATCCAGGTAATCGAATGGACGCCCGAAGCAGACCCGCTAGCCGCTCGCCATACACCAGATTGACAGGAGAGTGATTTCCCCGCGGCGTCGCTACGAATGGCCCCTTGCGGGTCACCGCATCCCCATCCCTCCGCAACCTTTTGGCCAGGGTCGGCCGATGGCACGATCGCACCTGCGGCCGTTACATAGCCCGACGCAGCGACACTGCCGTATGAAGTGATGGTATTTCCAGCGATCGTGTTAGCGGTCATCGCTCCAGCGACGTACGCACTACCGTTGGATTGCATGTAGTTGCCGTACACCCCGTTCCCCGTGACGTTACCAGCGGCGGAGACGCTACCGGAGGCCGACATGTTCCCGGCTGCCGCGACTGAACCATTCGACTGGAAATTCCCCACGCGATTCATCGCCTGATTGTTCGCGTCCATCGGGCCCGTCAGATTCAGTGAACCGTCCCGCTTATAGAACTGGTTCATCGACTGCGCCAGCAGCGAGGTATTGCCCACTTGCATCATCAACACGCCTGCGGGCGCTCCTGCTAGCGGATTCGGCGCGGCCCAGTTCGCCGCCATACCCGTGATGAGGGCTGGATTGTCGGCATATGACGCGCCTCCGTCGGCGCCAGCCCTTTGCACAGCCGCCGCCATCAGGTCCGAGCGAATGTTGCCCGACGCATCACGGTATCCGGTAGTCGAGTACATCTGGCCGGGTATAGTGCAGTTCGTCAGACCGGACGCGCAGTTTGTTGGTACAAGGTTCACCACGAAGGAAATGCCCAGCGGGCTCTTGTCACTGAAACCAATGGGCAGCAGCTTCAGGTTGATCAGATCCTGAATGGTTGGCTGAAGCGGCTTGGGTACCGTCGCAGTCACGCTACCGGCCGTCACATTCGTCGGCGTTGTCGGACTCGCAGCGAGCACGGTCATGTTGTCGAACACGTACGTGTTCACGGCCTGCGCCACGTTCTGCATGTACTGGCCTGTTCCCATTGCCAACGCGTCGTCAATGGCACTGTTCGTGGTGTAGACCATCGTGGCCAGCCCCACCGCAGAAATCGTCAGCTGAAAGGCGGCGTCCGTCATCAGCATTTTCTCTTCTCCTTATGGCGAAGCCCGGCCAAATGGCCGGGCTTTTGTACTTCAGTACTTTGCCGCGAATCAGCGGACCACTACGACTCGAAAGCTCGGCAATTCACTATCGCTTTCGACGGCAATAGGCTTAGGCGACGACGATGTTGATCGTGTTGTTGCCGCCCGAGCAAGAAATCTGCGAGGGGTCGACCGAGCCGCCAACCGCCTTGATGACCGTGCCATTTACGACGATCTTGCCGGCGCTACCCTGGTATGCCGCAACGAGGGAGCTGCAGGCCGCGTCAGGCTGCTGCGACAACGTCCACTGGATGGAATCGTTAGCGCTCAGCAGCTGCGCCGGCGCCACGGCCAGTTGTGCGCCGCCCGGCTGAACGATCACGTTGTTGCCCGACACGGTCATAGTCGTCAGATCCTTGAAGATGCCGTTGTTGATCAGGCCGTTCATGGATACCTTGCTGTACTGACCGCGGTAGGTAGCCTTGGTCTTGCCGACCACCGAGTTCAGTTCCGAGGTCAGTTGCTGCACTTCGGTGTCCGTGAGCGTCCGCGCAAAGGCCACCAGCACGGCGATCAGCACGATGCCCGCGACGAGCAGGTAGATGCCGTACTCCTCGATGATGCCCGCGCCGCGCTGGCGGCCGAGGCGGCTTTTCGAACTGATCGGCCGATCCTTGAGGGGCATCAGCGCCGACGCTTGGGTGGTCTCGATCGACACGTCTTGTTCGTTGATTTGCTGGCTCATGGTTTGAATCTCCTGGGAAAGTGAAGTCAAGGTTGGGTGGTGACGGTGGACGGCGTGACATGCTGCTTGGACATGCCGACAATCTGGGAACGACCCTTCATCTCCATGGCGATGAAGAAAGGGGTGAACGACAAGCCGGTAATGAGGAACGCCATCGCAACCGACATGCGGCGGTTGAAGGCGGCAGCCTTTTTCAGCATCAAAGCAGGGGTGTCCTTGAGCATGTCGGCGGCCACCTTGTTCAGCATCTTCGAGAGGTCTTCCTCGTACTCGGCGATATCCTGAATGTTGAAGCTGGTGTCCTTGTCGAACAGGCCTGTGTCAAACACCTTGCCGCCTTCATTCGGGATGTACTCCAGATTCAGCTCGATGCGCTCGATGTGGTACGCAAGGTAGGGATAAGCGTTGTCCCGCATCAGCGACAGGCCGGCCGAGAGGCTCTTGCGATCGCCGCCCACCCGCTTTGTCACGGCAGACAGGCCCGCGAAGAACTGCGCACCCTGGAAACGGCGGAAAAAGTCGAACGGCAGCAGGTTGCGATCCATCCAGCCGCGGTGCTTGCCGATGTACCTGGTCAGTGCCCGTGCCGTCCATACGACAACGCCAATCTCGGCGGCCAGCAACAGCCAGCCCCAGTGCCGCAGGAACGTGGTACCCATGTGGAAAGCAGAGCCAAGCGGGCCGTATTGGCTGGGATCCAGCAGCGCCTGGAAGGATTTCTCCATCTTCGGGCCAGCGTAGAAGGCCATCGTCCCCAGATAGACATGCAGGATCAGGAACGTAAAGACGACACCGGTCAGGATGGCCACCATGCCGGTTCGCGCCTCCTTGAGCGCAAGCAGGTTGGCGCCCAACGTTTCGAGACCTTCCCGAATGTCGCCGCCCTGCTCTGCCACCGCAAGAATGGGAATGTCCTCGTCCGGCACCGTTCCCCGGAAAATCTCCGTGACGGTGGACTGCTGCTTCTCGCCGTCCAGGCCCTCGAAGCGCGCGAGCCAGTGCGCCGACAGCTTGCCCAGTGGCTCCCCGTCGCGGCGGGCGGCATCCTTGGCAAAGAAGTTCGAGATCGGCTCGCCGGGCATGGCGGCGATCCGCTTGGCCAGCGCGCTGTAGTAGGTCCCGCGCTCTGCACGGAAGCGGAACTTGGCCCAGAACAAGCGATCCGCGAAGACGCGGTCCCCGGTTCGGAGGCTGGGGCCGACAACCTTGCCCTGCACGAACTGGCCGAGGCGTTGCATGAACTTGAGCACTCAATTTCTCCGTTGCAATTCACGCTGGCGCTTCGCCTCGTAGGCGTCCAGCGACGTGATGCGCTCGACTTCGCGCGGATCCACGATCCCTGCGAAGACCTTGTACATGGCCACCTCGAAAACCGTCTTGCCCGTGCTGTCGGGGATATCGAACCCCGTCGTTCGCTTGGTGCGTTGGTATGCCGCCAGTTCGATGTTCATGGCATCGCGGATATAGACGAGATCCTGTTCGTCCGGCTCGAACATTTCGGCCACCACCGTTCGGCCGCGGGCGCCATTGAGGTCCGGCAGGTTAGGTCGGGCACAGAGCTCGCAGCCGGCCGGGTTCCGCAGCCGAATACCCTCCACATCGAACTTGAAGAGTCGCTCGATCTGCTGCAGCTTGGCCGCGCCCAAGACGTTCTTCATCTCTGCGCCATGCAGACCGCAGGAGCAGGTCTTCGGGAGCAGCGCCTGGTAGACGTACAGATTGATAAAACCGGGCGTGGCAAGGACGCTGCGCGGAATACGAAGCTCGCCGTCGGACAGCCGGTCAGGCGCCGTCAAGGCGCCTGGGGCGTGGACCGTCGTGAGCGCACGCAGGCCGGCACCGGCGACGTCCCGGAAAAGACCTGCGGATTCGTGGTCGCGCAACTCGCCCACCATCACAAAATGGGGGTTCATCCGCTTGATCTGCCGTTTCATCGCAATGAACGGATCTTCATCTCGATTGCTGGCATCCAGCGTCCGGGAGACCGAGAAGTGGTGCGTGCCCGGCGCGATCAGCTCTACCGGATCTTCTACGGTCATCTTGTTCATCCACGCCGGCAGCCGCTGCATCACAGCTTGTGCGGAGGTCGTCTTGCCGGAGCCGACCACGCCGACGAACACCGTGCCGCCGCCGAGGTTCAACGTGCAGCGGTCAAGGAGTGCCGATTGCTGAGGGAAGTAACCCAAGTCCTCCACGAAATCGAGAATCTCCGTCTGCGCCTCTTCGCGGTGGACACGCATCACGGTCAGATGGCCGTTGACACTCTGGGCGGAGGCCCAGCGGCATACGACGCTCTGCCCGTCGACGCGGGTGCGGATACTGGTCTGCTGCGGCAGGGCCCGCGAGAACGCGTTGTGCGAGCCGCCCTTCCCCTTCTGGAAGATGTGCGACAGCGTATCCAGCAGCACGCCCGTCTCCATACGGAACTCCGGTGGGTCCACCAGATAGCCGTCGATGGCGAAGCGGATCTGCGAATGGGTGCCCTGGTCGACAATCTCCCAATGGATGTCGGATGCCGTTTCCCGCAGGGAGAAACGCAGGATCGCTTCAAAGTTGTGCCATAGCGCGCTGGCGGGCCGCCGACCCGTCGCCGGCGCACCGTCGACAAGGCCCATTGGATCCACACCGCCACGTGACAGCGTCACCATTACCTGCGGTGCCGCCACATGCAGCATCGGGCTAGCCGCGTCATACCGCAAGCGTAGCTGACGCAGGATCTCCTCAGTAACATCCGAGTTGACCATCTCGCGGGTCAGGATCACCGCAAACGTGCCACGACTGGCTGCGCCGCTACCTTCCGACACCAGCACCGGGCAGATCGAGTGACGCAGCGACTGCGACAGGCTCAGCTCCTCGTAGAGCGTATTGAGGAATACAGGCAAGTCGTCTGCCGTGCCAATCTCGGCGGCAACGGCGGGCGGTGGCGCGAGGGTCGGCTCAACCGGCGCTGCCGCCACGAATGACGCGCCGTTGCCGGTCAGCACCGTGACGCCATTCATGCCTGCCGCGCCGGATGTCGCGCGTTCTGGCTTCGAGAAGAATCTCATGCTTGCCCTCAGCGCTGGGCGACTGGAGGCATGCCAGCCGGTTGAACAGGTGCGATCGGCGGCATGATCGGCGGCGCCGGCACCTGTGACGGCTGTGGCGTCACAGGTGCCGGCAGGACCGACGACGGCGCCATCCCAGGCAAACCACCCTGCGGCAGCGGGGTAGTGGGTCGAGCGGCATTCACCTCACCAGCCGGGCGCTGCTCAAACAGGTTCACAGCATCGTCCTGCTCATAGGGCGCGAAAAGTTTGGACTTGCCATTCGTGAGCGTGGTGCCGCTCTCGGTAATCGCGCTGATGGTATAGCCGCGCCACCTTGCGCCCACCTTGGCCGAATAGGTCTCGCCGCCCCATTGCACATAGCTGCGCAGTGACATCGCCCCGCCTGCTGATCTGCCGTCGACACCATATAGCGCGATGGTACGTGGCTTCGAGCGTTCCGCGTCAGCCTTCATCTGCGCGGGCGTCGGTGCAGCGGAGACCGCCGCAGGCGGTGCACCCTTGTTCAAATCCTGCTCCATCTTCTGGAGCGCAACCCGTCCATCTGCGTCAATCAGCTTCTGAGTGATTGTCTTGTTGTCGTCGTCGGCATAGGCACCACCAACGATGGCGAGACCGAGGAACGCGGCCAGTGTCCGGCCAAATTTTCGTGCGTAGCGCATGGGGTGTCCTTTAATCGCGGGCGTAGGCATCGCCCTTGACCGTCAACATAAACTTGGATTGTTTGAGATCGGGCGCGGCGTCCAGATTGACGGCCAGCTCGATGTGCGTGACCGTCACGGGAGCGGGGAACGCTTTGAACTCGGACGCGTTGCGCAACGGGCCGGAAATCTCCCAGCCGGCCAGCTTCACCGGATGCTCGATGGCGGCAGGGCCTTGGGGCGGCACAAAGCCAAAGAAGCCGAATTCGCCCAACTCTGCTTTGCCTGCCACGGGCCTGAGAACCTGCAACTGCGAGCCGAAGTCCGCGCGCAACGACATCGAGGGCGGTAGGTGGCCCAGCACATCACCGAGGCGCCGGGCATCCGCCAACCGGACCCGAGCCGTGACATCAACCGCAACATCACCCTTCTGGAAGCGCGGATTGGTAGCCCAGTCCGGGATTGACTCCAGGAATGTCCGATTCGTGGCACCTCGCGTTGCATCCTTGATGACGTACGTCGCAGTACAGTCCGACTCGGGGCTCGCGATCTGCTCGCATTTGACCGTCGAGAGCGTCCATCCGCCCACGGACAGCGGCGCTACGGTGGAGAACCAATGCATGAACACCGGCAGCGCACTGGATGCCGGTGCGATCGGGGCAGCGCTGCGCGAAACAAGATCCTCGGCATACAGTTCTGCCGGCGACTTTTGCGGTGGCGGCGGATGCAAGCGGCGCTGGTAGGCGTCATATTCGGCCTTGCCGTAG
Source organism: uncultured Cupriavidus sp. (assembly GCA_963543405.1). GTDB lineage: Bacteria > Pseudomonadota > Gammaproteobacteria > Burkholderiales > Burkholderiaceae > Cupriavidus. The sequence continues at coordinate 24,670 of CAUUBQ010000081.1, forward strand.
TGCCACCCGGCAAAGCCGACGGCTGCCAGGGCGGTCGCGATCAGCAGTTGCTTGCGCTGGGTGGTCGCACGCGGTTTCTTAAGCACCGACGCCGGGCCAGCCACCTCGACCAGCTTGGCCAGGTCAAACTCGACGTGGGAGATGCGGCGTTCTTGCGGAAGCAACGCGAGCAGCTCGGGCGAATTTCCGACGAGTTTGAATTCGCCTTCGCACTTCGTCGGGAAATCGGCAACGAGCGCGGACAGCGTCCGTTCCTCTGTCACGACCTGATCAAAGCCAACGCGCGGCCTGCCCTTCACAATGCCGCACACGAAGTAGATCGGCGCGGCGCCAGCGTGATCGAACCGGAAGACGAACAACGCGTTGGGGACCAGCTCCGGGACACGCGACAGCGCCGCCGCCGCTGAGTAGAGCTTGTCCTTGATCTTCGCCTGCGCGTCAGCTTCGTTGAGATAGCCCATATGCAGCGCCTGGTCCTCGTGCCAGATGCGTGCTGCACGAACTTCCTTCGCGATGTTTGCCGCCAACGTCGTCGGCGTGCCGCTCCCCGTCAGGGTGCGCCACTGCATCCCGAAGACCAGCTTCTTGCCGTGAATATCCAGGATCATTGCGCGACCTCACCCAGGGCCCGACGGCCGGCGGCGCCGAACCGGTACCGCTTGCGCAGAAAGGCTCGGAACTCGGCCCCATCGCGTACAGGCCCAGCGTCGTTGCCCTGCATACGGTACAGCGACATTTCCCCGGTCGACGGCAAGTTCAGACGCTTGCGCAGCGCGTGCTGCCACTCGGTGCGGAACTCGTTACGAAAGCCCAGTTGCCGAGGTGCGAAAAGCGCGCACACGATCGCCGACCAGAACAAGGTCGCCACCAGGAAAAGTGCGAGAAGATCGGCCAGTCGTCCGGGAGCCACTTGTGCAGCGAGCAGGATCGACCTGATGGCGGCGACAGTTCCAGTGCTGTCCAGCAGCAAGGCACCAACGGCGATCCAGAAGATCAACAGAGGCACATAGCGCGCCATCCACCGGCAGAAGTTGACCGCCATCACCCCCACATTGCAGAGCTGACGCAGGTACGTCGACACCGAGAACGCGGCGCGATGACGCATGGCCGCGTATTCATTCTCCGGGACTGCGCCGAGGTCGATTCCGTCAACGCGCACATGCAGCGAGCCAGAGTCTTCCGAGTCAATGCGGTGCTGAAGATGCAACCCGTAGGCGGACAGCGTCGCTTGATACACCAACGTCAAGGGAATGGTGGCCAGCACCACGCCAACAATGTTCACTGGCCGTTGTATAGCAGTCATCGCAACGCTGGGCAGCCACATCAGCACCGCGATCCAGTAGTGCTCGCGGTACAGCCGGGCGATATCCGCCCAAAGTGTTCGGATGCGTGCCATGTCAGCCCCCGTTCTGAGCAACGGGCTCGCCCTGGTCCTGCACCATCACGGTGGCCAGTACGAGGGTGAAGGTCCGGGTTTTCGATGCCGTCATCGAGCCGCCCAGGATCATCGGCAGGGACTCGCCAAGTGTGCGGCGCGTCAACTGCGTGTCGTCTTGCTCAAATGCGGTCATGACAACCGTCTGGCCGTTGCGCACGATCAAGTCCTGCTTCGGGATGCCCTTCGCCACGAGGTTGATGTTCTGGATCGACTGCTGGTTGTCGCCCGTGCCCGAAGTGAACTTTTCCAGCGGGCCATCTTGCTTCGACTGGTCGAAGGCAATCTGCAGATTCACATCGTCACGCGTGGTCGCGTCCGCATACACCTGCAGCTTGAAGCCGACCGTAGCCGTTGAAGTGCTGATACCCGGAATGCCGCCCGTTCCGCCGGCCGTCGTCGTCGCCGGCGTGGTGCTGGAGACGTAGGAGAACGTGCGCCGATTGTTGTACTGGAATGCGTGGCGGTTACGCATCGAGACGGGGATCGTCACCGACGACGTCACAGTGCCGTACTGCTTGAGCGCGCTCATGATGGCATTGGTGCCCGCGAACTGGCCCGAGTTCATCGTCAGGCCAAAGCTGCCTGCCGTACTCGAAACCAGCGTCGACGGCGACAGTGCGGACAGCGTGAAGCCCGGCACGTTCTCCAACGCCTTCGTCAGCACGGCGTTCCAGTCAACGCCCGCCTCGCCGTTGTCGGCAACGGACAGGTCGATCATCTGGAACTTGAGGGTCACCATCCGCGAGTAGATGGCGATCTGGCGACGGATGATATCGTCGGCCGCTTCCACCGCTTCGCGCGTGTCACGCATCGTAAGCAGGCCGGTACCGCGGTTCAGGTCGAGATCCCCCACCATCGTGCGAACCGGATTCAGGCTCTTGCGGACTTCTTCCAGGTCGTCGAGCTCTTTCAGCTCGGCCTTGGCCGCGGCGTCGATCTGCGACGAGTTTGAGCTACCGCTATTGCCCGTGCCGCCGGATCCCTGCGACGTCTGCTTGAACTCGGTCGTGAACGAGTTGGTACCCGGCTGAATCGGCAGTTGCCAAGTCTTCGTGACCAGTCGGTAGAACCGGATGACGCCCTTCGACGGGAGGAATTCCCAGTTGATACCCAGACGCGTCGCCACCAGATCCAGCATAGTCGCCAGCGGCATTTTTTCGCTGTTCTTGAACTCGACGTTCAAGGCGTTCTCCACTAGAGGCGTGGTCTGGATGCTTGCCGTGCCGCCAGTGGACGTCAGGGAGGCGGGCAACGGACCGCCAAGCGACGGCACGGGGCCGAGGATACCCGCCGGCGTCGGCGCGCCATTGAGGGGCGTTGCCTTCAACGCCTGTTGAGCCTGAGGACCAAGCGAACGAGGCATCAGAACGTTCGAAGGCAGGTACACGTCTGAGTCGATCTTGACCGGGATGCCGGTCGCCATCGTGATGCGCTGGCCCACCACGGCAAGCGGCATCGTCTTCTCTGGGAACATCACCCAAGTGTCAACGTTGTTGCGCAGCGCCAGCGGCAGCGTTACGTTGCGTGCCACTGCAACGCGCTTGCCCACGAGGAACGGACGACCAACGTCCTGTTCTGCCTCCACGGCTGCACGATCGCGGCGAATGCGCGCGTAGAGCTCCTCGGTGGTTTGTGCAGCTTGCGCACGGGTGTCGTCAGTCGTCTGCCGAACATCCTTCAGCAGCGTCGGCGAGACGCAACCAGCCAGCATCGATGTGACGAGTGCTGCGCCAGTGGCGGGGCGGAGAATGCGGGTCAGCTTCATGGGAGCCTTCCTTACTTAGACGGATCGCACTTCGTGGTCAGCTTCACCACGCGCACATAGTTGTTGGAGTAGAAGCAAGGCTTCAGGCTGTAGTCGGTCATCTCCGTGGACGAGAGGACGCGACGAACGGCGGTTTTAAAGTCAGCGGTGAACGAATCGTTGCCGCCGATCTCCACGTCCTGGTCCAGTTCCCAAGGCGCGGCCGTCCAGCCACTCTCCCGGGCCCACTTTTCAACCAGCAGCCGATAATTACCGTCGGCCGTCGAAACGGTCCAGTCGCGCGGACCGGCCGCTGCCGGCATGGCGGCGCCGCCGGCGGCCACGGGTGTCACCACCGTCGCCGGGATCGATTGGGCCATCGGCGCCGGGACATCGCTTGCTTTGGCAATGAGCGCAGGAGCTTCGCTCACCTTCGGCTGCGCGTTGCCGCGGCTGTCCGACAGCAACTGCCAGCCGCCGCCGGCCAACGGCTTAGTCGGCTCAAAGTTGCCCGATGCGGACGCCCCAAAAGGCGAAGTACCGGGTACAGCTGCGTGAGCGCAGACGGCGATAGCGGCGGCGCCGCTCAGCAGAACCCGGCACATCCGGGACATCGATCGAGGCTGATACATGGCTGATTTCCGTTGAAATTCGAATTGGCTCATTTGCTGGTGGACTGAAGCTTCTGGTAGACGCGGTTGGCGTAGCGAAGCCGCTTGTCCGGAGCGCCGGCGTTGTAGCAGCCGACCGCCGTCCACGTTTCCCCGTACCGGCTCAGGCAATCCGCGAGGATCCACGTCCCCACGTAGGCATTCGTGCAGGGGTCGAACAGGCTCTGCCGCGTGATGCCGAACTTGGCCAGACGCGGCAGATGCGCCGAGTTGATCTGCATCAGGCCGATGTCCTCGCTGCCGTTCGTGTTCGTGTTGGTCACCCACGATCGCATGCCGGATTCGACCTGCGCGATACCGCGTGCCAGCGTCGGGCTTACCCGGTGGAAGGCTGCGGCCTCGTCCAGGCAGTCGGCATTCGCGCCGCCTGCGACTGTCAGGCCGGTAATGACACAGAGCAGGAGGCATTGGCGCTTCACCCTCATTGGACGGCGGCCCGCTCGTAGAACCGAACTTCAGGAAGGCGGTCAACCCGAACGACGTTCCCGTCCGCGATCACAGTGAGGTGATCGGACACGCCGTTGAACTTGAAGTAGCGGTCCTTTTGCTCGCCGCCGCCTTGGTGGTTGTCTCCGAAAACGGAGATGCTGGCCAGGGACTTGGCGAAGCTCAGGTAGGTCGCGCCGTCCTTCTCGAACACGCGCTCCAGGCCCGCAGCGTTCTCGCGTGGGAACAAGAAATTGATGCCCGGCACGCGCGCGACTTCGACGCGCTTCGACCCGCTGCTCGCCGTAAAGCTGTCAACCGTGGGGAAGGACAACACCTTCTCGCTTTCATCCCAGCGGGTACGGAGCTTGTCGCCGGCACCATCCCGCATTTCAAGGTCCTTCGGCTCAGCATCGAAGCGGACTTCGATCCGCCCGTTTTTGGCATCGCGGATAGCCAAGGCGTTGAACGCCAAAGCCAACGTAGGGCCTTCCGGCAATGGCGTACCGGTCTCCGGCGCACTCGCCGCTGGAACCGGCGTAGCGATTGCCGGTGCAGTTCCAGTCGTTGCTGAAGCTCGGAGCATTCCACTTGTCGCGGCCTCGACAGCGAAGGCCTTAGGCGGCGTCGCACGAAGCGCTACGTTCCGGCGGCCGAAATCCACCTCCGCGTACAGGTTGCGCTGCTCGAGTACCTGGGCGAGCGCCTGCAGCCAGTTCTCCCCTGCACGTGCATCAAGCGAGACATCGTCCGTCAGCGGAATATCCTTCTGCGCAGTGCCGCTCCAACCGTTCGGGGCGATGGACTTGACCATCTGCGCCAGCGGCAATGAGGACCGGCCTGCGCGCACCAGCGCGATATCCGAATAGCTGCCGATCAGGGCCAGACGGCCGGAAATGGCGGCCAAGCTGCGTGGCATATCGCCGCCGGGGTTCGCGGGCTCGGATGTGAAGCCATTCGCGCGCTTCCACCGTGCAACGACCGGTTGCCCATTGACCGAGTATCGGACCACGTCCGGCACGCCATCAATGACCCAATACGGGCCGTTCTGGATCGCACCGTCGGCCTGCACCGATTGTCCGAAGCGCGGCTGGATGTACGTGGAAAGTCCGTCGTTGAACACCATCGCCGGCCGGTCGGCGGCGCGAGCGACGACCTGATAATCGAAGTCGAGCGGGTCGGTGTCGGCCGCGATAGCCGGCGCAGCAATCAGCGCCAATACGGAGATGAGGAGCGGCCTGATCATTGGAATGTGGCTACGTGTTTCATGAATCGGGTGAAGTAAGGACCGCCGCGCTCGGGATTAGCGCTGTGGTACCAGGCCACGGCCTTCATGGCAGAACCGCTGCGTTGGAGGTTTTCCGCGAGGATGTCCTCTGCCACGCGGATGTTTGTGGCCGGTGCCAGTGCTTCCCACGGCGAGGCGAAGCGCTTGCCGTGATAGCACCAGTTGACCTGCATGAGTCCCACGTCGAAGTCGCAACGGTCGCTCGCCAGCAGTCGATTGATGGCCGAGTAGGCTTCTTCCCGTGACGAGAAGAACATGCCCCGCCCTGCTACATTGAGCGTCCACGGCCAAGGGCGGCCGCGATACGACGACTCGTTCATGGCGATGCCGGCGGTAATCTTGGGATCCACGCGACTGCCCATCTGCGCGAACGGCTCGGTCTTCGGTGCGCATGCCCAGCCGCCGCGCCGCTCTGCAAGCGCTTCTTGAGCAGCGTCATCCAGATTCGCCGGGCGCAGCCACCCTTCCCGTGCAAACAAACGGGCAATCGGCACCGTCTTGCCTGCCAGCATGACTGTCGGGCCGTGGTCGGCACCCGGCTCGATCTGCACGCCGAGTAGCCGCGCCGACCAGCCCAGGAACGCGTCCAACCCACAGTACAGAACGGGCTTGCCCTCGAGGGTATGCACGCGCGCCTGGCCGTCGGCATTCACGACAATGGCGTTGGGGCTGATGACGGCCTCGATCGTTGCCGCACTGGCGACACCCGACGCTGAAGCGATAAGCAGGAACGCCGCGAGCCGCTTAATCACGGTACGGCTCCAAGACGATGTCATGCTTGACCTGCACCATCATCTTTTGGCCCGGCTCAGTCGTGATGGTCGGGCGAATGTTTTGGTTGCGGTTCAGGATCGTTTGCGCTGTCTGGGTAGCGACCTGCCCTGCCGCATTGCCGTAAGCGACCAGCCCCGCCGGGCCCACTGTAGTGGTCGTCGGGTTGTCGTTGAAACGCAACGAGAGTGCGCCGATGATGAGCGCACCACTGAAGATCTTCAGGAAGTGATTGTTGACGTCACCCGTATTGCCGGCGGTGCCGTCCGGGTCTGCGCCTTGCATGCCCATCAGCGGCACCGTCTTGCCGTTAGGCAATTGCATGCGCACGAAGGCCGTGAGGATGCGCTCCTGGCCTACCGCGATATCGGCGCTATACATGCCAACCAGCGTGCTGCCTGCAGGGATGATCTTGCAGGTGCCCTTCACCGTGTCATAGACGTCCTGCGATACGGTCGCACGGAACTCGCCTGGCTTGTCCGAGTTCAGGCCACCCGCAAAATTCGCGGGTATGTTGAAGCCTCGGCTCAGCGTGCAACGCGGCAGCTTGCCGTCGAATCCGGTACGCAGCGTGGTCGTGGTCACTGCGTCGCGCAGGAATTGCCGGTCGGCCGACGCCGGCTGAGCCGCCGCGCCTTCAGGGTTCTGAGTCGCCGCATTCGCCGCCGCGGCCTTGGCGGCCACCGCCTGCTGGATAGCGCGCATCTGGGCAGGATCGGTGACATCCGCGAGCGCCGCCGTAGGCTTCGCCTGATTGACCTGCGACTTCCGCGTACTGCTCTTGAAGACCGGCGCAGTGAAGAGGTCATCCTGCTCGTTCTTCTTGGCATCCGGCGACGCGCTCGTGGTCCTTGCCGTGCTGGTCAGGTCGCCGGCGGTCATAACGGGCGCCTTCGTGTCGGACGGGATCGCCTGTTTGCGCTGCCGGTCGGCTTCCTCGCGGGCCTTGTCGGCCTGCGCGCGAATGGTCGCCTCCAGGCTCTGCCCGGTGTCCGCACTGGCTGCGCGTTGGTTGATCTGTTCGGCGCGTTGCTGCTCGGCCTTGGCATCAAGCTGCTCGTCCGAGATCGTCTGATAGTAGTAGCCCAGCGCGCCAACCATGACAGCGGCCACGCCGCCGAGTGCGAACACGACGTTGCGCGGGAGCTTACCCTTTACGGTACGCTCCTGGGCTTCCGTCACGTCGGTGACGTTCTCGGATTTCTTGTTGCCGCGCATCAGAACAGCCCCAGAATGCGACGACGGCGCTCGATCTTGACTTCGTCGCTACCCGAACGCAGCACCACGGTGTCGGCCAGACGCTGCACCACGAGGTAGCGTCCGCGCGTCACGGAATTCACGACCACGTAGTCACTCCCGTCCTTGATGAGCGGCACCGGCCAGTTTTGCAGGGCGCCAGCCGGCAGACGCAGCCAGAGCGCCTTGCCGTCGTCAAAGGCCGTATCCGGCTTGAAGGCTGCGCCACCGGAGATGGTGTAGTCGAAATTGAGTTGGTCAGGGGGCACACCGACGGCATCCAGGTTCCGGCTGCTGTCCGCATCACCAGTCTTTGCCTCGTCGGCTTGCTCGGGTCGCGCTTCATTGCGCGCCTTCACCTTGGCGGAAATGGACGCGGGGATTCGGAACCGAACCTTTTGGTAGAAGATGCCACCGAGCGGCGAGGAAACGAGCGTGAACTCGTAGCTACGCTTGTTCGTATTAACCGACAAGGTGTTGACCAAGCCGGCGGCCTGCGGCTTCACGTACAGATGATTCGCGCCATCGGTGTCATAGTCCCAGCGAACGCTTTCGCCCCACGCCGGGTCGCCGACGATCTGCTCATCATCAGGGAACTCGATGGTTGTCATCTTGAGCGGCGCACTCAGGACGCGGAAGATCTGATCCCGGCTGTAGTTGAAGACCACCAGCCGGGAGTCGCCCGGGAGCGCCACGGGATCCACACCACCGTTGAACGGGTTGGCCGGGTTCATCGCATCACTGAGATCGCCAATGCCGAGTCCGGACATCCCGGCTCCTGCGCGACGGGGCGACTTGTCGGCGGCATGGCCGTCCGGCACAGACAGCATTAGCGCGATACAGCAGGCGATGGCGTAAGGGAGGAATCGGGAGGAAGTACGGGCGTCCATGAGCGTGTGCGCGGTCAGGCCGCGGATTTCTGAATGCTGAAGAAAACGGGGTACACGCCAAACGGATTGGTGCCGAGCACGGCCTCCTTGTCCGCCGGCTTGGTTTGGTACCGGAAGGTGATCGTGTATCGCTGCTTGCGCGGTTTGAAGCCGTCTTCGGCCGTCGTGGTCACAAACTCGACGACCACCGTGCTGTCCGGAAGGCTCGCGATATTGATGAACTTGGGTTCGCGCGTGAGCGTCGGCGACGATGTGACTTGCCTGAAGGGTTCATCCTCATCGACCCAGGCCTTGAACTGATCTTTGGCCGATCCCAACATCTGCTCGCGCACCGAACGCAGGTTCGCCGCCATGCGCGACGTTTCAATCTGCGGCGTCAGTATCGGCTCGATGGTGAACCAGCGTTGCACCAGGTCCTTGAGGGCGGCCTGCACCTGACGCTCGTCCGGACGGAAAGCGTCAAGTTCACGGGTAATGGGCTTGCCGGTCACATCCGACGACACGCCGACCACCTTGACGACCGATGGCGGCGGCTCACGCGTAAGGATCGCCGCCACCGCGATCACGCCCAGCCCTACGGTGGCCAACTTCCAATGATTCCGGTCCACGCTGATTCGCGTAGTACGGTCGAAGATGGCTTGCTCCGGACTTTCATCGCCATACATCCCCGGCGCAACGGTCAGGGGCTTGGCTTTATCGGAAGGTTTGCGAGTAAGGCGCATGCTGCGGCAGTCCAATTTGATGCGCCTATTGGACCAGCGAATGGCGGTGCACTTACTCCCGAAAGGTATGCCATTTTGCGGAGCTTTCCACTTCTTTGCGATCGGACGGTCCGCGCCACAACCGCGAGGTCCGAAACCACCAAGTCAGACACCCAGCTCGCCTTGCGATACCAGAACTTCGAATACTCGGTATTTGGTAGTGCGATTCGAGGTTTTTAAGAGGAACATGTTCCTTCGGCGTTCCTGATTCCCAAAGCTGTCCCTAGCAAATCTCGAAAGCTCCTGAAAATCGCATAGCTTTCGGGCAATTCCAATCGCATTTGCCCGCCAACAATAGCGGGCATGGAATCGCCCACCAACGACCACCCTCTTCTGCAACTCACGCAGCTGGCCGAAAGCGCTGTCTCGATGTTCTTCGAGTCGCTCGCGCCGCTGCACGACGTCATCCACGCTCCGGACGTTGCCGAAGTCATGATCAACCGGCATGACAGCATCTGGGTAGAACGCCGCGGCGTTCTGACAAAGCTTGACGTGGTACTTGAGCCGTTCAAGGTCGAAGGCGCGGTTCGCTCGCTCGCTTCTTCCGTCGAAAAATCTGCAGTCCGTGGCACAGAGCAGGGCATCATCAACGCCGGCCATAAGGGCCTGCGGATCGCGGCGGTGATGCAACCGACTGCCATTGACGGCCACGCACTGAGCATCCGTAGGCACAGGGAAACGAACCTGTCCCTGGCGGACTACGCGCGAGCCGGCGCCTTCTCATTGCGGAACGCCACAACCCAAGAAGAAGAGCCGATCTTCCTTGGCGGAGAGGAAGACGAGGCCCTTGCCCGTGCCCTCGAACAACTGATGGTCCGCCGCAAAAACGTCATCGTGGCCGGCGGTACGTCCTCCGGGAAAACCACATTCCTCAACGCGCTGGCGGGCAAGGTGCCGGCTGCCGATCGTGTTCTGACGATTGAGGACACGATGGAATTGAAGCTGACCGTGCCGAATCAGGTGCGGCTTCTTTCCAACAAGGATAAGGGCGTCACCACTCAGCACCTAGTCGCTCTGGCCCTGCGCTTCCGCCCCGACCGCATCTTCGTTGGGGAGGTCCGGTTCGGCGAGGCCTTCGACATGCTGCAGGCACTCAACACCGGCCACGATGGCGGTATGGCGTCCCTTCACGCCAGCAGCGCGCGCTCAGCTCTCTCTCGACTGGAGAGCATGGCTTTGCTCGGCATTCCGCCTGGTTCCGGCTGGAAGCTCGACGACATGCGAAAGCTCATTGCCGATTGCATTCACTACGTGGTGCACATGAAACGCACCGGCGAAATGCGTCACGTCTCGGAAATCATCGAAATCAAAGGTTTCCGCGACAACGACTACGACATCAAACGTGTCTTTTAACCAACGGAGTCCTTCTCGAAATGCAGCTCGCAATCCATCCGCGCGTACGCGCCACCGCCCGCAAGTACGCACCCTCCGCCATGCTGATGGTCGGCATGATGGCCGTCGCCACATCGGCGGTCGCCGCCGACGATTCGTTCCTTGGCAATCTCGGCAACTTCATCTGCGGACTGGCGACCTTCATTAACACCAAGTACCTCTTCGTGCTGGGCCTAATCGTCATCGTGCTCGGCGCAATCGCATACGCCAATGCCGAATCCTCCCTCTCGAAGTTCATCTCTGGCGCTTGCGTGGGTATCGGTCTGGCCGCTGCCGCGCCGTCTATCCTCAAGACGCTGAATATCGTCGCGTCCTGCACAGGCTTCTAGCATGCGCAAACACCACGTGAGTATCGGCTTGTCCATGCCGCAGCTGATCGCTGGCGCGGTGCGGACTCTGGCCATCGCCAACGGCACGATCACTGCTCTATTGATCTACGTCACCTACCGTAGCGGCTGGCAAATCCCTGTGACGTTTTTCGTCTTGGGCCTGAGCGTTCATGCGCTGCTAGCG
>CAUUBQ010000082.1:0-34752 GCA_963543405.1 uncultured Cupriavidus sp.
AAGCGTCGGCTGATCGTGAGCCGCACGAAGTCATTGACACGGTTGCTCTCCCGCGTTGCGGGAGAGGGGAGCCAGGTCTTCAGCAGTTTCAGCGAGCCAGCAATTCGCGGAAGCCAGCCACCAGGCGATGCATGTCCGCTGCGTCGAGTGCGCCCATCGTGGAAATGCGGAACAGTTGCGACGACAGGCCGCCCTGGCCGGCATAGATCACGAAGCCTCGGGCCTTCAGGCCGTCGTGCAGTTGCTCGTACGTGACGCCCTGCGGCAGCTTGTAGGCACGCAGTACCACCGACGACTGGGTTGCGGGCCACAGGGCCTCGATGCCCAATGCAGCCAGGCCCGCGCGGACTTCCTCGGCCAGCGCCGCGTAGCGCTGATGGCGGCCTTGCCAGCCGCCTTCATCCGCGTGTTCGCGCAGTGCTTCCACCAGCGCGTAGTACGCATGCACCGATGGCGTGAACGGCGTGTTGCGCTGGTCCTGCAGCTTGGCCAGCCGCGCGATATCGAGGTAGTAGGTGCGACTGGCGGCATTGGCCAAGGCACTGCGGCGTGCGATCACAAACGCCGCGCCGGGCACGCCGTGCAGGCATTTGTTGGCCGTGGCGGCCACCGCGTCGATGTTGCCGCTGAAATCGATGGCCTCGGCGCCGAAGCTGCTCACGGTATCGACCAGCAGGCGCACATTGCGCGCCTGGCATAGCTTGTCGATCGAGGGCAGGTCGTTGAGGCGGCCCGTGGTGGTTTCGTGATGGATCACGGCCAGATGGGTGATGGCCGGGTCTGCCGCCAGCGCCGCGTCGATGCGAGCCAGGTCCGGCGTATCCATCCAGTCGTGCTTCACCACTGTGTGGGCAATCTGGTACTGCGCGGCGATCTGCGCAACGCGCTCGCCGTATACGCCGTTCTGCACGATCAGCAGCTTGCCCTGTGCGGGCACCAGTCCCGCGATCATGCTTTCCAGCGCGGCGGTACCCGAGCCGGTCATCAGCACCGCGCTCCAGCTTGCCGCGTCCAGTCCGTAGACGTCGACCAGCCGCTGGCGCGCTTCATCCTGCAGGTCGAAGAACTCGCTCTCGCGATGGCACAGGTCGGTTTGCAGCAGGCTCTGGCGGACGCGTTCGGACAGCGTTACCGGGCCCGGATTCAAAAGCAGCATGCGATTCCTCAAGCGTGTTGGGTGTTGCCAATGTCGGCGCCGATCTGCTGGCCCAGGCGCGTGCGCACCTGCACCGGCGTAACCGATGGACGTGGCAGTCCGTCGGGCGTGCCGGCGCGTGTCTGCAGGCAGACGAAATTCGGGCCGGCGGTGGCCGTGGCCACATTCGCCATTACGGTGTCGAGCATGTCGAGGTTATCGCCCTCGATGGCCGATGCATAACCGCACGCGGCCGCGACGCCCGCAAACGACACGTTGTGCGACACCGTGGCCTGGCCACCGGTCGAGTCGTGTGCATTGTTGTCGAGCAGCACATGCGTGAGGTTGGCCGGGCCATAGGCGCCAAGCGTGGCAAACACGCCCATGCGCATCAGTGCCGCGCCATCGCCATCGATTGCCACCACCTTCAGGTCGGGGCGGGCCAGCGCCAGCCCCAGCGCGAACGGTGTCAGGCAACCCATCGAGCCAACCATATAGAGCTGGTTCGAACGGTCGTCGAGCGCGTAGAGTTCACGGCCGCAGAACCCGGTGGAGGCCAGCACCACGGTCGAGTCAACCGGGGTATGGGCCATCACGCACTGCAATGCTTCCTGGCGGCTCGGCAGTTGCGCGGCGCCGGTATGCGCTACCTGCGGCACGGCCTTGGCACGTGCCTGCGGTGGCGTCTGCGCTTGCAGCGGGTAGGGCGCCACGCTGCCTTTCTGCATGATCAGTGCATAGGGCCGACCCGTGGCATCCATATGGGCGATGGCACGATCGAGCGCCGGACCAACGGCTGCGGGCTCGGTCGGGAACAGTTCCCACGGGATGTCCATGGTGTCGAGCATGGCCGGCGTGACCGGGCCCATCAGCGCGTGCTGCGGTTCGTCCGCTGCGCCGCCCGGCTGGCCGCGCCACGTGACGATCAGCAGTTGCGGCAGGCGGAAGGTCCAGGTCAGCGACGTAAGCGGGCTCACGGCGTTGCCGAGGCCCGAGTTCTGCATCATGGTGATGCCACGCACGCCATTGCGCGCACCTTGCGCCACGCCGGCGATAAACGCTACCGCATCGCCTTCATTGGCCGCCGACACATAGTGCAGCGACGAGTCCTGCACCACGTAGTTGATGAATGGCGTCAGGTACGAGCATGGCACGCCTGCATACCATTCGAAACCGCGCTCGCGCGCGGCTTCGACAAACTGTACGGCCTCGATCATCGAGCAGCCTCGCCGGCATTGTTACCGAGCGAGTAGGGCGTCTGGGTATGCGCAAAGTCACCAGCGCGACGGAAATCGTCGAGGTCGTTCACACCGCGCCAGTGGCCGTGCACATACTTGACCTCGACCTGTTCGCCGGCTGCCACCAGCGCGTTGAGCAGGTCGGGCAGGTCGAGCTTGTCGAAGTCCGGACGCTGGCGCAGTTCGCCGAGCAGTTTCTGCAGGCGCACACGGCCTTCGCCGCGCACGTTCAGCAGGCCGATCCAGCGGCCATGCGGCGCATCGCCGGCAGGAATTTCATCCGAAACCTTGCGCAGCAGGATCTTCTGGCCGAACAGGTCGCGGTCATCGGCCGCCGAACACCATGCGAAATCGCGCACGCTCTGGCTCGAAGCATTCGATGCCGACGAATCGACCACCACGCTGAACGGCGCATCGGAATCGACCAGGTCACGCAGGATGTAACTGCGGAACAGCAGGTCGCCATAGGCGATCACGGTATCGGTCTGCAGCGTATCGGCGGCGCATGCCAGCGAGGCCAGTTCGCCGGTTTCGGCATGGCGCTCGTTGCGGACCAGATTGATACCAGCCGCATCGATGGCCTCGGCCTTGTAGCCGCCCACCACGGTGATGTCGTTGATGCCCTGGTTCTTGAATCCGTCCACCAGCCAGCGCAACAGCGGCTTGCCAGCCACCGGCAGCATGATCTTGGGCTTGTCTTCGGTCAGCGCCTCGAGGCCCTTGCCGCGGCCTGCGGCCAGCACCACGGCCGAGCCGGGTGCCTGGCCACCGGTCAGGTAGATTTTCTCGGCGGCCGAGTATTCGTCGGCATCCTGCAGGCGGAAGATCTCGTTTACGGTGGCGATGCGGTCTTCCACGTTGACCAGCGTCTCGCTGTCATGGATTTCCTTGGCCACGGCCTGCATGCCCGATGCCGCCACGCGGATCAGGTGGTTGGCCCAGATCACCAGGCTGATGCCAGCCTTGCGGAACACGTCGGTCGGCGTGCTGTAGTACTTGGTCGGCACGATCACCAGCGGGGCGCGGCCGGCCCATTCGCGCGCAAAGGTCACGATCTCGTCGGCCTTCGACAGCTTGCTGTGGATCAGGATCGCGTCGGCGCCGGCCTGGCGGTACGCCTCGGCGCGGCGCAATGCTTCTTCCATGCCCCAGCCGGCGATCAGCGCTTCAACGCGCGCCACGATCGAGAAATTGTCATCGGCCTGCGAATCCTTGCCGGCCTTGATCTTGCCGCAGAATTCGTCGACATCGGCCAGCGGTTGCTGCTCGCCGCCGATAAAGCTGTTGGTCTTCGGGAAAATCTTGTCCTCGATGCAGACCCCGGCAATACCGCGCTGTTCGAGCTTGCGCACCAGCCGGCGCATATTGTTGAAGTTGCCGTAGCCGGTGTCGCCGTCGAGCAGGATTGGCAGGTCGCTGGCATCGGCCATGAACTCGAGGTTGTCTACCACCTGGGTCCAGCTGGCCTCGTTGTTGTCGCGTACGCCGAACTGGGCGGAAATGGCCAGGCCCGAGGCCCAGATGCCCTTGAAGCCGGCCTCGCGCACGATGCGCGCGGACAGCCCGTTGTGGGCTTCCATGATGAATTCCAGGTCATTGGACAGCAGCATCTGGCGCAACCGGGCGGCGCGCGAGGAAACGAGCAGGTTCGGGTCGATGGCGTTCATTGGGCGATTCCTACAGGCAGAAGTTGGGGCAGGACTTCTTCGGCGGCGCGAGCAACGTCGCCGGGGAAATCGATTTCAATCCAGGGGGCGCCGGTTACGTCGGCGGTATCGAACACGTGGGAGCGTTCCAGCAGCAGGTCGCGTACCGCCTCTTCGTGCGGCATGTTGGCGCGGCCGGTGTCGACATAGCCCTTCACGATCTCGGCGAAGCGCAGTGCGCAATCCTGCTTGAAGCGGAAGAAGCCGACCGATTCACCGATGGTGTCGTATTGCAGGTCGGTCATCAGCTGCTTGCGCAGTTCCACTGGCACGCCGTCCTTCAGGCACAGCTTGACCGGTTCATCGCCTGCTTCGAAATCACGGTCGATCAGCAGGCGGTTGACGGTGTCGCCAGCCACGAGCTTGCTCATGATGCGCTCGTCATAGAGTACGTCGGCATCCATCAGCAGCACGTCGCCACCGCGCGTCATGGCATCGGCCACGGTGTGCACGGTCAGCACGCTACCCAGGTCGAAGCGCGGGTTGATCACGATTTCGAGGTCGCGGCCCAGTCGCGCCAGTTCGTCCTGAACCTGCTGCGGCTCGAAGCCGAGTGCCAGCACCACTTCGGTTACGCCGACTGCATCGAGCAGGCGCAGGTGACGCTCCAGCAGCGTGACCCCGTCAAAGCGCAGCAGGCATTTCGGGAACTGCTTGCCCTGCTGTTGCTGAAGTCGCAGGCCGAGGCCCGCGGCAAGAATGATTGCTCGCATTATGTTGTTCTCACATGCAGATTAAAACCGCCGCATCAGCCCCGCTCGGTGGACAGGGCATGCGCGGCGCGGCGGCGCTGGAACTTCCGTTCGCTGAAATGCAGATACACGAGCCCGGGGATGCCGAGCACCAGCTCGCGCACGCGCTTGGCCAGCGATAGCGCCAGCGCGGCATCCGGGGGCAGGCCCACCAGCGGGCCCAGCAGCAGGTAACCGCCTTCCTGCGCACCGAGCGACCCCGGAATCGCAAACGCGGCGCCGCGAATCGCCTGGCCCACGCTTTCGAGCAGCAAGGCCTCATGCCAGTTCACCGGGTGCCCCAGGAAATACAGGATCAACCAGACCTCGCCGGTACCGACAATCCAGCCGACCAGATTAAGCAAGAAGCTGGCCGCAACCTTGCGCCGCTCGCGGTACAGTTCGCGAATCGCACTGTCCACGGCATCGGCACGCAGCGCCAGGCCGGCCCAGCGGCCCGGGCTGGCGCCATCGTCCTGGGTCTTGCGCTTGCCAAACAGCTTCTGGCCAATGCGCATCACGCGGCCGAACATGCCGCGCCGCTGCAGTACACAGAACGCCAGCACGCAGATGCCCAGCACGATCGTTACGCCAATGATCGGGGTACGGTATTCGGAAAGGTCGCCGTGCGCGCCAAATGCCACGATGCCCAGCAGTGCGAACAGCATCTGCGACAACGCCTGGGTAGTGGTGCTGACCGTGATGGCCGCCGCGGCATCGCGCATGCGCGCACCACGGTGGGACAGGTAGCGCACCATCAGCACCGGACCGCCGATCTGGCCTGCCGGCAGCAGGCTGTTGACCGACTCGCCGGTCCAGCGCGCCTTGAGGGCACTGCAGAACGAGCCATGGCGCGTCTTGCGGTCGAGCAGCACGGCAATGGCGCCGGCATCGAGTGCCAGCGGAATCAGGTGGAACGCGGCCACCACGGCCAGGCCCCAGCCGGCCGACATCAGCGTGGAGGTGACCGCACCCACGCCTTGCCAGGCCAGCAGGCCGACGAACAGCGCCGCGCCTACCGATAACAGGAAGAAAGCTGCACGACTCACGCCAGTTACTTCCCGCCAAGCAGTCGCCGGAAGACCTGGCGAAAACCGAAGTACGCCACGGCGTCCTTCATGTTCGAGATAAAGCGCAGCCACGGCCGCATGCCCGGATCGGTCACGTATTCGAACGTGAGCGAGACCCGGATCTCGTTGGGGCCGGCCGGCGTGATGCGGTGGCGCAGCTTGTCGCCATCGAACAGCACGATGCCGCCCGGCGGAATCTGGACCGAGCCCGGTTCGTCGGCAATCTCGGGGTTGCGCGTATGCAGCTCATAGTCGAGCCGGCACGACGATTCGTCGAGTACGCCGATCAACAGCGTATAGCGGCGGCCATCGTAGTAAGACGTGTCGTAGTGCCAGCCGATATGGTCGCCCTGGCGCGTGTAGTAATACAGCGCGTAGGCGTGTGGATCGGTCTCGGGACAGACCTGCAGCTTGTCGCCGGTGATCTGTTCGAGCCAGCCGATCAGCGCCTTTGAGCGATACAGCTCGGCAATGAACGGCGCCTTTTCGTCGATCGTATGGCGGCTGACGCTGCCGCCTTGCTTGTGGCCGGGCAGGTAGTTGCGGTTCAGACCCGCCTGCAGGGCGCGGGCCAGTGCCACGAGCTGCGCGGTTTGATCGGGGGCCAGGAACTTGTCCAGGTAGATGAACGCGCCCTGGCGCTCGAAATCCTGGCGCAGCGCGGCCGTGTCGAGCTGGGCCACGACGTTGGCCACGGCGGCATCCGGGCGACGCGCGGCCGGTTGCCTGGATGCCGATTCCGGTTGCGGTGCAGCGAGCGGATCTAGCGCGATGTCGCTGGTAACTTGCTCTCGCATGGACTGTCTCAGTGATCGGTGGTTGTCGCGACTGGCTGGGGGCGCCGCATGACTCGCCAGTAATCGATGATGACAAGAACGGCAAACAGCGGTGCGCCGATCGAAGCCGCTGCCAGGAACGGTCCGATGCCGCCCGTCAGCGTGACCAACGGCAGCAGGTACAGCACGTCTTCCGTCTCGAAGCCGCCCGCTGAAGCCTGCTTGGTACCACTTTTGCCAACCCGCGATTCTATACGCATGCGCAGGAAGAAGATCAGCGCCACGGCCAGGCCAGCCACCGTACCGCGCACCACGGGACCGACGCTCTCGGTCACGGTGGTGGTATTGGCGACCGCCATGCCGAAGCTGACAAACAGCAGCACCGTAATCAGTGCATCGCTGGCCAGGTCGTAAAAGTGGCCGATCTTGCTTGATTTGCCGCTAATTCTGGCCAACTCCCCATCGGTATGGTCGACAAAGTTGGACAGGACGACGAGCAGCGCGCCCCAGTTGGTCCAGGCATAACCACCTTGCGCGATGCACGCAATGCCAGCCACGCCAATCAGCAGGCGCAGCGTGGTCAGGTGGTTCGGCGTAATGCGGGTGTTCTTGAGGGGCCGCACCAGATGGCGGGCAAGGCGGGCGTCCCAGGTGGACGGCAAGGGCGGTTCATCCGGGTATTTGGGGGATTTCTGGTTCATCCGTCAACAATCAGGTGGGGCGGCTCCGGCACCCCGGGGCGCCAGGCGATGCGCAACACTACGCCTGCTACGCAGGAATGACAAGGGCGCCAGAATACGCCCTTTCCCGCGCTTCTGCACGCCACACCGGGTCGGAAGCTGCCGATCCCACCACACGCGTCACCACACGCCAAAGAAGACGCCTGCCTGTTTGTATACGTTGGTCTTGGCCGCGACTTCCTCGTTGGTCACGGTCACGCGCGGTTTCAACGTGCAAAACCAGTCGAGCAGATGGCCGCGCATGAAGGTGCGTACCGCTTCATGGCCCGGGTCGGCGCCAAGGTCGACAAATTCGCACGGATCGTTCAGCAGGTCGAACAATTGCGGGCGGAATCCCTGCCAGTGGACGTATTTCCAGCACGCGTCCCGGACCATCCAGGCGCGGCATTCGGCCGGATGACGGCCCAGCGCCACACGGGCGCCGCGGAAGCCATAGTCGAGTTCCGATACCACGAAGCCACGCCAGGCAGCCGAACGTTGCCGCGTCAGGTCCAGCAGCGAACGTCCCTCGACACGGTGATCGAATGCGGGCAGCCCGAGCGCATCGAGTATGGTCGGCACCACATCTACCGCCGATACCATGCGGGCATCGGCCTGGCCACGCGTGCCGTCGGCTTCGGCGGACGGGTCGTAAACAATCAGCGGCACATTCTGGACGGTGTCGTAGAACTGTTCCTTTTCGCCGAGCCAATGGTCACCGAGGAAATCGCCATGGTCGGCGGTGAAGACAATCAGCGTGTCCTGCCAGCGGCCGGTGCGTTCCAGCAAGTCCCACAACTGGCCAAGGCGGTCGTCGATCTGCTGGATCAGGCCCTGGTAGGCGGGGCGCACGGTGTCGGACACCTCCTTGCGCATGAAATTGGCACATTCCTCCTGGGTCCGGTACGCATCGAGCACCGGATGCGGGTTTTCCAGTTCGATGTCATGGCGCTGTAGCGGCAGGCAATCGTCGAGCGAATAGGCGTTGTGATAGGGCGCCGGCGCCAGGTACGGCCAGTGCGGCTTGACCAGTGACAGGTGCAAGACCCACGGGTCGTCGCCGCGCGCGGCGATATAGTCCATCGCCCGATCCACGGTATAGGCCGTTTCCGAGTGCGGCTCGGCCACGCGCGCGGGCAGGCCGGCATTGCGCATGTGCCAGCCCGAGACAATCTCACCGTCGGGTTTCTGCGCGCTGATCACGTAGTCGGTCCAGGGGTCCTTGCTGTCGTAGCCCTGGGCACGCAACCAGTCGGCATAAGGACTGTACGGTTCGGCGTGATGGCCGTCGTGGCGGTCCACCTCGATGAAATGGCCACTGCGCAACAGTGTTTCCAGTTCCGTACCGCCATCGAGGTGAAGTCGCTGCAGGTTCGCTCTGTCAGGCATGACATGGGTCTTGCCAGCCAGCGCCAGCGCACGGCCGCTGTCCTTCAGGTATTCGCCCAGCGTGATTTCGCCAACCGATAACGGCACGCGATTCCAGGTGGCGCCATGGCTGCTGACGTAGCGGCCGGTATAGAAGCTCATGCGGCTCGGGCCGCAGACGCCCGAGGTGACAAAGGCATTGTCGAAGCGTACGCCGCGCGCGGCCAGTGCGTCGATATTGCGCGTACGCAGCGTGGGATGGCCGTAGCAGCCGAGATGATCGCGACGCAGCTGGTCGCACATGATGAACAGGACGTTGCGTGCTGACATGTTGCGGCTCCTCAGTCGCCCACGAAACCCGAGGCCTTGACCACCGGGTTCCAGCGGCTGGCATCGCTGGCCAGGACCTTGGCAAACGCGTCGACGCTGCCGCTTTGCGGTTCCAGTCCCAGCTTCAGGAATTTTTCCTGCAGGTCGGGCGAAGCCACGGCGCGGGCGATGGCGGCGTTGAGGCGGTCCACAGCCGCGCGTGCGGTGCCGGCCGGCGCGACAAAACCATAGCGGCCCACGCCTTCGATGTCCTTGTAGCCCAGTTCGGTAAACGTCGGTACATCAGGCAAGGCTGTCGAACGGCGCGTGCCCGAGGTGGCCAGCACATGGATCTTGCCGGCGCGATGCATCTCGGTCAGGTCGGCCAATGTGTCGACCGATGCCGGCACCTGGCCGCCGACCAGCGCGGTCATCAGCGGTGCGGAGCCGTTGAACGGCACATGCAGCATCTGCACACCCACCTGCTTGCCGATCATCAGGCCAAAGAAATGGGGGATGCTGCCCAGCGCGGGCGAGGCATAGGCCGCATGCGTTGTGTCGGCCTTCAGCCAGCTCACATAGTCCTTGAGGTTCTTCGCTGGTGAACCCGGGCCGGTTGCCAGCGCCAACTGGAAGTTGGCCACCTGCGCCACCGGCACGAAATCGCGCGCCATATCGTAGTTGAGCTTGCGATAGACCAGCGGGGCGATGGTCATGACCGCCGAATTGGCCAGTACCACGGTGTTGCCATCGGCCGGTTGCGATCTGGCGTAGCCCATTGCCAGCCGACCGCCGGCGCCGGGCTTGTTCTCGATGACGACGGTCTGCCTGAGTTCCTCGCGCAGCTTGTCGCCAACCAGCCGCGCGGCCAGGTCGGCGGTGCCGCCGGCCGGGTAGCCCACCAGGATGCGCAACGGTTTGTCGGTCTGGGCCAGCGCGCTACCGCAGGCCAGCAACAGCGTCAGCGCGCCAAGCATGGCGCGGCGGGTGGGGCGATTCGGGCTGGACAAAGCGATCTCCTCGGGCGAATTTCGATTGTTATCGGTGTGTCCGGCACGCTAGCATCTGACCCATTAGTTAACAAAGTCAACTATTTATGGTGCGCGACACTTCCGGGACGCTGCAGGAGCCAGAACGGCTGGCGGATTTCATCAATTACCGGCTCTATCACCTGAGCCGCGTGGCCATGGCTGCCAGCGGCCAGCACTTGCGATCCGCAGCCGGAGTCAGCCGGCGTGAATGGCGCATGCTGGCTTTCCTTGGCGAGCAACCGGGCACGCGATTGACCGAACTTGCCGCCAGTGCGGGACTGGACAAGGTGCTGGCCAGCCGGGCGGTGCACGCGCTGATGGAGAAGGGCCTCGTGCACAAGACGGTGCGGGCGGGGGATCGTCGCGCGGCAGCGTTCACCTTGAGTGAAGAGGGAGAGGTTGTGTACGCGGCGGCGTTCGCACGGGCACGCGATTTCAATCGCGAGCTTGCTGCTTGCCTCGACCCCGAAGAGGCACGGGTCTTCTCCCGCTGCGTGGACAAGCTTCATGCGCAGGCCATGACGATGCTCCGGGCGGCCCCGGTTCAATCAGCTTCCGATGACGTGGCAATGTGGGAAGACCCGCTGAGTGTGTGGCGGTAGGTCTCACGAACGCGTTTAACGGGGATGCCGAAAAAATTGTATTCCCGTGAATGGCGCAACGGGCGAGCATATGGCATCCCTGATCATCGGAATCGATCCCATGAGCCGCCTGCATTCACTCGTCATTGTCGCCGCGCTGCTTGCCACCCCGATGGCGATGGCCGCCGGTGAGCCTGCCGCCAAGCTCCCGCCGGGGCCGGTGGCCGGGGCCAACATGCCCAGGAGCTATGTGAAGAACGTGGCCAAGGTTGCCTATATCTGGGGCTGGCCGATGGTCAACATCCACAACCGGCACCTGGTCTTCTCGAAAGTACCCGAGAACGGCCTCGGCGACGGTGTGCTGCCGGTGGCCCCGCTGAACCGGCTGACCATGCTGACCGACTACATCAAGCCCGAAGAGCGTGCGGTAGCCACGCCGAACCAGGATGTGGCCTACGGCTTCGGTATCTTCTCGCTGGAAAAGGAACCGGCCGTGTTCCAGGTGCCGGACTTTGGCAGCCGCTTCTGGGTCTACCAGCTTGGCGACCAGCGGACCGATACGCTGGGCGGTGTCGGCAAGATGTATGGCACCAAGCCGGGGTTCTACATGGTGGTGGGGCCGAACTGGAAGGGCCAGACACCCAAGGGCATCCGCGGCGTCTATCGCTCGCCGACCAATATCGCGTACATCATTCCGCGTGCATTCCTGGACGACACCGCGCAGGACCGCCAGGCCATCCGGCCCCTGGTGAGCCAGATCATGGCGTATCCGCTCAGCGAGTACGACGGCAAGATGAAGACGAAGGACTGGACCAAGCTGCCAAACCTGTCAGACCCAGCCGGCGGCAAGCAGGGTAGTGGCGCCGAGACGCAGTGGGTCAAGCCCGAGGCATTCTTCAAGGAGCTTCCGCTGGTCATGAAGGAAGTCCCGCCGCAACGCGGCGAGGAAGCGCTCTACGCATGGTTCCAGTCATTGCTCGATGCCGCGGCGAAGGACCCGGCCATTGCGGACACGCTGACGCAGGCGGCCGTCGAGGCCGACAAGGAGATGATGCCGGACATGCACCAGTACTCGGCCGCCGGTGTGCCGGTGGGCAATGGCTGGGTGGCGCCGATGAATGGCGCCGAATTCGGCACCGACTACTACAGTCGGGCCGCCGCCGCCAAGGCCAACATCTTCGTCAATCCGCGCCGCGAATCGGCGTACTTTGGCCAGGAATACGACGCCGGGAAGGCGCGCCTGAACGGCGCCAACGCCTACACGATCACGTTCCCGAAGGGCACCTTGCCCCCGGTGAACGGGTTCTGGTCGCTGACGCTCTACGATGCGGCACATTTCTTCGCGCCCAACGAGATCAACCGTTTCTCGCTCGGCACCAAGAACAAGGATCTCAAGTTCAACGCCGACGGCTCGCTGACGCTCTACGTGCAGAACCGCAAGCCCGAGGCCGACAAGGTGGCCAACTGGCTGCCAGCACCGACTGGCGATTTCGAACTGTTTATCCGTGCGTACTGGCCCAAGCCCGAGATCCTGCAGAACTCGTGGGTGCCGCCGCCAGTGCAGAAGGTCAGCGCGAACTGACGGGGTTGATGTAACCGTCGTCAAACGTTTTCAGGAACGCCACGACATCGCGGATCTCGCGGTCGTCAAGCGCCGGACGTGTGCCGGCCTTGCGGTCGAAAGGTGGATCGAACCGGTCGACGTTGCGGCGCAGTTCAGGGGGCAGGTCGTCATACAGGACGGGCTGCCCCTGGTCATTGCGTGCATACCATCGCGCAGGCTTCAGGTCGCGTTCCACATAGAAGCGCACGACGTCTTCCAGGCTGTGAAAGCGGCCATTGTGGAACCACGCGCCGCGCTTGGCCGTATTGCGGAGCGTTGGGGTCTTGAACATGCCGCAATAGTCGCTGCGTTGGCTCTTGTCGGTCCGCTTTGGCCCGCACAGGCCAAGATCGTAATAGGCGGGGTCGGCATTGGCGGCGATCTCGGGGTTACGCGGCACGCCGAACGCGGCAAACTGGTAGTCAGTGAGCAACGGATGCGAGCCATCGGCGCGCTTCTCGATCAGGTGGCAGGCCGCGCAGTTGCCTTTGGCTGGATCGGCAAACAGTTTCAGGCCACGCAGCTCGGCTGCACTGAGCACGGTGGTGCCCTTCAGATATGCGTCGAACTTGCTGTCGAAACGGTGGAAGCTCGGATCGTCGAGCTCGAATCGCTCCAGCGCGCGCATGGCCATGTCGAAAGCGCGCTGGGGGTTGTCGAATACGTCGGGGCCAAAGGCCGCGCGAAAGTCGTCGGCATAGGCGGCACGGCGCAGTTTGCCAGCTACCACGGCACGACTTTCGTTGGCCATCTCATCAGGGTCCAGCAGCGGCCCACTTGCCTGGTCATGCAGGCTATTGAAGCGGCCATCCCACATCAGGCCACCCTTGGGCGGATTGTCGGTTTCGGTCAGGCGCTCGGTCACGCTGGCGGCTTGCACATGGGTCCAGATCGGCGTGGCATTGAGCGTATAGGCCAGGCCCGGCGTGGCGCGCTTGCCCTGCCGGTCAAGCCGCGGGCCGCCAAGCTGGACAGCCAGCCCATTGGGCGGCCCATAGCCGTACGCGGGATCGTGGCAACTCGCGCATGACTGCCGTCCCGAGGCCGATAGCGTCGGGTCGAAGAACATCGCCTTGCCCAGCCGGGCCAGCGTGGCTGCATCAGGGGTGGGCTTAGGCGTGGCTGCAACGGGCGCCTGCCTGGAGTCGCAGCCCGCCAGCAAGGCAAGCGCCAGCACCGCGGTACACACCACACGGATCAAGGAAGAATTCGGGATCATGTCGACAAGCGCCGCCCGGGCGCGACACCCGGGCGGCAATCACCAGACCGCGGCGGCGGTCAGGCGTGGGTCAGAGATTGGTGAACACGTCGGTACTGAACGCGGCCAGGCCTTCCTGGCCGGCGTAGCCCAGGTACTCGCCAAGCTGGAAGATGTCTTCCAGTGTCTTGAGCAGCGAATAGTGGTTGTACTGCGTGGTCGAGACGGTGCCCGGCTTGATGAACGGCGACAGAAGCACGGCGCCGGTGCGGTCGCCACCGAAGTTCTGGGTGACCAGGTTGATGTCGTACGGATAGTGCGATACCGAGGCCGGGAAGCTCTGCGTGACGGGGAAGCTCGATGCCGGCACGTTCGGGCCAGCCTGCTGGTTGCAGCAGGTATTGCCCGAGAACGTCATGGTCAGCGTTGGAGGTACGGTGGAGCTATCGAGCGCCTGCGTGGCATACGAGCTCTCATCGAAATTGATGATCAGCAAGCCATCCTTCTGGTAAGCCGGCGAGGCCATGATCAGCGGGACCCACTTCTGCAGGAACGCATCTGCAGATACCAGGCCACCCGGGTCGCCGTTCACACAAGTGCTGCTGCCGCCGTCGTGCCCGTCGTTGCAGAGGTTGGGCGTGATAAACGTGAAATTGGACGTGGTATCGATCGACTTCAGGTCATCGGTCAGCTTGTTCAGGTTGACGACATTGGTCGCGCAGTCAGGCGAGTCGATGATCGAATGGAAGTACATGAACGGGTTGTGACGCGTGGCGTACTGGTCGGCGGGCAGGCCGCCGGCAGTGGCAGCTTGCGCGGACTGGGTCGCGTCCGTGGTGTTCAGCACCGGATGGCCGCACGTGGCGCTTTCGCGCGATGGATCGTTGCCCATGTCCTCCATATAGCCGCGCCAGGTCAGGTTGGCGGTCTTGAGCTGGTCGGGCAATGTCTTGATGGCCGCAGGGTATACGCAGCCGGTGCCAATGGCCTGGCCGTGATCGCCCATGCCGCTGAGCGTGAAGTCCTTGAAGACCATGCAGTCCATCTGCGTATCGGCGGTTACCGACTGACCGCTGATCATGGCGATGTAGTTGCCCAGGCTGACGTGCGTGGTGCCGAAGTATTGCTGCAGGTGCGCGCCCTGGCTTACAAGCGTCTTCGAAAGGTAAGGTGCCTTCGATGTGGCGGAGAACGTGGTGGCGTAGTTCTCGTTCTCCAGCGTGATCACGAAGACGTGCTTGATCGACTGGATGGTCTTCGGCGCCGGCGTTGGGACGGTCGCCGTGCTGGTATCCGTGGAGGTCTTGTTATCGTCTGAGCCGCAAGCCGTGATGGTCAGCGCGGCACACGCGGCGCACAGCGCGGCAAGCCAGCGCGAGCGGGGGTGCTTGAACATGTGGAAGTCCTTATCGTTCTTGAAAGTCGCACAGACTCCCGTTGGCTCATGGGACGTCGTGCGGGCGACATATAAACAAACTTGTATGTTTGTTTTGTGACAAACGGTGAGGAAGTTGAGCCATCAACCCGGCGTAATGACGTTGTCGTTACAATCGCCGTCATGCCCACCCAAGCTGAACGAAGCGCGTCCACAAGACAGGCGCTCATCGACGCCGCCACCACCTTATTGATCGAACAAGGCTATGCCGCCTTTGGCGAGGCGCGCGTCTGCGAGATGGCCGGTATCAGCCGCGGATCACTGCGGCACCAGTTTCCGGAAGGTCGCTATGACCTGCTGCCGGCCATGGTTTCCACCTTGCTGGAAACCGAAGCGCAAAAACTTGCCGCGCTCGGTCCCATGCCCGCACGCGTGCGCCTGCACCTGATGCTTCATGCGCTGGTGCAACGCCGTCAACGCCATACCTCGGTAGCTATCCTCGAAGTCTGGATGGCATCGCGCGGCGACGATCGGCTGGACGAAGCGGTTCGCCCGTTGCTGGCCATGGTGCCGGAACGGCTGTTCGGGCAAGAGCCCCACAATATCGCCGAACCGGAACTGCTGGCATTGCGGCTATTCCTGCATGGCGCCACACTGCACAGCTTTGCGGCCGACTATAGTCCGGACCGCCTGGCCGACGCAGTGCAATGGCTGATCGACCAACTTCCGACGCCCCCTGAGTTGCCCGAGGTCATGGCCCGCATCGCGGCCTTGCAGCGGCAGGCGCGCTAACTTCAGAAATCGTTACTAAAGTCCTTGCTTAACTAATTGTCGTCCCTATACTAAAGGACATGCTTAACCATTCCAGTCCCAATTCCAATCCACTCGACGCCACGTTCCAGGCGTTGGCCGACAACACCCGGCGAACGATGCTGGTGCAACTGGCGCGCGGCCCGCTGTCAGTCACCGAACTGGCAAAGCCGCTGGCGATGTCGCTGCCGGCGGTCATGCAGCACCTGTCGGTGCTGGAGCAGGCGGGGTTGGTCAGCACCGAGAAGATCGGGCGGGTACGCACCTGCCGCATGGCGCCCAATGCGCTGGGCGAAGCAGAGCAATGGATCAGCGCCCGGCGTGCCGAATGGGAAGGACATTTCGACCGGCTGGGCGAATACCTGGAAACCATGAAAAAGGAGGCAGCATCCGATGGCAACCGCAACTGAGACCCCCGAAGTCGCGCAGCACCGGCAGTCCCTGACCGTATCGCGCGCGTTCAATGCCCCGCGCGACCTCGTTTTCAAGGCATGGAGCGCAGCCGAACATCTGAAGCACTGGTTCTGCCCGCACGGGTTCACGATCCCCGAGTGCGAGGTCGAGTTCCGCCCTGGTGGCAAATTCGATCTGTGCATGCGCTCGCAGGGCGGTGGCATCGAACACTGGATCCGTGGGCACTACGTTGAAATCATCCCGCATTCGCGACTGGTGCTGGACCTGACCGTGGTCTCGACCGAAGGCACTGCACTGTTCAATGCCCATACGGCCGTGGGGTTCGAAACGGTGTGCGGCGGTACCGAGATGACGGTGACCCAAACATACACGCTGCTCGATCCTTCGGCCGGTGACTTCACGCGCGGCGCCGAAGAGGGCTGGGCCCAGACGCTCGATCGGCTTGGCAAGGAGGTTGCGCGCATCAGCGCGGAAACGCCGCCGCGTTCAGTGGCACATGGCACGTTCTCGATCGAACGCACCTACGACGCCTCGCCCGAACTGGTATTCCGCGCGCTTAGCGACCCGGCCGCCAAGGCCCAATGGTTCCATGGCGGCAATGGCTATCAGTTGGTATCGCGTTCGATGGATGTGCGGCCAGGTGGTCGCGAACATCTGCAGGGCAAGTGGGACAACGGCCTGATGTCGACGTTCGACGCGGTCTATTTCGATGTGATCCCCAATGAGCGGCTGGTCTACAGCTACGAGATGCATATGGGCGAACGCAAGATCTCGGTGTCGCTGGCCATCTTCGAACTGAAGGCCGTGGGGCAGGGGACGCGGCTCTCGCTGACCGAGCATGGCGCGTTCCTCGATGGCTATGACGATGCCGGATCGCGCGAGCATGGATCGGGACTGTTGCTCGATGCCATCGGCGCTTGGCTCGAGGAAGCCACACAAGCCACGCAAGCGTGAGCCAAAAAAAACCGCGTCCGAAACCGGACGCGGCGTAAGTCTCATGTCAAGAGAACGAAGCAGAAAGCAGGAAAATCAGGCGCTGTGGGCGGGCGGGGCGGAGACTCCGGTGCGATCCAGGCCGGCGAGGTTCAACGTTGCCGCCGAGCGCGCACCATCGGTGTACGGATCGGGCTTGTGGATGCCATAGGCGCCGTCGGTGTAGACATCGCGCTTGCCGATCGCATTGGCGCCTTCGGTGAAGACGTCGCGCTTGCCATTGTGCATTTCATAGCCATAGCGGTCGGCGGGGACGCCGCGGTCTTGCATGCCTTGTCCGGATTGCGCGGCGGCCAGGGAGCAGGCGCACAGCAGCGTGGTGGCAAGCAGGGATTGGATCGTGTAGTTGTGCATGTTGATCTTCAACTGATGGGTGGACGGCGCGTCTGGCAGGGGTGGGGGGGTGACGCGCCGTCCGGGACGCCTTGTGGGCGGTGCCGCATCGGAGTGGTACGGCACGGGACGAAGTGTAGTCACCCCGATGTATTCCGGTGATGATTTAAACCGTCAATCATCAGTCGGTTTTTTCATGTGTGTGCAACGTGACGTCAAGCACCACTAGCGCGCTCTGAACGTTGGCCGCCAGGTCGCGATCGTGCAGCGAAGAAAGTTGCGCGATGGCTGCGTCGATCCACGCATGCAGCGTGGCGGGCGGGGCAACCGGATGACCCGTTTTCACACGCGCACGGAAATGCCGTGCCACGATGCTCAATACCCGACGCACGGGTTTGCGCGTGGCCAGCGGCAGCGCCGGCATGGCGCGCTGCAGGGCTAGCGTGCAATAGCCGATCTGCAGTTCGGTAAAGCCATCCGATGCGATCCGGCCCCGACTTGCGCCTAGCCTGGGCATCAGTTGGCCGAGCCGGTCGAACATGCGCGCACCCACGCGCGTATGCGTATCCGCGGCACGCCACGTGGCCGCGCGCGCCAGATCCTGCCAGCTTGCCCGGATCAGCCGGTGGGCCGCCACATGCGCACCGAATGGCCGCGCCAGCATGGCCCAGAGCGGCGCGAACAGCATCGCTGCCGCATTGGCCAGACTGGTGTTGAACAGGCCAATAAAGTTGGCGTCGTAGACGCTCTGCACATTGGCGAACGATGCGGTATTGACCGACAGCAGCATCGCAATCAGGTTGAAGCCGGGCCGTGTGATCAGCATGCCGATGCCCAGGTACGGCACGGCCAGCAAGCCCGTGAGCGTCTCGAAGGTCTGCGCATGCGGCACGACCAGGAACAGGTAGAACGACGAGATCAGCAGGCAGACCGTGGCCCAGCGGACAAATGAACGCGCCACGGGGCGCGGTTCATCGATGGTTGCGAAGAAACAGCACGCGATGGCCGATACCGCCACCGGCCCGCCGCCATCTTCCCATCCCGAAAAAATCCACAGCAGGCCGGCGCAGAAGACGGCCAGACCGGCCGATACCGCGCCGAACAGCAGCATCGCGTGATCGTGGTGCAACGACGCGGCCTCGGTTTGTTCATTGGCGGGCAGGGATTTCACGGCGGGTGGGCCGTCGCCGATGCCCTGCTGCAATACCGTGCACGACTGCAATAGCCGCGCGTGCTGCGCCTGTAGCCAGTCCGCGGTTTCGGTCAGCGCCGCCTGCGGTAACGTATGGCCCGCGCGCTGGCGCGAAGCCTGCAGCACGCTTTCCAGTCCAGACAGTACCGGCATCAGGCGCGACATGCGGGCGCGTAGCGCGCGGGCATGATCGACCGCATGGCGACTTTCGGCGTCGAACGACAGCTGCACGATCAACTGGTCCAGCGCCAGCATGTCGGCGGCCAACCGATGCCGGCTCGCAGTGGCGCGCGGATTGCCTGCGACGATGTCACTGGCCCACGTGGTGGCATCGTCAAGCCACGCGCGTGCGCGTTCGCGCAGCGCCGGCGCCACCTTGGCCGGAAACACAATCGCGCCGACCAGGCTGGCGCAGACGATGCCGATCACGATTTCCTCGATGCGTGCCACCGCAATATCGAAGATGTCGGCCGGCTGCATCACGGCCGGTAGCGCGACAATCGGCAAGGTATAGGCGGCCAGCAGGAACACGTAGCTGCGCGGCGACCGCTGCAGCAGCGACAGGTAGACCAGCACCATGATCCACACGGCAATGGCACCCATCAGCACGATCGGCATATTGACCAGCTGTGGCACGGTGATCACGGCTGCGGTGGCGCCAAGTATGGTGCCGGCCACCCGATAGGCGGCCTTCGAGCGCGTGGCGCCGGTCAGCGGATTCGATACGAAATAGACCGTGGCCATGGCCCAGTAGGGGCGGGGCAGGCCGAACGAGAGGGCGATATAGAGTGCCAGCATCGCGGCCGCGAATGCCTTCAGCGAAAACAGCCACTGTCGGGCATGCGGCCAGCTAGCCATGATTTGTGATGCGCTGGCGGTCCAGCGTAAAGGGGGCGTTGGACCGCAAGTGTAGACGCGCTGCAAATATTCTCTGCATGATTTAAAATTCCGGCCTTCAGTCGAAATATTCATGGAAAGAATCGATGCCGATCGACATCCGAGCGCTGCGTTACTTCGTGGAGACGGCGCGCCTGAAAAGCTTCACGCAGGCGGCGACTTCGCTATATGTCACGCAATCGACCATCAGCAAGATGGTCCGGCAGCTCGAGGACGAGATT
Source organism: uncultured Cupriavidus sp. (assembly GCA_963543405.1). Taxonomy (GTDB): domain Bacteria; phylum Pseudomonadota; class Gammaproteobacteria; order Burkholderiales; family Burkholderiaceae; genus Cupriavidus. Next base: position 19,701 of record CAUUBQ010000082.1, read on the forward strand.
GGCCAGCCGCTGTTGATCCGCGAGGGCAAGAGCGTGCGGATGACCGATGTCGGCAAGGTGGTCTATGACCGTGGCCAGGAGGCATTGGGCGTGGTGCACCGCCTGACGCTGGAAGTGGCCGACCTGTCATCGCTGGGGCGAGGGCAATTGACGGTGGGCATTCCGCCGATGGTCAACCTGTTTTTCTCGCCGGCGGTCAGTGCGTTTCGCAAACGCTATCCCAATCTCCAGCTCACGCTCTCGGAACATGGCGGACAGGTGGTGGAACAGCAGGTCGCCAACGGCGAGCTGGAAGTGGGCGCCACGGTGCTGCCGGGTGACAGCGGCCTGCAGCTCGAGACGCGCCAGTTCGCCAAGTACCCGATCTGGGCCGTGGGGCCGCATCGCGCCGCATGGGCCAGTAGCCGCACGGTTACGCTCGAAGCGCTGCGCGATGAGCCGCTGGTGATGCTGACCGACGAGTTCTCGCTGACGCGCAAGCTGCGCCAGGCGTTCCTGGAAGCGCGCATCGAACCGCATGTGGTGGCACAAAGCGGCCACTGGGATTTCCTGGCAGCGATGGCTGCAGCCGGACTGGGCACCACGTTCCTGCCCGAACCGCTACTGTCCCGCCTCGAAACGCGCGACAAGCTCGCCGTGGCGCGGCTGACCGAACCGACCATGGACTGGGCACTGGCGCATATCTGGTCGCCGGGACGCTATCTGTCCCATGCAGCCAGGGCCTGGCTCGAGGTCTGCGAGGAAGTGATGGGGTGAGGCGGTAACGCTAGCTATGCCAACTGTTTGCTCCCCTCTCCCGCACGGCGGGAGAGGGGCGGGGGAGAGGGCAAGGCGGCTCAAGTTGCCGATGTCGCGTCTTGATGCGCTGGCCCTCTCCCCCAACCCCTCTCCCGCGCAGCGGGAGAGGGGAGCAAAACAAAGCGGGGTGACGTTACCGCGCCCTTAGCGCATCCACAATATTCAGCCGTGACGCCCGTAGTGCCGGCAAGAATCCGCCGATCAGGCCCATTGCCATCGAGAACAGCAAGGTCTTGATAATGATCGATGGCGTCAGCACAAAGCGGAACGACAAATCGGCAAAGGTCTGGAAGTTGGTGGTCGTGAACGATGCGAACTGCATCAGCGACGCACACAGCAAGCCGGCGATACCGCCCACCAGCCCAAGCAGTACCGCTTCGATCAGGAACGCCATCATGACATTGGTGCGCTGGAAGCCCAGCGCACGCAGCGTACCGATTTCGCCTACGCGGTTGGCCACCGATGCATACATCGTGATCATCGCGCCGATCATGGCCGCGATCGAGAAAATCGTGGTCAGCGTCAGGCCCAGGATATTGATGAAGGTAGATAACGCCCGCGACTGGTCGCTGTAGAACTGCTGCTCGCGCTTGGCCTCGTTGGCCAGCCTGGGATCCACGTCAATGGCGCTGCGAAACTTGTCGAACGCATCGGTATTGGCCAGCCGTAGCACCATCGACGAATAACTCGTGCGGCGGAACGACTGCATCAGCTGGTCCACATCGCCCCAGATCTCGGAATCGAAGCCACTGCCGCCTGCGTCGAAATGACCGACCACGGTCCAGTCACGTTGCGCAAAGCGCAGATGGTCGCCAACGCGCACGTTGCCATAGCCCCTGGCCAGGCTGCTGCCGACAATGATCTCGGCCGAGCCAGGCTTGAACATGCGCCCCTGGGTCAGCTGGACCTGCGGCCGCATCGACACCCCCAATGGCGAGACGCCGCGAATCACCACGTTCGAAGGCGTCGTGTAGCCGGCCTTGGTCAGCGAGATCAACACCACGGCTTCGCGCGATGCCATCGGCCGGCCTTCGGCGGTCATGGCGATGGACGGATACATCTCCAGCGCGGCGGCCTGGTCGCGCGAGATTCCACTCTGGATCTCGGTCTCGGCGCCTTTGCGGATCACCACCACGTTGTCGTGCTCGCCCGTGGTCACCAGTGTCTGCTTCAGGCCGGCGTCGAGCATCAGCATCGTTGCGAAGACAAACACCACCAAGGCCAGCCCGCCGGCGGTCAGGGCGGTAGTCAGCCGCCGGGCCCAGACATTGCGCGCGATATAGTGCAGCGGAATGACCATGGCTAGCCGATTGCCCTCAGTCCTTCAACGATCCGCACGCGCGAGGCCTGTACCGCGGGCACGATCGCGGCGGCCAGCCCCACCACCAGCGCGCAGGCGGCCTGCATGGCCATGGTCTCGTGCGACACCGTGAAGACCGGGAACACGCCGCCTACCGCCTGCTTGAAGAAGCGCGCGGCTGGCGGTGTCAACAACATGCCCAGCGCACCGCCAAACGCGCTGATTACCAGCGATTCGCCAAACACCAGCAGCGAGAGGAAGCCCGAGCCAAAACCCAGCGCCTTGAGCGTGGCGTACTCGGTGATGCGCTCACGCGCGCTCATGGCCATGGCATTGGCCATCACGGCCATCACGATCACGATCACTACATAGGACACCACGCGAATCGCCGCGATGATCTGGTTCGACATCGCCACAAACCCGAGCTGGAACGCCTGCTCGGTCTCGGTCAGCGTTTCGGCCAGCGAGTTCTTGAACACATTGTCGACCGCGCGCGAAATGCTGGCGGCGTTGTCGGGATTGTCGATGCCGATCACGAACACGCCCACCTGATCGGCCTGCCGCGCGGTCTTCTTGCGCACGGTCTCGTTCAGGTAATCCCAGTGGAACACCATCTGGCGCGTGATGGTGGTTTCATCGCGTCCCTCCATGATGCCGCGCACCACGAAATCCCAGGTGCCGGGGTAGATCGTGCCCTTGATGGGAATCACATCGCCGACCTTGAAGCCATACGAATCGGCCAGTTGCCGGCCCACCAGCGCCCCGCGCCGGTCGCGTTGGTAGTCGGCGCGCTGTTCCGGCGTAATGACGAACTCGGGGTACAGGTCGAGGTAGTTGTCCGACACCGCAAACTGGGCGAAGAAGTTCTTCGGGTCACGGTAGATGCCACCGAACCAGTTTGAGCGCGCGACCTGCGTCACGCCGTCGACACCCTTGATCCGGTATTCGTAGTTCAATGGCAGCGCGAAGGTCAGCGAGATCGCATTGCGCGTGACCAGCCGCGCGTTCGAGGCCGCGGATGCACCCGCATACCAGGCGTCGACCACGGTCTGCAGCAGGCCATACGCCAGCACTGCAATCACCAGGCCAAGCACGGTCAGTGCGGTACGCAGCTTGTGGCGCAGCGCGTTGCGGGCGATCAGCTTGGTCAGGTACATCGTCAGCCTCGCTGCTCGTTGTGCAGCAGCTCGCCTTTTTCAAGGTGGACGAGCGACCGGGCGGCTTCCGCGGCGTGGGCATCGTGGGTGACCATGATGATGGTCTTGCCCAGGTCCGTATTGAGCCGCTGCAGCATGGCCAGGATTTCGGTAGCCGATGTACGGTCGAGGTCGCCAGTCGGTTCGTCGGCCACGATCAGCGTCGGGTCCGTGATCAGCGCCCGCGCAATCGCCACGCGCTGCTGCTGTCCGCCGGACAACTCGCTCGGATAGTGGTCCATGCGGTCGGCCAGGTTGACCATGCTCAGGACCAGTTCCACGCGCTCGCGCCGCTCCGCGCGACTGAGCCGGGTCAGCATCAGCGGCAGTTCCACATTCTCATAGGCGGTCAGCACCGGCATGAGGTTGTAGAACTGGAAGATAAAGCCGACGTGCGCGGCGCGCCAGTCGGCCAGCGACGCTTCGGGCAATTCCGAGATATCGACGCCATCCACCAGCAGTTCGCCACTGTCGGGCCGGTCGATGCCGGCGATCAGGTTCAATAGCGTGCTCTTGCCGGAACCGGATGGTCCCATCAGTGCGATAAAGTCCCCGGCGGCGATATCGAGTGAGATATCGGACAGCACCGGCACGGTCTGTGCACCGCGCTGGTACGACTTGGCCAGATGGCGGATCGAAACGAGTGGGGCCCTGGTTGTACCGTCAAGAGGCCCGTTGTGCGACGCGGTGGCCATGGCTTACTTCTTGGCCACGGTGACCTTGGCGCCGTCGGCGAGCTTGTCAGCCGGCGCCAGAATCACGATATCGCCGGCCTTCACGCCTTGCACAGCCACGAGTTCGCCAATCTTGGCCCCACGGGTGACCGGCACCTGCCTTACCTTGCCGTCGGCGATCACGAACACCACGGCCTTGCCGTCGCGTTCGACCACGGCCGAAGGCTGCACCGCGGTCTGCGGCTGGTTCTCCGCAGGCGGTACCGGCTTGGACAGGAAGGCGATCTTGGCGCTCATGTCGGGCAGCACGCGTTGGTCCCGATCGACAAAGCGGATCTTGACCAGCACGGTGGCCTTCGAGCGGTCCACGGTCGGCACGATGCGTGAGACGCGACCGGCCATGCGCAGGTTGGGCAGGGCGTCGAGCAGGATCTCGCACGGCTGTTCGACCGTGATCTTTGCGATGTTCGATTCGGCGACGTCGGCTTCCACCTCGAGCGTTTCCATGTCGGCAATCGTCACGATGGCACCCTTGGTGTCGGCCGCCGCCGAGAACGGCGTGATGTTGTCGCCGACATTGGCATGCTTGATCAGCACCACGCCATCGAACGGCGCGCGGATCACGGTCTGCTCGACCGATACTTCCGCCGCGCGTGCATTGGCCTTGGCCGAGACGATCGACGCCTGGGAATTGTTGATCGAGGCACGCGCCTTGTTATAGCGGGCCACGTCGCTATCGTACTGCTGCTTCGAGATGGCCTTGGGTACCAGCAGTTCTTCCGAGCGCTTGAGGTTAACCTCGGCATCGCGCAACTCGGCCTGCTGCAACTGCAGATTGGCCTCGGCCACCTGCACCTGCGCGCGTGCCTGCGCGGCGGACGCTTCCACATCGCGGCTTTCCACGCGCGCGATGATTTCATCTTTCTTTACGCGCGATCCCTCCAGCACACCCAGCCATTCCAGCCGGCCCTGCGCCTTCGATGCCACGGCGGCCTTGCGCTGCGGCACCACATAGCCGGTGGCATTGAGCAGCGTGTAGTTCTGGGAAGGATAGGCCGAGGTGACCGTGGTGCTTTCCACGGCCTGCGGGCCCGCCAGCCTGGCGCCCACGCCGATCAATACCAGCACGATCAGCGCAATGATTGCGTAGCGAACCCAGTGCCGGCGCCGCCGGGGGGCGGGCGCCATTGCGCTGCGGTCGATTTTCAGCTTGCTCAGGTCTTGATCAGCCAATTTTGGGAACCGTTTCGGTGCGAAATGCCGGAAAAGGCTCCCAGTATAGCGAGTGCGCGATGCCACCAAGCGCTGTTACAACAGCTTGCCGGGATTCATGATCCCGCTCGGATCGAACGCCTGCTTGATTGCCCGCATCAGGCGCAGTTCCAGCGGGTCCTTGAGCGCCAGGAACGCGTCGCGCTTCAGCTGGCCAATGCCATGTTCGGCACTGATGCTGCCGTTGTAGCGCGCCACTTCCTCCATGACTTCGTCGCTGACGGCCTTGCCGTCGCCGACCGCCCACTTCGGATCGGCGTCGAGCGGACGCGACAGGTTGTAGTGCAGGTTGCCATCGCCAAAATGGCCAAAGATAAACGGACGGATGCCGGGATGACGCGCGTGCAGTCGCGCCTCCATCGACGCCATGAAGGCCGGGATACTCTCAATTGGCAGCGATACATCGTGCTTCAGGTGCAAGCCATCGGCGCGCTGCGCTTCGGAAATCTCCTCACGCAGGCGCCACAGGCCCTGCAACTGCGCCAATGATGCGGACACTGCGGCATCGAGGCACAGGCCCTGTTCCAGCGCATCGCCAATAACCGACTCCAGTAACGCGTTGAGAACATCCTCGGCGGCGGTATCGGCGATCTCCAGCAGCACATAGGCCGGATAGCGTTCGGCGAACGGCGCATGGACGTTTTCGGCATGCGTCAGCACGAGATCCAGGCACTCGCCGGTGAAGAACTCGTAGGCCTGCAGGCGCGCGCCGCAGCGTGCGAACAGCAGGGAATACAGTTGCAGCGCCTGTTGCGCCGACTCCACCGCGGCCAGCACCACGGCGCGTGAATCGGCGCGTGGCGACAGCCGCAGTGCGGCGGCCGTGATGATGCCGAGCGTGCCTTCCGAACCAATCAGCAATTGCTTGAGGTCATAGCCGGTATTGTCCTTACGCAGCGTGCGCAGGCCATGGAAGATCTCGCCGTTCGGCAACACGGCTTCCACGCCGAGCACCAGTTCGCGCGTCATGCCGTAGCGCACGACATTGACGCCGCCGGCATTGGTGGCCAGGTTGCCACCGATCTGGCAGGAATCCTCGGCCGCCAGCGAAAGCGGGAACAGCCGGTCGTGTTCCTCGGCGGCGCGGCGCAGGTTGCCGAGGATACAACCCGCTTCGGCCACCATCGTGTTGGCAATGGTGTCGATCGAGCGGATCTTGTCCATGCGATCCAGGCTTAGCACCACATTGGCCTGGTTACTGTCCGGGGCCGCGCCGCCGCACAGGCCGGTATTGCCGCCACGCGGCACCACGGGCACGCCGGCCTGCTGGCATAGCGCCAATGCCTGCGCAACCTGTTCGGTCGTGCGCGGCCGCACCACGGCTTGCGCATGTCCCTTGTACAGGCCGCGCCAGTCAGACAGCCACGGTGCCACCGCATCGGCGGCCGTGGTCACGACGTCGGGGCCAAGGGCTTCGGTCAGGCGTTGGGAGAAAGCGGTATCGGACATGGTCGGCAAGGATGGATGGAATCAGGATTGGCGCAGCGGCAGGCCCAGTCGTGCGGCCGCGCTGCGCAGGTGTTCGGTGGCGCGTTGGCGGGCCAGCTCGGGATTTCGTGCGCGGATCGCGTCGAACAGCGCCACGTGTTCGCCATGCACCTGCGCGGGCAGGCCGGGCTGCTTGCTGGAATTGACCCGCGCGGTACGGATCGCATGGTGCAACTGCAGGTTCATGTACTGGAGCAGTTGCAGGTAATACGGGTTGTGCGTCGCCATGGCCACGGCGATATGGAACTGGATATCGGGCTCCACGCCGTGGTCGGGATCGTCGAGCTGCGCCGCCAGTGTGTCGAGCAGGGCGCCCATGCGCGATACATCCTGCTCGGTGCGATGCCGTGCCGCCATGGCCGCTGCCGCGCCTTCCAGATCGATCCGCAATTCAAAGATCGCGGCCAGGTCCGTGGCGTCGGCGTTGTCGGCCAGCCGGAAACCGCTATCGCTGACGCGCGAGCGTACCGTGCTGCCCAGGCCCTGGCGGCTTTCGATCATGCCCAGCGAACGCAGATGCTCGCTGACCTCGCGGATCACGGCGGCGCTCACGCCATAGCGTTCGGACAACTGCTTGCCCGTAGGCAGTCGCGTGCCGACCGGAAATGTCCCGTCGGCAATCTCGGCGCGCAGTTGCTGGATCACGCGCTCGGTCAAGGTAATCGGCCTGGTTTGCATAGGTCGCTACCTTACGCTTTTCTGGTTATCTGAAAACTAGGGGTAAATACTAATATTTAGGTGATCAAGGTGACCCGGCCGTCTACCTCAGTCATCTACTTCTTGAGCCGGTAAGCCAGTTGCGGCCTGGTGATGCCCAGCATCCGGGCTGCCGAAGACAGATTGCCACGCGTCGTGGTCATGGCCAGCGCCATCAGCTTCGCCTCGATCTGCGGCAACGACACCTGCTGGTTCAGCAGCTTCTCGATCAGCGCATCGGCATCCTCGCTTGGTTCGGGGCAGCCGCCGGGCTGCTGGCTGGCGAACAGATGCGGCACGTCGATCATGCCGGTAGCGGGCGCCAGTAGTACACCGCGCTCGATCATGTTTTCGAGTTCGCGGATATTGCCGGGCCAGGGATACTGCTCCAGAGCATCGCGCGCCCGCGAGGTCAGGCCACGCACCTGCTTCTGGTACAGCGCGTTGAACCGGGTGATAAATGCCTGCGCCAGTTCGGCAATGTCCTCGCGGCGTTCGCGCAGGGCGGGAATTGAAACCGGATAGGTACTGATGCGGTAGAACAGGTCGGCACGGAACTGGCCTTGCCGGATCGCCTGCGACAGATTGACGTTGGTGGCGGCAATCAGGCGCACATTGACCTTGCGCGCTTCCACGCCGCCGAGCCGTTCCACCTCGTTGTTCTGCAGCACCCGCAGCAGCTTGACCTGCGCGGCAGGGGGCAGGTCGCCGATTTCATCGAGGAACAGGGTGCCGCCATGCGCGCGTTCGAAGCGCCCCGGCCGCGATTGCTGGGCGCCCGTGTACGCGCCTTTCTCCACGCCAAACAGTTCCGATTCGATCAGTTCATGTGGAATCGCCGCGCAATTGACCGCAATGAACGGTTGCTCGCTGCGCGGCCCGTTGTCGTGCAGCCAGCGCGCGAACATTTCCTTGCCGGCGCCGGTTTCACCGGTCAGCAACACCGTGATATGGCTGTCGGCGGCGGCGGAGAGTAGGTTGAACGATTCGCGGAAGGCCGGCGATTGTCCGATCAGGTTGCCCTGGTTGGCGCCGCACAGCGTTTCACGCAGCGTGCTGACCTCCTGTTGCAGCGAGAGCAGGTCGCTGATGACCGAGTCGGGTTCGAAGTATTTCAGGTACTCGCCATCATCCCATTCCTCGGCGGGCTTGCCGACGATGCGGCACAGGTTGTCGCCACGACGCTGGCACTCGGTTTCCTTGTAGATCACCAGCCGGTCCATGAACGTGCTGCTATAGCCCGATGCATAGCCAAGCTGCACCCAGCAGCCGGCTTCCTCGCGGCTTAGCGCTTCATTGAATGGCGCTTCACCTTCCCACGAATCCTCCCAAAGGAATTCGCCGTAGAAATGACCGGTGTCGCGGTCCACTTCGAGCCGCACCGGTTCGACGCGGGTCACGCCTTCGAGCATATGCAGCTGCGGTCCCCACAGGAACGCCTCGTGCGGTGAGCTGGCCAGTTCTTCCTTGCGCTCGCGCTTGACCATTTCCGCATCGCGCATGCCTTGCGCATAGCCCATGCGGATCAGCAGGCCCTTGCCACGTTCCAGCCCAAGGGTGTCGAGGATTTCCCGACGCAGGTAGCTCAGGGCTTCGGTGTGCATCAGCACCATGCGCGATTCGCCCAGGCGGATCTGCGCGGCCTTGGCGTCGATGGTCAGTAGCGATGCCAGGTCGAAAGGCGGCGGTTTGGGGGGCGTTGTCATCCTCGTCACTCCAGATTCGTGCGGGCACTTTCTCGTGAAGTTCTCGTGAAGTGCCTCGGCTTTTCGCAAGCCTAGCACGGCCTTTCGCGCGTCCCGATAGGGGCAAATGCGCGGGTTCGATTCGATGCTGCGGCGCAGCGCGCCACGTTTTGATCATTTGGTGAAATCCGCCTCGATCACCTCATCAAATCATCAAGCAGCCTGCCCGGCCTGGGCGCGTCAAATTGGCTGCAATCCCTTGCGCCACAACGATCCGCGCGCTCTGGCACGGCGCTCGCTATAGATCTCGCACCTGATTTCAACAAGACAGCGCCCGCCGCGCAGCGTGTGCGGCGCAACAGGAGCGAGACATGTCAGATAACCACCGGAGTCCGCGCTACGTCCGCGTGACAGCGCGTGACGAGCGCTGGATCGAGTTCGAGTTCTCGATCGGCGATCCGGAGATGTTTGTTGAACTGGTGATGGCGCCCGCCCAGTTCCGGCAGTTCTGTCTTGACCAGGCGGCATCCCAACTGCCGAGCCACTCCCCCAGCCCCTTTCCCGCAGGCGGGAAAGCGGAGCAGACCCATAGCCACTAGAACGCAGGAGACACCATGCAAATCGACATTCGGACTGACGGCAGCGTCAATCCTGTCCGGCAGACCTTTGCCCATATCGCGCGGCGGCTCGGCGCCGACAAGCCGGCTACGCGCTACCAGGAAGCGATGTTCGACCTGCAGCCGGTCACAAGCTTCCACTATCGCCCGCTGTGGCAGCCGCAGTACGAACTCTACGACGCGCGCCGCACGCGCGTGGTGATGCAGGACTGGTACGCGCTCAAGGATCCGCGCCAGTTCTTCTATGGCGCCTACGTCAATGCCCGCGCGCGCCAGCAAGACATCATGGAGAAGAACCTTGAGTTCGTGGAAAAACGCGGCTTGCTTGGCACGCTGCCCGACGACGTCCGCGAACTGTTGACCGTTGGTGTGGTGCCGCTGCGCCATCTGGAGTGGGCCGCCAACATGAACAATGCGGCGATCACCGCCTACGGGTTTGGCTCCGCCATCACGCAGGCCGCGATGTTCCACACCATGGATCGGCTCGGCATTGCGCAGTACCTGACACGCATCGGCTTGCTGATCGGCGACAAGCCGGCGGTGGACCAGGCCAAGACCGCCTGGATGGAGGACATGACCTGGCAACCGCTGCGCCACGCCGCGGAAGACCTGCTGGTGCGTGACGACTGGTTCGAACTGCATGTGGCGCAGAACCTGGTGCTCGACGGCCTGGTGTACCCGCTGGTCTACCAGCAGTTCGACACGTACCGGTCAGCGACCAACCCCGCGTTTTCGCTGGTGACCGATTTCATGACCGCCTGGTATGGGGAATCCGCGCGCTGGGTCGACGCCACGGTCAAGACCGCCGTGCAGGAAAGCCCTGAAAACGCGGCCGTTATCCACGAATTCGCCGATGGCTGGCTGGAGCGCTTTACGCATGCATTGCGTCCGCTGGCGCAGCGACTGTTCGATGCCAATGCCGATGCTGAACTGGCGCAAGCCGTGCAGGCGCTGCGCAAGCGTCTGGCTGGCCTTGGTGTGAACCTCAAGGAGGCCCCATGAGCAACGCCCCCGTTTTCATCGCCCTGCAGGCCACCGACGACATGCGCGCGGTGATCGAGGCCATCGAGGCCGACAACCCTCACGCCACGGTCAACCACTACCCGGCCATGGTCAAGATCGACGCGCCGGGACGGTTGGAAATCCGCCGCGCCAGCGTGGAAGAGCGGATTGGCCGCGACTGGGACGTGCAGGAACTGCAGCTCGGCCTGATCTCGCTGGCCGGCAATATCGACGAAACCGAAGACGCATTCGTGCTGGCCTGGCACTGAACCACGCCTCGAAAACATATCCGGAGACAAGCCATGACCACCGCAACCGCCATTGCCACCGCGGCCCGTGCCGCCGCCAGGCCGAAGCTGTCGCTCAAGGAGAAGTACGCCGTCTTGACGCGCGACCTGGGCTGGGACACCACCTACCAGCCCATGGACAAGGTGTTTCCGCACGACAAGTTCGAAGGCATCGTGATCCATGACTGGGATGGCTGGGAAGACCCGTTCCGCCTGACCATGGATGCGTACTGGAAATTCCAGTCGGAGAAGGAACGCAAGCTCTACGCGATCATCGACGCCTTCCAGCAGAACAACGGCCAGCTCAATGTCAGCGATGCACGCTATGTCAATGCGCTCAAGCTGTTCCTGACGGGCGTTTCGCCGCTCGAATACGCGGCCCACCGGGGCTTTGCGATGGCTGGCCGCACGCTGCGCGGCGTAGGCGCGCGCGTGGCGTGCCAGATGCAGTCGGTCGACGAACTGCGTCACTGCCAGACGCAGATCCACACCATCAGCCACTACAACAAGTTCTTCAACGGTTTCTCTGACTGGCGCCACCTGCACGACCGGCTCTGGTACCTGTCGGTGCCGAAGTCGTATTTCGAGGACGCCATGACGGCCGGCCCGTTCGAGTTCATCACGGCCATCTCGTTCTCGTTCGAATACGTGCTGACCAACCTGCTGTTCATGCCATTCATGTCGGGCGCGGCCTACAACGGCGACATGGCCACCGTGACCTTTGGCTTCTCGGCGCAGTCCGACGAGTCGCGCCATATGACGCTGGGCCTGGAAGTGGTCAAGTTCATGCTGGAACAGGATCCGGCCAACCGCCCGATCATCCAGAAGTGGATCGACAAATGGTTCTGGCGCGGTTACCGCCTGCTGACGCTGGTGGCGATGATGATGGACTACATGTTGCCCAAGCGCGTGATGAGCTGGAAGGAAGCCTGGGAGATCTACTTCGAGCAGAACGGCGGCGCGCTGTTTGCCGATCTGGCGCGCTATGGCATCCGCATGCCCAAGTACCACGAGCAGGCGGCAAAGGAGAAGGATCACCTTTCGCATATCGCGTGGTCGATCTTCTACAACTTCAACCACGCCGCGGCCATTCACACCTGGGTACCCGAGCCGCAGGAAATGCAGTGGCTGTCGCAAAAGTACCCCGACAGCTTCGACCAGCACTACCGGCCGCGTTTCGATTACTGGAAGCAACAGCAGGAAGCCGGGCAGCGCTGGACCAATCCGGGACTGCCGATGCTGTGCCAGATCTGCCAGATCCCGATGGCGTTCACCGAGCCCGACGATCCGACGCAGATCTGCTATCGCCATGCCGAACACAACGGCGAGCACTACCACTTCTGCTCGGATGGCTGTCGCGACATCTTCCAGGACGAGCCAGAAAAGTACGTGCAGTCGTGGCTGCCGGTGCACCAGATCTTCCAGGGCAATTGCGGGGGCGCCACGTTGCCCGAAGTCCTGGACTGGTACCACCTGAAACCGGAGGACCGGGGCGACTATGCCGATTCGCAGGACCGTGCGAACTGGCAGCGCTGGACCGGCCAAGAGTCTGGCCAGGAATAAAACACGATAACGGAGACACATCATGCCAGTCATCGCATTGGAGCCCGGCTACACGGGCGAGGTCCGCGACCGCGTCGAGAATTTCCACGGCAACCAGCTGGTGTTCTTCGGCTGGGACCAGCACCGGTTGTTCTGCAGTCCGTTCACGCTGCCACTGCCCCCCGACATGCCGTTCGGCGCGCTGGTGGACAACGTCATCGTGCCGCTGCTTGGCGCGCACCCCGAAGGCGCCGCCATCGACTGGACCCAGGTCCAATGGTTGCGCGGCGATGCGCCGTTCACACCCGACGCCCAGGCCAGCCTGGCCGACAACGGCCTCGGCCACAAGTCGCTGCTGCGGCTGCGCACGCCGGGCCTGAACGGCATTGGCGGCTCGTACAACTGAGCGGAGGGTGCCATGAGCTATCAACTGACTATCGAACCGCTGGGCCAGACCGTGGAGATTGCGGAAGGCCAGACCGTGCTCGACGCATGCCTGCGGGCCGGCGTGTGGTTGCCGCATGCGTGTGGCCACGGGCTATGCGGTACCTGCAAGGTGCAGGCGCTGCAGGGCGAACTGGAACACGGCGAGGCATCGCCATTCGCGCTGATGGATTTCGAGCGCGAGGAAAGCAGGTGTCTGGCGTGCTGTGCCACGCCGCTATCGGACCTGACGATCGAGGCCGACATCGAACCCGATCCCGATGCCGAATGCTTGCCACTGATGGACTTCACGGCCACGGTCACGCGCATCGAGACGCTGACGCCGACCATCAAGGGCGTGTTCCTGCGCGTGGAAGGGGCCGATGCCCTGCGCTTCCAGCCGGGCCAGTACGTCAATGTCTGGATTGGCCAGGAAGCCACGCCGCGGGCGTTCTCGATTGCGTCGGCGCCCGCGTCGGACGAGATCGAACTGAATATCCGGCTGGTGCCTGGGGGCAGCGCCACCACCTACGTTCATGAAACGCTGTCCATCGGCGAGCGCTTGCAGCTGTCGGGCCCGCTCGGACGGTTCTTTGTGCGCAAGAGCGATCCGCGCCCACTGGTGTTCATGGCCGGCGGCTCGGGTTTGTCGAGTCCGCGTTCGATGGTTCTGGACCTGCTCGCGTCCGGCGATCCGCGCCAGATCGTGCTGGTGCATGGCGCGCGTACTGTCGACGAACTCTACTACCGCGATGCGTTTGAAGCGCTGGCCACGCGGCATGACAACTTCACCTATGTGCCCGTGGTGTCCGCCGAGCCGTTGCAAAGCAGCTGGACTGGCGAGCGAGGCTATGTCCACGACGTGGCATCGAGTCATTTCGGGCATGACTTCCGCGGCTGGCGCGCCTACCTGTGTGGACCGCCACCGATGATCGAGTCGTGCATTGCCGCGCTGATGCAGGGGCGCCTGTTCGAACGCGACATCTTTACCGAGAAATTCCTGTCGGCGGCCGACGCCAGCCAGGCCACACGCAGTCCGCTATTCCGTTCGCTGTAAAGACGCTGTACCCACAGAAAGGAGACAACCATGGACAAGATCCAGATCGACGCCGTACTCAACCGCATCGAGGAAACCACGGGCCAGCATGCCAACCCACGCATTGCAGCGATCGTGCACCGCATGGTGCGCGACCTGTTCTACATGATCGAGGACCTGGACGTGCAGCCCGAGGAGTTCTGGTCGGGCCTGAATTTCCTGGCCGAGGCCGGGCGCTCGGGCGAACTGGGCCTGATCGCGCCGGGACTGGGCTTCGACCATTTCCTTGACCTGCGCATGGATGAGGCGGAAGCAAGAGCTGGCATTGCCGGCGGCACGCCGCGCACCATCGAAGGACCGCTCTATGTGGCCGGCGCGCCGGTGGCGCAAGGCGAAGCGCGCCTGGACGACGGCACTGACGACGGCGAAGTGCTGGTGATGGAAGGGCAGGTCAGGGACGCCAGCGGCAAGCCGTTGCAAAATGCGGTGGTCGAGGTCTGGCACGCCAACTCGCTCGGCAACTACTCGTACTTCGATCCCACGCAGAGCGCCTTCAACCTGCGACGCAGTATCGTCACCGATAGTGAAGGGCGCTACCGTTTCCGCAGCATCATGCCGGTGGGCTACAGCGTGCCGCCAGACGGCACCACGAATCGGTTGCTCAAGCAGTTGGACCGCCACGGTACGCGTCCCGCGCACATCCACTTCTTTGTCTCGGCACCGGGGCACCGCAAGCTGACCACGCAGATCAATATCGATGGCGACCCGTATCTGTGGGAAGACTTTGCCTTCGCCACGCGTGAGGGGCTGGTTCCACCGGTGACACGCGTCGACGACCGGTCCGCGATGCAGGCCGCGGGCACCGATAAACCTTTCGCGATGATCCGCTTCGATTTCACCTTGCACGCGGAGAACACGAACGCCCCGCAGGCCGAAGTGGCACGTCAACGAGCAGCGGTAACAGCGTAGCGTGTGGTGATTGTTTTCTCCCCTCTCCCATGAAATGGGAGAGGGGCGGGGGGAGAGGGCCAGCGGC
>CAUUBQ010000083.1:0-33496 GCA_963543405.1 uncultured Cupriavidus sp.
CGGCCCCTGCGTGGTGCGCATGTAGAGGTGATCGTCCTCGACGAACAGGTCGCTGCCCTCCACCAGTTCCACGCCCATCTGCTGGGCCAGGAACGCGTGCTCGAAGTAAGCCGAGTTGTACATGCCAGGCGTAAGCACCACCACGGTGGGATCGGCAATATTCTGCGGCGACACGCTGCGCAGCATGTCGAGCAACAGGTCCGGATAATGGGCCACCGGCGCCACGCGGTTGCGCGCGAACAGGTCCGGGAACAGGCGCATCATCATCTTGCGGTTCTCGAGCATGTACGACACGCCCGACGGCACGCGCAGGTTGTCTTCCAGCACGTAGAACTCGCCCTCGCCCGCACGCACCACGTCAATGCCGGCCACGTGCGCATAGATGTCACGCGGCACGTCGATGCCGAGCATCTCGGGCCGGTACTGGGCGTTGTTGTAGATCTGGTCGGGCGGGATCACGCCGGCACGGATGATGTCCTGCCCGTGATAGATATCGTGGATGAACCGGTTCAGCGCCGCCACGCGCTGACGCAGGCCGCGCTCCAGCGTGGCCCACTCGCTGGCCGGAAACACGCGCGGAATCACGTCGAACGGAATGGTCCGCTCGGTGCCGCTATTGGACTCGTCCTTGTCGCCGTAGACGGCAAAGGTAATGCCCACGCGGCGGAAGATCAGGTCCGCTTCCGCGCGCTTGTTGTCCATGGTGGCCGCGGACTGCCGGCCCAGCCAGTCCGCAAAGCTCCGGTAATGGGACCGGACCGTCCCCGGCGGCAACACCTGACCGGCCTCGATGGCCGTCACCGTGCCGTCCTCTCGCCCTTCCAGCATCTCGTCGAAAAACCGCGCCGCCATGATGGCCGCTCCTTCGTGGAAATGGGCGCCTGCCGCGTACCGTCTCCCGCCTGACTGCTTCTCGGCTACTGCCTGACGATAGCGCCGGCCTCCCGTTTATCGATGCCTTGTCGAGTCAACTCTTTCAGCATATCCGTACCGGCAAAACCCGCAAGGGGTTGCATGCGCGAGACATGCACCGGTACGCCAGAACGGTTTAGCAAGATGCTTGCCAGCCACGCCGTTTCAGTGGGCGGCCTTGCCCGCGCACGAGACCGACTCGGGCGGGCATTTGGCCAGGATGTCCTGGACCAGCGCCTCGGGCGAGCGGCGGATATCGAGCACCAGCGCATCGTCGGGCTCCTCGAGCGTATCAAACTGGCTTTGCAGCAGCGCCGGATTGAAGAAGTGGTCCGAGCGGGCCGACAGCCGGCCGCCGATCGTCGAGGCGTCGCCCTTCATGAACACGAAGGTCACCCCGCCGTCGGGCGGGCTCAGGCGGTCACGGTAGACCTGGCGCAATGCCGAACAGGTGAAGACATGGGTGCGGCCCTCGGCGCGGGCGGTGTCGATGGCGGCGCGCATGGCATCGAGCCACGGCCAGCGATCCTCGTCGGTCAACGGCACGCCGGCGTGCATCTTGGCCTTGTTGGCCTCGCTATGAAAGCAATCGGCATCATCAAAGCCACAATGCACCTGCTGCGCCAGCAGCTGGCCCACGGTGGTCTTGCCGCTGCCGGAAACGCCCATCAGGATATAGATCATGTCTGCTCCATCGATCATGGTGTCGGATGGTGTTGCCACCCTTGTCGGTAGCCGTCGCGCGCCGGTACCGGGTGGTACCGTGGCACGGCGGTGCCCCGGGCGCGCTGGCGTCCGGGGAAATCGGGATTACGCGGGTAACCTGGGTAACACGGGTAATGCGCGAACTGACGAAAGCTGCTCCTGACGCCGCCTATTGTGCGACGACAGGCGCCGTTTGGACAGCCAGTGCGGCATCGGCCTCGGAAAGGTCCAGCGCGCTGCCACCCTCCTCGGCAATCCGGGCATGGCGCCGGAACAGCCCGAACAGCCCCCGGCCCATGCTGAAGTTCACGAAATCGTCCACCGGCGCGGGCGCCGGCACGCGCGCCGCGAAGCCAGCCTGCGCGGCGGCATCGCCGACCAGTTCGAGCGTGCCGGCCACGGCATCGACGCGGATGACGTCGCCGTCACGCACGCGTGCCAGCGGACCGCCCACCAGCGCCTCGGGACCCACATGGATCACGGCCGGCACCTTGCCCGAGGCGCCGGACATGCGCCCATCCGTGACCAGGGCGACCTTGTGGCCGGCATCCTGGAGCGCGCCCAGCGCCGGCGTCAGGCGGTGCAGTTCGGGCATGCCGTTGGCATTCGGGCCCTGGAAACGCACCACGGCGATCACGTCGCGGTTCAGTTCGTCGGCCTCGAACGCGGCCTGCAGCGCTTCCTGCGAATCGAACACGCGCGCGGGCGCTTCCACCACGCGATGCTCGTCGGCCACGGCCGACACCTTGATCACGCCACGCCCCAGGTTGCCCGCCATCAGCCGCAGGCCACCCTCGGCCGAAAACGGCGCCGATGCCGGCGCCAGCACCGCGGTGTCGCCGCTCGTGGTCGGGCCATCGCGCCAGCGCAGCACGCCGTCGGTCATCACCGGTTCCTCGGTGTAACGTGCCAGGCCCTGGCCCGCCACGGTGTGCACATCCTCGTGCAGCAGGCCGGCGTCCAGCAACTGGGCAATGACATAGGCCACCCCGCCGGCCGCATGGAAGTGGTTCACATCGGCCGAACCATTCGGGTAGACACGGGCCAGCAGCGGCGTGACCGCCGACAGTTGATCGAAATCGTTCCAGTCGATGATGATGCCGGCGGCACGCGCCATGGCCACGAGGTGAATCGTATGGTTGGTCGAACCGCCGGTGGCCAGCAGCCCGACCATGGCGTTGACGATGGCGCGCTCGTCGACGATCTTTGCCAGCGGCGTGTATTCATGTCCGCGTGCGATCAGCGCCAGTGCGCGCTGGGCAGCCGCCACGGTCAGTGCATCGCGCAGGCCGGCATCCGGGTGCACGAACGCCGAGCCCGGCATATGCAGGCCCATGATTTCCATCAGGAACTGGTTGCTGTTGGCGGTGCCGTAGAACGTGCAGGTGCCGGCGCCGTGATACGCGGCGCATTCGGCTTCCAGCAAGGCGTCGCGCCCGACCTGCCCGGTGGCATAGAGCTGGCGCACGCGGGCCTTTTCCTTGTTCGACAACCCCGACGCCATCGGGCCCGCGGGCACGAACACGATCGGCAGGTGACCGAACTGCAGCGCGCCCATCAGCAGGCCCGGCACGATCTTGTCGCAGACCCCGAGCATCAATGCCGCATCGAACGTGTTGTGCGTCAGCGCCACGGCAGTGCTCATGGCAATGGCATCGCGCGAGAACAACGACAGTTCCATGCCGGCATTGCCCTGCGTGATGCCGTCGCACATCGCCGGTACGCCGCCAGCCACCTGCGCCACGGCACCGACCGCGCGGGCCGCTTCGCGGATCACGGCCGGATAACGTTCATAAGGCTGGTGCGCCGACAGCATGTCGTTGTAGGCGGTCACGATGCCAAGGTTCGGCGCATGGTCCACGCGCAGCTTGAGCTTGTCGTTGGCGGGCAGCGCAGCATAGCCGTGCGCGAGGTTCGCGCAAGACATGCCACGCAGTGGCCCCAGTTCCTGCTGGGCGCGCTCGCATCGCGCCAGATAGGCGGCGCGGCTGGCACGGCTGCGTTCGACGATGCGTTGCGTGACGGCCGATACTTCGGCCCGTGCGTTGCCGTTGGCGGCTTGGGACATGGCGGACTGGATCCTCGTGGGGCGACGTCGGGCGACAAAACGATCAACGATTGATCGAACGATTGATCGCCAGAGTCTGTAGATTTTCTACATTATAGCCACGAGGAATGGGCCACCGGAAGGTCAACATCCACCGATATATGGCTCAGTATGCGCAAATCCGGGTAAATCCTAAGGGATTCAGCGTAAACCCCGGGCTACGAAATGCGCAGACCGATGTGTAGAATATCTACAAACTTCAAAGGTGACGGCACTCGACTGCCCACCGGTACGACTCCCACGCACGCCTCCCGCCAGACCTTCACCATGCGCGACAGAATCCTTGCCGTCTACGACACGCTACGCCCGTCCGAACGCCGCCTGGCCGATTACGTGGCCCGCCACGGCGCCAGCGTCATCCGGCTGACCATGCCGGAACTGGCCGAGCGCGCCGGCGTTTCGCAGCCGACCATCGCCCGCTTCTGCGCCGCGCTCGGCTATGACGGCTTCAAGGAATTCAAGCTCCAGTTCGCCCAGAACGTTGGCGGCGGAACCCCGTTCGTGCATCAGGACGTCGAAGCCAGCGACCGCCCCGCCGACATCGCCGGCAAGGTGTTTGACCGCACCATCGCCACGCTGATGGCAGTCCGCAATGCGCTGTCGGCCGACCAGATCGAGCACGGCATCCGCCTGCTGGCCGGTGCGCGGCGTATCGAGTTCTACGGCTGCGGCAACTCCGGCATCGTTGCACTGGACATCCAGCACAAGTTCTTTCGCCTGGGCATCCCCACCACGGCTTACTCCGATCCGCACGTGTTCAGCATGTCGGCCGCGTTGCTGCGCCCCGGCGACGTGGCCGTGCTGGTATCGAACAGTGGCCGCACCTGGGACATGCTGACCGCCGCCACGCTGGCCCGCAGCAGCGGCGCCAGCGTGCTGGCGCTGACCCATAGCGGCTCGCCGCTGGCCAGGCTTGCCGACGTATGCGTGTTCTCCGACGTCGAGGAAGACAGCGAGGTCTACACACCAATGACCTCGCGCATCTGCCACCTGGTACTTGGCGACGTGCTGGCTGCCGGCGTGGCACTGGAACGCGCGGACTCGGTGGCGGAGGGCCTGCAGCGCGCCAAGGCGCATTTGCGCCAGCGTCGGATTGCGGGTGCGGAACCAGAGCCTCTGGTGGCTCAGGATGGCAAGGCCGACGCCACCGCACCGGCCGATAGCGCGAAGCCCGGGCGCAAGTCCCTGGCAAAGACCACAACGCGGCCTGCCCGCAAGGCGACAGCGACCAAAGCGCCTGCGCGCGCCACTGATCGGCCCTGACCGCACGCTAGCGCGGCGCTGGCGGCGCATCGCGCCAGTAGCGCCGATTCTGCTGCCGATAGGGCACCACCTGATAGGCGTTCCCGTGAGTAGAGATCGACAGGGCTCCCGTCTCGTCGGTCCGGTACCGCGCAATACCGGCGCGCTCGTAACGTCGCCAGACGTCCGCACGCGGATGCCGGTAGCGGTTGGCAAAACCCAGCTGGAACATTGCCATCTCCGGTTGCACTGCGCGCAGAAACTTCGCATGCGATGAGGTGCCGCTGCCATGATGCGGCACCAGCAGGATATCGGCGCGCAGCATCGCCGCAGCCTCGCGCTCCACCAGCCGCAGTTCCTCCCGCTCACCGATATCGCCAGTCAGCAGTACGCTGCGATGCGCCGTGGCAATGCGCAGCACGCAACTACGCGCATTGCTGCGCAGTCGCCCCGCTGACAGTTCATCGGCCGATGGATGCAGGATGTCGAACCGTACACCATCCCAGTCCCAACCCACGCCGCCGACACAGTGCTGCCAGCCAGCGCTGCCCCCAAGCATTCTGTGATCGAGGGGTGCTGCCGTGAGGCGTGCCGACACCGGTACCGCGCGCAGCACGTCGCGTACACCGCCCGCGTGATCGGCATCCTCATGGCTGATCATCAGCATATCGAGCGCGCGTATGCCAGCCGCCCGCAAATACGGCACGATGACCTGCCCGCCAGCAGTGGCTCCCGACGCATAGGCCGGTCCCGTGTCGTAGAGCAATGCATGGCTGTCGGTCTCTACCAGCACGGCATTGCCCTGCCCGATGTCGAGCACCGTGACCCGGATCTCGCCATACGCGACTGGCGCCCGCCCTGCCAGCAGCATCGGCAGCATCAGCAGGCCGCCACACCAGCGCGGCAGCCGTCGCAGTCCCGGCAACAGCGCGAGCACCACGCCTGCCAAGGCTAACGCCGTCACCCACCAGCGTGGATGCGCCGCCTCCCACACTGCCCATGTCGGCGCGGCCAGCCAGGACAGCCCATCGACCAGCCACTGCAACGCGACATGCGCAATGCCGAGCGCCAACCTGGCCAGCCCCTCGGGGAATACCGCCCCAGCCAGCGCCAACGGCGTGACCAGCAGACTCACCACGGGAATGGCGACGGCATTGGCCACCCCCGATACCACCGATACCTGCCCGAACAGCAGCAGCGTCAGCGGCACCAGCCCGACAGTCACGGCCCATTGCGTACGCGCCGCGCCGACGATGCCAGCCCGCATGCGCATCAGCCGCCCCGGCTTGCGGTGTCCATCATGTCGCGCCGAGCGCGCATCCCGCGCCGCTGCATCATCGTCGTGTGCATGGAGAAAGATCACCGCCACGGCGCCAAAGGACAGCCAGAAGCCCGGTGCCATCACTGCCCACGGGTCGATTGCCACCGCCACTGCCGCCGCCCATGCCAGCACCACCGACACCGGCGGCGCCCGTCCACCCCACAATGCAACTGCCGCGACGGTCAGCATCGTGACGGTACGCAGCGCGGGAATCTGCATGCCGGCGACCAGGCCGTAGCCGAGCGCGGCCAGCACCGTGACCACCAGCGCCGCGTGCTGTGCTGGCCAGACCAGCGGCAGCGGGCGGCGCAGCAGCCTCCCGATGCCGAACGAGTGCCGCCACAGCCATCGCGCCAGCGCACCTGCCACGCCAGCAATCATCGTGATATGCAGGCCAGAGATGCTGACCAGATGCGAGATACCGGTGCGCCGGAAAATCTCCCAGTCCGCCTGCGCGATGCCACGCTGGTCGCCAATGACCAGCGCGATCAGGACGGGTCCGTAGCGGGCGTCTGGCGCGAGCACGGCGCGCAGATGGTCACGTATGTCGGCGCGCCACATTGCGATGCGAACGGCCCATGGAATCCGCGCCTGGCCTGCCGCATCCGCGCCATTGCCCTGCCCCGACGCACCCGCCAACAACGTGCCTGCACGCGCATAGCCGGTTGCGTCGATACCCTCGGCCAGCAACCAGTATCCGTAGTCGAACCCGTGCGGATTCGCGAGCCCGCGCGGCCTGCGCAAACGCACCGTGAGCCGGTAGCGCTGCCCGGGCTGCACGCGCTCGGGCATCTCGCGCCACGTCAGCAGCAGCCGCGCCGGCATCGCGTGACCGCGCGTCGCGTCGTCACGCCCGGCAGGGTCATCGCGCCACCGCTCGGCGTTGAACACGAAGCGCGTGCCATGCTCGGCAACATCGGGTAGGCCCGCCACGATGCCTTCCACAACGAGGTCCCGCGCAGCCATCTCCGGCGCGAGCCAGCGGGTGATCCGGACTTCGGCCCGCCACGCGGCCCACGCGAATCCGATCATGCCCACCGCCGCCGCCGCGAGGCACCAATGCACGTACTGGATCCGCGGCGCGCGCTGCCGCACTGCCCCCAGCACCATGCATGCGATCACACCAACGGTGCAGGCTCCTGCCAGCCATAGCCACTGGCGCGCATCCGGCAAGTCGCCCTGTTGCTGCAGCAGCCAGCAGCCCGCCACGAATGCCAGCAACGCCACGCGCATCACGCCTCTCCCTCTGCCGTCTTGCAGGACCGAGGGCGTATTTGTAGCGGGGAAACAGGTGGAAAAACGTGTCCGAACGATGCGTCGGTGTGTCGATGTGTTAAATCGACCGGCAGTAGTCGGAGGGCGGGAAGACGCCAGTCAGCGCGGCGCCATGAGGTCCACGAAGGCGTTCAGGCGCGGCAGCGCGGCCACGGCATTGCGCCACATGATGTCCGCCAGGTCGCGCTCCGCCATGCCGCGCAGTTCGGCCATCACACGCGCCACCCCAGCCACCTCGGCCGGCGTATTGCGTGCCTTGTGCTGTTCGCCAAACTGGTCGTCAGACAGCCACGCGGGCGCAATGTCGGGGGCGTCCGTTTCCAGCACGATGGACTCGATCGGCAAGTCCACCGCAAGACGGCGAATCTGCCTGGCGCGCGAGAAGGTCACGTTGCCGCCGAAGCCAAGCTTCATGCCATGCTCGGCGTAGCGGCGCGCCTGTTCATGGCTGCCATTGAATGCGTGCGCGATGCCCTGGCGCACGCCCACGCGGCGCAAGCCGGCGTAGACCTGATCCTGCGACTTGCGCACATGCAGCAGCACGGGCAGGTCGAACTCGCGTGCGATCTTCAGTTGTTCGGTGTAGAGCCAGGTCTGGTGCGCGGCGTCGAGACCCGGCACGAAAAAATCGAGGCCGATTTCGCCGATGGCAACCAGTCGCTCATCGTCGATCGACGCCGCCACCTGCTGCCGCAACGCATCGAGATCGGCCTGCCCCGCGCCTGGCGTGCACAGCGGGTGGATGCCCAGCGCATAGACGCAATGGGTGCCACCGTTTGGTCCACCATAGGGACCGCCATGCGCCAGCGCGCGCACGGCCTCGAAGTTGGACACCGCCACCGCCGGCAGCACGATGCCCGTGACGCCGGCCGCAGCGGCGGCCGCGGTGACGCTGGCGCGGTCGGCCTCGAACTCGCCGGCATCAAGGTGGCAATGGGTGTCGATCCACATGGGGCTAACGCGTCGGAGCGCTCAACGTTCCTGATGCAGGTGACCGTCGCGCAGACGGTAGATCCGGTCGCAGCGGCCGGCCAGGTCCATGTCGTGCGTCACGATCACGAAGCTCGTGCCAAGCGTGCGCGACAGGTCGAGCATCAGGTCGTACACGCCACCAGCGGTGTGGTCGTCCAGATTGCCGGTCGGCTCATCGGCCAGCACGCAGGCCGGCTGCCCCACCAGCGCACGGGCAATTGCCACGCGCTGGCGCTCACCGCCGGACAACTCGCCCGGCCGATGCCTGGCGCGACCGCCCAGGCCAACGCGCTCCAGCACCGCCTGCGCGGCTTCGCGCGCCGCATGCTCCTTGAGACCGCGAATCCGCATCGGCATCGCCACATTGTCGAGTGCGGTGAACTCCGGCAGCAGGTGGTGGAACTGGTAGACAAACCCCAGAGAGCGGTTGCGCACGATATTGCGCTCTTTCTCGCGCAGTGCCGTAAATGGCTTGCCGAGCAGTGCCACGCGGCCCGCGTCGGGATTGTCGAGGCCGCCCAGCACATGCAGCAGCGTCGATTTGCCCGATCCCGATGCGCCGACGATGGCTACCTTCTCGCCGGCATTGACGCGTACGTCCACACCGCGCAGCACCTCCACATCGAGTCCGCCCTGGCTGAACCGCTTGGTCAGGCCCTCGGCCACCAGCACCGGCGCACCGGTCTGCGCCGCCAGCCCGGGCTGGTCGGGCATCGCCGACGATACTTCCTGCAGCAGCGTCGAATCACTCATAGCGCAACGCCTCCGCCGGGTTCACGCGGGCCGCACGCCAGCTCGGGTAGATCGTGGCCAGCGTGGCCAGTACAAAGGAAATGATGCCGATGGTGGCGATATCGTTCACGCGGGGATCCGAAGGCAATTCGCTGATGAAGTAGATGTCCTTGGGCAGGAACTGCACGTGCAGCACCCGTTCGATAAAGGGCACGATCACGTCGATATTGGTCGCAATCAGCGTGCCGCCCAGCACGCCGAGCACGGTGCCGATAAAGCCGATGGCCACGCCCTGCACGATAAAGATCTTCATGATCGAGCGCGGCTGCGCGCCCATGGTGCGCAGGATCGCGATATCGGCCTGCTTGTCGGTCACGGTCATCACCAGCGTGGAGACCAGATTGAACGCAGCCACCGCAATGATCAGCGTCAGGATGATGAACATCATGCGCTTCTCGGTCTGCACGGCGGCAAACCAGTTGCGGTTCTGCTTGGACCAGTCGCGCAGGTACAGGTCGCCGGTCATGGTGGTGGCCAGCTCCTGCGCCACCTGCGGCGCACGTTGCATGTCCTGCAGCTTAAGCCGCACGCCGGACGGGCCATTCTGGCGGAACAGCACTTCGGCGTCCTCCATGTTGACCAGCGCCAGCGCACTGTCGAACTCATAGTGCCCCGACGAGAACACGCCAACCACGGTGAACTGCTTGAGCCGTGGCAGGATGCCGGCCGGCGTGATGGTGCCTTGCGGCGCCACCAGCGTGACCTTGTCGCCAACCCGCACGCCCAGCGCATTGGCCAGTTCGCTGCCCAGCGCGATATCAAAGCCGCCCGGCACCAGCGCGTTCATGCTGCCCGCGCGGAACTGGCTGCCGATGTCTGACACCTTGGGTTCCTGGGCCGGGTCCACGCCACGCAGCAGTACCCCGCGCACGGCGTCGTCGCGCGTCAGCATGGCCTGCGCCGCCACATATGGCGCGGCACCCACCACTTCCTTGTTGCGCTCGGCTTCGCCAGCGGTTTTCTGCCAGTCCTGCAACGGACCGGCCCCGATGACTTCGATATGCGAAAGCACCGACAGCATGCGGTCGCGTACTTCCTTCTGGAAACCGTTCATGACCGACAGCACGACGATCAGCGCCGCCACGCCCAGCGCGATGCCGAGCATCGAGATCATCGAAATGAACGAAATGAACGTATTGCGGCTGGCGCGCTTGCTTGCGCGGGTATATCGCCAGCCGATCTGCCACTCGTAAGGAAAGTTCAAGAGGAGTCCTGTAGTTCTGGAAACGCGTCGGCGCCCTGGCTTGCCGCCACGGGTGACGGAAAACTGGCGCCGGCCAGCCGGAAGTTTACAATCTCGTCAACCATGATGACGCACCTGACCCTGATTGTGCCTTTTTCCGTCCCGCCTGGCGCCGGCGACGACGCCACGGACGATGTCGTCCCTGGCGCGCTGCTGCGCCAGTTGGAGTTGCCCGCGCTCGGAAAGTTGCTGACGCGCGCCACGCCGGGACCCCGCGAAACGCACGACGACCCCTATCTGCGCACGCTGCCGCAGGAGCGCTGGCTGGCCGGCCGCGCCGGTTTGGACACCCTGCAGGTGCCGACTGCGCCCTTTATGCGCCTGGCCGACCATGCCGCCGGCTCCCCGGCGGATCCGGCGCCCGAGGCGGGCTGGGCCTGCCTGCAGCCAGTGCATATCCATGCCGCGCGCGACCACCTGGTGCTGATGCACCCCGACCAGCTCGACATCCGTGCCGAGGAGTCCGACGCCTTGCGCGCCGCCATTGCCGACCTGTTGGTCGAATCCGGCATCGGGCTCGATGCACCGCACCCGGCGCGCTGGTATCTGCCCGCAGACACCTTTGGCGACCTGCTCGCCACCACGCCGGTACGGGCCACGGGCCGCAATATCGACATCTGGATGCAGGCCGGCCCGCGTGCCCGTGACTGGCGCCGGCTGCAGAACGAGATCCAGATGACCTGGCACGCCCACCCGGTCAACGAAGCGCGCGAGGCCGACGGCCGCCTGCCGGTCAACTCGGTCTGGCTGCATGGCGGCGGCATGGCCGGCAAGGTGGCCAAGCTGGCCGACACGGTACTGACCGACGATCCGTTCCTGACCGGCCTGGCACTGGCCGGCGGCAGCCAGGTCGGTGCGCAGCCGGCGCGTTTTGCCGATGCCGGCAATGCCAACGGCACCGTGCTGACGATGCTCGACAGTGCCACCGAAGCGCATATCGCCGCCGACTGGGGCCTGTGGCTCGACCGGATGCACACGCTCGATGCCGAATGGTTCCAGCCGGTGCTCGATGCGCTGACCGCGGGTCAGATCCAGTCGGTCACGCTGGTGCTGGGTGGCGAGAACCACTTTGCCGAGTTCAACGTGACACGTGCCGACCTGCGCAAGTTCTGGCGTGGCATGGGTACGCGTGGCGACTGGCGCGCACTGCTCTCGAACCTGGCCATGGCCGCCTGAGCCGAACCGAATACAGGACCTACCATGACCCGGATTGCCATCC
Organism: uncultured Cupriavidus sp.; assembly: GCA_963543405.1. GTDB lineage: Bacteria > Pseudomonadota > Gammaproteobacteria > Burkholderiales > Burkholderiaceae > Cupriavidus. The sequence goes on from CAUUBQ010000083.1 coordinate 11,789, forward strand.
GCTCCTATTCCGATGACCACGCGGGCGTGCTGGCCGCAGCCGGCCTGCATCCCACGCTGGCACGCATCCTGTCGGCACGCGGCGTGCTGCACCCGTCCGAGCTGGCCACCGACCTGCCGGAACTGATACCGCCCGCGGCGATGAAAGGCATCGGCCACGCCGCCGCATACCTGGCCGACGCGATTGCCGCCAACCGCAAGCTGCTGATCGTGGCCGACTACGACTGCGACGGCGCCACGGCCTGCGCCGTGGGTGTGCGCGGCCTGCGCATGCTCGGCGCGCGCGTGGACTACATCGTGCCGAACCGCTTCGAGTACGGCTACGGCCTGACGCCCGAAATCGTCGCACTGGCCGCGCAGCAACAGCCCGATGTGATCGTCACGGTCGACAACGGCATCGCCAGTGTCGATGGCGTGGCGGCAGCCAATGCACGCGGCATCGACGTGGTGGTGACCGATCACCACCTGCCGGGCGCCGAATTGCCCGATGCCGCGGTGATCGTGAACCCGAACCAGCCGGGGTGCGAATTCCCGAGCAAGAACCTGGCTGGCGTGGGCGTGATGTTCTACGTGCTGCTGGCGCTGCGCGCGGAACTGCGCAGCCGCGGCGTGTACACGCCGGCCACGCAGCCGCCGTTGCAAACGCTGCTCGACCTGGTGGCGCTGGGCACCGTAGCCGACGTGGTCAAGCTCGACACCAACAACCGTATCCTGGTGGCACAGGGCCTCAAGCGCATGCGCGCGGGGCGCATGCACCCGGGCGTGGCAGCGCTGTTCCGCGCTGCCGGCCGCGAGGCGGCGCGCGCCAATACGTTCGACCTCGGCTTCGGACTCGGGCCGCGCCTCAATGCGGCGGGACGGCTGGCCGACATGTCGCTGGGCATTGAATGCCTGCTGACCGACGACGCCAACCGCGCATGGGAAATCGCCCAGGAACTGGACGGCATGAACCGTGAGCGACGCGATATCGAGGCGGGCATGCAACAGGAGGCACTACAGATCCTGGAGCAGCCGCTGGCCGGGCTGGACCCGGCGTCGCGCTTCACGATCAGCGTGTTCCACGAGACCTGGCACCAGGGCGTGATCGGCATCGTGGCCTCGCGGCTCAAGGAAAAATTCCACCGCCCGACCATTACGTTCGCGCCGGGCGACGAAGAGCACGTCAAGGGCTCGGGCCGCTCGATTCCGGGATTCCACCTGCGCGACGCGCTGGACCTGGTGTCCAAGCGCCATCCGGGCCTGCTGGTGAAGTTCGGCGGCCATGCCATGGCAGCCGGCCTGACCGTGCGCGCCAAGGATTTCGATACGTTCGTGGCGGCCTTCGAAGCAGTGGGGCGCGAATGGCTCAACGAGGAACAACTGGCGCGCGTGATCGAAACCGATGGCGACATCGACGACGGCTGCTTCAGCCCGGAATTCGTCACGCTGCTCGAAGGCCACGTCTGGGGCCAGGGCTTTCCGCCGCCCACGTTCTCAGGTGAGTTCGAGGTACTGCGCCAGACCGTGCTCAAGGGCAAGCACCTGAAGCTGCAACTCGGACGCGGCAGCCAGCGCTTCGACGCGATCTGGTTCAACCACGCCGACGCGCTGGATGGCGCAAGCGCACTGGTGGCCTACCGGCTCGACAACAACACGTTCAACGGCGTGACACGCGTACAACTGGTGGTGGAACACGCGCAGTAACGTAGTGCGTGTGTGTGTTCTCTCCCCTCTCCCGCGCGCGGGAGAGGGGTTGGGGGAGAGGGCATGAGGTTCTGCTTGCCACAGTCGCTATTTGAACCGCTGGCCCTCTCCCCCTGCCCCTCTCCCGCCATGCGGGCGAGGGGAGCAAACCAGCAGGGTCGTTTCAGCGTGACGGCAGATAATTCGCCGGATTCATTGGCTTGCCGTTGCCGCGCACTTCGAAATGCAGTTCGCTGGCATTGGTCATGCTGCCGATGTCTTGCCCGGCCGCGACGCGCGCGCCTTCCTTTACCAGGGTCTTGTCGAGGTTGCCGTACACGGTCAGCCAGTCGTCGTTGTGCTTGACGATGACAAGCTGGCCATAGCCGCGCAGCGTGCCGACGTGGATCGCCCAACCCGCGGCAGCGGCGCGCACCGTGCCGCCGGCTGGCACCTCGATGCGCAGGCCCTTTTCGGCCGGCGGTGCATAGCGGCCCGTGATGCGGCCATCGGCCGGCCACTGCAGGCTGATCGCGCTGGCGGGTGGCTTCGACGGCGTGGTGTCCGGGCTGCGGGCGGGCGTGTCCACGACGGCAGGCTTGTCGGCAGCCTTGGCGGCCGACAGCCCGGCTCCAGCCGGTGGCTTGACGCGAATCAACTGCCCGACTTCAATCTGGTTGCTGTCGGGCAGGTTGCTCCAGCGCGACAGTTCCGCCACCGAGCGGTTGTGGCGCCGGGCAATCGAATACAGCGTATCGCCGCGCTCGACGCGGTAGTAGCCTTCGGGTGCCGGCTCGCTCGGCACGGTGCCGCAGGCGGCCAGCAGCGCGGCCATGGAAAGCGCGGCCAACCGGCCCAGCGCGCGGCGGCGGTACCCGCCCGTTCTATCGTGGTGTGCTGTCATGCGTCCGGTAATGCTCCTGATCGTGGGCGCTATTGTCGCCCAAGTCGCGCAAAGTCTTGCAATAGACCGTTCGCAACTCGAACAGTTCGCACGCATTGTGCGGGCAGCGGGCCGATCCGGTCCGGAAATGCTGCGCCGATCCGCTATAATTCAACGTTTTTCAAGCGCAGGAATCTCAATTTCAATGGAAGCAGAACGCCTCAACGCCATCTCCGGTGCCATCTCCGATCTCCGTTCGCGAACGGAAGATCTACGGGGGTATCTTTGACTACGATGTCAAAGAAAACCGCCTAGACGAAGTCAACGGACTGCTGGAAGACCCTGCGGTCTGGAACAACCCCAAGCGCGCCCAGGACCTGGGCAAGGAAAAGAAGGCCCTGGAAGCCGTCGTGCAGACGCTCGGCAAGCTCACCGACGACCTCAGCGGCACGGACGAGCTGTTCGAACTCGCGCGCGAGGAAGGTGACGACGAGACGCTCGAATCGATCGAAACGGACGTGCAGGGCTTCGAGGCCATCGTCGCGGACATGGAATTCCGCCGCATGTTCTCGGGCGAGATGGACCAGGCCAATGCGTTCATCGACATCCAGGCCGGCGCCGGCGGTACCGAGGCGTGCGACTGGGCCTCGATGCTGCTGCGCCAGTACCTGAAGTACTGCGAGCGCAAGGGCTTCAAGGCCGAGGTGCTGGAAGAGTCCGAAGGCGACGTGGCCGGCATCAAGAGCGCGACGATCAAGATCGAAGGCGAATACGCTTTCGGTTACCTGCGCACGGAAACCGGCGTGCACCGCCTGGTGCGCAAGTCGCCGTTCGATTCGTCGGGCGGGCGCCATACGTCGTTCTCGTCGGTGTTCGTCTACCCCGAGGTGGATGAGTCGTTCGAAGTGGAAGTCAACCCGGCCGACCTGCGTGTGGACACGTACCGCGCATCGGGTGCCGGTGGCCAGCACATCAACAAGACCGATTCGGCCGTGCGTATCACGCATATTCCGACCGGTATCGTCGTGCAGTGCCAGAACGACCGTTCGCAGCACCGCAACCGTGCCGAAGCCATGTCGATGCTGAAGTCACGCCTGTACGAGCATGAGATGCGCAAGCGCCAGGCCGAGGCCGACAAGCTCGAAGCCGGCAAGACCGATGTGGGTTGGGGCCACCAGATCCGCTCGTACGTGCTGGACCAGAGCCGCATCAAGGACCTGCGCACCAATGTGGAAATGTCCAACACGCAGAAGGTGCTCGACGGCGATCTCGATCCGTTCATCGAGGCCAGCCTGAAACAGGGCCTGTAAGCGCCGCAAGACCTGCGACAGACCCGCGAGGTAACGCCGCGCCAATGTCTCGATGCATTGGCGCGGCGTTACCGCAACGACCCAGCCATCCACCCGAAGCCGTTTCACAGAACAAGGTCCACCTCATGACCACCGGAACGCCCCGCTCCACCCACCTCTACATCGTCACCGGCTCCTCGCGCGGCCTGGGCGCGGCACTCGTGCGTGCGCTGCTCAAGCCGGGCAACCGCGTCATTGCTGTAGCCCGCAGCCGCAACACCGAACTCGAAGCCGAAGCAACGGCCAGCGGTGTGCCGGTAGCCTGGCACCTGCAGGATCTGTCGCAGCCGGGCCCTTCGGCCGGCTGGCTGGCCAGCGTGCTCGAGGCCGTGGACGATGCGCCGGCCAGCGTGACGCTGGTCCTGAACGCAGGCGTGGTGGAACCGATCGGCCCGATCACCGAGCTCCATGAGAATTCGCTGGTTCCGCATCTGCAGACCAACCTGGTCACGCCGATGACGATGACGGGCGCGTTTATCGAAGGCAGCGCGCGCTTCGATTGCCCGCGCAAGGTGCTGGCGATCTCGTCGGGCGCGGCACGCAATCCGGTACCGGGCTGGAGCGCGTACTGTGCCGGCAAGGCTGGCCTGGACATGTTCATCCGCTCGGTCAACGCCGAGTACGCGGGCCTGCCCGACGGGCGCGCGGTACGCGCCGTGGCACTGGCTCCGGGCGTGGTGGATACCGGCATGCAGGAAACCATCCGCGGCGCCGATTTCGCGCAGGTGCAGCGCTTCCGCGACCTCAAGGCCAACGACCAGCTGGCATCGCCGGTGGACGTTGCCCAACGTATCGTCACCTATCTCGACCGCGCCGATTTCGGCAAGACCGAACTCGACGACATTCGCAACTATTGAACCGACTGACGCGCGGGGCCCGCTCCGCGCGACCGAATCCCACATCATGACTGAACCGACCCGCACGCCAGCCGGCACGCCTGCCGCAGAAGCGCCTGCCGTAGACGAGAACAAGATCATCGCTGAGCGGCGCGAGAAATTGCAGGCCCTGCGCGAGCAAGGCATTGCCTTCCCCAACGACTTCCGTCCGACACACCAGGCCGGCGCCCTGCACGCCCAATATGGCGAGACCGACCAGGCAACGCTGGAAGCGAGCCCGGTTGAAGTGTCCATCGCCGGCCGCATGATGCTCAAGCGCGTGATGGGCAAGGCCAGCTTTGCCACCGTGCAGGACGGCAGCGGCCAGATCCAGTTCTACATCACGCGCGACAAGGTGGGCGAGGATGTCTACGCCGCGTTCAAGCATTGGGACCTGGGCGACATCATCAGCGCGCGTGGCGAGCTGTTCCGCACCAACAAGGGCGAACTGTCGGTACAGGTGCGCGAACTGCGCCTGCTGTCGAAGAGCCTGCGCCCGCTGCCGGACAAGTTCCACGGCCTGGCCGACCAGGAAACCAAATACCGCCAGCGTTATGTGGACCTGATCGTCTCGCCTGAAACGCGCGACACGTTCCGCGCCCGCACCAACGCCATGTCGTCGCTGCGCCGCCATATGGCCGATGCAGGCTTCATGGAAGTGGAAACGCCGATGCTGCACCCGATTCCGGGCGGCGCGGCAGCCAAGCCGTTCATCACGCACCACAACGCGCTGGACATGCAGATGTTCCTGCGCATCGCGCCCGAGCTCTACCTGAAGCGCCTGATCGTGGGCGGCTTCGAGCGCGTGTTCGAGATCAACCGCAACTTCCGTAACGAAGGGGTGAGCCCGCGCCACAACCCCGAGTTCACGATGATGGAGTTCTACGCGGCCTACACGGACTACCGCTGGCTGATGGACTTCACCGAGAACCTGATCCGCCAGGCGGCAATCGACGCGCGCGGCAGCGCCACGCTGACCTACCAGGACCGCGAACTGGACTTGTCGAAGCCGTTCCACCGCCTGACGATCTGCCAGGCGATCCAGAAGTTCGCACCGGAGTACACCGATGCGCAACTGGCCGATGCAGATTTCCTGCGTGGCGAACTGAAGGGCAAGTTCAAGATCAACACCGCCGCGCCGCAGTTCCTGAACGCGGGCCTGGGCACGCTGCAACTGGTGCTGTTCGAGGAAACCGCCGAATCGCAACTGTGGGAGCCGACCTTCATCGTCGACTACCCGGTTGAAGTGTCGCCGCTGGCGCGCGGTTCGGACACGCAGCCCGGCATCACGGAACGCTTCGAGCTGTTCATCACGGGTCGCGAGATCGCCAATGGCTTCTCGGAGCTCAACGATCCGGAAGACCAGGCTGAACGCTTCCGCAAGCAGGTCGAACAGAAGGATGCCGGCGACGAGGAAGCGATGTACTTCGATGCCGATTACATCCGCGCGCTCGAGTACGGCATGCCTCCGACCGGCGGCTGCGGCATCGGCATCGACCGCCTGGTGATGCTGCTGACCGATAGCCCGAACATCCGCGACGTGATCCTGTTCCCGCATCTGCGCCGGGAAGATTGAACGGCTTCTGCAGCAACGCGGTGCAATTCGCGATCTTTCGTTGATTGAACCGCTGACCCTCTCCCCCAGCCCCTCTCCCGCGTGCGGGAGAGGGGAGCTTTCAGCAGCAAGTGTTACATCATCGCTGCGCTTTCCCTCCGCACTCATCCAACACACTGATTTTCATAGGTTTTCTGGGCTACAGATCCTTACAAAATCAAACGGATTTCATTCGCCGATTCAGACAGACTTGAGATATCCGCTGCGCAACACGCAGTGAATCTGGAGAACAACAAATGTCTGGTCCGCAAACCCTTCCTACCCTGCCGCCATCGCGTCGCCTGCATCCGCTGCTGGGTGCGGCTGCCGTGGCCGTGGTAGTTGCCAGCCTGACCGCAGTAGCCGCTGTTACGGGCGTATTGCCGCTCGGCAATGCCACACAGGGCACGCGCGATGCCGGCCCGCAGTACAGCACCACGCAATCCACCGCACCCATGACCAGCCAGGCCCCGGCTCCGGGATCCACTACCCGCCCGCCGGCCTATGAGAGCCAGCAGGCCCAGGTGCAACCGCAGGCTGAACCCCGGCCCGCCGCAGCGCCGAGCCATACGGCCGGACACGTGACGGGCGTGCAGGTAGTGGAAGCAGAGAAGCCTACCAGTGGGCTCGGCGCGGTCGGTGGCGCGGTAGTGGGCGGCCTGCTCGGCAACCAGATCGGCAACGGCAATGGCCGGATTCTGGGTACCGTGGCCGGTGCGGCAGCGGGCGGTTTCGGCGGCAATTACGCCGAGAAGAAGCTGAATACCAACAAGTCGTACCGCGTCAGCGTGAAGATGGACGATGGCTCGCGCCGCACCTTCACTTACCAGAACCCTCCGGGAGTTGATGTGGGCCAGCGCGTGCACCTGGAGCGCGGGGTGCTCGTAACCGGCTGACACAGGCCGACACACTCAAAACCGCACGAAATATTCCGCGTTACCAAGCACACACAGAAGGCCGGCATTTTGCCGGCCTTCGTGGTTATGATGGCCTACTACGCGTATCTCCCGCGCCAATCGGCCAATCATGCAACCTGAAATCGCCTTTTCCAGATCGCAGCGCCTGTGCGCGAAGGTTTGCGTGACTGCATTGCTGTTGGGTACGTCAATATGGTCGACGACGGTGCGCGCGCAGGAAGCACTGGTACTGGGCGGACTGCAACGCACCGATACCGGCGGCGAAACCAGCTATGGCTATGCCTATAGCTACCAGCACAACCTGGCCGAAAACTGGTATGCCTCGTTCACGTACCTGAACGAGGGTCATGTCACGAATCACCATCGGGATGGCCACAGCGTACAGCTATGGTGGCGCTATCCATTTGCCGACCGGCACTTCAACCTGGCGGTCGGCGCCGGTCCCTACCGCTATTTCGACACTACCGATCGCAACGCCGATGGCAGTTCCGACGACCACCATGGCTGGGGCCTGCTGGCCAGCGTGTCGGCTACCTGGTATGTCAACGGTGGGCCGTGGATGGTACAGGCACGCTACAACCGCACGCAAACGCCGTCGAGCATCAAGACCAATACCTTGCTGGTCGGCGTCGGCTACCAGCTCGATCGCGGCGACCGGGGCGGGCCTGTGGTGCCCCCACCATCGCGCACTGACAAGGTCACGCAGAATGAGCTGACGGTGTTCCTGGGCCAGACCATCGTGAACACCTTCGACTCGCAGACGTCATTTGCCAAGGCTGTCGAGTATCGGCGCGGACTGGCCCGCTATGTGTCGGGCACGCTGAGCTATATCAATGAGGGGGAGAACTCTGCCCTGCGTCGCAATGGCTTGGCCGCGCAGCTATGGCTTGAACGTGCGTTCTTCGGCGATGCGTTGACGCTCGGCGTGGGCGCCGGGCCCTACTATGCGATCGATCTCAGCGAACGCGGCCGCAGCGGAACAGACGACCCTTCACGCTGGTCGGGCCTGCTGACGATGTCGGCAAGCTACCGCATCAGCCAGCACTGGCTGGCACGGGTATCGTGGAATCGGACGGTGACGGGATATGACCGGGACACGGATGTGTTCCTGGCAGGTGTGGGATACCGGTTCTGATATCCACCTTTCTCTCCCGCAGCGGCGGGAGAGAAAGAAAGCCTTGTGCAGGCTTGTACAGACTTACGCGGCTTCCTCGATCCAGGCAGCCTGGATGGCCTCGAGGATCTTCTCGCCCGAACGCTCGGGCAGGTCGCTGAAACCGTCGAGTTCCAGCACCCACTGGCGCAGTTGCGTGAAACGCACCATCACCGGATCGACATCAGGAAACTTGTCGTACAGTGCGGCGGCGATATCGTAGGTATCGGTCCATTTCATGGCTTAGTGACCTTCCTTGGCATGATTGATCGTGTACTTCGGAATCTCGACGGTCAGGTCGGTGTCGGCCACCAGTGCCTGGCACGACAGCCGCGACTTGGGCTCCAGCCCCCACGCCTTGTCGAGCAGGTCTTCCTCTTTCTCTTCGGCGTCCTCGAGCGAGTTGAAGCCCTCGCGCACCACCACGTGACACGTGGTGCAGGCGCACGATTTCTCGCACGCATGCTCGATGTTGATATTGTTGTTCAGCAGCGCGTCGCAAATGCTGGTACCGGTGCTGGCTTCGAACACAGCGCCTTCGGGACACAACTCGACGTGTGGCAAAACGATGATCTGTGGCATTTCTATCCTGTTCTCTCTGAAGCAGCAGCGGCGCTCAGCCGAGCTCCTGCACCTTCTTGCCGGCCAGTGCGCTCTTGATCGAGCGGTCCATGCGGCGTGCGGCGAATTCATCGGTACCGTGCGACAACTGCTCCACGGCGGCCTTGATCGCGTGATGATCTTCACCGCCGGCAATCTCGCGCACCTTGCCGATCAGCGCATCGACGGCTACGCGCTCGTCGGGTGACAGCAGATCGCCATCGACGTCCAGCGCACGCGTGGTGGCTTCGACCAGACGCTCGGCCTCGACGCGTTCCTCGGCCAGCGCGCGACTCTTCATGTCGTGTTCTGCCTCGCGGAAGCTCTCCTGCAGCATGCGCGCGATATCGTCGTCGGCCAGACCGTATGACGGCTTGACCGACACCGAGGCTTCCACGCCCGAATTGGTCTCGCGGGCAGACACCGAGAGCAGGCCATCCGCATCGACCTGATAGGTCACGCGAATGCGTGCCGCACCTGCCACCATCGGCGGAATGCCACGCAGCTCGAAGCGCGCGAGCGAACGGCAATCGCTGGCCAGTTCGCGCTCGCCTTGCAGCACGTGAATGGCCATGGCGGTCTGGCCGTCCTTGAACGTGGTGAATTCTTGCGCGCGCGCCACGGGAATCGTGCTGTTGCGCGGGATGATCTTCTCGACCAGCCCACCCATGGTCTCCACGCCCAGCGACAGCGGGATCACGTCGAGCAGCAGCCAGTCGTCGCCCGGAGCATGATTGCCGGCCAGCAGGTTGGCCTGCATCGCGGCACCGAGCGCCACTACCTTGTCCGGATCGAGGTTGGTCAGCGGCTGCTGGCCAAAGTACTCGCCCACGGCCTTGCGGATGGCCGGCATGCGCGTGGCACCGCCCACCAGCACCACACCTTTCACGTCGTCAGGGGTCACGCCAGCGTCGCGCAGCGCCTTGCGCACCGGCGCCAGCGTCTTCTGCACGAGGTTGGAGGTGATCCCGATAAAAGTTTCCGCGTCCAGGGGCAAGTGCACGATCTCGCCGCTCGTCAGCACGGCGTCGATGACCGTGCTGTCGCTGGACGACAGCGCTTCCTTGGCCGCGCGCGAACGCACCATCAGCAAACGCGTGTCTTCGGCCGACAACGGCTGCAGGCCGGCTTGCTCGACGATCCAGCACAGCAGGCGCTGGTCGAAATCGTCGCCGCCAAGCGCGGAATCGCCGCCAGTCGACATCACCTCGAACACGCCCTTGGTCAGCTTGAGCACCGAGATATCGAACGTGCCGCCACCAAGGTCGTACACCGCGTAGATACCTTCGGCGGCGTTGTCGAGACCGTAGGCAATCGCGGCCGCGGTCGGCTCGTTGAGCAGGCGCAGCACATCGAGCCCGGCCAGTTGCGCCGCATCCTTGGTGGCCTGGCGTTGCGCGTCGTCGAAGTACGCGGGCACCGTGATCACGGCACCGACCAGGTCATCGCCCAGTGAATCCTCGGCGCGCTGGCGCAGCGTGGCCAGGATCTCGGCGGACACCTCGACCGGGCTCTTGATGCCGGCCGCGGTCTTCAGCTGCAACATGCCCGGCGCATCGACAAAGTCGTACGGGCTATGCTCGATATTGGCCACGTCGCGCAGGCCACGGCCCATGAAGCGCTTGGCCGAGATGATCGTGTTCTTGGGGTCGCGCACCGCCTCGTCCTGGGCCTTGTAGCCAATGTGCGCGGTGCCGTTGGGCAGGTAGCGCACCACTGACGGCAGCAACGCGCGGCCACTTTCGTCGGGCAGGACTTCGGGAATGCTGTTGCGCACGGCCGCCACCAGCGAATTGGTGGTGCCGAGGTCGATACCGACTGCCAGCCGGCGCTGATGCGGCGCCGGGGACATGCCGGGTTCTGAAATCTGGAGCAGTGCCATGGGAATCTTCTAATCTTCGAGTCGATCGATCGCCTCGCTGGCGTCGTGCTCGATCTTCTCGATAAACATCAGCTGGCGTGCCGCGGCGCCGGCGGCATCGTTGTCGCCCGCGTCGAGCAGCGCGCCCAGCGCCGCGTGGCGTTCGCGCTTTTCCTGGCGCAGGCTGCGCAGCAGGCCGTCGAGCTGGTCCACCGCGCGCGCCTCTACCGCATCCTGCAACGCCTCGCGCCATTCCATCTGCTGCATCAGGAAGGCCGGCGCCATCGCCGTATTGCTTTCGGCCTGGATATCGACACCGCGCAGGTGCAGCAGGTAGATCGCGCGCTTCAACGGCTGGCGCAGCGTGCGGTAGGCCTCGTTGGCATGCGCGGCCCACTGCATGGCCACGCGCCGTTCGGCATCGCCGGCATTGGCGAAGCGGTCGGGGTGCGCCTGCGACTGGACCGTGCGATAGGCCGCGTCCAGCGCGGCCTCGTCCACTTCATAACGGGCAGGCAGCCCGAACAGCGAAAAGAAATCGTCTTTCAAAGCGCGTCTTTCAAAAGCTTTCCCAACAAAAAGGAGCGGCCATGCCGCCCCTTGTCGTGTTGCCGCGCCCCGCTTTGAAACAACGCGGGCGCGGCACAGGCCGTCAGACCCGGAACGACTCGCCGCAGCCGCACTCGTCCTTGACGTTCGGATTGTTGAACTTGAAGCCTTCGTTCAATCCCTCGCGTGCGAAATCGAGTTCGGTACCGTCGATATATGCCAGGCTCTTCGGATCCACGATCACCTTGATGCCATGCGACTCGAATACCTGGTCTTCTGGCTGAACCTCGTCCACATACTCGAGCTTGTACGCCAGGCCCGAGCAGCCGGTGGTCTTCACGCCCAGGCGCAGGCCCAGGCCCTTGCCGCGACGTTCCAGGTAGCGGGCGACGTGCTTCGCCGCCTTTTCGGTCATTGTGATCATCTTTGCCTTGCTGTCGAACGCCACGCGCGGCGGATCCCACCGCACGCAGCCACACCAACCATCTGAAGCGGAACGCGCCTGTCAGGCAGCCTTCTGCTCGGCACCGCCGTGCTTCTTCTTGTAATCCTCGACGGCCGCCTTGATGGCATCTTCCGCCAGGATCGAGCAGTGGATCTTCACCGGCGGCAGCGCCAGTTCCTCGGCGATCTGCGTGTTCTTGATTTCCAGCGCCTGGTCCACGGTCTTGCCCTTGACCCATTCGGTCACCAGCGACGACGACGCGATGGCCGAGCCGCAACCGTAGGTCTTGAACTTGGCGTCTTCGATCACACCAGCTTCATTCACCTTGATCTGCAGCTTCATCACGTCGCCGCAGGCCGGGGCGCCGACCATGCCGGTACCCACCGCGTCGTCGTTCTTGTCGAAAGAACCGACATTGCGCGGATTTTCATAGTGGTCGAGAACCTTGTTGCTGTAAGACATTTTGGCTACCTCTGACGAATCTTTATGGGGTTTTTCTTGTTGCTGCGGGCTGCGTTCAGTGCGCGGCCCACTGGATCGAATTCAGGTCGACGCCATCCTTGAACATTTCCCACAGCGGCGACAGGTCGCGCAGCTTGCCGATCTTGTTCTTGAGCAGCTCGACGGTGTAGTCGACCTCGGCTTCGGTCGTGAAACGGCCGACCGTGAAGCGGATCGAGCTATGCGCCAGCTCGTCGTTGCGGCCCAGGGCGCGCAGCACGTACGACGGCTCCAGCGAGGCCGAGGTGCAGGCCGAGCCCGACGACACGGCCACGTCCTTGATGGCCATGATCAGCGACTCGCCTTCGACGAAGTTGAAGCTGACATTGAGGTTGTGCGGCACGCGATGTTCCATCGAACCGTTCAGGTACACCTCTTCCATCGACGACAGGCCATTCCACAGGCGGTCACGCAGCATGCGGATACGCTCGTTCTCGGTGGCCATTTCCTCGCGAGCCAGGCGGAACGCTTCGCCCATGCCGACGATCTGGTGCGTGGCCAGCGTGCCCGAACGCATGCCGCGCTCGTGGCCGCCACCGTGCATCTGCGCCTCGATGCGCACGCGCGGCTTGCGACGCACGTACAACGCGCCGATGCCCTTCGGACCATAGGTCTTGTGGGCCGAGAACGACATCAGGTCGCACTTGAGCGTGGCCAGGTCGATCTTGACCTTGCCGGTGGCCTGCGCGGCGTCGCAATGGAAGATGATGCCCTTCTCGCGGCAGATCTCGCCAATCTGTTCGACGTCCTGGATCACGCCGATCTCGTTGTTCACCAGCATCACCGACACCAGGATCGTGTCCGGGCGGATCGCCTGCTTGAACACATCCATGTCGATCAGGCCGTCATCCTTGACGTCGAGGTACGTGACCTCGAAGCCCTGGCGCTCCAGCTCACGCGTGGTGTCCAGCACGGCCTTGTGCTCGGTCTTCACGGTGATGATGTGCTTGCCCTTGCCCGAGTAAAAATTGGCCGCGCCCTTGATGCCAAGGTTGTCCGACTCGGTCGCGCCCGACGTCCACACGATCTCGCGCGGATCGGCGCCCACCAGTGCGGCGACCTGCTCGCGCGCCTCTTCCACCGCGCGCTCGGCATCCCAGCCATAGGCGTGGCTGCGCGAGGCCGGATTGCCGAACTGCTCGCGCAGGTACGGAATCATCTTGTCCGCCACGCGCGGGTCCACCGGCGTGGTGGCCGAGTAATCCATGTAGATCGGGAAATGTGGGGTGGTGCTCATCGTTATGACTGCCTTATAGGGGTCGCTTATTGCGTAATGCCTACCGATAGTTTAGTGCGGCTACTGCAACCTTGCTCAGGACTGCGCAAGGCTGAATACCGAATTGACCATGCGGGGGTGGGCGGGCTTTTCCTTTTTATCGGATTTGCCACGCGACACGGCCACCGGTTGCTGCGCGGCGTCTTCGCGCATGTCGCGCAACACAGCGGGCTGGCGCTCGCGTTGCTGGTCAACCAGGTTCTTCAGGGAGACGGAATCGAGATACTCGACCATTTTCTGGTTCAGCGTGGCCCACAGCTCGTGGGTCATGCAGCGACCAGTGCCTTCGTCTCCGTTACAATTGCCCTTTCCACCGCATTGGGTGGCGTCGAGCGGTTCGTCCACGGCGATGATGATGTCCGCCACCGTGACGTCCTCCGCCTTGCGCGCAAGGCTGTATCCACCGCCCGGGCCGCGCACGCTTTCCACGATCTCGTGACGGCGCAGCTTGCCGAACAGCTGCTCCAGGTAGGAGAGGGAAATCTTTTGCCGCTGGCTGATGCCTGCCAATGTGACAGGTCCCTGATCCTGGCGCATGGCCAGGTCGATCATGGCGGTTACCGCGAAACGGCCTTTGGTGGTCAGTCTCATGATGCTCGGGGAGGGAATACTTGAGAATTTCGCTCGAGTTTAAATATCCCGACTAAATCAGTCAAGTACCTCTTGCTGCAATGCAGTGTTCCGCCAGCTATAACGATGGGGTCGCGGCCGGGTTCGAGCCGGTCTTCTGGCGCGGTGGCACCAGCAACGACAACGGGTGCCGGAGGATGCGCCGGCGCACCGCGGCCACGAGTGCCTTGCGGTCGACCCGACGCAGATTGCGTGAGCGCAGCGCCATATAGAAGGCCAGCGCAAAACTCACCACCACGTTCAACACGCCCATCAGCGCAATGCCGGCCACTGCCAGCCACAACGCCGGCATGCGCAGCGCATCGAGCCCCAGCACCCCTATCGCGGTCCCCACCGAACCGGTGGAAAGCGTCACGTGCCGCACCTCGACATGGGGCCCGACAAAGCTCAGGATCTCCGGCCCCAGGCCCAGCAGGAACCCGAGCGAGACATTGGCCGTGATGCCTGACACATTGCGCTTCCAGAAATCGGCCATGCGCATCGCGCCATGCTGGCCGAAGACATAGCGTAGCCGCCGGTTATAGGCCATCACGTCATGGACGCGATGGAGCGCGAACCAGTTGTCGGCCCAGCCGGCAATCAGGCTCGACAACCAGAGCAGCACCCCGGTGAAGATCGCGTAGAACGGCGTGGGCCCGAGGATCGAGAACGACTCGATCGTGGCAATCGCCTTGGCCGGCGTGATCAGGTTGGTGTTGAGCAGCTTGGCCGCCAGCCACTGGATGATCAGCGCCACCGGAAACACCACTGACAGGTTGCCGAAGATCGCGGCCGCATTCGAGCGGATCATCGCGATCGTGTCGTCGACAAACAGCTCGCGCCCTTCGGGCCGCCCCACCCCGTCGAGCCGATGCGCGAGCGCGGGCCCGGTCATGGCCGGCTGCTTGGTAGCCAGCGTGAAGTGCGCGAAATGGATCGCCAGGAAGCTGCCCGCGTAGTTCAGCGACGCCAGGAAGCCCTCGACGAACTTGTCGAGATGCAGGCCGTAGATCAGGAACTTCAGGTAGACCGTCAGCACGGTCACGAGTCCGCCACCGGCAGCCGCGCGCATCAGTTCGCCATATTCCTTGCGGTCGCGCGTGATGTAGTGCTCGCCAGTCTCGGCCGAACGCTCCACGACCTTGCGCGCCAGTTGCGCGAACGATGTGCCCAGCAGATGGCCGACACTGCGCCGGGCCTGGGTGGAACGGATCAGCTCGGCAACCAGGTGCGCGTGGCGCTCGTGATGCGACGGATCGACCCATGCGTTGAGCAGCAGGTCGATACGCGCCAGGCGGGCCTTCATCCGCTCGATCTGGAACACTACCTCGACCGATACGCCATTTTCCTCGAGGTCCTCGTAGACCTGGCGCGCCGCCGTCAGGCAGCCATCGAGCAAGGCGCGCAGATAGTTCAGGCGGTGCCCGAATACTTCATCGGTGTGCGTCAGCCCTTCTTCACACAAGGCCGCGACGGCCGTATCGAGCCGGAAGAATGGCGTCTCCTCCACGCGCCCGTGCAGACGCGAACGTATCGCCTGGCTGAGCCCGGTTGCCTTGACCTGGCTGACCAGCACCTGAATGCTGGTCAGCAGCGCGGCCTCCCGCGCCGTGCGGAAGCGCTCGGCGCCTTCTTCGGCTCCGGCCAGCACCGCGCCAGCCAGCCGTTCGACAAGTTCCTTGTCCAGCGCATCGACCCAGGCCGCATCGTTCTCGTCGAGGAAAACCTGCGCGAACAGCCCGGCCATATCGCCGCGATTCGGTGGAGGCGGCAGAAAATGGGCCTGCAGCCGGTCAAGCATCTCGCTCCAGATACCGGGGTGGGAGGCCACGCCGGTATCGCAGAACAATGAGGTGGGATCGTTATCGCGCACGATCGATCGTACGGTGCGCGCGAATGATTCGGCCCAATCCGGATGCCGCGCCAGCACCTGCAGCAGGTAGCGCAGGCGTACGTGCGCGGGATAGCTGCGTGCGCCGGACACCTCGTCAGCGGGCTCGCCGCCGAGCTGACCGTCGCGTCGCAGCCAGTAACCAAGTTCGATCAGCCACGCATTGCGGTCTGCCAGCGGCGCCTCGGCGTCGGCCGCGGCCAGGATGGTATCGAGTTGCAGGCTGGCATTGCGAGATTCGCGCCACTTGCGCCATTTGTGGAACAGCGAACGCACCATCAGGCCAACTTCTGCTTGAGCACGTCGACCAGGCCGTCGCAGGCATCCTCGATATAGTCGAGCACGCGCTCGAAGCCATCGCCCTCGCCGTAGTAGGGATCGGGCACTTCGTCGGCCCGGTGGTGCGTGGCGAAGCTCATCAGCAGGCGCAGGCGGTCCGGGCTGACCTCGGGATGCAGCCGGTGCAGCGCCGACAGATTGGCGTGGTCCATCGCCAGCACCAGGTCAAAGCGCTCGAGATCGGCCCGGCCCACCTGCCGCGCACGCAGCGCGGACAGGTCGTAGCCGCGCTGCAGCGCGTGGCGCTGGCTGCGCGCGTCCGGTGCACGGCCCACGTGATAGTCATGCGTGCCGGCCGAATCCAGCTCGACACGATCGGTCAGGCCCGCGGCCTGCAGTTTGGCGCGCAGGACACCCTCCGCCGTCGGGGAACGGCAGATATTGCCCATGCAGCACATCAGGATTGCGTATTTTTTCATCGGCGCCGATTTTACCGCCCGAAGGCCATCCGCAAAACTGACGCCGTGCAAGCCAACGCTAGAGTTGCTCCGCGAGTAGCTTGCCGCGCGCGAATCCGGCGACCTCGGCCTCCTCGGGCGTCTTGTAGTGTTCAGTGGGTGGGGCCGTTTCGACGAGCGTGCCGGCCGCGCGGATATTCGTCCCCTTGCGGCAGACCCGTACGGTGTAGTCCCATTCGATCGGTGAACGAGGTTTCACCAGCACCTGGATCTCGTGCGTTTCGTAAACCTTCTTCTTCCACTCGCTGCTATAGGCCATTCGTTGTCTCCTGGCCGGCTGTGTCTTATACCAACCCCAGGCCCGGGCTAGTTCACTTCGCCGGCATCTATGGTACGCATGGCTTCGGCTTCAGCCAGGGCAAGCGCTGCCTCTGGCGTTTCTGCCGCGCCGGTCTCTGTTTCAAACGTCGGTCCGCCCGGTTCGCCAAACGCATCGGCAATGGTCAACACCCCGGCAAAACCACCGCCCGCATGCGGAATTGCGCGGGCCACGACTGCATAACCACCATATTCGAACTGTGTCACCATGGCACGCTCCTGGTCGGTAATCGGGCGCCCTGCGCGTGGCGGGCTGCCCAATCACTATAGGATGCCGTGGCGCAACATGCGCACCGCGTGCCGCTCGGGAAAATCCTCAGCTTGACGGCGGAAGCAGATGGTCGCCCTCGGCACTCGCGCCAAACACCTGGGCACGCAGCTTGGCCAGCTGGTCGCGCACCTGTGCGGCCTTCTCGAACTCCAGGTTCTTGGCATGGTCGAGCATCTGCTTCTCCAGGCGCTTGATCTCCTTGGCCACCTGCTTCTCGCTCATGTCCTCGTATTTCGCCCGCTCGGCGGCGGCGCTCAGTTCGGCCTTGACCTCGTCGGCGTCGTACACGCCATCGATAATGTCCTTGATGCGCTTGACCACGCCACGCGGCGTAATGCCGTGCGCTTCGTTGTGCGCCATCTGCTTCGCGCGGCGCCGCTCGGTCTCCTGGATCGCGACCTTCATCGAGTCGGTCATGCGGTCGCCGTAGAGGATGGCGGTGCCATTGACGTTACGTGCCGCGCGCCCGATGGTCTGGATCAGCGAGCGTTCCGCGCGCAGGAAACCCTCCTTGTCGGCATCGAGAATGGCCACAAGCGACACTTCGGGGATATCGAGGCCCTCGCGCAGCAGGTTGATGCCCACCAGCACATCGAACGTACCGAGGCGCAGGTCACGGATGATCTCCACGCGTTCCACGGTATCGATATCCGAATGCAGGTAGCGCACCCTGATGCCGTTTTCCGACAGGAACTCGGTCAATTGTTCGGCCATGCGCTTGGTCAGCGTGGTCACCAGCACGCGCTCGTTGACCTTCAGCCGCTCATGAATCTCACTGAGCAGATCATCGATCTGCGTGGTAGCCGGGCGTACGTGGATGATCGGGTCGACCAGGCCGGTCGGACGCACCACCTGCTCCACCACCTGCCCCGCATGTTCCTTCTCGTAGTTGGCCGGCGTGGCCGTGACAAATACAGCCTGGCGCATCTTGCGCTCGTATTCGTCGAACTTGAGCGGCCGGTTGTCCAAGGCCGAAGGCAGCCGGAAGCCATACTCGACGAGCGTGGTCTTGCGCGCGCGGTCGCCGTTGTACATGCCATTGAGCTGTCCGATCAGCACGTGCGATTCGTCAAGGAACATCAGCGCATCGGGCGGCAGGTAATCGACCAGCGTCGGCGGCGGCTCACCGGGCTTTGCGCCGGACAGGTGCCGCGAATAGTTCTCGATGCCCTTGCAGAAGCCCAGTTCCGAAAGCATTTCCAGGTCGAAGCGCGTGCGCTGCTCGAGCCGTTGCGCCTCCACGAGCCGGTTCTCCTTATAGAAGAAATCGAGCCGCGCGCGCAATTCGACCTTGATCTCCTCGATCGCGCGCAGCACGGTTTCGCGCGGCGTCACATAGTGGCTCGACGGATAGACCGTGAAGCGCGGAATCTTCTGGCGCACGCGGCCGGTCAGCGGATCGAAGAACTGCAGCGAATCGATCTCGTCGTCGAACAGTTCCAGCCGCACCGCCATCTCCGCATGCTCGGCAGGGAAAATATCGAGCGTATCGCCGCGCACGCGGAACGTGCCGCGCTGGAAATCGGTCTCGTTGCGCGTGTACTGCATCGCGATTAGCCGCGCGATCACGTCGCGCTGGCTGATCTTGTCACCGGTGCGCAACGTCAGGATCATCTGATGGTATTCGCTCGGATTGCCGATACCGTAGATGGCCGACACAGTCGCCACGATGATCGTGTCGCGCCGTTCGAGCAGGCTCTTGGTGGCCGACAGCCGCATCTGCTCGATATGCTCGTTGATCGACGAGTCCTTCTCGATAAACAGGTCGCGCTGCGGCACATAGGCCTCAGGCTGGTAGTAGTCGTAGTAGCTGACGAAGTACTCGACCGCATTGCGCGGAAAGAACTCCCGGAATTCCGAATACAACTGCGCCGCCAGCGTCTTGTTCGGCGCGAACACGATGGCCGGCCGGCCCATGCGCGCGATCACATTGGCCATCGTGAACGTCTTGCCCGACCCCGTCACGCCCAGCAGCGTCTGGTACGACAGGCCGTCCTCCACACCTTCCACCAGTTGGCGAATGGCCTCGGGCTGGTCGCCGGCGGGCAGGTACGGCTGGTACAGGTGGAACGGCGACCCTGGAAAAGTGACGAATTTATCTTCGTCCAGGGGCGGGGCGACTTCAGCGAGATTCGTCATAAACGTAGGGGAAATACCTGAGGAAAACTGGCGGATACGCTAGAATCTTGGGGTTGCGCGGATCGGTTCAAGCCCAGTGTGCCCGAGGCTGCTGTCAGGTTCTGTCAGTAGTGTCAGGATGCTGCCGCAGAAGTGTTCCGCCGCAGCCACAGCGCAGTCCGAAGCATTCTACGCCCTCCGTTTTGTTACACAGCTGACCACGAGATCCCAAATGAGTTTGTTTTCTGCCGTCGAGATGGCCCCGCGCGACCCGATCCTGGGCCTGAATGAAGCATTCAATGCCGATACGCGTTCCACCAAGGTGAATCTGGGCGTTGGCGTGTACTTCACCGACGAAGGGAAAATCCCGCTGCTGCGCGCCGTACAGGAAGCCGAGAAGGCCCGCCTGACCACCGCCACCCCGCGTGGCTACCTGCCGATCGAAGGGATCGCCGCCTATGACCAGGCCGTGCAGACCCTGCTGTTCGGCAAGGAATCGGCGCTGATCACCGAAGGCCGCGTCGTGACGGCGCAGGCACTCGGCGGCACCGGTGCCCTGAAGATCGGCGCCGACTTCCTGAAGCGCCTGTACCCGAACGCATCGGTGGCCATCAGCGACCCGAGCTGGGAAAACCACCGCGCGCTGTTCGAAGCCGCCGGCTTCCCGGTCGTGAACTACACCTACTACGACGCCCCGACGCACGGCCTGAATTTCGCCGGCATGGTGGAATCGCTGAAGTCGTACCCGGCCAACACCATCGTCGTGCTGCACGCCTGCTGCCACAACCCGACCGGCGTGGACCTGAACGACGCGCAATGGAAGCAGGTGGTGGAACTGGTCAAGGAACGCAACCTGATCCCGTTCCTGGACATGGCCTACCAGGGCTTTGCCGAAGGCATCGAACCGGACGGCGCCGCAGTGCGCCTGTTCGCCGATTCGGGCCTGCCGTTCTTCGTGTCGAGCTCGTTCTCGAAGAGCTTCTCGCTGTATGGCGAGCGCGTGGGCGCCCTGTCGATCGTGACCACGGGCAAGGAAGAAGCCCAGCGCGTGATGTCGCAGATCAAGCGTGTCATCCGCACGAACTACTCGAACCCGCCGACCCATGGCGGCACCGTGGTAGCCACCGTGCTGAACAGCCCGGAACTGCGCGCCATGTGGGAGCAGGAACTGGCCGAAATGCGCGACCGCATCAAGCTGATGCGCAATGCACTGGTGGACAAGCTGGCTGCCAAGGGCGTGCCCGGCGACTTCTCGTTCGTGAAGGCCCAGCGCGGCATGTTCTCGTACTCGGGCCTGACCTCGGCCCAGGTCGATGTGCTGCGCAATGAACACGGCATCTACGCCGTGGGCACCGGCCGTATCTGCGTGGCCGCGCTGAACAGCCGCAATATCGACGCCGTGGTCAACGCGATCGCCGCCGTTTATTAAGCCGTAAGGCAATAGCGCCACACCGGGCGGTTGCACCAAAAAGCAACACCCGGATCGGTGGAACGACAAAAAGGCGCCCTGGAAGCCACTCCAGGGCGCCTTTTTTATCGATGCAGGTGGATGTCATCCGAATTTAGCGCCAATGTCCTATTGTCTTCCCCGCTTGCTGGCGTAACTTGGAAGTGTATGCTTCAAAGCACGATCGTTCGATTGCGGGCATAATCAGTTGCGCGACAAGCACTCGCGACAAGAAAGGCTAGACAGGTACCAGCATGCTTTACCAACTGCATGAATTCCAGCGCTCGATGCTGAACCCGCTGACCGCGTGGGCCCAGGCGACCGCCAAGACATTCCACAACCCCCTCAGCCCCCTCTCGCTGATACCAGGCGCGCCCCGGATGGCCGCGGGCTATGAGCTGCTATACCGGCTCGGCAAGGAATACGAGAAGCCGTCCTTCGACATCAAGAACGTGCGCTCCAACGGGCGCGATATTCCGATCGTCGAACAGACCGTGCTCGAAAAGCCATTCTGCAAGCTGGTGCGCTTCAAGCGCTACGCGGATGACCCGGCGACCATCAAGCTGCTCAAGGATGAGCCCGTGGTCCTGGTC
>CAUUBQ010000084.1:0-32497 GCA_963543405.1 uncultured Cupriavidus sp.
ACTCGCGACCTCAACCTTGGCAAGGTTGCGCTCTACCAACTGAGCTACTCCCGCAGGGCCCTGCATCTTACCGAAAAGCAGACTATCGCGCAACTTCTTTTAACTACGCAGCTTTATGCTGGCAATTCGCGCTAAGTACCGCTTATCTTGCTGCTTTCGTTTGTGTCGTCAGCAGCGAGAACGAGATTATTGCAAAGGAAGAACCGGCTCGTCAACAACTTTTTTCATGAATTTCATTTTTGTGCGCGCGCCCCGCTCAACGCCTCGCTACGCTCGCGGATCTGTGGCCATGCGAGCTTCATGTAATAGATCATCGACCACAGCGTCAGCACCGCCGCCAGATAGATCATCCAGCCACCCAGCACCGATGCATCGAACCCGAACAGCGAATCGTTGAACAGCAGCAGCGGGATCGCAATCATCTGCACCGTGGTCTTGAGCTTGCCCAGGAAGTTCACCGCCACGCTCTTCGACGCGCCGATCTGCGCCATCCACTCGCGCAGCGCCGAAATGGTGATCTCGCGACCAATGATCACCAGCGCGATCAGGTCTGCAACCCGGCCCAGCGCCAGCAGCGACAACAGCGCCGCGGTCACCATCAGCTTGTCTGCCACCGGGTCGAGAAAGGCACCAAACGCCGACGTCTGGTTCCAGCGTCGCGCCAGGAAACCGTCCAGCCAGTCGGTCACAGCGGCGATGATGAAGAACGATGCCGCCGTCACATTCTTGGTATGCATCGGCAACCAGGCCTCGGGCAGGTAGTAGACCCCGACGACGAGCGGGATCATGGCCACGCGAAGCCAGGTCAGCAGGATGGGTATGTTCAGTGGCATGGGCAGTACGTTCGTGGGCCAGGAATCAGGCTGGTCTGCGATGTCGCTTCGATGACGCCTAAAATTTGCTTCGAGGTTGCTTCGAGGGCGCAATCGAGGTCGGCTGGCGCGATTGTCGCCTATTTCGGTCTGAATCCGTAGCTTCCAAACCGAAAACCGCCCAATACATGCCGACCGCCAATAGCCCGACCCCTGCCTGCGTCAGTGCAACTGGCGGTAGATCTCCTCGGCCAGCGTGCGCGAGATACCTTCGACGCTGGCCAGTTCGTCGATGCTTGCCGCCATCACGCCCCGCAAACCGCCAAAGCGCGTCAGCAGCTTTTGCCGGCGGCGCGCGCCGACCCCTTCGATCTCCTCCAGCCGCGACGTGGTCCGGGCACGAGCCCGCTTGGCGCGCATGCCCGTAATCGCAAAACGGTGCGCTTCGTCGCGGATCTGCGCCACCAGCATCAGCGCGGCACTGCCCTGCCCCAGCTCCAGCGACGGACGGCCATCGGCAAACACCAGCGTTTCAAGCCCCACCTTGCGGCCTTCGCCCTTGGCCACGCCGACCAGCAGGCCGATATCGAGCCCAAGTTCCTCGAATACCTGACGCGCCACCTCGACCTGCCCCTTGCCGCCGTCGATCAACACCACGCGCGGCATGCGCGGCACGCCATCGGCTCCGGCATCATTCGGGTCGCCGCCATCCTCCTGGATCTGCTCGACCAGCTTCTGGTAGCGGCGCGTCAACACCTGGCGCATCGCGGCATAGTCGTCGCCGGGCGTGATGTCGGTAATGTTGAAGCGCCGGTATTCCCCGTTCTGCATCTCATGGTGATGGAACACCACGCAAGAGGCCTGGGTGGCCTCGCCGGCCGTATGGCTGATGTCGAAGCATTCGATGCGCAACATCGCCAGGTCTTCCATGTCGAGCCCGATGGTCTCGGCCAGCGCACGCGTGCGCGCTTCCTGGCTGCCCTGCTCGGCCAGGCGGCGGGCGAGCGCCAGGCCAGCGCCCTGGGTAGCCATTTCCAGCCAGACCTTGCGCTGCCCTTGCGGCTGGCGCACCAGCGCCACCTTGCGGCCGGCCTGCATCGACAACGCCTCGACCACGGCCTTGTCCGCAGGCAGATGGCTGACCACCACGATCGGCGGCGCAGCCTGATCCAGGTAATGCTGGACCATGAACGCCGACAACACACGGGCGGCAATGCGGTCCACCGAAAGCGGCCCGGCAGCGGCCACCGAGGCTTCGATAACCTCATCGCTGGCGCCCTCACCCGCGTCGTCGCCCGCGTCGTCACTTTCCTCGACGATCATCGCCGCCTCGTCGGCATGCGCGGGGAAATAAGCCTTGTCGCCCAGATGCCGCCCGCCGCGCACCATCGCCAGGTTCACGCAGGCGCGGCCGCCCTGCACGGCGACGGCCAGGATGTCGATATCGCGCGCCTGCCCGACCTCTTCCACCGCCTGGCGCTTGAGCACCGTCGACAGCGCAGCGATCTGGTCGCGCACCGCGGCAGCCTGCTCGAATTTCAGCTCCAGTGCGTGCGCTTCCATCTTGCCCTGCAGGCCCTCCAGCACCTCGGTCTCGCGCCCTTGCAGGAAGCGCGCCGCGTTACCCACGTCGCGCGCGTAATCTTCCTCGCTGATCGCGTTCACGCACGGCGCCGTGCAGCGGTGGATCTGGTGCAACAGGCACGGACGCGTGCGATTGTTGAACACCGTGTCCTCGCAGGTGCGCAACCGGAACACCTTCTGCAGGATCTGCATGCTTTCGCGCACCGCATGGGCACTTGGGAACGGGCCGAAGTACTGGTGCTTGCGATCGGTGGCGCCACGGTAATACGCCATGCGCGGAAACTTGTGCCCGGTCAGCTTCAGGAACGGATATGACTTGTCATCGCGAAACAGGATGTTGTAACGCGGCGCCAGTGCCTTGATGAGATTGTTCTCAAGCAGCAGTGCCTCGGCCTCGGTACGCACGACCGTGGTCTCGATGCGCGCGATCTTGCCCACCATCATCGCAATGCGCGGCGACAACTGCGTCTTGTTGAAATAGCTCGACACCCGTTTTTTCAGGTCGCGCGCCTTGCCCACATAAAGCACGTTGCCATCGGCATCGATATAGCGATAGACGCCCGGCAGCCCCGGCATGCGCGCCAGGATCGGACGCGGATCGAAGCCTGGCACGTCGGGCGGCTCCGGCTCAAGCTCTGGCGTAGGCGGCACGGGATCAAGCGAAGGGACAGGTTCCTGCTCGGGCATCGGGGGGATGATTGGACGAAGATGGCGCGCCGACCCGTGGCACGCCTAGAATCGCAAGTTTAGAGCAATTCGTCTGTGAGACTTTTCTCTTGCGGACCGCCTTCAGCGCCATGCCAATCCGTTCCTGGGACATCTTCTGCACCGTCATCGACAATTTCGGAGACATCGGCGTCTGCTGGCGACTGGCGCGCCAGTTGGCGCAGGAGCATGGTCACACGGTGCGACTCTGGGTAGACGACCTGCACAGCTTCGCGCGCCTGGCCCCTGAAATCAGCCCGACCCTGACCCAGCAGCGACTGGCCGGCGTCGACGTACATCGCTGGGATCCGACACCGGCGGCACCGTTCGAAGCCCCAGCGCCCCACGATGTCGTGATCGAGGCGTTCGCCTGCCACCTGCCCGAATCGTTCCTGGCCGCGATGGCCGCTGCCGCGCGCAAGCCGGTCTGGATCAATCTGGAATACATGAGCGCCGAGCCATGGGTGAGCGAACACCACGCGATGGCATCGCCGCACCCACGGCTGCCACTGACCAAGTACTTCTTCTTCCCCGGCTTTGCACGCGGCACCGGCGGACTGCTGCGCGAATCGATGCTTGGCGCGTCGCGCGACACGCTCCGCGCCAGCCCCGCCGCGCAAGCCACGCTGTGGCACCGGCTTGGCGTACAGCCCACCGCGCATTCGCTCAAGGTCAGCCTGTTCGCCTACGCCAACGCCGCCACACCCCCACTACTCGAACAATGGCGCGACGGTACCACCGCGATCGAATGCTTCGTGCCACAGGGCCTGGCGGCCACGCAGATCGAACAATGGCTGGGCGCCGCACTTACGCCTGGCACCACGCACTGCCGCGGCAACCTGATCGTCCACGGCATCCCGTTTGTCCGCCAGGAACACTATGACGAATTGCTATGGGCCTGCGATATCAACTTCGTGCGCGGCGAGGATTCCTGCGTGCGCGCCCATTGGGCCGCACGGCCAATGATCTGGCAGATTTACCCACAAGACGACCAGGCACACCATATCAAGCTCGATGCCTGGCTCGAACGTTTTGCGCGCGCCGGAGTGGCCCCGGAGGCCTCCGCGGCGCTGACCGATTTTTCGCATGCTTGGAATGGCTATGGCAACCGCCCGGACTGGGCGGCCCTCCACGCACAATTGCCCGCCTTGACCGCCGGCATGGAGCGTTGGCAGCGGCAATTGCAGCACTTGGGCGATCTCGCGGCGAATCTCGTGGCCTTCAGCGAAAATCAGGTAAAATAGCCGGTTGATTTTGATGGCGAGCCAAGTTTCAAGGCCCAAGAACAAACTGCCGGCTGCGCGCCTTCGCCATACCTATTCCCGGGCATATATCGATCCCGGACCATTTTTTTCAGGAAGACAGTTCAGATGAAAATCGCACAGGAACTCCGCGTCGGCAACGTGTTCATGATCGGTTCCGACCCGATGGTGGTTCAAAAGGCCGAGTACAACAAGTCGGGCCGCAACGCCGCCGTCGTCAAGATGAAGTACAAGAACCTGCTGACGGAAGCCCCGGGCGAATCCGTCTTCAAGGCTGACGACAAGTTCGAAGTGGTGGTGCTGGAGCGCCGCGAATGCACGTACTCGTACTTCGCTGACCCGATGTACGTGTTCATGGACTCCGACTACAACCAGTTCGAAGTCGAGAAGGACAGCATGGGTGACGCGCTGAACTACCTCGAAGACGGCATGGCCGTGGAAGTGGTGTTCTACAACGAGAAGGCCATCTCGGTAGACATGCCGACCACGCTGGTTCGTGAAATCATCTACACGGAACCGGCCGTCAAGGGCGACACGTCGTCGGGCAAGGTGCTCAAGGGCGCCAAGATCAATACCGGCTTCGAACTGCAAGTGCCGCTGTTCTGCAATATCGGCGACAAGATCGAAATCGACACGCGTACCGGCGAATACCGCAGCCGCGCCAACTAAGTTTCACGGCGACACGCGATAAAAAAGGCAGCCTCGGCTGCCTTTTTGTTTTGTGTGCCTGGTTCGAAATCAGGCGATCAGCTTCAGATCCTTCAGCAAACGCATTGCGGCGCGATACTCGGCTTCCTGCTCCAGCTTGTTCCAGTCCAGCGGCTTCCTGCGCCCGAACAGCTTGCGGATACGACGTTGCGATGCCTTGCTGGTCGACACATCGAGTTCGGTCAGCAACTGGTCGGCCCGGTCGGGGTTATTGCAGATCAGGACCATGTCGCAACCGGCGTCCAGTGCGGCACGCGCACCCTGCGTGACGCTGCCGGCCACGCTGGCACCCTCCATGCTGAGATCGTCGCTGAAGATCACGCCCTCGAAGCCGAATTGCGCGCGCAGCACGTCCTGCAGCCAGAAACGCGAGAAACCAGCCGGATTCGGATCCACCTTCGGATAGATGACATGGGCCGGCATCACTGACGCCAGCGCCTGCCCCATCCAGTCGTACGGGCGCGCATCGTGCGCGAGGATCTCGTCGAGCGTGCGTTCGTCGACCGGCACGGCCACGTGCGAATCAGCCTCGACATAGCCATGACCCGGAAAATGCTTGCCGCAGTTGGCCATGCCGGCCAGCAGCAGGCCATGCGTCAAATGATTGGCCAGCATCGTGACCACGCGCGGATCGGCGTGGAAGGCACGATCGCCAATTACACCGCTGCGACCAAAATCCAGGTCGAGCACCGGCGTAAAGCTCAGATCGATATCGCACGCACGCAATTCCGCCGCCAGCACGTAGCCACAGGCAATGGCAGCCTTGGTGGCGACCAGCACATCGCGGTCCCACAACTCGCCAAGCTTCGCCATGGCCGGCAGGTGCGTAAAGCCATCGGTCTTGGCACGTTGCACGCGACCGCCTTCGTGGTCGATGCAGATCAGCACGTCGTCACGCACATTGCGAATGGCACGCGTCAGCGCCACCAACTGCGCGCGCGATTCGAAGTTGCGCGCGAACAGGATCACACCGCCAGTCAGCGGATGCGCGATGCGGCGTTCGTCTTCTTCGTTGAGCTGCTTGCCCACGACATCGAGCACCACCGGGCCCGGACGCTTGCCGGAGACTTTCTTGTTCATATCAATCTAGTTGGAGGCTGGTTCAGGCAGCGGACCGGGCTGGCCAGTCCGCTCCGCGATCGCGAAGGCGACCGCATAGTCATGTTCGTCACTGACACTGACCCGAATGGTCAGGCCACGTTCCCGCACCCATTCGGCCAGTTCGCCCGTGCATTGCGGCGTCGGCTCGCCCGAGGGCAGGTTCAACAGCTCCATGGCCCGCCACGTCATGGGCCAGCGCATGCCCAGGCCGATGGCCTTCGAAAACGCTTCCTTGGCGGCGAACCGCGTGGCCAGAAAGGCCAGGCCACGCTTTTCGGAGCGCGCCTTGCGCGCGTGATAGACCTTCAGCTCGCGCGGCCCGAGCACCTTTTCGGCAAACCGGCCGCGCGTGCGTTCCATCACGCCTTGCACGCGATCGATCTGGATGATGTCGGTGCCGACGCCGTAGATCACGCGGCCTGCCCGGGAACCGGATAGCGACTACCCAGGCGCGCGGCCACCATGATGGCCTTCATCTCGCGCACCGCGTTCTGCCAGCCGACAAACACGGCATGCGCCACGATGGCGTGACCGATGTTCAGCTCCTTGATGCCCGGCAGCGCGGCAATCGGCTGCACGTTCGTATAGTGCAGGCCGTGGCCGGCGTTGACGATCAGGCCATGCTTCTGGCCCGCGTCGACGGCTTCCGCCACACGCCGGAATTCGGCCGCCTGTTCATCGGCCGTGTGGGCATCGGCGTAGCGGCCCGTATGAATTTCGATCACCGGGGCCTTGCACGCAGCGGCAGCCGCGATCTGGTCCGGATCGGCATCAATGAACAGCGATACGCGAATGCCCGCATCGGCCAATTGGCGGCACGCGGCACTGACCTGCTCGAAATGGCCAGCCACGTCGAGCCCGCCTTCGGTAGTGACCTCCTCGCGTTTCTCGGGCACCAGGCAGACATCCTGGGGCTTGATCTCGCAGGCGATGTCGAGCATCTCCCGCGTGATCGCGCATTCGAGGTTCATGCGCGTGGCCAGTTGCGGCCGCAGCGTGCGCACATCGGCATCGCGGATATGGCGACGGTCCTCGCGCAGGTGCAGCGTGATCACGTCGGCGCCGGCTTCTTCAGCCTGCAGCGCGGCCTGGACCGGATCGGGATACACCGTGCCGCGCGCATTACGCAGCGTGGCAACGTGATCGATATTGACACCAAGGTCGATGACCCCGGGATTCGCGTGGAAGATCATGCCGGCTTGCTCGGAAGAAGATGGGAATCAAAGGTACTGCAGATCGATCAGGATCTGGCGCGTTTTCAGCGGCTCACCCTGCAGATAATAATGCAGCAGGAACCGCATCAGCGCGCGGCTTTGCGAAACAGTCTGCGCGCGCGCATAGTCGTCCTGCGCCATGTCGAGCAGCGTCTGCCCCGACACCACGGGCCAACTCGACGGATCGCTCGCATGGGCGCGGCGTACGCCACGCTCCGGCTGATAGACGTAATCGAGGCCCGCTTGCACGCGTTCGCCGGTCTTGATGCACTGGTCGAACGCCACGGCAAAGCCGGTCTCCTGCAACAGCACACGCTCGAAACTGCGCAGCACCAGGCTGGCCGCTTCGCCATGCGCCAGCCGCGTCAGCGTGATCATGTAGTGCTTGAACAGCGCGGGATGGGCATCCTCGCGCGGGCAGAAACGCAGCAGCAGCTCGTTCAGGTAGAAGCCCGACAACAGCCCATCGCCGGCCAGCGGCAGCATGCCGCCCACGTACTCGGCCTTGGTCAGTGTCTTGACCTCGCCACGGCCGGTCCACGACAGCGAGACCGGATGAAAATGCTGCAACACCGCACGCAATGCCGAATGAGGACGCTTGGCGCCCTTGGCCACCATCGCCATACGGCCGTGGTCACGCGTGAAGACGTCGAGGATCAGGCTGGTTTCGCGGTACGGATAGGCGTGCAGGACAAAGCCCGCCTCATTGCTCACGCGTAGTTCAGACCGCGCCGGCACGATACGCATCGCGCGGTCCATCATTTCGCGGCCGGCGGCCACTGCCGGACTCAGCGTGGCAACCACGCCCGCCCCCAGTACCTCCGCCGCTTCCTCGGCAACCGGATCGGCGCTGCGCGCACGCGGCGCGGCAGCGCGGCGCACGTCAGGCATCTTGCTCACTCGTAGCCGTAGGCACGCAATCCGGCTTCGTTGTCGGCCCAGCCGCTCTTGACCTTGATCCACATTTCCAGGTAGACCTTGCCGTCGAACAGCTTCTCCATGTCGAGGCGCGCGTCGGTCGAGATCTGCTTGAGCCTGGCGCCCTTGTTGCCAATGATCATCGCCTTGTGCGCATCGCGCTCGACGAGGATGGTGGCAAAGACCCGGCGCAGGCGTCCTTCGGTCTCGAACTTGTCGATGATCACGGTGCTGGTATAGGGCAGTTCGTCGCCAGTCCAGCGGAACACCTTCTCGCGAATGATTTCCGACGCCAGGAAGCGTTCGCTGCGATCGGTCATCGCATCGACGTCGTACATCGGTTCGCCTTCGGGCAGATACGGGCGGACAATGGCCAGCAGGCGCGCGATGTGATCGCGCGTCTTGGCGGACATCGGCACCACTTCCGTGAACGGAAAGCGCTGCCCCATCTGCTCCAGGAACGGCATCATCACTTCAGCACGGCCTTCGCCGATACGATCGAGCTTGTTGCACACCAGCAGCACCGGCACGTTCTTCGGCAGCAGCGCCAGCACCTTCTCGTCGTCGGCACCAAAATAGCCGGCTTCGACAACGTACAGCACCACATCCACCGACGACAGCGTGGACGTCACCGCACGGTTCAGCGAACGGTTCAGCGCACTGGCATGGCGCGTCTGGAAACCCGGCGTGTCGGCGAACACGAACTGCGTATCGTCCGTGGTCTGGATACCGACGATACGGTGACGCGTGGTCTGTGCCTTGCGCGACGTGATGCTGATCTTCTGGCCGACCAGCGCATTCATCAGCGTGGACTTGCCAACATTGGGACGGCCAACGATGGCCACGGTGCCGCAGCGGAAAGCCGGGGCTCCGGACGGTTCCGCCGCGTCCTGCTGCGGAGGGAGAGATTCGGTCATTCCTTCAACCTGAGAGACAACTGGGGATCCGGCGGCACCGGCTGCTTGCGCGTCTTGCCAGTGCGTTCGGCGCGGCTGCGCTTGAGCAGTTGAGGCACGAGCTTCTGGACCTCGTCCAGCGCAAGCTTGGCGGCTGCCTGTTCGGCAGCGCGCCGCGACGCGCCGGTGCCAAACACGCGTACTTCCAGTTTAGGCACGATGCACTCGACTTCAAATTGCTGGCTGTGCGCCGCGCCGTGGGTGGCAATTACGTTGTACTGCGGCAGGGCAATCTTGTGGCCCTGCAGGTACTCCTGAAGCAGCGTCTTGGCATCCTTGCCCAGCGTACGCGGATCCACCTGCTCCAGGATCGGGATATACAGCTTGCGGATCAACGCGCGCGCGGCGTCGAATCCGCTGTCGAGGAACACTGCGCCGACGATTGCCTCGAGCGCATCGGCAAGAATCGACGGACGGCGGAAGCCGCCGCTCTTCAGTTCGCCCTCGCCAAGTCGCAAGGCGTCGGAAAGCTGCAGCATCTGCGCAATCTCGTACAGCGCCTGCTGCTTGACCAGGTTGGCGCGCACGCGGGACAAGTCGCCTTCGTCCAGCTTGCCAAACATGCCGTAGAGCATGTCGGCAACCGCGCAGTTCAGCACCGAATCGCCAAGGAATTCAAGCCGTTCGTTGTGCTGCGCGCTATGACTGCGATGCGTGAGCGCCTGCTGCAGCAATTCGGGCTTGCTGAATCGGTAGCCGAGACGTTGCTGCAAGGCATCGAGGGTCATGTCGTTACTGCGTTCCCGTATAGGTAATCAAAAAACTCAACGGACCGTAGATCTGGACTTCGGTCCGGTACTCGAAGGCAACCGAGCGAACCCGCCCGCCCTCGTCCTCGAACACATCGAGGTCCTCGCCCTTGAGCGAATGAATGTTGTCGATCAGGGCCTGCTTGTCGAAATTGGCGGCAAGTTCCTTGCGGTTGGCGGAACTGTCCCGGGCATAGTTCACCGCCCGCTTGACCGAGAAATACTCCATCACGCTTGGCAACGACTTCAGCGCCGGCAACGCCACGGCCGCCACGATAATGACGACCACCAGCAACGACCCTAATGAAAATCCTCGTGATCCACGCGATCTATTGATCACATCAAGACGGATTTTCCCCCTGCTTTTCCCAAACTCTTGACCCATTGCGCTGCCCTCTTTTATTGAGTGTTTTGCGCCGCGTGGTGATTGCCAGACGTTATTTGAACGATCCCACGCGCCCGAAATTGCCCAGATTCATCCAGATCAGGAATGCCCTGCCGACAATGTTCTTGTCCGGCACGAAACCCCAATAGCGTGAATCGAGGCTGTTGTCACGGTTATCCCCCATGACGAAATAGTGACCTTCAGGCACTTTACACGTCAGCCCCTGCTGATTGTAAGTGCAGTTCTCGCGGAACGGAAAATCGGGATCGGCCCCGGCCACGAAAGCCGGCCGGTCCGCGTCGTTCAGGATGCCATGTTCCGGCCCGCCCGGCAGCTTCTCGGTAAAGTGTTTCGAGTACGCGAGGCGTTCTTCGTCGAGGTAGTCGGGCAACTGGTCGTATTCGGCCGGCTTGCCGTTGATGGTCAGCTTCTTGTTTTCATAGCGCACCACGTCGCCCGGCACGCCGATCACCCGCTTGATGTAGTCGAGCGATTCGTCCTTCGGGTAACGGAACACCATCACGTCGCCGCGTTGCGGCTCGCCAACACTGATGATCTTCTTGTTCACCACCGGCAGGCGGATGCCGTAGTCGTACTTGTTCACCAGGATGAAGTCGCCGATCAGCAGCGTCGGGATCATCGATCCCGAAGGAATCTTGAACGGCTCCACCACGAACGAGCGCAGCACGAACACCGCAAGTATCACGGGGAAGAAGCTCGCCGAATATTCCAGCCACCACGGCTGGCGCAGCTTTTCCTCGGCCAGTTGTGCACGCGAACGGTCCAGATCGGCGCCGCCCTGGACAGTCGCCAGATGCTGGCGCTGCGCATCGAACTCCGCGAGCGCCAACTGGGCAACGCTACGGCGTTGCCGTTCGAACACAAGCTTGTCCGCGACCCAGGCAATGCCCGTAATGACCACCAGCACAAAAAGGATCAGTGCAAAATTCATGACGGCTTAAAGTGATGTCGATTTGTTGGTATCGCCGGTTACCGCGCGCTTATTTGTCATCCACCTGCAGAATCGCCAGGAAGGCTTCCTGGGGAATCTCCACGGTACCGACCTGCTTCATGCGCTTCTTGCCGGCCTTCTGCTTTTCAAGCAGCTTCTTCTTACGCGAGATATCGCCGCCGTAGCACTTGGCCAGCACGTTCTTGCGCAGTGCCTTGACGTTTTCGCGCGCAATGATGTTCGCGCCGATGGCCGCCTGGATGGCCACGTCATACATCTGGCGCGGGATGATTTCACGCATCTTGGCCGCAACCTCGCGCCCACGATATTGCGAGTTCGAACGGTGCACGATCACGGACAGTGCATCGACCTTGTCGCTATTGATCAGGATGTCCACCTTGACCACATCCGACGGACGGTATTCCTTGAACTCGTAGTCCATCGACGCATAGCCACGCGATACCGACTTCAGGCGATCGAAGAAGTCCATCACGATTTCCGCCATCGGGATCTCGTACGTGAGCTGCACCTGCTTGCCGTGATAGCTCATGTTGATCTGCGAGCCACGCTTCTGCGTGCACAGCGTGATCACCGAGCCCACATAGTCCTGCGGCATGTACAGGTTCACCGTGACGATCGGCTCCAGGATCGCCTCGATCCTGCCCGGATCGGGCATCTTGGCCGGGTTCTCGACGGTGACCATCGAACCGTCACGCAGCTCCACCTGATAGACCACGGTCGGCGCGGTCGTGATCAGGTCCATGTCGAACTCGCGCTCCAGGCGTTCCTGCACGATTTCCATGTGCAGCAGGCCCAGGAAGCCGCAGCGGAAGCCGAAGCCCAGTGCCTGCGACACTTCGGGCTCGAACTGCAGCGCCGCGTCGTTCAGGCGCAGTTTCTCGAGCGATTCGCGCAGCGCCTCGTACTGGTTCGACTCCACCGGATACAGGCCGGCGAACACCTGCGGCTTGACTTCCTTGAACCCTGGCAGCGGCGCTTCGGCGCGGCGCGTGGTGGTGGTGATCGTATCGCCAACCTTGGCGGCCTTGAGTTCCTTGATACCGGCGATCACGAAACCGACCTCGCCGGCCCTCAGCGCGTCGCGCTGGACCGACTTCGGCGAGAACACACCGACCTGCTCGACCAGATGCTGCGCACCGGTGGCCATCAGCAGGGCCTTGTCCTTGGGGCGCATCGTGCCATTGACCACGCGCACCAGCATCACCACGCCAACGTAGTTGTCGAACCACGAGTCGATGATCAGCGCCTGCAGCGGCGCATCGGGATCGCCCTTGGGCGGCGGCACCTTGGCGATCAGCGCCTCGATCACGTCCTCCACGCCCAGGCCGGTCTTGGCCGAGCATGGCGTTGCGTCACTGGCATCGATGCCGATGACGTCTTCGATTTCCTGCTTGGCGTTATCCGGGTCGGCCTGGGGCAGGTCGATCTTATTGAGCACCGGCACCACTTCCACGCCCAGCTCGATCGCGGTGTAGCAATTGGCCACGGTCTGGGCTTCCACGCCCTGCGACGCGTCCACGACCAGCAGCGCACCCTCGCATGCCGACAGCGAGCGGCTGACTTCGTAGCTGAAGTCAACGTGTCCGGGGGTGTCGATCAGGTTCAGGTTGTAGACCTGGCCGTCACGCGCCTTGTAGCTCAGCGCGGCGGTCTGGGCCTTGATGGTAATGCCGCGCTCCTTCTCGATATCCATCGAGTCGAGCACCTGCGCTTCCATTTCCCGATCGGACAGCCCGCCGCAGCG
The DNA here is from genome assembly GCA_963543405.1 of uncultured Cupriavidus sp. Lineage (GTDB taxonomy): Bacteria > Pseudomonadota > Gammaproteobacteria > Burkholderiales > Burkholderiaceae > Cupriavidus. The sequence goes on from CAUUBQ010000084.1 coordinate 13,112, forward strand.
CTGAATGATCCGGTCGGCCAGCGTGGATTTGCCGTGGTCGATGTGGGCAATGATCGAGAAATTACGAATGTGGTCCATCTGGTGATCTGGGAAACGCCAGCGCTGCCCGGCGCGTCAGGATGGCGCGGGAGCGGCAAGAAGGTGGGACGCATGGTTTGCGCCAATCCGCGATTTTACCGGATTTTCAAGGACTTCCGTCGCGCGAAATGATCCTGCGGAGCAGGCATGGCGCCTCTGGCGGATGGCGCCTGCCGCACCCGCCCCGGAAAACGATAGCGCCGGACGTTTGTCCGGCGCTTTTCACATGCCTTCGGAGGCGCTGGCCAGATGGTCAGCGCGTCTGGCTAGGGCGCAGCGTCAATACCTGCGTGGCATCCCCGCGGCGCACAAAGACTGCCGCCATCTTGTTCTTGTCCAGTCCCTTGACCATGTCATTGAACTGGCGGGCACCGGTCACGTCGGTATCGCCCAGGCGCAGGATGATGTCGCCCGGACGGATACCGGCACGGGCGGCCGGGCCATCGGCGGTATCGACCTCGACTCCCGACTTGACCTTGAGCTCGCGCAAGCGGGCCTCCGGCAGATCGTTGACGATCAGCCCCAGTGCATTGGGCTTGGGTGCCTGCTGCGGCTCTTCGCCACTACCACTGCCATTGCCTCGACGGTCGCCCTTGCGTGCCACGGCCTTGGCGTTGTCTGGCTCCAGCTCCGCCACCGTGATCTGCACCTCGCGCGTCTGGCCCTTACGCCACACCTGCAATGGCGCGCGCGTACCCGGCTTGGTATCGCCCACCATGCGCGGCAGGTCCGATGCCTTTTCGATATCGCGGCCGTTGAACTTCAGGATGATGTCGCCCGCTTCGATCCCCGCCTTCTCGGCCGGGCCGCCCGGCTCGACGCTGCCGACCAGCGCACCACGTGCACGGCCCAGGCCCAGCGAATCGGCCACTTCCTTGGTCACATCGCCAATGGCCACCGCAATGCGGCCGCGCGTTACCTTGCCGCTGACCTTGAGCTGCTCGGTCACGCGCATGGCCTCGTCGATCGGAATCGCAAACGAAATGCCCATATAGCCGCCGCTGCGGCTGTAGATCTGCGAGTTGATGCCGATGACTTCACCGCGCAGATTGATCAGCGGTCCACCCGAATTACCGGGGTTCACAGCCACATCGGTCTGGATGAACGGCAGGTAGTCACCGGTGTCGCGCCCCTTGGCCGACACAATGCCCGCGGTCACGCTGTTATCGAGCCCGAACGGCGATCCGATTGCGAGCACCCACTCACCGGGGCGAATCTTGTCGGAGTCGCCCAGGGTCAGGCGGGGCAGCCCGGTGGCATCGATCTTGATCAACGCCACATCGGTACGCTTGTCGGAACCAATCAGCTTGGCCTTGAACTCGCGCTTGTCCGGCAACGTGACGTAGATCGTTTCGGCATCGGCCACCACATGGGCGTTCGTCATGACATAGCCATCCTGGCTGATGATGAAGCCCGAACCCACACCGCGGCTTTGCTCCTCGCCCTGAGGCGGCGTCTGGGGCTGCCCACGCCGCGGTGGCGTGGGCGTGCCAGGCATCGGCACACCAAAGAAGCGGCGGAAGAATTCGGCCATCTCATCGTCGTCGGGCGTATTGCCGCGCGCCCGCACCCGTTCGGTGGTCCGGATATTGACCACGGCCGGGCTGGCCTTTTCGACGAGGTCCGTGAAATCAGGCAGGTTGTAGTTCGAGGCCGCCGCCTGGGCGTGGCCCAGTTCGGAAACAGCCGGGCCAAGCACAAGCATGGCAACCATGACCATGGCGCGCGCCATGGCCGGGGATCTGGAAATCATCGACGAACTCCCGGGAGAATCAGCGAGAAACGGATGCTTCGCGGCAGGCGAGGCCGGGGACGCCTGCGAAGCGTACTGCCTGGTGGTCCGGCGAGGGATTCGCTGCCCCGTCGCCGCCACGCCAAGATCTGCTCAGTGTACCGCCTTGGGTGGGTGGTACTCCACGCCGGACGCAAACTGCTTCACCGTTGCGGCAGGCACCTCGCCCACCACGGTGATCCAGTAATCGGCCACGCGCCGCACCACCACCTGGGTGGCGCCAAGCGACGCTACGCCCTCGCGGCGCGCGCGCTGCTCGGAAACAGGTTCGATAAACACCGACAATCCGGTCAGGCCGTCGCTATAGACCACCTGCAGCACCTCGAAGACCCCGGGGGCCTTGCTGCCCTGGGCGGGCGCGCGCAGCTCGCCGAGCGGCCGACGCACTTCGCGAATCTTCTGGAACCCCTTGAGCGGCGTATTGATCGACCACCCTTCGTCGGCAATATTGGCCGGCTGATAGGTGACCTCGTAATGGTTCCACGAGTTGGCGCCCTTGATCGCCGCCAGGATACGCTGCTTGTCGGACGGCACACCGATATCGACCTGCGAGAAGGCCACCTGTTCGAGCACCTTGCTGCCTTCGCCGATCGTCTGCGCACGCATCAGCAGGCCGGAGTTCCGGTCCGCCCATAGCCGCACCGCGTAGCGCGCATTGTCGTGCGGCTCCAGCGCAAAGACTTCGCACTCGACCCCGGCCACGCGCTCCGCCGGCAGCTTGCGCATGTCGTAGAGATCAAGCACATCGCTCTTGTTCGTGGCCAGCAGCGCGGGGAAGCGGTCCTTTGCTTCCTGCTTTTCAACCACGACGAGCTTGGCTTCGGGAATCAGGCTGTGCACGACGTCATTCTGACGCAGCACTTCGCGCGGCTTGCCATCGAGCGTTTCCAGGCGTTCGTACTCGTTGTTGACGAGGTCGCTGTAATGCTGGATACGCGAGGCATGCATGACGCTGCCGCGCTGGTAGATCAGCGTGCCGACATAATTCTCGCGCTGCGCCGCACGGTGGATCTTGTTGAGCCACGCGGTGGCGTCGCGTCGGTTCAGCGTGCTGTCAGACGGCTGCGCAGTGGCGGCGGCAGCGGTCAGACACAAGGCCAGAAAAAAGGACCTGCGCAGGCCCTTCTTTCCGTGAACGCCCGCTACGTTGGCGGGCGACCGTCCTTTCTGCATGTCCGGCATTATTCCTGCGAATTGTCCTGGGAGAAATTGGCACCGTTGGCCACCGTGCGCATGGTCGGCACGAAGGCATCGGTTGCGACCGACGTGCGATGCGCACGCAGGTATTCATCGAGACGCGGATCGCGAATCATCTGGGCGCTGTCCGCCGAGACGGTGACGATCGCGCCTGCGGCCGGCGCCACCGGAGCGCCTGCCTTCATCGCGGCGCCAGGTTGCTGGTCGACCCGCGCCACGATGGCGTCCGGTGCACCGGCATCGGCCGGGCCGCGCATCTGCGGCACCACCACCCAGCTGACCGCCGCCACGGCTGCGGCAATCGCGGTACCGGGTACCACGCGGCGTACCCAGGACGGACGCACGAGCAGGCGATGACGGCCTGCCGCGGCCACCGCCGGCACGAGCACATGGGGCTCGGCTTCGAGTCGCGCTGAGAATCGGGAGAGAAATTCGTCGGTCGAACCCGCGTGCGTCAGTTCTTCCGAACGCAGCGTGTCGCCAATCAGTTGATACATCGACCAGTCGGCCATCCCGTGCTCGCCCTTGGCGAGGCCGAGTGCCGCGTCGACTTCGTTCGCTGCCAGTTCCCCGTCCATCAGGATGGAGATCTGCTCCGCTGCTTCCATTACATGAACCGACTGCTTATGAGCCTGACCCATTTCCAACCCCAAGAAATTCCATTGAACACCGATAAATCCCGTCACTACCGCTTGTCGTTTATCGATGCAGGAATAGGCTGCAACGCTGGCTGCACGACATTCTTACTACCATCGCTTACTACTACCTACCACCGCTTGCCCTCTGCCGTTCCCAGCAAGGGCCGCAATTTCTCGGCAATCGCTTCACGCGCCCGGAAGATCCGGGAGCGCACCGTGCCGATCGGGCAAGCCATCGCCTCCGCGATTTCCTCATAGCTGAGGCCTTCAATCTCGCGCAGCGTGATGGCGGTGCGTAATTCTTCCGGCAATGCCTCCATCGCACGGTTCACCGTATCGGCTACCTGTCGCGTGTGGAGCATGGACTCCGGCGTATTGATATCCCTTAGTTGCTCACCGTCCGCAAAAGTTTCAGCCTCTTCGGCATCGATATCACTTAACGCTTCCGGGCGGCGTCCCTGGGTGGCCAGGTAGTTCTTGGCGGTGTTGACGGCGATGCGGTATAGCCACGTGTAGAAGGCGGATTCCCCCCGGAACTGGGGCAAGGCACGGTATGCCTTGATAAAGGCATCCTGCGCCACATCCTCCACTTCGGCGGGGTCACGGACAAGGCGCGAGATCAGGCGGATGATCTTGCGGTGGTATTTGGCCACCAGCAATTCAAAGGCCCGTTTGTCGCCCTGCTGGACGCGTTCAACTAGAAGCTGATCGGCTTCGCGTTCGCTCACGAATGGTTCACCTGCTGCAGTGTATCTCTTGGTTTCGTCGACAAGACAAGCGTTGTATTTTACCTACGATCGAGGCGCCTTCGGGTATCGCAAAGCGCATTCTGTGACCAAGGCTACGCAATTTGGTTCCATCGCCGGCATACCGGTTGCACCGGCGTGCAACCCGGATCAGTCAAGGGCGGCGATGGTTGGGGACTCGCGCGATACCGGCGAAGCGCTCCTGGCGAGCACCTCACCGGCATGCGAGACCGCTTGCGCGGGATCAGATACGGCGGAACACAAGCGTGCCGTTGGTGCCGCCAAAACCGAAGTTGTTCTTCACGGCAACATCGATCTTCATTTCGCGCGCCGTGTTGGCGGCGTAGTCCAGGTCGCACTCGGGGTCCTGGTTGAAGATGTTGATGGTCGGAGGCGATACCTGGTTATGGATCGCCAGCACCGTGAAGACCGACTCGAGCCCACCGGCGCCGCCCAGCAAGTGGCCGGTCATCGACTTCGTCGAATTGACCACCATCTTGTAGGCGTGATCGCCGAACGCCAGCTTGATGGCATCGGTTTCGTTCTTGTCGCCCAGCGGCGTCGAGGTGCCGTGCGCGTTGAGGTAGCTAACCTCGTCCGGGTTGATGCCGGCGTCCTTGATCGCGGCAACCATGCAGCGGCGCGGACCGTCGGTGTTCGGCGCGGTCATGTGGAATGCATCACCGCTCATGCCGAAGCCCACCAGTTCGGCGTAGATACGCGCGCCGCGTGCCTTGGCCGACTCGTACTCTTCCAGCATCATCACGCCGGCACCTTCGCCCAGCACGAAGCCATCGCGATCCTTGTCCCAAGGGCGCGAGGCCGTGGCCGGATCTTCGTTGCGCGTCGACAGCGCGCGGGCCGCGGCAAAGCCGCCAATCCCGAGCGGCGACACCGTCGATTCGGCACCACCCGCCAGCATGGCGTCGGCATCGCCGGCCTGGATCAGGCGGGCGGCCAGGCCGATGCTGTGCAGGCCGGTCGTGCAGGCCGTGACGGCCGCGAGATTCGGGCCCTTCAGGCCGTGGATGATCGACAGGTGGCCGGCGATCATGTTGATGATCGAACCAGGCACGAAGAACGGCGAAATCCGGCGCGGGCCACGGGTGGCCAGCGTCATCTGCGTGTCTTCGATCATCGGCAACCCGCCGATGCCCGAGCCCACCAGCACGCCGACGCGCTCGGCGTTGGCCTCGGTAATCTCGATACCGCTATCCTTCAGCGCCTGGGAACCCGCGGCAATGCCGAAATGGATAAAGGTATCCATATTGCGGGCTTCCTTGGCCGGGATGTATTCCTCGGCATTAAAGCCCTTCACTTCGCCCGCGAAATGCACCGACAGGGCGGAGTGATCGAATTTGGTAACGGTGGCGATGCCGGACTTGCCGGCAACCAGGTTGGCCCAGCCTTCGGCAACAGTGTTTCCGACAGGAGACACAAGGCCAAGCCCAGTGACGACGACGCGACGACGGCTCACTATGTTTTCCTACGAGTACGTGAAGCGGAATTGGATTGATTCGGATCTCGCCGCGCGCGGCCGGCAGGCATTGCCATGGGCCTCGCGCTGCTTGAGATCATTCCGATTCTGCTTCGTCGAACAGACGAAAGCCACAGAAAACGGCATGACAGGACCGTGACGGCCCCGCCCATGCGCCTTCTGTGGCTCGGAACAGATGACGACGGCTTAAGCCTTGACGTGCGCGGTAGCGTAGTCGATAGCTTGCTGCACGGTCGTGATCTTTTCGGCTTCCTCATCCGGAATTTCCATGCCGAATTCATCTTCCAACGCCATCACGAGTTCAACCGTGTCCAGCGAGTCCGCACCGAGATCGTTCACGAACGACGATTCGTTCTTGATATCTGCCTCGGCCACGCCAAGCTGTTCAGCCACGATTTTCTTGACGCGTTGTTCGATATTGTCCATGTAACCCTCCAGGGAAGTTCGACAAAAAGTGGGCGCATTTTAGCAGGTTTGGACCACAAAAAATCCGCCTGCCAAGCTTTGCAAGAATCGCGCCCGATTGGTTTCAAAAACAGCAGCTTTACCCGGCTTCGTACGGCTTCTCCCTCGAAACCGAAACCGAATCAAGCTGTTAGTTCATATACATGCCGCCGTTCACGTGCAGCGTAGTGCCCGTGATGTAAGCGGCCTGCGGACCGGCAAGGAAAGCCACCGCGTTGGCGATGTCTTCCGGCTGGCCAAGACGGCCCAGCGGAATCCGGGCCTTCAGCGCCGTATGCTGCTCTTCCGACAGGACCTTGGTCATGTCGGTATCGATAAAGCCCGGCGCCACGCAGTTCACGGTCACGTTGCGGCTGCCGATCTCGGCTGCCAGGGCGCGCGTCATGCCTTCCACGCCGGCCTTGGCCGCCGCGTAGTTCATCTGACCCGGATTGCCCGTGGAACCGACCACCGACGTGATATTGATGATGCGGCCACCGCGGGCCTTCATCATCGGACGAAGCACGGCACGCGCCAGACGGAACACCGCCGTCAGGTTGGTGTCGATGACCGCGCTCCAGTCGTCGTCCTTCATGCGCATGGCCAGTTGGTCCTGCGTAATGCCGGCATTGTTGACCAGCACCGCCAGACCGCCGTGGGTCTTCACGATCTCGTCGATCACGGCATCGCAACGCGCGGCGTCGTTCACATTCAGCACCACGCCGTTGCCCTTGAGGCCTTCTGCCGACAGGTATTCGCTGATGCTCGCGGCACCCGATTCGCTCGTGGCCGTACCGATCACCGTGGCACCCTGACGCGCCAGACCCAGTGCGATGGCGCGGCCGATGCCACGCGACGCACCGGTCACCAGCGCGACCTGATTTTCCAGAGTCTTGCTCATGTTGCGTTCGTTCCTTGTTCTTATTTCAGCAGCGCCAGCGTTTCCTGCAGCGACGCCGGATCAAAGATTGCACCACCGACGAGGTTGCCGTCGATGCGCTTGGTCATGCCGGCCAGTACCTTGCCCGGGCCGCATTCGATCACGTGAGTCACACCTTCGGCGGCAAACTTCTGCACGCACTCGACCCAGCGTACCGGCGCGGCTGCCTGGCGAACCAGCGCATCCTTGATTTGCGCGGGATCGCTGACGATGGCCACGTCAACGTTGTTGACGAGCGGGATGGCAGGCGCCGAGAACGCCAGGTCAGCCATGCGCTCGCGCAGACGGTCCGAGGCGGGCTTGAGCAGCGAGGAGTGGAATGGCGCGGACACCGGCAGCGGCAGCGCGCGCTTGGCGCCCTTGCCCTTGGCAATTTCGCAGGCCTTTTCCACGGCACCCTTGTGCCCGGCGATCACGACTTGCGACGGGGCATTGAAATTCACGGCTTCCACCACGCCGGCACCGGCCGCCGCGGCTTCCGCGCAGGCCGCGCGTACGTCGTCATCGGACAGGCCGAGAATGGCTGCCATGCCGCCCTCGCCCACCGGCACGGCTTCCTGCATCGCCTGCGCGCGGAAACGCACGAGCGGCACGGCCTGAGCAAACGGGATGACGCCAGCCGCCACCAGTGCCGAGTATTCGCCGAGGCTGTGGCCGGCCACCAGGGCCGGAGCCGGACCGCCGGCATCGAGCCAGGCACGGTACACGGCAACCGCCGCGGTCAGCATGACCGGTTGCGTATTGGTGGTCAGGTTCAGTTCTTCCGCGGGACCTTCGGCAATCAGCTTGCCGATATCCTGGCCCAGCGCCGTCGAGGCTTCCTCGACCGTGGCGCGCACCACCGCGTTGTCGGCGAATGCGTTGAGCATGCCGACCGACTGCGAACCCTGTCCGGGGAAAACGAATGCGAATTTCATCGGAAATCCAATCCTAGGTATTCATCTTTTCGAACGGTGCGCTGCCCGGCTGGAACAACCTGCAACATCGCACCGGCCGCATATTACATGCGCAACAGCACCGCGCCCCAGGTAAAGCCACCGCCGACGCCTTCCATCAACACGGTCTGGCCCGGCTTGATGCGGCCATCACGCACGGCCACATCGAGTGCCAGCGGAATCGAGGCAGCCGAGGTATTGCCGTGCTCGTGCACCGTGGCCACCATGCGCTCGCCCGGCAAGCCAAGCTTCTTGGCCGTGCCCTGCATGATGCGGATATTGGCCTGGTGCGGAATCAGCCAGTCGATCTCGTCGGCCTGCATCTCGGCAGCGGCGATCGCTTCGCGCGCCACCTTGTCGAGCACGGTCACGGCCAGCTTGAACACCGCCTGGCCATCCATATGCAGGAACGCATTGCCCGTGATCGCGCCACCCGACACATTGCCCGGCACGCAGAGGATACCCACGTGACTGCCATCCGAGTGCATGGCGGAAGACAGGATGCCCGGCTCGTCCGAAGCGCTCAGCACCACGGCACCAGCGCCGTCGCCAAACAGCACGCACGTGGTGCGGTCGTTGAAATCCAGGATGCGCGAGAACACCTCGGTACCGATCACCAGCACGTTCTTGTGCGAACCGCTGCGGATGAACTTGTCCGCGGTGGACATCGCATAGACAAAGCCCGAGCACACGGCCTGCAGGTCGAACGCCGCGCACTGGTTGGTGATGCCAAGCTTCTGCTGCACGATGCAGGCAGTGCTCGGGAACACATAGTCGGGAGTGGAGGTGGCGACGATGATCAGGTCGATGTCCTGGCGATCGATGCCGGCCGCCTCGATCGCCTGCTCGGCCGCCTTGACGGCCAGATCACTCGACGTGACATCGGCTTCGGCCCAATGGCGCGCCGAGATGCCGCTACGCGAGACGATCCACTCGTCGCTGGTCTCGATGCCTTTTTCGGCAAGCTGCACGGCCAGGTCGTGATTCGTGACGCGCCGCGGGGGCAGATAGCTCCCCGTACCGATGATTTTTGCGTACTTGGTCATGAAAGTGTCGGATCGTGGTGCTTACCGGACCGCCCCTGGCCCTGGCCTCGGGCGAACCGTTCGCCGCCGGCCCAGTGGCGCAGAAGCAAACTCAGGCGGCACGGGTATCGGAATGTGGGTCCGGTGCGCCTGCCTCCGGGCCATCTGGTGGCGCTCCGGACTTGTTGGCAAAGGCCTTGGCAATGCGCTCGATAACGCCATTTCTGGCGGCATCATACCCGCGTTTTATCGCCCACTCAAAAGAATGGGCATCGGCGGAACCGTGACTCTTGATCACGAGCCCGCGCAAACCCAGCAATGATGCACCGTTATAGCGGGCAGGATCGAGCCGGCGGGCCAGGCGCGAAAGTACCGGCATGGCCACGGCAGCCAGCAGCTTGGTGAACCACGAGCGCGTGAATTCTTCCTTGATCATGCTGCCAATCATCTTGGCCAGGCCTTCGGTACTCTTGAGCGCCACATTGCCGACAAAACCGTCGCAGACGACGATGTCGGTAGTGCCCTTGAAGATGTCGTTGCCTTCCACATTGCCGTAGAAGTTGAGCTCGGAAGCGCGCAACAGTTCGCCGGCGGCCTTGACCACCTCGTTGCCCTTGATCACTTCCTCGCCGATATTGAGCAGGCCAACCGTGGGGTGATCCTTGTGATCCACCACGGCAACCATGGCCTCCGCCATGCGCGCGAACTGCAGCAGGTGCTCCGGTTCGCAGTCGGCATTGGCGCCGAGATCCAGCACCGTGGTGCCCCAGCCCTGCTCATTGGGAATGGTCGTGGCAATGGCCGGGCGCTCGATGCCTTCGAGCGTCTTGAGCACGTAGCGCGACACGGCCATCAGTGCCCCGGTATTGCCGGCGGAAATACACGCGCCGGCCTTGCCTTCCTTGACTTGCGTGACAGCCACGCGCATCGAGGAATCCTTCTTCTTGCGCAGTGCCACTTCCACCGGGTCATCCATGGTGATGACCTCGGTCGCAGCCACGACACTTACGCGCGGATGATCCGATGCATGCAGCTTCTTGAGCTGCGCGTGGATGGCGTCGGGCAAGCCGACCAGGATCATCTCGGCGTCGTCGTGACGGGAAAGAAAACTGATCGCCGCCGGCACGGTCACGGAAACTCCGTGATCGCCGCCCATGCAGTCGATAGCGAGCTTGATCGTCATTATTTCCTGATACGGAAAGCGCGCCGGCACCCGCCGCATCGGTTCACGGGGACGCAACCAGCCGGACGCGCGGATACGCTGTGGTGCGGGCGCCGAGCGCCCAACAAAAAAGCGGCAACGAGCTTGCCGCTTTCCTGCTCTACACCTGACAACGTGCGCGAGCGAGACACAGGGTCACGCCAGACGACCTGGTCAGTCGTTCTTGGTCTTGATGACCTTGCGACCACGATAGTAGCCGTTCGGGCTCACGTGGTGGCGCAGGTGGGTTTCGCCGGTGGTCGGCTCGACAGCCAGGGGCGCGACCGACAGATGGTCGTGCGAACGATGCATGCCGCGCTTGGACGGCGACTTCTTGTTCTGTTGAACAGCCATGATGACTCCTTCGAGAATTTCGCGATATTAACACACGCACCCTGCACAAGGCGTAGCCGGGGCCCGGCCGGGTGCTTGACCTCTACCGTGAAGAGATGCCTGACGCCACCCAATGTGGTGTCAATGCTTCGTCTTCAGGCCGGCCAGCGCCGCAAAGGGCGATGGCCGTTTTTCTTCAGGTGCAGCCTCGGGCTCCACCTCGCCGTCTGCGCCCGTCACGAGAGACTCGTGCACCGTGGGGCAGACCACGTGCTTCGGTGCTGTCGGCAACGCCAGCAGCACTTCATCTTCAATCAGTTCCAGCACCGAGAACTTCTTCGAACCCACGATCACGTCGAGTTCGTCGTCATCCATCGATGCTTCTTCGGCGGCCGCTTCGCTGGCCACCACTTCAAAGCGCATCTTCGTCGCGATCGGCTCGGCGAATACCGTCAGGCAGCGCTGGCAATCGAGCCAGACACGACCATTGACCGTCACATCGACAAACAGCCGCTGCGATACCGGCGCACCGGGCTCAACCGCCTCTTCGCGCACAAAACCAGCCAGCGAGTACTGGAACACCTCTTCCGCCGCGGACGCTGGCGCATTGGCTGCCGTCTCGGCTAAGATGCGCGGCAAATCGCGCACTGGCACCTCACTCGCCACATTGCCGCCTTTGCGGCAAAAAGCGAAGAGATCGGTTTCACGCAGGTCGAAGGCCGCGGCGAGTGCCGCAGGCTGGGTCGGCTGACTCATACAGGCTGAATCGCAGGAAAATGCATCGTTGCCACAACTTACCGGCAGCGAATGTGCCCGTGCAGCGAAACGCGCGATTATACGTTGAAAAATTCAGAACGGTCAAAGTATACAGCGCCGATACCGTTCGCCACCCTCTTCCATGCCTATGGTTTCCGCCATCCAGCCCACCTTGATCCTGGGATCGAGCTCCCCTTACCGCCGCGAACTGCTGGCGCGTCTGCGCATTCCGTTCCAAGTGGCCACGCCCGACATCGACGAAGCACCACTTGCCGGGGAACGACCCGATGCCACCGCGTTGCGGCTGTCGCGCCTGAAAGCCGAGGCCATCGCCGCGCGTCATCCGGGCGCATTGGTAATTGGTTCGGATCAGGTCTGCACGCTCGACGACGTACAGATCGGCAAACCCGGCACGCATGACAACGCGCTCGCGCAACTCAGGCTGATGCGCGGCCGCACGGTTACGTTCCACTCGGCGCTGTGCCTGCTCGACAGCCGCACCGGCGTGGCGCAACTGGCCGATGTGCAGACTCGCGCCACGTTCCGCGAGCTATCCGATGCGGAACTGGACGCGTACCTGCGCATCGAGATGCCCTATGACTGCGCCGGCAGCGCCAAGGCCGAAGGGCTTGGCATCGCGCTGCTGTCGCGCGTGGAATCCGACGATCCCACCGCGCTGATCGGCCTGCCGCTGATCGCGCTGACCGGCATGCTGCGCCAGGTCGGCTATCCGTTTTTTGGAGCCTGACCATGGCCGGCACCCTGTTCCTGATTCCCAACACCCTTGGCAAGCGCGACGAGGTCGATCCGCTGATCGATGTCATTCCGGCCGGCGTACAGCAGATTGCGGCACGACTTGACTATCTGGTGGCCGAGAACGCCAAGACCGCGCGCGCCTTCCTGAAGAAGCTGGGTGAAACCACCCCGCTGAGCCACGCGATCCAGCAGATCGAGATCCGTGAACTGAACGTGAACACGAAGGCCGATGCGCTGGCAGCCCTGCTCGATCCGATTGCAACCGGACGCGACGGTGGACTACTTTCGGAAGCCGGCGTGCCTGCCGTAGCCGATCCCGGCGCCGACCTGGTCCGGCTGGCGCACACGCGCGGCATCCGGGTAAGGCCGCTGGTGGGCCCGAGTTCGATCCTGCTGGCGGTGATGGGCTCGGGCCTGAACGGCCAGAGCTTTGCATTCAACGGCTACCTGCCCGTGGATGCGGACGAGCGGGCGAAAAAGCTGCGCGACCTGGAACAGCGCTCGCGCAAGGCCCAGCAAACCCAGGTCTGGATTGAAACCCCGTACCGCAACGGGGCGCTGCTCGACGCACTGCGCCAGCATTGCTCGGGCAATACGCTGCTGTCGATTGCCGTGGACCTGACGCTGCCGACCGAAACCATCGTCACACTGCCGATCTCGGCATGGCGGCCTGACCGACTGGAACTGCACAAGCGACCGGCGATCTTTTCGCTGCTGGCGCAGTAAGGCTGCGCGGCTCAAACCGGGACAGGTCGCAATTTGTACCTCAACGCCCTCTCCCCCAACCCCTCTTCCGCCGTGCGGGAGAGGGGAGCGAGGCCGCGGCATTACTTACAGCGATTCCTTACTTCACCGCCGGTACGGCGACGTTCATCAGCATCATCTTCATCGCCGCGGAGCCCATTGCCGCGCCAAACCGCTTGGCCACGCGCTCGGCGATGTTTTCCTTGACCGTGTAGTCAACGATGTCCTCGGCCTTGAACAGGTCGCGCGCCACATAGTCTGCGCTACCCAGGCCATCGGCCAGCCCCAGGTCTACGGCGCGTTCGCCCGACCAGAACAGGCCCGAGAACAGTTCCGGGTCGCTCTTGAGCCGGTCGCCGCGGCCTTCCTTCACCACGTCGATGAACTGCTGGTGAATCTGCTTGAGCATCGACTCGGCAAACGCCTTCTGGCGCGGCACCTGGGGCGAGAACGGATCGAGCATGCCCTTGTTGGCGCCCGACGTGTACAACCGCCGCTCGATGCCCACCTTGTCCATCAATCCAGTGAAGCCGAACCCATCCATCAGCACGCCAATCGAGCCAACGATGCTGGCCTTGTCGACATAGATCTTGTCGGCCGCCGCCGCCACGTAGTAGCCGCCGGACGCGCAAATTTCCTCGACCACTACATAGAAGGGCTTGTCCGGATAGAGCTTGCGCAGGCGATGGATCTCGTCGTTGATGATGCCCGCCTGTACCGGCGAACCGCCCGGCGAATTGATCTTCAGGATCACGCCCGCCGCGGTGGTGTCCGCGAACGCCGCCTGCAGCGATGCATTGATCGATTCGGCACTGGCCGGCGTGCCGGCGGCAATTTCGCCTTCGAGGGTGACCATGGCCGTGTGCCGGCCCGTAGTACTGGTCAGGCCATCGCCCTTGAAGTCGATCACGGCAAACAGGATCAGCGCAAGAATGGCCAGTCCGACCAGCCGGAAGAAAATCTTCCAGCGTCGCGCGGCGCGTTGCTCGCGCAGGCTCGCCAGCAGCACCTTCTCCAGCACGTCGCGCTCCCAGCCGCCCGTGGCACTTGCGCCGCCAACCGGACCGGCACCCTCGCCGGCCAGCCGCGCGCGGCGTTCATCGGCCTCGCGGCGTGCTGCGTCATCGCCGGCCTTGAGCTCGCGCTCGAGCGGATAGTCGGACTGCGGCGCGGTTTCGAGCTTTTCGCCTGGTGTGACGGGCTCGTCGGGATGTTGATCGGATTGCGATGGCGGTTTTTGCTGTTCTGTCATGCAAGTGGACTCAAGCGTCTAACAATGACCCGGCTCCGCTCAACTGGCGTCGGGTGGCAAAAAAGGGGCTTCCGGCTGCCAGAAAACAGCACCCTCGCGTTCCTCGATTCGAAGTTTGGCCAGCGCGGCGCCCCGGCAAGGGCCGCCCACGCAGAGGCCGGTGTCCGGCGCATAGGTTGCGCCATGTGTCGCGCACATCAAGTATAGGCCTGCACTATCGAAAAACTGCCCTTCCTGCCAATCCAGTTCCATCGGAACATGGGCGCACTGGTTCAGGTAGCCATGCGCCACGCCATCGAACCGGACCACGAATGCACCAATCTGGCGTGAATCGAGCCGGACCGTGAAGCGCACGCCGGCGCCGCCTTCGACCAGATCCTCGGCCGCGCACAGGCGAAACGGTTTGTGCTCCATCTCCATATCAGGCATGGGTGAGCAACCACTGCTGCAGATCGGCAATCGAGGTGGCGCAATGCACCGGCGACATCGCGCGCAGCGAGTCAGCCGGATGTGCGCCGTAGCATACACCCAGGCCTTCGGCACCTGCATTGATCGCCATCTGCAGATCGTGCGTGGTGTCGCCGATCATGACCGTGCGTGCGATGTCCTGGCCGAGTTCGCGCGTCAGTTCATGCAGCATGGCCGGATGCGGCTTTGAAAACGTCTCGTCGGCGCAACGCGTGGCATCGAACAGCTTGCCCAGGCCGGTACTGGCCAGGGCGCGTTCGAGCCCGACACGCGTCTTGCCCGTGGCAACGCCCAGGAAATAGTGTTCGGCGTGCAGCGCTTCCAGCATCTCGCGCACACCTGGAAACAGCACCAGTTCGGCATCGCGCGTCAGGAAGTGGAAACGATAGCGCTCGGCAAGCCGCGGGTAGTCGACCGGGTCCAGTGTCGGCACCGCATACGACAGCGCATCCTTGAGTCCCAGTCCAATCACGTGGCTGGCTGCGCTGTCGTCGGGAACCGGCAAGCCCAGGTCGCGGCTGGCCAGCTGGATGCATTTGGCGATAGTGGGCGTGGAATCCATCAGGGTTCCATCCCAGTCGAAGACGATCAGGTCGAAGCGCTGCCTGGCCATTACGGTCCTTGGTCGATACGGGAGTGTTGCGGATATGCTTGGCGCGACTCACCTGGTCAGGGAGCGGCGCCGTCCTGCTGCAATTGTTGCAGAAATTCAACACACTCGGCGGGCAGCGGCGCCGACACGGTAAGCGGCGCGCCGGTGGCCGGGTGCGTGAAGGTCAGGCGGTGCGCATGCAGGAACATCCGCTTGATACCCGGTTTGGCACCGCTGCGCGAAAGCGCTTTATTAAGCTCAAAATCGCCGTATTTGTCGTCGCCGACAATCGGGAAACCGGTTGACTGCAAATGCACCCGGATCTGGTGCGTGCGCCCCGTCTTCAATTCCGCCTCGAGCAACGTATAACCCTGGAATGCCTTGACCAGGTTGAATACGGTATGCGATGCCAACCCGTCGGCCTGCACCCGGACCCGGCGCTCGCCCTCCGGCGTACTGTATTTATATAGGGGCAGTTTTACGTGCTGCCGCGCATTCGGAAATTCGCCGGCCACACAGGCGAAGTAACGCTTGTCCATGCCATTGCCGCGCATCTGCTCGTGCAGGTTCACCAACGCCGAACGCTTCTTGGCCAACACCAGGATTCCCGACGTCTCGCGGTCCAGCCGGTGCACCAACTCCAGGAATTTCGCCTCGGGCCGCGCACGGCGCAGTTGTTCGATGACCCCGAAGGCCACGCCCGACCCACCATGCACGGCCACGCCGGCCGGCTTGTCGATCACCAGCAGATGGGCATCCTCGAACAGCACCGGAAAATCGGCGGCAGGCACGAATCCGCCCGCCTCAGGTGACTTTTCCGCCATGCGAAGTGGCGGAATCCGCACCACATCGCCGAGCTTCAGCCGGTAAGTTGCATCGATCCGCCCCTTGTTGACGCGGACCTCACCAGAGCGCAATACGCGATAGATATGGCTCTTGGGCACACCCTTGGCCACCTTGAGCAGGAAGTTGTCGATGCGCTGCCCTTCCGAACTTTCGTCGATCGTGACATACGCCACCTGGAGCCCGCTGGGGCGCGAACGCGGCTCCGTTTCAATTTGATGGCGTAACTCATTCATTTTCAATATAATTTCCCGGCCGTTCCCGGCCAAAGACCGGTAGCGCACGACCTGTGTAAGCGATGTTGGCGCGAAGTATGGCGCGAATCCCGACTGAAATGCCCGCTATGTTTGCGGCAAACCGGAACGGAATATGCAGGGCGCCCAGGTAATTGTTCTGGGTAGTCCCACCAGTATCCGCGCAAGACGTCGCATTTTACACTTCGGGTAGCAGTCAACCCGGCCCGTCTCCCGCATGTTGCGTACCCCGCAGGCGCCAGACTGGCAAATGGCAGCAATCAGCAGCACGCACGCGCCGCGCCGGCGCGCAGGAAGTCGCCCAGAGGCGGCTTCGGCAACCAGCCGGCCGACACGTGGAATCTGAGTGTTCAGGTAGAAAAGAATTCAATGTGGATGCCCCTAACAGGCATCCACATCGGTGAGAGAAGACCGCCCGCACCGGGAACCGGTGCCGGCCCGGCAGGCGCGCCTGCCATCTGACCTGCAGTATCGGCCGCGATCTGTCGCTGATTGTCGTAGTTCGACGATCCGACACCGGCGCCCGGACGCAGAACGCCAAAAAGCAGCGGCGCGCCCGCCAGCGGACAGGTCAGATTGGCAACGGCATGCGACTGTCGCGACCGCATAACTTGCTCTTTGACGCGTCCTGGCCATCCCGGCCCGGCTGCGCTGGGAGACGACGCCACTGCCCCAGGCATGGCAGGCCCGTCCCAGTGCCCCGGCCACCGGCATCCGCCAGAAACCGCTGCATCGGGAGCAGTGCCTTTTGCGCTCTCCCGACCCAGCGGACTGCCCGCAGAATTTGCGGATGACCAGAACGCCGACAGCCTCTCCTCTCACCCGCGCCCAGCCTGCCGCGTTGTATTACGCGCTGGCAACTTCGGCAATTCTCCCGCCCTCGCTCTCTTTCCTCGCGTGCTCCCTGGACCGTCGCGGGCATGAGCCACTCATGACCCATTGGCCATCCGCGACACTGGAGTGAGGTATTGCGATGAAACGCATGCTGTTTAACGCGACGCAACAGGAAGAATTGCGCGTCGCGATCGTCGATGGTCAGAAACTGATCGATATCGACATCGAAACCGCCGGGCGCGAACAGCGCAAGGGCAACATCTACAAGGGTGTCATCACCCGCATCGAACCTTCGCTGGAAGCCTGCTTCGTCAATTACGGCGAAGAGCGCCACGGCTTCCTGCCGTTCAAGGAAGTCGCCCGCGCGTTCTTCAAGGATGGCGTGGACGTGCGCAATGCGCGCATCCAGGACGCACTGCACGAAGGCCAGGAACTGATCGTCCAGGTTGAAAAGGAAGAGCGCGGCAACAAGGGCGCTGCCCTGACCACGTTCATCTCGCTGGCCGGCCGTTACCTGGTGCTGATGCCGAACAACCCGCGCGGTGGCGGCGTGTCGCGCCGCATCGAGGGCGAAGACCGCCAGGAACTGCGCGAAACCATGGCGCAGCTGCAGGTTCCCGAAGGCATGAGCATCATCGCGCGCACCGCCGGTATCGGCCGCGCCGCCGAGGAACTGCAGTGGGACCTGAACTACCTGCTGCAACTGTGGAAGGCCATCGACGGCGCCGCCGGCGACAACAAGGCCCCGCTGCTGATCTACCTGGAATCGAGCCTTGTGATTCGCGCCATCCGCGATTACTTCCAGCCCGATATCGGCGAGATCCTGATCGATACCGACGAGATCTACGAGCAGGCCCGTGCATTCATGAGCGTGGTCATGCCCGACAACATGAACCGCGTGAAGAAGTACCGCGACGATGTGCCGCTCTTCTCGCGTTTCCAGATCGAACACCAGATCGAGTCGGCGTACTCGCGCATGGTGATGCTGCCTTCCGGTGGCGCCATCGTGATCGACCATACCGAAGCCCTCGTATCCGTTGACGTGAACTCGGCCCGCGCCACCAAGGGTGCGGACATCGAGGAAACCGCGCTGCGCACCAACCTGGAAGCGGCCGACGAAATTGCCCGCCAGTTGCGCCTGCGCGACCTGGGCGGCCTGATCGTGATCGACTTCATCGACATGGAGTCCGGCAAGGCACAGAAGGACGTGGAAACGCGCCTCAAGGACGCGCTGCGCCACGACCGTGCCCGCGTGCAGATGGGCAAGATCAGCCGCTTCGGCCTGATGGAACTGTCGCGCCAGCGCCTGCGTCCGTCACTGTCCGAAGGCTCGCACATCACCTGCCCGCGCTGCAATGGAACAGGTCATATCCGCGATACCGAATCGTCCGCCCTGCAGGTGCTGCGCATCATCCAGGAAGAGGCGATGAAGGAAAACACGGCCGCGATCCACTGCCAGGTGCCGGTGGAAGTGGCTGCTTTCCTGCTGAACGAAAAGCGCCAGGACATCAACCTGATCGAACTGCGCTTCAAGGTCAATGTGCTGCTGATCCCGAACAAGCATCTGGAAACGCCGCACTACAAGCTCGAGCGCCTGCGCCACGACGATCCGCGCCTGGAAGAGTCGACTGCCAGCTACCGCATGGCAGAGGCAGCTGCGAAGGAACTCGAAGCCGACACCAGCTACAGCAGCCGCAAGAAGGAAGAGGCACGTCCGCGCCAGGAAGCCGCCGTCAAGGGCATCACGCCTGACGCGCCGGCCCCGGTGTCGGTGCCGCGCCCCGAGCGCGCCCCGAAGCCTGAAGCAGCAGCCGCACGTCCGGCGCCTGCCACGCAGCCGGTGGGCAGCGGCGGCATCATCGCCTGGCTCAAGGGCCTGTTTGGTGCCAAGCCGGCGGCAGCGCCGGTGGCGGAGCCCGTCAAGCCCGCAGCGGAAGCCCAGGCACGCGGCGACGGTCGCCGCGAACGTGGCCAGCGCGGTGAACGTGGCGAGGGTCGTGGAGAACGTGGTGAGGGTCGTGGCGAACGTCAGGGCCGTGGTGAGCGCGGCGAGCAGCGTG
>CAUUBQ010000085.1:0-31384 GCA_963543405.1 uncultured Cupriavidus sp.
CGCGGATGACCCGGCGACCATCAAGCTGCTCAAGGATGAGCCCGTGGTCCTGGTCTGCGCGCCGCTGTCAGGCCATCACGCCACGCTGCTGCGCGACACGGTCCGCACGCTGCTGCAGGATCACAAGGTTTATGTCACCGACTGGGTGGATGCGCGCATGGTGCCGGTGGAAAACGGCGCCTTCCACCTTTCGGACTACGTCTACTACATCCAGGAGTTCATCCGCCATATTGGCGCGGAAAACCTGCATGTGGTCTCGGTGTGCCAGCCCACGGTGCCGGTATTGGCCGCGATCTCGCTGATGGCTTCGGCCGGCGAGAAGACCCCACGCACGATGACGATGATGGGCGGCCCGATCGATGCGCGGAAGAGCCCCACCGCGGTCAACGGCCTGGCCACCAACAAGTCGTACGAGTGGTTCGAGAACAACGTGATCTACACGGTGCCGGCCAACTATCCTGGCCATGGCCGCAAGGTCTACCCGGGCTTCCTGCAGCACGCCGGCTTCGTGGCGATGAATCCGGACCGCCATCTGTCATCGCACTATGACTTCTACCTGAGCCTGGTCGAGGGCGATGCGGACGACGCCGACGCGCATGTGCGTTTCTACGATGAGTACAACGCGGTGCTGGACATGGCGGCCGAGTACTACCTCGACACGATCCGCGAAGTGTTCCAGGAATTCCGCCTCGCCAATGGCACGTGGGAAATCGACGGCGAGCCGGTGCGTCCGCAGGATATCAAGGGCACCGCACTGCTGACGATCGAAGGCGAGCTCGACGACATTTCTGGCGCGGGACAGACGGCCGCAGCGCATGACCTGTGCGAGGGCATTCCGAAAGCGCGTAAGCAACACATTACCGCGCCGAAGTGTGGCCACTACGGGATCTTCTCTGGCCGACGCTGGCGCGAGAATATCTATCCGGAGCTGCGCGACTTCATCCGCAAGCACTAAGCGGAACGTCGACCAGAACGAAGAACGCCTGCGCATATCGCGCAGGCGTTTTTGTTTGCAGCGGGCACCGCCGGGTTATCGGCGGCTATCGCGGGTTATCGCCGCTTATCGATTCGTCAGGTACGACAGCAGCATGTCGGTATGCAGTTCGGCAAAGCGGGCGTGCTCTTCCTCGGACGCCACGTCGCGGCCGATCACGGCACTGATGGTGTAGCGGTTCGACAGCACGTAGTAACCGAGCGCCGAAATCGTCAGGTAGAACTGCGGCACGTCGATATCGTCGCGGAATACACCCTGCTTCTGGCCACGCCGGATGATCTCCGCGAGCACATCCACTATCGGGTTGATCAGCTGGTTCAGTTGCGGTGATTTCTTCAGATGGCGCGCCTCGTGCAGGTTCTCGCTGTTCACCAGGCGGATGAACTCGGGGTGCGCGTAGTACCAGTCCCAGACAAAGCGGGCCAGCGTGCGGACTCCCGCCACGGGGTCCTCGTCGACGATATGCAGCTGCTCTTCCGCGGCGCGAAATTCGGCGTACTGCTTTTCGAGCACCGCCAGGAACAACCCCTCCTTGCTACCGTAGTAGTAGTACAGCATGCGCTCGTTGGTCTCGGCGCGGCGGGCAATCTGGTCGACGCGTGCGCCAGCCAGCCCCCCCTTGGCAAATTCCTCGGTGGCGGCGGCCAGAATGCGCCGGCGCGTGCCTTCAGGATCCCGCTTCGTTCTTGGCTCGTTCGACATGAATATCTGATCTGTCAGTTGCGCGGATTATGGCACAGCCCGTCACCCGCCCCCTGGTACCTCTCCCATACGGGTGACGCAGCATCATCGCCTTTTATGCACTGCGACGAAATCGGGGATAATCCTTGCCGCACACGCGTCCGGCAGAGACGCGCCAGATTCCAGTCGTCCCCCGATTCCGTCTTGCTGTCGTGACCAATACCCCCGCCAACGCCGCCAGTAGCCTGGCTGACCGCCTTGAAGCCCTGCTGCCACAAACCCAATGCACCAAGTGCGGGTTCGATGGCTGCCGTCCCTACGCCGAAGCCATGGCCCGGGGCGAAGCCGACAGCAACCGATGCCCGCCCGGCGGCGCCGAGGGCATTGTGCGGCTGTCGGCGGTGCTGGGCGTGGTGCCGCTGCCGCTGGACCCGGAAAGCGGTGTGGAACACCCGCGCGCGGTGGCCCGCATCGACGAATCGCTGTGTATTGGCTGCACGCTGTGCATCCAGGCCTGCCCGGTCGATGCCATCGTCGGTGCGGCCAAGCAGATGCATACGGTGCTGCCCGACTGGTGCACCGGCTGCGACCTGTGCGTGGCGCCCTGCCCGGTCGACTGCATCGCCATGATCCCGGTCACCGGCGCCGATACCGGCTGGGCCGCGTGGTCGCAGGAACAGGCCGATACCGCCCAGGCGCGCTACGTGGCGCGCAAGAGCCGGCTGGTGCGCGAGCGCGAGGAGAACGAAGCGCGCCTGGCCGCCAAGGCCGCGGCCAAGCTCCAGGCATTGCAGGCCGAGGCCGTTGCCAGCGACGCCGAACTGGCCGCGCAGGCGCGCAAGAAAGCGATTATCGAAGCGGCGATCGAACGCGCGCGCCAGAAGGCCGCCGCCGTCAAGCCACGTAATACCGAAAACGTGTCAGCCGCCGTGCAGGCGCAGATCGATGCGGCGGAAGCACGCCGGGCCCGGCTCGGCGCCATGCCGGCCAGCGACCACAAAGACAGCGACAAGAACGACCCTCAACGATGAACCCCGTCAAGCGCCTTGCCATTTTCGAAACCCTGCGGGATGTCAATCCGACCCCGGAGACCGAGCTCGAATACAGCTCGCCGTTCGAACTGCTGATTGCCGTGCTGCTGTCGGCGCAGGCCACCGATGTGGGCGTGAACAAGGCCACGCGCAAACTGTTTCCGGTCGCCCATACGCCGCAGCAGATCCTGGAGCTGGGCGAGGCTGGGCTGATCGACTACATCAAGACGATCGGGCTCTACAAGACCAAGGCCAAGCATGTCATGGAAACGTGCCGCATCCTGGTGGAACAGCACGCGGGCAAGGTGCCGCCGGTGCGCGAGGCACTGGAGGCGCTACCCGGCGTAGGCCGCAAGACCGCCAACGTGGTGCTCAACGTGGCGTTTGGCCATCCGACGATTGCGGTCGACACGCATATCTTCCGCGTCGCGAACCGCACGGGCCTGGCGCCGGGCAAGAACGTCGATGCGGTCGAGCACAAGCTGCTGAAGGTAGTGCCGAAGGAATTCCTGCATGACGCGCACCACTGGCTGATCCTGCATGGGCGCTATGTCTGCAAGGCGCGCAAGCCCGAGTGCTGGCATTGCGCGATCGAACCCTTGTGCGAGTTCAGGGAAAAGACCGCGGCGCCGAAGGCGTAGGGTTGGTCAGCACCAGCGCCAGTTGCAGCGCGGTGCGCGCCACGGTGTCGACATCGGGTGCGTAGCCGTTGCGGATCCAGTACAGCGCCACATGCACGATACCGCCTGCCACGCCGGCCGCCAGCATGGCATCGGTCGTGGCGCCCGGCGGTAGCAACGTGCGCGCCAGCAGTGCGCCGAAATCGCATAGCGAAACCGCCAGCGCTTCGTCCACGAGCTTGCTGACTCCGCGAATCTCTACCAGGAACACGCGCGCCGAGCGCGGCTCGCATTGCAGCGCACCAAAATAGGCGCGCAACATGGCCATCACGCGTTGTTCTCCGCCGCCCCCTGCCGCCTCGCCGGCCTGCGCCAGCGTTTGAAGCAGCCGGTGCGTGACCGTTTCATACGACGCCAGCAGCAACGCTTCGCTATTCGCAAATGATTCGTAGAAGTAGCGCTCGGTCAGGCCCGCGGCTTCGCACACGGCCTTGACCGTGGCGTTCTGGTAGCCGCGCTCGCCATATACCCGCACGGCGGCGGCAATCAGCTGCTCACGCCGCTGGGCGCGGCGCTCTTCGGCCTCGGCGCCGCGATAGCGGCGTGCGGGAGATAGCTCGGTGGTCATGGCGGCCATTATGACATTCCCTATTGTCAGATTGCTTCTGACAATCTATGTTGTCAGAAACGCAACTCATCCGGGTTCCCGTCATGACCGCCCCTTTTTCCGAAGACGCAGTCCTTGATGTCCTGATCGTGGGTGCCGGCCTGTCCGGTATCGGCGCTGCCCGCCAACTCCAGGAACGTTGCCCCGGCAAGCGCTACGCCATTCTGGAAGCACGCCAGGCGATTGGCGGCACGTGGGACCTGTTCCGCTACCCCGGCATCCGCTCCGACTCCGACATGTACACGCTGGGCTACCGTTTCAAGCCCTGGCGCGGTGCCAAGGCGATTGCGGACGGTCCGTCGATTCTGGCCTACATCCGTGAAACCGCCGAGGAGGCGGGCATCACGCAGCACATCCGCTTCGGGCACAAGGTAGTGGGCGCGAACTGGAACAGCGACGACGCATGCTGGACCGTCGAGGCGGAACGCGCGACCGACGGCACCCGGCAACGGCTGCGGGCACGCCTGCTCTATGTCTGTGCCGGTTACTACAGCTATGCCGAAGGCCATCGTCCGGCGTTTCCCGGCGAGGAAAATTTCCGTGGCCGCATCGTGCATCCGCAGTTCTGGGACCCGTCGCTCGACTACACCGGCAAGCGCGTGGTGGTGATCGGCAGCGGCGCCACCGCGGTCACGCTGGTGCCGGCCATGGCGCCCACCGCCGCGCACGTAACGATGCTGCAGCGCTCGCCGACATATATCGTCACGCGGCCCGGCGAAGATGCCCTCGCACACAAGCTGCGCCGCGTATTGCCCGAGCGCCTTGCCTACCGCGCCACGCGCTGGAAGAACGTGCTGCTGGGCATGTTCTTCTTCCAGCTGGCGCGCCGCCGGCCCGAAAAGGTCAAGGAGCGCATGATCGGCATGGCCGCCGCGCAACTCGCGCCGGGCTTCGACGTCGGTACCCATTTCACGCCGCGCTACAACCCGTGGGACCAGCGTGTCTGCCTGGTGCCCGACGGCGACCTGTTCCGCGAAATCCGCGACGGCCGTGCCTCGGTGGTCACCGATACCATCGAGCGCTTCACCGAGAACGGCATCGAACTGGCGTCGGGCAAGCAGCTGCCGGCCGATATCGTCGTGGTGGCTACCGGCCTGAAGCTCAACATGCTTGGCGATATCGCGCTGAACGTGGACGGCCATGCGCGCCGCCCATCCGAATCGCTCGCCTACAAGGGCATGATGCTCAGCAACGTGCCCAACCTGGTACTGGCGTTCGGCTATACCAATGCGTCATGGACGCTCAAGGCCGATCTCACGGCCGAGTACGTCTGCCGCCTGCTGCGGTACATGGAGCGGCACGACTATCGCATTGCCGTGCCGCATGTCGATGCGGGCGTGGAAGGCGCGCCATTCCTGGATTTCACGTCGGGCTATGTGCAACGTGCCGCCGCCGTGCTGCCAAAGCAGGGACATCGCAAACCGTGGCGCGTGTACCAGAATTACCTGATGGACATGCTGACGATCCGCCATGGCCGTCTTGACGATGGCGTACTGCGGTTCGACCGCGTGCAATCCGCCACAATGCCGAACAACGATCCGCTTGCCGAGGCCCAATCTTGAACCTGCCACTCCTGCTTGCCGCCGTTGCGGTAGCGCTGTCCGTCGCGCTGTTCGCGCTATTCGCGCTGCTATTCCTGTTTACCTGGCACACCACGCGCAAGATCGAAGCCGCGCTGCCGCCCACCGGCCAGTTTGTCGAGGTGCCCGGCGCCCGGCTGCATGTGGTCGAGCGCGGCCAGGGCCCCACGATACTGCTGGTGCATGGCCTGTCGGGCCAGTTGGCCAACTTTGACTACGGCATGATCGAGCCCCTGTCGCGCGACTTCCGCGTGGTTGCCGTGGACCGCCCCGCGGCGGGCTGGTCCACTCGCACGGCGGGCGCCGCGGCAGACCTGCGCGCGCAGGCCGACACGCTCGCCGCATTGATCGACAAGCTCGGACTCGGGCAACCGCTCGTGGTGGGCCACTCGCTGGGTGGCGCGATCTCGCTGGCGCTGGCGACCTATCACCCGGAACGCGTGGGCGGGCTCGCGCTGATCGCGCCGCTCACGCATCCGCCCGAGGAAGTGTCACCCGTTTTCAAGGCGATGACGGTGCCAAGCGCATGGGTTCGCAAGCTGATCGCGTGGACACTGCTGATCCCGATGTCGATCCGCAACCGCGCACAGGTCATGGATATCGTCTTCGGCCCCGATCCCGTACCGCATGACTTCCCCACCCGCGGCGGCGGCCTGCTGGCGCTGCGGCCCAGCCATTTCCTTGGCGCGTCGGAAGACCTGCTCGGTGCCGCACATAGCCTGCCGCCGTTGTTGCCGCGTTATGCCGATCTGCGCGTGCCCGTCAGCATCCTCTATGGCCGCGAAGACCGCATCCTCGACTACGCGCAGAATGGCGAAGCCTTCGTTGCCAGGTTGCCTGGTGCCAGGCTGACGCTCGTGAACGGCGGACATATGCTGCCAGTCACTGCGGTCGATACCAGTGTCGCATTTGTACGCAGCGCGGCAGCCCGCCTGCATGAAGCCGTACCTGCCTGACCCACCTTCCAGAAAGGACTCGCCATGGCCTCCTCGACCGGTTTCAACCCATACAGGCGCGACCTGCCAACCGCTTTCCAGGCGATCCGCAAGCTGCTGGCGGACGGCAACGACACCGAGCAGGTATTCCGTATCATGCGCGCGCTGAATGGCCCCTCGATGCCGAGAAACTACAGGCGCCTGCTGGGCACGCCCGAAGGCCGGCGCATGGCCTATCAGCGCATCGAACTGGCCGAGAAACTATGCGATCCGGCATTCATTGCCAGCTTTGCGCCGGGCACCGTGGGTGCTGCCTATCGCGGTTTCCTGGAGAAGACCGGCTATAGCGCGGACGGGCTGGCCAAGGTTTCAAACCTGAACCAGGAGCCGATCGTTGAAGACGCCTATATGTGGTTTGGGCGCCGGACGCGTGACATCCACGATATCTGGCACGTGCTGACGGGCTATCGCGCCGACGAAAGCCTTGGCGAAGCCGCACTCGTGGCGTTCAGCTATGCACAGACCAGCGGCAAGGGCTGGGCGTTCATTGCGGTCGCCGCATCGCTGAAAAGCTGGCGCGTGACGCGCGGCCTGGCGTTCGCGCGCGCGGTGCTGGAGGGCTACCGGCTTGGGCGGCGCGCCAGCTGGTTGCTCGGCGAAGACTATGAAGCGCTGCTCAACGAGCCGATCGAAGCCGCGCGCGAACGGCTGGGCATTGCCCAACCGGTCCGCTATCTCGCGTGCAATCCGGCGCAGCAATGGACCGCGTGAGGCGCTGCCCGGATTCTTGACACACATGACGTCTATTTAATCGGACCGCTATTCCTCGCCAGTGCTCCAGTTGCCATAGTCCTAGGACCACTCAGTTTCTGCAAGGTCATCCAGGCAATTCGACTCGATACCACTCCCAAGCGAGGAGATCCATGGAAGCAACCCTGAAGTACTGTTCGGCCGCATTGATCGCTGCTTGTTCCGCCAGTGTCATGGCGAGCGATACAGCCCAAATCACCGTCAAGGGAAAACTGTCGCCGCACTCGTGCTCGATGAATATCACGAACAACGGCTCTGTCGATGTCACCCCGGCGGC
The DNA here is from genome assembly GCA_963543405.1 of uncultured Cupriavidus sp. Classification (GTDB taxonomy): domain Bacteria; phylum Pseudomonadota; class Gammaproteobacteria; order Burkholderiales; family Burkholderiaceae; genus Cupriavidus. The sequence continues at coordinate 7,596 of CAUUBQ010000085.1, forward strand.
GTCGGCGCTCATCCTCAACCAAACCAATGCCGCAGCACTGGAAGACAAGACCCTGACGCTGATGATCACCTGCTCCGCGCCGACCCGCTTTGCAATCAGCACCACGGACAATCGCGCCGGCACGCACACCGCACTGCACCCCTACACTCCCGAGCATGATCATTACGGACTGGGTACACAGGACGGCAAGAAGGTTGGCTCATACGTGCTTTCGCTGAGGACCGCCGGCTCCAGCGGCGATGGGCGTGATCTGGTCCACCTGCTCCGGAATGCTCCGTCAACCAGCACCAGCGCGTGGACGGTTGGCTTAGCGCCACCGCAGAGCGGAGGCGTCCGTACCGCCCCGGGCCATCGGCAGCATGCCTGGGCGGCACCGGGAGGCAACACGCCGAGTGCCTTCACAGTCGTCACCCTGCCGCTTTCCATCAAGACGCGTCTGACCAGCAAGAAGGAACTGGCGGATCTCAGCAACGGCCTGACCATCGACGGTTCCGCCACCATATCGCTGTTCTATCTCTGACCGGATGCCGCCCATCAACAGACAAAAAAAGCGACCCACCGGGTCGCTTTCTTCATGATGGCAATCGCCGTTGACGTCAGACGATCTTGCAAGCCTCGTCGAAAGCCAGACGCGGCAGGCGCGGATGCAGCTTGTCGACCTCACCGTAGCCCAGGTTGATCAGGAAGTTGACCGACCATTTGCCATCGGCGAAGAACGCGGCGTTGACCTTGGCGGCATCGAAGCCGGCCATCGGGCCGCAGTCGAGGCCCAGGGCGCGGGCGGCCAGGATGAAATAACCACCTTGCAGCGAGCTGTTCATCAGCGCGTCGCGGGCAATCTTCTCGGTGTTGCCGGCATACCACGAGCGCGCATCGGCGTGCGGGAACAGCTTGGGCAGTTGGTCATGGAACGCGTTGTCGAACGCGACGATGGCCGTCACCGGCGCGGAGCGCGTCTTCTCGACATTGCCCGCCGAAACGCAATCCACCAGGCGAGCCTTCTGCTCGGCCGACTTCACGAACACGATACGGGCTGGCGAACCGTTGGCGGCGGTCGGGCCGAACTTCATCGCTTCGTAGACCTGCTTCAGCAGCGCATCGTCCACATGCTTGTCTTGCCACACATTATGCGTGCGGGCTGCAGTGAACAATTGTGCAAGGACTGCCTGATCAACGGATTTCATTGCGCGTTTTCCGGATTCTGTGATGTAAGAAAGCGCGATTGTACCGAAGCATGCCGAGGCGCACCCACAAGCAGTTTGATGAAGCCGTTCAATTCCGTTCGTCGGAGGCGGCACTGCCCCCAGTGCGCCGGGTGAGCCACAATACACCGAGCAGGATCAGGCCGCCCCCGATGGCCTGCGTGGCGCCAATGTGCTCGCCGAGCAACGCTGCCGCCAGCACCACGGTCACAACCGGTTCGAGGGTCGACAGCATCGACGCCTTCGCGGCCCCAAGTTTCTGCAGTCCGGCGAAGAAGGTCAGGATGGCCAGCACGGTGGACACCAGCGCAATCGCCAGCAGGGCCAGCCAGCCGCCTGCGCTGGACGGAAACTGCGGCGGCATTCCGGCGCCCGTGCGCAGGATGCCGACGATCACATAGACCAACGCCGCGGCCGAGCAGATCACCGTGGTCGTGGCAATGGCATTGACGCCTGCCGTCACGCGGGCGCCCACCACGATATAGATCGAATAGATCACGGCCGCCGCAACACCCAGTGCAATGCCGAGCGGCGTGCCTTCGCCACCGCCCACGGTCAGCCCGGCGCCGACCGAACACAACACCAGCGCGATCACGGCCGAGGTAGTAAGCCGCTCCTTGAGGAAGATCGCCGCGAGGATCGTCACGAACAGCGGGTACAGGTAGAGCAGCAGCGCCACCAGGCTGGCCTGCGCGTGATTGAGGGCCGTAAAGAAGCAATACGACTGGCTGACGTAGCCAATGCCACCCATGGCGGCAAGCGCCAGGACGCGTCGCCACGGCGGCAAGGCAATGCCGCGCGTGCGCAAGACCACCGCCATCGCGCAGGCGGCCAGCACGAAACGCACTGCCAGCAGTCCATAGACATCGGCCCCGGCGGCATAGGCAAAGCGCGCAAAGATGGCCATGGCGCCAAATGCGCTGGCCGAGAGCGCGATCAGCAGCACGCCGGCGAGCTTGTCGCGGGCGTGGGCCAGGTTGCCGGTGGCGGAAGCGGTCATATCGGCGATAAGTCAGCGCAAAACCTGCATTCTACTGACGTGCGAGGCACGCGCGGCAGCGCCGGCGAGGCTGCACTACAATAGCGGCCATCATGTTCAATCCCTCAAGAGAAGAAGTCCGCCGTTTCTTCTGCGAAGCCTGGCAGAAGCGCGTCGCGGGCAATGTCCTCACGCCGCTCGAGGCCATCGCGGTCGACTGGATCGACCAGCATCCCGAATACCACGCGCTGCTGGACGACACCGAAGGCGCGCTGACACGCGACTACACGCCCGAGGACGGCCAGACCAACCCGTTCCTGCATCTGGCGATGCATCTGTCGATCTCCGAACAGGTGTCGATCGACCAGCCGCCGGGTATCCGCGCCGCCTGCGAAGCACTTAGCCGGCGGCTCGACTCGCCGCACGAGGCCCAGCACCAGATCATGGAAGCGCTCGGGCAGATGCTCTGGAATGCACAACGCAACGGCATGCCACCGGACGGGCAAGCCTATGTCGATGACATCAGGCGGCGCGCGGCAGGCTGACCGGTAGCCTCAACGCTGACTGCATTGCCAGACATCCACCGACAAGCGTGCTTTGCGGCACGTGCTAGGCTTGCGGACATCCTTGTCCTTGCTGCGTCGGGATCACTGGAGCGGAAATCGCCGCTACCGGTGATCAACCCTGCCGATGCGGCGCATCCTGCTCATGCATCACTCCGTGTCCGTTTCCGCCGGCGTTCGCCGTGCGGCCACGCCGTCCCTGTTGTCCGCGCTGGCCATGGCCTGCTTCACGCTGTGCATGCCCGGCGTGGCGCAAGCCGCGGTGGCGTTGCTGCAGCCTCCCCGCATCGTCGACGGCACCAAACCGTTGACGCTGACGTTGCTGATCACGGCTGACGACGACACGCGCCGGTACGCCGTGCCCGACACCTTGCAGGTCACCGCCGTCGGCGACCTTGCCGCACCGGTCCGCATGGATCTCAAACGCGTGGGCAAGGGACCAAACGTGCTGAACCTGCGGCGCGGAGAGAATCGCACCGTCAGCTATGTGGCCGACTGGCCGGTCGGCCTGCGCGGCCAGGTCCGGCTAGATGTGGCCGGCATCGATGCGGCCCCCGTGACCATTTCGCTGAACCGCGCGCCATTGCCGGGCGAGGCCACGCCCACCGCACCCGTGGTAGTCGCCAGGCCGACGGCGCCCGCATCCACGGCAGCCACGTCCGAAACCGAACTCGCAAATGCCCAGGGCACGCCGCAACCCGACGGCGCGGTCACGCCCGTGGTTTCGGCGGCCAATGGCGGTGCGCCGGGCCCCGCTCCGGCCGACCTGCGCGACGCCCAGCGCCTGTCGTTCAACGAGCCGATGTACATCATGTTCGGCGCCCACAACGGCGCCAACGCCAAGTTCCAGATCAGCTTCAAGTACCGGATTTTTGAAGGCGAGAACCCGAGCTCGAAATCGGTGCTGGACAACCTCTATTTCGCCTATACCCAGTTCTCGCTCTGGGACCTCGCGGGCGACTCCCGCCCATTCAAGGACACCAATTACCGGCCCAGCCTCTACTACTACCTGTCCGATACCGGCGTAAAGAACAGCGTGATCAGCCGCCTGTCGATCGCCACCGGCTTCGAGCACGAATCGAACGGCCGCGACGGCGCCGATTCGCGGGCGGTCAACACGCTGTTCGTCAAACCCACCATGTATTTTGGCGACCAGACCGACTGGCACTGGCGCGTGGCGCCGAAGATCTATGGCTACGTCGGCAAGAGCGACAACGAGGACATCGCCCACTATCGCGGCTACATGGACCTCAACGTCGCGTATGGCAGGCCCGATTCCTGGGAATTCGCGGCGACCCTGCGCAAGGGTACGCGCAAGGGCTATGGCAGCATCGATGCGCAGGTCACCTATCCGCTGGCGCGGCTGTTGCCCGGCACGGCCGGTTACCTGATGGCCGGCTACTTCTACGGCTATGGCGAAAGCCTGCTCTACTACAACCAGAAGACGCCGTGGCAGTTCCGCATCGGCTATGCGCTATCGCGCTAGGCCGGCTGAAACGACAACGCCCGGAGACCGTGCGGCCTCCGGGCGTTTTTTCATACTGTCGGGGCGTGCGTATCAGCGCGGCGCCGACACCGTCACCAGCGCCGGTCGCAGCACGCGGTCGGCAATCGTGTAGCCACGTTGCAGCACGCTGACCACCGTATTCGGCTCCTGCTCCGACGGCACCATTGAAATGGCCTGGTGGCGATGCGGATCGAACTTCTCGCCTACCGGGTTCAATTCGACGATCTTGCCGCGCTCGAATGCGGCGGCCAGTTGGCGCGCGGTCAGTTCCACGCCTTCGCGCAGCTTGGCCAGGTCGCCGGTATTGTCGGCCAGCGCGGCCTGCAGGCTATCCATCACGGGCACAAGGTTGTCCGCGAAGTTCTCGATCGCAAACTTGTGCGCCTTGGCCACTTCGTCCTGCGAACGGCGGCGGATGTTCTCGCCTTCGGCGGTGGCGCGCAGGAACATGTCGAAGTGTTCCTTGGCCTTGGCCTCCAGCTCGGCCACCTGTTGCGTCAGGCGGGCGATATCGTCACCGCCGGCGGCCGCAGCCTCGGGCGCCTGCGCACGCACGGCGTCATCGGCCGTCTGTTGCGTCTCTGGATTTGGCGTCTGATTCTGTTCTTCCATGTCGATTCGTATCAAAGCTAAAACGCGACCCGCGCTGACAGCGGGCCGAGGGATGGTTCGGGTGCCAAACCGGCAAGTCTAGCCGCACTTGGCGACGCCCCTCCAGTTTTTCAAGTGTGGAGATTCAGAAACGCCGAAATACGCCGTTACAAAGCCCTGTTTCATGAAATCTGGTGTTTATTGATTTGCTGCAACGCAAACACTAAGATTCAAGCAGGAAAAAATGACAAAAATAACGGGAGCCAGAGGTGGATCATTTTGGTGCATCCTTGGGACGATTCGCCATGCACAAGTTGCCTGTCGTGACGCTCTGCCTGCTTGCCGCGCTGACGGCAATGACGGCCTTTATCTGCCTTTCCGAGGCGTTCGCTCCGCGCGACACCGAGTATGGCAGCGGCAAGGCCGTGTTCAAGCATTACCTCATCCAGTACGTCCAGTAACCCTTCCCCTGCGACCCGCCGTGGCGCATCCGCCCTGGCGGGAAGCGTTTGTACGGCGAATTCGCCCGAGTTCCGCCTGATTCCTACTGCTTGAAATCGTCGATGCGGCGCCGGTCACGCTTGGTCGGACGCCCCTGCAATTGCGCCGCCGGTTCGGGCTGCAGGCGGCGCCGATCCGCCTCGATCTGGCGCCTGGACTGGCTTTGCCCGGTTTCCGCATAGGTAGTCTGGGCAATCGGTGCCGCACCGCGTGAGGCCGGAATACCCTTGACCTCCACTTCCCAGCGCTGCTGGTGCGCCTCCAGCACCACCATGTCGCCGGGCTTCACCTCGCGCGAGTTCTTGACGGCCTGTCCGTTCACCGTCACCCGGCCACGCTCCACCGCATCGGCGGCCAGCGAGCGCGTCTTGAAGAACCGTGCGCACCACAGCCATTTGTCGATGCGCATCCGCGCACCGGCTTCAAAATCCACTTGCATCGTCAACTCCTGCCTGCTTCCTGCCCCCAGCCATCTCAGGCTGCGGCGCCCCGTGTCTGCGCGCGCGTGCGCCGCGCTTCCAGATCATGCGGATGCGGCAATTTCAGTGGCCAACCCTGCAGATGCTGCAGGGCAATGTCGGCCAGGCCCGCAATCCATACCTCGGAATCATTCATGCATGGAATGAAATGGAACGCCTTGCCGCCCGCCACGCGGAACTCGGTCTGGCCTTCCATGGCGATTTCTTCCAGCGTTTCGATGCAATCCGCCGGAAAGCCGGGACAGAACACATCGACGCGTCCGGTGCCGACCTTGCCCAACTCGGCCAGCGTGGGTGCCGTATAGGGCTGCAGCCATTCCGCCTTGCCAAAACGAGACTGAAACGTCACCTGGTACTGCCCAAGCTGCAGGTCCAGCGCTTCACCAAGCAGACGGCCCGTCTTCAGGCATTCGCAATGATAGGGATCGCCGAGATCGAGCAACCGTCGCGGCAGGCCGTGGAACGACAAAATCAGCTTGTCGCCGCGCGCGAAGTCCGGCATGCCGTGCTGCAGCCAGTAACCGCGGACCTGCGCGGCCAGCGCGGCAATATAGGACGAATGATCGTGGAAATGCTTGACCAGCCGGATCTCGGGCTGGTTGCGCCAGTTCGACATGACGCGGAACACCTCGTCGAACGCGGTGGCTGTCGTGGTGCCCGAGAACTGCGGATATAGCGGCAGCAGCAGGATCTGTTCGGTGCCCTGGCGGCGCAGCGTCTCCATGACCGACTCGATCGACGGGTTGCCATAGCGCATTGCGCACGCCACGGTCACGTCATGGCCAAGTTTCTGCATCAGCAGTTGCAGCGCGTGCGCCTGGCGCTCGGTATGGACCAGTAGCGGTGACCCGGTCATATGCGCCTCGCGCAACCAGATCGACTCGTACTTGAGGGCCGACGCACGCGAGCGGAATGGCAGGATCAGCCCGTACAGGATCGGCAGCCAGGCGAGCCGCGGAATCTCCACGACACGCGGGTCCGACAGGAAGGCCTTCAGGTAACGTCCTACCGCCTTGGGCGTGGGGGCGTCGGGCGTGCCGAGATTGATCAGCAGGATTGCGGTGCGCGGCGGCTGGCCGTGCTGGTATGCCGGTTCAGGCGAAAACGTCATGGGGTTTCCGTTGCAAGGCCGGGGGCGCTGGCAAAAGCCGGGTTGTCGCCGGCCAGAGGATCTGGCCGGTATGGGAAAGACTGCCAGACCGGGCCACTAGTTCTGGCTGAGCGCGCTGGAAAGCAGCCGCGCGGTGATGTCGACGATCGGGATTACGCGCTCGTAGGCCATGCGGGTCGGGCCAATGACGCCGAGCGTGCCGACGATCTGGCCGTCCACCTCGTACGGCGCCGTGATCACGGCCATGTCCTCGATCGGCACGAGCTGGCTTTCGCCGCCGATGAAGATCTGCACGCCCTGCGCGTGGCTCGACACATCGAGCAGCTGCAACAGGCTGGTCTTGTGCTCGAAGACGTCGAACAGGCGGCGCAGCTTGTCCATGCTCGACGACAGGTCTTCCACTTCCAGCAGCTTGCGCTCGCCGGAGATGAATACCTGCTCGCCATTGTCCTCGGCCATGGCACTGCTGCCGGCCTCCACGGCCGCCTGCATCAGCGCCGACATGTCACGCCGCAGCGCCTGCAGTTCCACGCGCAGATGGTCTCGCACGGCGTTGAAGCTCATGCCCGCATAGTGCGCGTTGAAGAAATTGGCGGCCTCGATCAGCTGGGCCGGCGTGTACGACAGCTCGGTCTGGATGATGCGGTTCTGGACGTCGCCTTCCGGGCTGACGATGATCAGCAGGATGCGCTTGTCTGACAACCGCATGAATTCCACCTGCCGGAATGACTGGGCGCGCCGTGGGGTCATTACCACGCCGGCAAAATGCGAAAGGTTTGAGAGCGTATGCGCGGCCGCCGTGATCATGCGCTGCGGACCGAGTTGCTGGTTGGCCATCTGGCCCTGGATCTGGTCCGTCAGGTTGGCCAGCTCGGATGCCAGCCCGGACGCGCCCTCCAGCGGGCGTGCCGTCAGCATCGAATCCACGAACAGCCGGTACCCGCGCGGCGTGGGAATGCGGCCAGCCGACGTGTGCGGGCTGGCGATGAAACCCATTTCCTCGAGGTCAGACATCACATTCCGGATGGTCGCCGGCGACAGGTCCAGACCCGAGTACTTTGACAGGGTCCGCGAGCCCACGGGCTGCCCTTCGGCGATGTAGCGCTCGATCAGGGTCTTGAGAAGCGTTTTCGAACGTTCGTCCATGATGTCGGGATTTTAATCAAAACCGGAAGGTTCTGGCGTCACGTTGTGTGCGCATGACCCAAAGCTGACAACGGTCATGCCGGTATGGTCTAATCCCGCCATGTCTGCCCCCTCCAAGCCAGGCGCCCTGCGCGCCCCGTTCAAGACCGTCGCCCTGGTGGGCCGGTACTCGACCGCAGGTATCGAAGGCCCGCTCGAAGAGATCGCGTCCTGCATTTCCCGCAACGGCCAGGATGTGGTGTTCGAGCGTGAGACCGCGATGGCCACGGGCCTGACCGGCTATCCGGTACTGACCCCCGACGAGATCGGCCGGCAGGCCGACGTGGCGGTGGTGCTCGGCGGCGATGGCACCTTGCTGGGGCTCGCGCGCCAGCTGGCCGGCCACGACGTGCCCGTGATCGGCGTGAACCATGGCCGGCTGGGCTTCATGACCGATATCCCGCTGGAGGACGTCGCCACCGCGCTGCCCGAAATGCTGGCCGGCCGCTATGAGGCCGAGTCGCGCATGCTGCTCGAATCGCGTGTGATCCGCGACGAAGCCGTGATTTTCTCGGCGCTGGCATTCAATGACGTGGTGGTCAACCGGTCCGGCATCTCGGGCATGGTCGAACTGGCGGTCTCCGTCGACGGCTATTTCATGTACAACCAGCGCTCGGACGGCCTGATCGTGTCCACGCCGACCGGCTCCACCGCCTACGCGCTGGCCGCGGGCGGTCCGATCCTGCATCCGACGCTGTCGGGCCTGGTACTGGTGCCGATTGCCGCCCATGCGCTGTCGAACCGGCCCATCGTGTTGCCGCACGATGCCGAGGTCACGATCGAAGTGGCCAGTGCGCGCGATGTCAGCGTCAACTTCGACATGCAGTCGCTGGCGTCGCTGCTGCCGGGCGACCGAATCGTGGTGCGGCGTTCGGCCAAGACCGTCAACCTGCTGCATCCGGTGGGCTACAACTACTACGCCACGCTACGCAAGAAGCTGCACTGGCACGAGTACCCGACCGAAGACAACCGGCTCTGAGCCCCACCTGCGTCTCTCACGTCACGCCCACCCACCGCCCAAGATGCTGCGCAGCCTGTCCATCCGCGATTTCGTCATCGTCGATACGCTCGACCTCGACTTTTCGACCGGCTTCACCGTGTTCACCGGCGAGACCGGCGCGGGCAAGTCGATCCTGATCGATGCCCTGGCGTTGGTGCTTGGCGAACGCGCCGATGCCGGCGTGGTGCGCGAAGGCGCGGCCCGTGCCGGCATCAGCGCCACATTCCACACCCATGCGGTACTCGATGCCTGGCTGGCCGAGCGTGAGCTGGCGGGCGACGACGATACGGTGCTGTTGCGCCGGACCGTCGATGCATCGGGCCGCAGCAAGGCCTTTATCAACGGCGCGGCCGCCACGCTGGCGCAACTGCGCGAAGTGGGCGACCAGCTCGTCGACATCCATGGCCAGCATGCCCATCAGTTGCTGCTGCGCCCCGATGCCCAGCGCCAGCTGTTCGATGCCCATGCCGGCCTGATCGAACAGTCCGGTGCCGTTGCCGAGGCCTGGCGCGTGTGGCGCGCCTGCGTGAAGCAGCGCGAGGCGGTCGAGCACCAGTCACGCGAGATGCAACTTGAACGCGAGCGGCTGGAATGGCAGGTCGGCGAACTCGACAAGCTGGCCCCGCAGCCGGGCGAGTGGGAAGAGATCCAGTCCGAATACAACCGGCTGTCGCATGCGGCCGGCCTGATCGACGGCAGCCGCGCCGCGCTCGACGCGTTGTCAGAGTCGGATGGCGCCGTGACCTCGGTGCTCAATGGCGTGGTGCATCGGCTGCAGCAGCTGGCCGATGTCGACGTCGCGCTGCGCGACGTGCTGGCCGCGCTGGAACCGGCGCTGGTGCAGGTCGAAGAAGCCGCGCATTCCCTGAACCGCTACGTCGACCGGCTCGAACTCGATCCCGAACGGCTGCAGGCCGTGGAAGACCGCATGCAGGCGCTGCACGCCACGGCGCGCAAGTACCGCCTGCCCCCGGAGCAGTTGTCCGACGAACTGCTGGCCCGCAAGCAACAGCTCGACGACCTGCAGGCCGCCCAGGACATCAACAAGGTACTGGCGCGCGAGGCCGCCGCGCGTGCCGCCTACCTGACGCTGGCGCAACACCTGTCGGCCGCGCGCAAGATTGCCGCCGACGCACTGTCTGCAGCCGTCACCGATGCCATGCAAGGGCTGTCGATGGCGGGCGGGACTTTTGCCGTCGCCTTGAATCCGCTCGAAGAAGGCCAGAGCCACGGGCTCGAACAGGTGGAATTCCTGGTGGCCGGCCATGCCGGCGTCAGCGCGCGACCGCTCGCACGCGTGGCATCGGGCGGCGAACTTGCACGTATCAGCCTGGCCATCTCGGTCATCACCAGCGAAGCCGCGCCCACGCCGACGCTGATCTTCGACGAGGTCGATACCGGCATCGGCGGCGCGGTGGCCGAAGTCGTGGGACGTCGCCTGCAGGAACTGGGCCGGTCGCGCCAGGTACTGTGCGTCACGCACCTGCCGCAGGTGGCAGCGCAGGCCGGCACCCATCTGCTGGTCAGCAAGGAAAGCCGCGAAGACAGCCAGGGCGCGGTCACGCGCTCGCGCATCCGCGTGCTGGACGACGGCGGCCGCGTCGACGAAACCGCCCGCATGCTCGGTGGCGCGACCGTGACCGCCACAACCATGCAACATGCCAGGGAGATGCTGGCCCAGGGCGCGCGCGCCGCGGCGCAGGCGGCCAATGCCCCACGCGAAACCGGCGGCCGGAAATCGCGCCGCGCGGCGGGCTGAGGCTGTGCCACCCGTCATGAACCTAGTATCAGGAGTTTCAAACCGATGACTCATGGCAAACTGCCTTCGATCCACCGCCGACTCGCCGTGGCCACGTTTGCGGCGCTGACACTGGGCGCCGCAGTCTCGGGCTGCGCGTCGGAGTCGAAGTCGTTTGCGCCGCCGCGCGGCAGCATTACCGACGACCGCGCCATTGGCGATATCCTGGTCCAGTTCACGCCGCCCGAAGTGGTCGCGTCCGAGGATGCGGGCAAGCTGCTGGCGGCCGTCGCGGGGCCGGTGCGCTATGTGGTCAAGCGCCCAATGTCCGGCGGCGTGTGGCTGGTCACGGCCATCACGGCATCGGCCGACGTCACGCTCGACCAGGCGGTCGCCACCTTGCAGGCGGCACCCCGCGTGGCATCGGCCACGCCGGACCGCATGCTGAAGCCGCATCGCACGATGCCAGTCGGTCGCGACATGCCGAATCCTGAAACATCGAAGCCTTGAAGCCTTGAAGCCTTGAAGCCTTGAAGCCTTGAAGCCTTGAAGCCTTGAAGCCAGCGCCTTAACGTATCACCACATAAAGCATCGCCACATAATCAATCAGCAGTTCACATCACAAGATCTCCGCAGGAGTGCAGATGTCGTACGCCAAGCTGAAGTACCAAGGGTCAATCATTGCAGCACTGCTGGCCGTCGCTGGCGCGACGCTCGGCGTGCCCGGTGCCGCGCAGGCATCGGAGGCCGACACACCGGCACTACGCGCCGCGCCGGTCTATACGGGCAACTACATCGTACGGTGGCGCGATGGCAGCCAGACCGTCGACACCACTGCCGACACGACGCGCATGCGCCGCGTGGAAGCCAACACGGGCCTGACGCTATCGGTCAGGCGTCCCATGGCCAGTTCGCTGCAACTGCTGACCATCAAGGACAGCCGCGGTGACGATCCCGAAACGGTGGCCAAGCGGCTGCGTAACGATCCGCGCGTGGCGGACGCGGTGCCCGACCGCTGGCTGCGCCTGCATGACACGGTACCGAACGACACCGACTTCGCCAACCAGATCTATCTGGGCGCGCCGGCAACGGTCGCCGGTGGCGCCAACCTGCCCCGCGCCTGGGACCGCTCGCGTGGCAGCAGCAATGTCGTGATCGCGGTGGTCGATACCGGTTACCTGGCGCATCCCGATCTGGCGGGTAGGCTGGTGGCGGGCTATGACTTCATCAGCTCGACCACGGTGTCGGTCGATGGCGACGGCCGCGACAGCGATCCGACTGACCCGGGCGACTATGTGCCGACTGGCACCACGTGCTCCGATGGCACAGGCGCGTCCAACAGCACGTGGCACGGCACGCGCGTGGCCAGCGTGCTCGGCGCGGCAACCAACAACGCGCTGGGCATAGCCGGCGTCGACTGGACGGCACGCATCCAGCCGGTACGTGTATCGGGCCGCTGCGGCGCGCTGCTGTCCGATACCGTCGACGGCATGCGCTGGGCGGGCGGCCTGAGCGTACCGAATGTGCCAGCCAACCCCACGCCAGCCCGCGTGGTGAATGTCAGCCTTGGCGGCGGTAGCTGTTCGAGCATCGAGCAACAGGCCGTGAACGACCTGAACGCTGCCGGCGTGATCGTGGTTGCCGCTGCCGGCAATTCGGCCGGCGCGGTCGAGGCACCGGCCGATTGCAGTGGCGTGATCGCCGTGACGGCCCACGCCAACGATGGTGAGAATGCCAGCTATGCGAACATTGGCACGCAAGTCGCGCTCAGTGCGCCAGGGGGTGGCTGTGGCAATTCGAAGGTGGTGGTCACCGGCGGCGTGGCGACCTGCGCAGCACCGAGCGGCCAGTCGTTTATCCGCACGCTGTCGAACGCGGGCGCGGCCGGACCCACGACCTACAACATCGTCAATTCGCAGGGCACCAGCTTCGCCGCGCCGATGGTATCCGGCGTCGTGGCGATGATGCTGGCAGTCAATCCGTCGCTGACGCCGGCCCAGGTCACTTCCTTGCTGAAAAGCTCCGCACGCGCGCATCCGGCCAACACGTTCTGCACCACCGGCAGCAACGTCGGCAAGTGCGGCGCGGGCCTGCTCGATGCCGATGCCGCACTGGCTGCCGCACCGAATCCGCCGTCGTCGGGCACGACTTCGCAGAGTACTTCCGGCGGTGGCGGCGGTGGCGGCGGCGCATTCGCGCCGTGGAGCGCGGCGGTCCTGCTGGCGATCGGGCTGATGGGATTTGCTACGCGGCGGCGGCGTTAGAAGTCAGTCGCGGATCCAGCACTGGCCCTCTCCCCCGGCCCCTCTCCCGCTCGCGGGAGAGGGGAGCAACCCCAACGCATTTCATCGACGCCGCTGGCCCCACCACTCCTGCAGCAGCCAGCAGCCAAAGCCTGCCGCGGCGCCCGCCGCATGCGCGCCGCGCACGACGCCGAAGCCCCACGACGGATCCAACACAATCGCGGCCAGCCACGACTGCTCGATCCACACCTTGCCGAGCACGATCACGCAGGTCACCACGCCGATCACGCGTGACCAGCCGTCTGCCTGCAGCAGCCGTAGCGCAACCCACAACGCCAAGCCATGGGTGGCGCCCGACAATCCGCCGTACCAGCCGATGGCCGGCATGCGCAGCAGCACTGCCTGCACCACCAGCCCACAGACCATCAGTACCACCAGCATCTCGCGGATACGCACCACCCGGCCGGCCAGCAGCAACAGGCCTGCCGTGGCACCGATATCGGCCAGGTAGTGCTGCCAGTCCAGATGCACCCACATTGCCGTGGCAACACGCCACCACTGGCCATCGCGCAACACTGCGTCGCGCACATAGAGTCCGTGCGCGTAGCACCACGGCACGAATGTGAACAGCGCTGCCAGCGCGGCCACGCCAGCCACCGTGGCCAGCATCGCCGGCCAGCCCGGCAAGGTGGCTTCAGCCCTCACCGAAGACCGCATGCCACAGTGCACGCACCGGGGCCGTCTGTTCGACGACGCTGTCTGGTGGCACGCGCGCCTGGTCCTGGCCATCGAGCCGCAGCTTGTGCTGGCGCGCACGGAACACCCGGTAGGCATCTCCCGCGGCCAGGGCCAGTCCCGCATCGATCAGGTTCAGCACGCCGGCCATGCGCAGTAGCGCGATATTGCCGGCGTTGCGCGTCAACTCGGGGTGCGCGCCGCTATGCAACAGCACCAGGTATTGCACCGTGAATTCGATGTCGACCATGCCGCCCCGATCATGCTTGAGATCGAACAGCTTGGTCGGATTCGGATGGCCCTCGGCCACCTTGGCGCGCATCTGCCCGATCTCTTCGCGCAACGCGGCAGGGTCGCGCGGCTGGCGCAGGATCTCGTCGCGCAGATCCTCGAAACGGTTGCCAATCTCGCGATCCCCGGCACCAAAGCGCGCGCGTGTCAGCGCCTGGTGTTCCCAGACCCACGCGGTGTTGTCGCCTTCGCGCGATTGATAGCGCCGGAACGCGTCGAAGCTCGTCACCAGCAGCCCGGCCGCGCCGTTCGGGCGCAGGCGCGTATCGACATCGAACAGCATGCCCGCCGCGGTATGGCTGGTGAGCCAGGTGATCAGCCGGCGCGCATAGGCGGCGTAGACATCGGGCGCACGCTCATGGTCGTCGTCGTAGAGAAAGATCAGGTCGAGGTCCGATGCGTAACCCAGTTCCTTGCCGCCCAGCCGGCCATAGGCAATGACGGCGAAACGCGGCGTGTCACGATGCCGCGTCGCCAGCTGGCGCCACACCGCCTGCATCGTGACTTCCAGCATGGCATCGGCCAGGTCCGAGAGGCGGTCAGCCACCTGCTCCACCGTCAACAGGCCCTGCAGATCCTGCAGCAGGATCCGGAAGGTCTCGGCATGGTGCTCGCGGCGCAGGATGTCCATCTGCGTTTCGACCTGGCCATCGGAAGCATGCAGCCGCTCCGCCAGACGCTCGCGGAATGCGGCCCAGTCGGGCGCGCTGGCCAGCGCATCGCTGTCGAGCAGTTCATCGAGCAGTTGCGGATGGCGGGTCAGGTAGGTGGCGGCCCAGCGCGATGCGTGCAGGGTCTGGGCCACGCGATCCATCGCCTGCGGGTATTCGGACAGCAGCGACAGGTACGACGCGCGTCGGCTGATCGCATCCAGGAAATCCAGGAAGCGCGCAATGGTGCCATCGGCGTCGTCCTGCTTCGCGGCCAGTTCGAGCGCGCGATTGACAAGCAGGTCGAAGCGGCCACGGCTGGTTTCCGACAACGCGCGATAACGCATCGAGGTGCCGATCGCGCGCAGCCGGTCGTAGAGGCCCGTGCAATCGCGAAATCCCGCGGCCTGCAATGCCTGGCACGGTGACGATTGCGGATCGGTCTCGTCGGCGTCGCCGGGATTGTCCTGGGCCGCGCGCGAAGCCATTTCCTCACGCACCAGCGCCGGCCAGAGCGGCTCGCTTTGCGCGGCGTCGGGATCGGCGAACGGATCGGCAAACGTGGCTTCGAACTGCTGCGCCACCGGCTCCATCAACGTGTTCATCTGGGCCACCAGCGCATCCCAGTCCGCGCAGCCCATCATCAGCGCCACCGCCGCGCGTTCATCGTCGGACGTTGGCAAATGATGGGTCTGGGCATCGTCGCGATACTGCAGCCGGTGTTCCAGCTGGCGCAGGAAACGGTAGGCGTCGGCCAGTTGTCCGGCCTGGCCCGCCGGCAACAGGTTGCGCGCCACGGCCACGTCGAGCACTTCCAGCGTCGGGCGAACGCGCAGCGCGGGATCCTGCCCGCCGCGAATCAGCTGGAACACCTGCGCCATGAATTCGATCTCGCGAATTCCGCCACGCCCGAGCTTGATATTGAACGAGCGCTGGTTCACGCCATGCCCGGCCAGCCCGCCGCTGCGCTTGGCGGCTTCGGCGCGAATCTGGGCATGCAGCGAGCGGATCGCGGCAATCACGCCGTAGTCGAGATAGCGGCGAAACACGAACGGCGTGGTCAGGCGCCCCAGCAACGCGGCAGCGCGCGCGGCATGCGGGGTATCGACGGCCGACACCACCCTGCCCTTGATCCACGCGTAGCGCTCCCACTCGCGGCCCTGCACCACCAGGTATTCCTCGAGCATGCCGAAGCTGCAGACCAGTGGGCCCGCATCGCCGTTCGGACGCAGGCGCATGTCGACGCGAAACACATAGCCGTCGCCGGTCACTTCCGCCAGCAGCGTGATCAGCCGCCGCCCGAGCCGGATGAAATACTCGTGATTCGACAGGCTGCGCGATCCACCCTGCGTGTCGCCATCCTCGTCGTAGAGAAAGATCAGGTCGATGTCGGACGATACGTTGAGCTCGCGCCCACCCAGCTTGCCCATGCCCACCACCACCAGCTCCTGCACCTCGCCGCTCTGGTCGCCGGTGGGCTTGCCAAAGGTGGTGGCCAGGTCATCGCCAAGCACGCGCAGGCCGTACTGGATCGACAGCTCGGCCAGATCGGTCATGGCACCGGTGATCTCGGCCAGCGTGGCCAGCCCGCGCAGGTCGCGCTCGATCACCGCGCACATGACTTCGGCACGCAACCGGCGCAGCGCCTGGCCCGCGGCGGCCTCGGCATCGGCCGCCGGCGCCTGCAATGCCTGCAGCCGCGCCTCCATCCAGCCCCGCGTAAGCGGCCCCGCCGACGCCTCGGCAATGATGGCCGGCAGGCCCGGGCGGGCGGTCAGCACACGCCGCGCGTAATGGGAGTACGCCGCCGAGTACAATACGTGGCCTTCGCATTCGGCGGGGGCCAGTCCGTGCGCCGTCATGGTGGCAAAGGCCCCCTGGGCCATGTTGCCGCTTGGGCCGGCGGCCCCGGGTGATGCAAGGATCGAAGTGGTTCCGGCGCCATCCGTCGGGCGCTGCGGGTCGATCGAAGCCGGGGCATGGCCCGCGGCGGAACTCGTCGGATCAGGGACAGTCATTCCATTTACTTTTGCTTGTCCGGGCAGGCGCCGTGAGAGACCGCGGTGGCGCTTGCACGCACCACTTTGGAGAGCGGCTAGTATTGTCGGATAATCTGCGCATGTCCAGCCGCCCAGCCGCCCCGGACGACGGTACCGCATCCCCACGCACGGGCGGCGATGGCGCCGTCGCGGTCGCCACCCCTTCCTCGCCTGCCACTGCCGCGCCCGGCCGCGGCCGGCGCCTGCTGGCGCTCGTCCGCACCGGACTGCGCGCCTGCCTGCAGGGCATCCGCACACTGGCACGCCATCCGGCCTGGGGACGCCTCTGGCGCGTGCTGGTCCGGATTGCGCTGGCGCTGGCCGCGCTGGCCATCGTCGCGGTACTGCTGATCCGCTTCGTGCTCTGGCCCCAGGCCCATTCCGCGCGCCAGTGGCTCGAACGACAGGGGTCGGAAGCACTATCCGCACAACTGAGCATCGGACAGCTCGACACCTACTGGGACGGCTGGCGCCCTGCATTCCGCGCCCGCGACGTGCGCGCCGTCGATCGCCAGCAACGCACCTTGCTGGCGGCGGCATCGCTCGAAGGCAAGCTGTCGTGGCAGTCGGTGCCGGCCTTGACGCTGCAGTTCGCCAGCCTGACCGCCGACCGCACCGATGTGCTCGTGCGACGCACGCCCGAAGGCCGCCTGCTGGTGGCGGGCGTTCCGGTCGAGGCGACCCAGCGGTCCAGGGACAACGACCCCTTCCTGAACTGGCTGCTGACGCAGGGCCGCATCGAACTGGTCAGCGGCAACCTGCGCTGGCTCGACGAGAAAGCCAAGCTCCCGCAACTGGACGTAGCCGACATCCATTTCGTCGCCGAACGCCATGGTGCCCAGCACACGGTACGGCTGGAGGCGCACAGCGCTTCGCTGGCGGCCCAGCCACTGGTGTTCCAGGCCAACCTGCGGCACGACTACCTGCATGGCGCGGGCAACTGGCGCCACTGGGCCGGCCAGGCCAGTTGGGCATTCAACCAGTTGCAGTTGCCCGTGGTGCAGCGCTACCTGGCGATCTTCGACAACGTCAACAGCGGCGTCTTCAGCACCGATGGCACGGTCGACCTGCGCGGCGGCCACGTGCTGCGCAGCCAACTGCGCCTGCGTGCTACGGGCGTGGACCTGCAACTGTCGGGCGCACCGGCACCACTCAAACTGGCCAACGCCCAGGCCCTGCTGCTGCACAAGGGGGACCGGGCTGGCAACAACACGCTGACGATCGACACGCTGCTGTGGCAAGCCGAGCCACTGGCCGGACCGCCCTCGGCGTCAGACAGCTCGTGGCGCGAAGGCATGCGCAAGGTCACGGTCGGCTGGACGCGCGACAATGCCGGCCAGTTGCGCAAGTTCTCGTTGCGCGCGCCAACCTTCGACCTCAACACGGTACGCGCGCTGGCGGCCTCGATGCCGATCGATACGGCGGTGCTGCGTCAGTTGCGGGCACTGCAGCCGGCCGGAAATATCGACAACCTCGACGTGAGCTGGGCCCGCGAGCGCGCCAGCATGCTGTCGCGTCAGCCAGGGGCGCCTCACTACACGGTGCAGGGCACGCTGCGCGGCGTATCGGTCAACAGCCAGCCGGCAATGCCTGCCGTGGGCCCCGATGGCAAACCCCATGCGGGCACGCCCGGCTTCAGCAAGCTGTCCGGCAATTTCAGCTTTGACGATCGCCAGGGCACCGCGCGCGTGGACAGCAGCGGCGCCGCGCTGATGTTCCCCGGCGTGTTCGAGGATCCGGTGGTGCCGTTCGACCTGCTGCGCGGCGAGGTGCGCTGGACGCATGAAGGCGACACGCTCGTGGTTCGCACCGACGGCATCCACTTTGCCAATGCCGACACCGCTGGCAACTTGCGTGGCAGCTGGCGCGCCGGTGGCGACGGCAACAGCGGCATCGCGGACCTGTCCGGCGAACTGGAGCGCGCGCTGGCCAATCGCGTGCCCCGCTACCTGCCGCTGACCATGCCCGCCACGCGGCACTACCTGCAAGGCGCCCTGGTCGATGGCGAGGCCCATGACGTCAAGTTCCTGGTCAAGGGCGACCTGCACCACTTCCCGTTCCATCCGCCGTTTGCCAAGGCCGGCGATTTTCGCGTGGAAGTGCCGGTACGCAACGTGACCTACCAGATCGCCCCGCATGAGACCGGTACCAATATTGGCGGCAGTGCCCACGGCAATGGCACGGGCAATGGCACGGGCAATGGCGCCGCGAATGGTGCCGGCACCGCGTGGCCCGATTTCACCGATATTTCCGGCAACCTGCTGTTCGAGCGCAGCAAGATGTCGTTTGTGGCCCGGCAGGCGGGCGTAAAGGGCATCCCGGGTGTCACCGTGCGCGACGTCAACGGGCAGATCGACGACCTTGGCGATCATGGTCACCTGATGATCGATGGCTCGGCTTCCGGCACGGTGCAGGGTTTCCTGCGCTACGTCGCCGCCACTCCGGTCAACGGCTGGACCGGCAATATCACCGAGAACGCGCGCGCACCGGGCCATGGCGAACTCAAGCTCAAGCTCGACCTGCCATTGAGCCATGCGGCCGGGTCGAAGGTAAATGGCGAGTTCCGCTTCCCCGGCAACGACGTCACGCTGTTCCCCGACCTGCCCACGCTGTTCGGCGCCACGGGCGCGGTGGCCTTCGACGAACACGGCTTCCAGCTCAACAATGTGCGCGGCCGGTTCCTCGGTGGCGAGACCCGCATTACCGGCGGTACACAGCCCGATGGCACCACGCACGTGGCCGTGGGCGGCACCGCCACCGCACAAGGCCTGCGTGACGCGCTGGGCCCACGCGCGGCAGCGCTCGGCACACGCATCGACGGCGCGACGCCTTACAGCGCGGTGGTCGGCGTGCGCGACAAGCGCCTGCAGATCCAGGTGGCATCCGAACTCAACGGCCTGGCGCTGAACCTGCCTGCCCCGCTGGGCAAAGCAGCCGGCCAGGACATGCCGCTGCGTTTCGAGCTGCGGCCTTCGCCGAACCGCGCGGGACTTGACGATGTCACGCTGCAACTCGGCAACAACGCCAGCGCACGCTATGTGGTACGCCGGAACGAAAGCACCGAAGTCATTGCCGGCGGCATTGGCGTGGGGCAGCCCGCACCACTTCCCGCCAGCGGCGTCACGGCGGCGGTGACCGCCGAGCGGCTCGATGTGGATGCATGGCGCGGCGTGTTCGATACATCGTCGGGCGACCGCAGGCCGGCGGACGAAGTGGACCGCTCGTCGCCATTCCTGCCCGAGCGCGTGTCCGTGCGTACCAAGGTTCTCGACGCGTTCGGCCGCAGCCTTGACGATGTCCAGATCGACACGCGCCGCGAAAGCGGCGGCTGGAACCTGCAGGTCACCTCGCGCCAGATCGCCGGCACCGGCCAGTGGCGCCGCGATGCCAGCCATCCTTCGGGGTCGCTCGCGGTGCGGCTTTCACACCTGGATAT
Source organism: uncultured Cupriavidus sp. (assembly GCA_963543405.1). Taxonomy (GTDB): domain Bacteria; phylum Pseudomonadota; class Gammaproteobacteria; order Burkholderiales; family Burkholderiaceae; genus Cupriavidus. Next base: position 27,846 of record CAUUBQ010000085.1, read on the forward strand.
CCCCGATGCCACCGACGACGGCCATATGACCGAAGCCATGACGCGCAGCATCGAGGAATTGCCCGCGCTGGACCTGGTGGTCGACAAGTTCGTGTTGCATGGCCGCGATTTTGGCAAGCTCGAAGTCAAGGCGCATACCAGTCACACCGACAACCAGCCGGTCTGGACGCTGGACAGCCTGACCATCGAACAACCGGGCGCAACGCTGACCGGCAGCGGCAGCTGGCGGCTGCCGCGCCGCCTGCGCGAGGCTGCGGCACAGGACAGCGCATCGCCCACCGAAGGCCGCCGCACGCTGCTGAACTTCAAGCTCGACATCCGCAACGCCGGCGACGTGCTGGACCGCATGGGCATGGCCCACACGCTGCGCGACGGCAAGGGCGTTCTCGAAGGCCGCATCGCATGGCGCGGATCGCCGATGTCGATCGACTATCCCACGCTGACCGGCAAGCTGTCGATGAAGCTCGAGAATGGCCAGATCCTCAGCGTGGACCCTGGCGCGGCGCGCCTGCTCGGGGTGCTGAGCCTGCAAAGCCTGTTGCGTTTTGCCACGCTCGACTTCCGCTCGCTGACCAGCAAGGGGCTGGTATTCGACGATGTCACCGGTTCCGGCACCATCGAGAACGGCGTGGGCAAGATCGAGGAATTCCGCTTCAAGGGCAGCCAGGTCATGGCGTCGATGACCGGCTCGGCCGATCTGCTGCATGAGACCCAGGACCTCGACGTGGCCGTGGTTCCGCGCATCAACGCGACCACCACGTCGGTGGCGGCGGCGTTCATCAATCCGGTGCTTGGCATCGGCACGCTGGCCGCGCAACTGATGTTCGCCGACGAATTCTCCAAGGTGTTCACGCAGCACTACCGCGTGAGTGGGTCGTGGGCCGACCCCAAGGTCACCAAAGTGGAGGACAATAAGTCGCGCCAGCCGCCGGTGCAGGAGCGTTCCGGCGCCTATCCGCGCTAACCCCCGCACCAGGTCCACCGGCCTTGCGCCGGCATGATCGAAAAGGAAGCCACGATGACCGCTCAGACACCGTTCCGCGTTGCCGCGATCCAGACCGTCACGGGGACGTCGCTCGACGACAACCTCGCACGTGCCGACCAACTGATCGCCGAGGCCGCAAACGGTGGAGCCGAGCTGGTACTGCTGCCCGAGTACTTTTGCCTGATGGGCCGGCATGAATCGGACAAGGTGGCCATCCGCGAACAGGATGGCGATGGCCCGGTGCAGCGCTTTCTTGCCGATGCCGCGCGACGGCACCGCATCTGGCTCGTCGGCGGCACGCTGCCGATGTGGTGTGGCGATGACAACCGCGTCTACAACACGTCGCTGGCGTTCGACCCGCGCGGCGAACGCGTGGCGCGTTACGACAAGATCCATTTGTTTGGCTTCACCAAGGGCACGGAAAACTTCGACGAATCGCGCACGATCCTGGCCGGCAAGTCGCCGGTGTCATTCAACGCGCCATGCGGCCGGGTAGCCATGTCGGTCTGCTACGACCTGCGCTTTCCGGAGCTATACCGCGGCCTGGCTGACGACAAGGCAGGCGACGGCATCAGCTTGATATTGATGCCGGCCGCCTTCACCTACACCACCGGGCAGGCCCACTGGGAAATCCTGCTGCGCGCGCGGGCCATCGAGAACCAGTGCTATGTGCTGGCCGCGGCACAGGGTGGCAAGCATGAGAACGGCCGGCGTACCTGGGGCCACTCGATGCTGGTCGACCCGTGGGGCGAACTGATGGGCGTCTTGCCCGAAGGCGAAGGTGTGGTATCGGGCGTGATCGATCCGGCCCGCCTTGCCGAAGTGCGCCAGAACCTTCCTGCGTTGCGGCATCGCGTGCTGTAGGATGCAGGGCATTACCGTTTGCATTTCACCGTGGCCTGCGCGCCACGGGGCTCAAGACCAAGGACAATCATGAACGCCGGAGATCTCGGAATCCGCAACCTGGCCACCGCGCAACAGCTGCTGCTGGCACCGTATGGTCTCGACGAGGCCAAACTACAGCGCGTACTGGCCGACATCTTCACGCACAAGGTCGACTATGCCGACCTGTACTTCCAGCACACGCGCAACGAGGCGTGGAGCCTGGAAGAAGGCATCGTCAAGTCCGGCAGCTTCAGCATCGACCAGGGCGTGGGCGTGCGCGCGGTCTCGGGCGACAAGACCGCCTTTGCCTACTCCGACGACATCAGCCTCGCGGCGCTGTCGCAGGCCGCCGCGGCCACGCGCACGATCGGCAAGGCCGGCAGCGGCCGGGTCAAGGTAGCTGGCGCCATGGCATCGCAGACTGGCCGCAACCTCTACACGCCGAACGACCCGCTCGACTCGATGACCGCCACCGAAAAGGTGGCCCTGCTGGAACGGATCGAGAAGATGGCACGTGCCAAGGACCCGCGCGTGGTGCAGGTCATGGCCGGGCTGGCCGGTGAATACGACGTGGTGCTCGTGGCCCGCAGCGACGGCGTGATTGCCGCCGACGTGCGCCCGCTGGTGCGCGTCTCGGTGACCGTGATCGTCGAACAGAACGGCCGACGCGAAATTGGCTCGTCCGGCGGTGGCGGCCGTTATGCATATGGCTACTTTACCGACGAACTGCTGCGCAAGTACGTGGATGAAGCCGTGTCGTCGGCACTGGTCAACCTGGAAGCGCGCCCGGCCCCGGCCGGCGCGATGACCGTGGTACTGGGCCCGGGCTGGCCCGGCGTGCTGCTGCATGAAGCGGTCGGCCACGGCCTGGAAGGTGACTTCAACCGCAAGGGCTCGTCGGCATTCGCAGGCCGCATGGGCGAGCGCGTGGCCGCCAAGGGCGTGACCGTGGTGGACGACGGCACGATTGAAAACCGCCGCGGATCGCTGAACCTCGACGACGAAGGCAACCCGACCCAGTGCACCACGCTGATCGAGGACGGCATCCTGACCGGCTATATCCAGGACACGCTCAATGCGCGCCTGATGAAGATGCCGGTCACCGGCAATGCGCGCCGCGAAAGCTATGCCGCGCTGCCGATGCCGCGCATGACCAATACGTACATGCTCAATGGCGACAAGGACCCGCAGGAAATCCTCGCCAGCGTGAAGCGCGGCCTCTACGCCGTGAACTTCGGTGGCGGCCAGGTCGACATCACCAATGGCAAGTTCGTGTTCTCGGCCAGCGAGGCCTACATGATCGAGGATGGCAAGATCACGTATCCGGTCAAGGGCGCGACGCTGGTCGGCAACGGCCCCGAATCCCTCAAGGACGTGACCATGATCGGCAACGACATGCGCCTCGATTCCGGCGTGGGCGTCTGCGGCAAGGAAGGCCAGAGCGTACCGGTGGGCGTAGGCCAGCCGACGCTGCGCATCGAAAACATGACAGTAGGCGGCACGGCTTAAAAAACCCCGCTGTTTTGCTCCCCTCTCCCGCACGCGGGAGAGGGGTTGGGGGTGAGGGCCAGCGGTTCAAATTGCAATCGCCGCGTCTTGATACGCCCGCCCTCTCCCCCGCCCCTCTCCCATTGCATGGGAGAGGGGAGAACACCATCACAATATCTTT
>CAUUBQ010000086.1:0-30755 GCA_963543405.1 uncultured Cupriavidus sp.
ATCAGCGTAAAGCCCCGGTGCAGTGCCTGCCGCCGCGGCACGCACTGCACCGGCACCCACCCCGCCGCTGCGACCCTCCCCGCCCCTTTTCCCGTCTGGCTGCTTTTCATATGCGACCCGTGCTGTTGCCGGCCTCTGCGTGCCGGTATGGCAACAGTACCCAAGGATCGTGCCAGCGCTACGGGACGAAAAAGTGACAATTTCTGGTTGAAACATCCAGTTACAAACAGCGCTGACTGACAAGTTTGGCGTGGTGGGCCACTGCGACTGACAAATCTCGTCGTTCGGATCGATTCCTTCGGCCCATTTTCAGAATCGGGCACGAGATTTTGCGTTTCAGGTTCTCTAGGATCGGTGGCGACGCTTACATCCGCTTGCGGGCGCCTCACAAAGTGCATCAAGCCACCCTTTAACCACGCATACGTCACTTTTTCCCATTGTCAGCCTGATCATGGAATTCCCGATTGCTATACACAAGGATCCGACCAGCACCTTTGGTGTGACGATCCCCGACTTGCCCGGCTGCTATTCGGCGGGTGAGACCATTGAGGATGCCGTCTGCAATGCGCACGAGGCCATCATCTGCCACTTGCAAGCGCTCCTGTCACGGCAAGAAAGGCTCACGCTGGCGTCCACACCGATCGCCACGCTGGCAACGCAGCCAGAATTCGCCGATGCGATCTGGGCCCTGGCCGGTGTCGACATAAGTGTCCTCAAAGTGAAGCGTCGGAGATGACCGTTTTCTTCTACATCCTCCTCGAGGTGGTGATCCCACTTGCAATGGTTGTTCTAATTTACTGGCCAGGGGGACAGACCTTGTTGCTTGGAGAGCCTCACCTCTACTACAAGATCTTCAGCTCAGGCGACCTTATAGGTATGTGTGTGGCAATCGCGTTGAGCACCTACGTACACCTGGATCAAAGCCCCGTGAAATCCTGGACCTCAGTTGGGAAGGCAATTCTCTTCGCTGGCGGGCTGATCATGATGTTCATGTATGCGTGCATTAAGATCGTAGTGATGAAATACAGCTTCCCCGACGCCACGGGCACTGTCAGCGAAAATATACAGGATTATGCATTGTGGAATTTTTGCACCATTGCCGTCACGGCAATGGTGGGCATTGCAGCCAGAGTAATGACTCGACAAGGATACGAATAAAATGGAAGAACTACTTAGGATTCTATCGATCACCTTAGTTATCCTAGGCGTTATCTTCGTGATCATCGCCACAATGGATCTGGATTTAACGCGCTTTTTTTACAGAAATTCAAAAAACCAATTAAAAAATAAAGCTGCAACAACGCATGTAAAGAACGATGAGGTAGTCCTCGAAGAATTGCTCCAGAAGTTAAAACTTAAATATCCCGAAATTACTACAGAGGGCGGCCCGGTCAATCCGTTCCTGGCGCGGTTCGACGACTATGAAATCCTTGCATTTGTGAAGAAACGAACACGCAACAGTTGAATTTCACACGTTTTTTGCCGATCAGCGTAAGCCCCCGATGTAACGCCTGCCGGCACGGGCCACGGCACGTACTGTACCGGCACCTGCCTTGCCGCCCGACCCTGCACAAGGATCGTGCCGGCACTACAAGACGAAAAAGTGACGAATTCGGGTGCCGCCGACGCCTGAGGCTGCACAAGAAAACGAAGATTCCCACTCAAAAATGAGAATCCGACACCGGGCGACTCGGTGGGCAGGCAGTAAAATGCCGCTTTGCGCCGCCGTCCGAATCTTCAGTGCCGACAGGAAGCCCCTGAGCGACTGAAAGACTGATCGATTGACCGACAGCCCGGCCGGCGGCAACCCATTACACCTGCCACACTGGCGGCCCGAGCGGGGCCGCCCGCGAGGAATGCATGTCCGCTGAAGCCCTTTCCAACCTTTCCACATCGACTACCGCAGATGAACACCAGGACGCCGGCGACGGCGCACTGTCCGTAGCGGCACTGGCCGCCGCGGAAGGCACCGGCGCACCGGCCCGTGCGGGAAAGGCCGACAAGGCTGGCAAAGCCGACAAGAGCGACAAACAAACGCCGATGATGCTGCAATACCTCGGCATCAAGAAGGACCATCCGGACACGCTGCTGTTCTACCGGATGGGCGACTTCTACGAACTGTTTCACGACGATGCGGAAAAGGCCGCACGCCTGCTTGATATCACGCTGACGTCGCGCGGCCAGTCCGGCGGCGTACCGATCCGCATGGCCGGCATCCCGTTCCACTCGGTAGACCAGTACCTGGCGCGACTGGTCAAGCTGGGCGAATCGGTGGCGATCTGCGAACAGATCGGTGACCCCGCCACCAGCAAGGGCCCGGTCGAGCGCAAGGTCGTGCGCATCGTCACGCCCGGCACGCTGACTGACGCCGCGCTGCTGCCGGACAAGGTCGATACCTACCTGATGGCCGTGCACCAGCAGACCACGCGCAGGGGTGTCGGCAAGACCGGCCTCGCATGGCTGAATCTGGCCAGCGGGGAACTGCGTCTGATGGAATGCGATGCCGCGCAACTGTCGCGCGAACTCGAACGCGTGCGGCCTGCGGAACTGCTGTATGCCGACGGCTTCGACCTGCCGGCGATGACTTGTGCCCGCACGCGCCTGCCCGAATGGCATTTCGACCAGGATGCCGGCACGCGCCGCCTGCGCGAGCAGATTGGCGTGGCCAGCCTGGAGCCGTTCGGCTGCGCCGGACTCGGTGCCGCGCTAGGTGCAGCCGGTGCGCTGCTCAACTATGCGGCTACCACGCAGGGACAATCGCTGCGCCATGTACAGGGCCTGACCGTCGAACGCGAATCCGAATTCGTCGGGCTGGACACGGCTACGCGTCGCAACCTCGAACTGACCGAAACGCTGCGCGGCGGCGAATCACCCACATTGTTCTCGCTGCTCGATACCTGCGCGACCACCATGGGCAGCCGCGCCTTGCGTCACTGGCTACATCACCCGCTGCGCGACCCCGCACTGCCCCGTGCGCGACAGCAGGCCATTGGCGCACTGATCGCGCAAGGGCCCGATACGCTGCGGGCAACGCTGCGCAAGCTCAGCGACGTGGAACGCATCACGGCACGGCTCGCGCTGCTGTCCGCACGGCCGCGCGACCTGTCCTCGCTGCGCGACACGCTCAAGGCACTACCTTCGGTACAGGCTTGCATTGCATCCCCGGCCGATTCGCCGCTGCTGGCGCAGACGCTCGAAGAACTCGAAGTGCCGCAAGACTGCCTGGCACTTCTGATCGGTGCGGTGGCCGAAGAACCGTCGACGGTGATCCGCGACGGCGGCGTGATCGCGCGTGGCCATGACGCCGCACTCGACGAACTGCGCGACATCTCCGAGAACTGTGGCCAGTTCCTGATCGAACTGGAAACCCGCGAGCGCGAACGCACCGGCATCGCCAACCTGCGCGTCGAGTACAACCGCGTGCATGGCTTCTACATCGAGGTCACCAACGGGCAAGCCGACAAGGTGCCCGACGACTATCGCCGCCGCCAGACGCTCAAGAACGCCGAGCGCTACATCACGCCGGAACTCAAGGCCTTCGAGGACAAGGCACTGTCCGCGCAGGATCGTGCGCTGGCGCGCGAGAAGCAACTGTACGAAGCGCTGCTGCAGGCGTTGCTGCCTCATATCGGCAGCCTGCGCCGCGTGGCAGCCGGGCTGGCCCGCCTCGATGTGCTGGCCACGCTGGCGGAGCGTGCGCAGACGCTCGACTGGACCCAGCCAGAACGCGTGACGGAGAACGTGATCGACATCTCGCAAGGTCGCCACCCCGTGGTGGAAGGCCAGTTGGCAGCGGAATCCGTCGCATTTATCGCCAACGATTGCCAGTTGACCGAAGCGCGCAAGCTGCTGCTGATCACCGGCCCGAACATGGGTGGTAAATCGACGTTCATGCGCCAGACGGCGCTGATCGTGCTGCTGGCGTGCGTCGGCGCCTGGGTGCCGGCGCAATACGCGGTCATCGGCCCCGTCGATCGCATCTTCACGCGCATTGGCGCGGCCGACGACCTGGCCGGCGGACGCTCGACCTTCATGGTCGAGATGACCGAGGCCGCGGGCATCCTGCACAATGCCACCCCGGCCAGCCTGGTGCTGATGGACGAGATCGGCCGCGGCACGTCCACGTTCGACGGGCTGGCCCTGGCGTGGGCCATCGCGCGGCACCTGCTGTCGCACAATCGCAGCCATACGCTGTTTGCCACCCACTATTTCGAGCTGACCCAACTGCCGCAGGAATTTCCGCAGGCCGCGAACGTGCACTTGTCCGCCGTGGAACACGGTGACGGCATCGTGTTCCTGCATGCGGTGCAGGATGGGCCGGCCAGCCAGAGCTACGGGTTGCAGGTCGCGCAACTGGCAGGTGTCCCGCAACCGGTCATTCGCGCCGCGCGCAAGCATCTGGCATGGCTCGAACAACAGTCGGCCGATGCCACGCCCACGCCGCAGATGGACCTGTTCGCCGCACCGGCCACGCCGCTGGACGACGCGGAGGATTACGCCGAGGGTTATGGAACTGCTGGCGCCAGTGCGGCCGTGTCCGCCGAACAGGTCGCGGCACTCGATGCCCTGGCCGACATTGACCCGGACAACCTGTCACCGCGCGACGCGCTCGAGGCCCTGTACCGGATCAAGGCACTCGCGGAGCCTACGCAAAAGGCATGATGGCACGGCACACCGCCAACTTCGCCGCTCGCATCGTCGCCGCGGCGGCCTTGCTCGCATGCTGCGCCTGGCTTGCGGCGCCGGCTGACGTCCACGCGGCGCGCAGCAGCAAGATCACGCCGCCACCTGTGCCAACCGTAAAGGCCACGCGCATGGCCTTGATTGCGGACGTGCCCCAGTGGCCGGCCGCCGAGGCCAACACCGCGACGCTGTTCGACATGATGAATGCGCAGCAGGTGGCGTTGATCGTTCATGCCGGCGGCATCAAGGGCGATACGGAATCCTGCGGCGATGCGGTGCTTGCCTCGCGGCTGCGCATACTCGACGACTCGCCCGCGCCGTTGCTCTTCGTGCCTGGCGAAACCGACTGGGCGGAATGCCAGAAACCGGTCAACGGGAAGTTCGATGCCGTTGAGCGCCTGAACCGTCTGCGCGAGTTGTTCTTTCCGATCGATGCCACGCTGGGGCGACGCACGTTACCGGTGGTTCGCCAGTCGGACCAGGCAATGTTCCGCAGTTTCCGCGAGAACGTGCGCCTGGTGGCCGGTGATGTGATGGTCGTCGGACTGAATCTGCCCGGCGATAACAACCACTACCGCAGCGAAGGTGGACGCAATGGCGAATTCGAGGATCGGCGCGAGGCCAACAAGCAATGGCTGGGCCGCGCCTTCGCAGTCGCCGGGCAACGCGACCTGCCGGGCATCATGGTGGTTGTGCATGCCGACCCATTGTTCGGCAATGGTTGGGAGAAACGCGGCAAGCCATCGCTGCTCGACGGATTCCTGCGACGTGGTACGCGCGACGGCTATATCGAGTTCAAGCGTCAGCTACGCGATCTGACCGCGAAATATCCGGGCCAGGTCCTGCTCGTCCATGCGAGCGACAACGGCTTCAGCATCGACAAGCCGTTGCGCGATGCAGCCGGCAAGATCGTTGGCAACCTTACCCGCGTGGCGCTGCCGATGGGCTCGCCTTCGCAATGGGTCGAGTTGACCATCACACCCGGCACGCGTTCGGTGTTCCAGGTGGAACTGCAGGACGGCCCCAAGGGAAATTGACTCGCATCATGTACCGGTGATGCATGGCCGCGATCCATGCGACGAGCACGAAAACGAAAAAGCCGGCGGGAGTCACCTCCGCCGGCTTTTCCGTTTTGCGATGACCTGTCGCGTATCGCCCGGATTTGCTTGATTGGCTGTGCCGCTTAGTGCAGCGTGCGCGGGCTTTCGTCCTCGCCGTCTTCGTCTTCGTCAACGACTTCGATACCCGATGCGCCATGTGCGTGACCGTGCTCCACCTCTTCGGCCGTGGCTTCGCGCACTTCGGACACCTTGAGCCAGAAACGCAGCGACATGCCTGCCAGCGGGTGATTGCCGTCGAGCACCACCTTGTCTTCGGCCACGTCGGTCACCGTGTAGATGATCGAATCCTCGTCGTCGCCGTCTTCGGGCACGCCCTCGAACTGCATGCCGACTTCGAGCGGCTCGGGGAAGCGGTCACGCGGCTCCACCTTCACGAGTTCAGCGTCGTAGTCACCAAAAGCTTCTTCGGGTTCCAGCTGCAACTGGGTCTCGAAGCCGGCATCGTGACCGTCCAGCGCTTCCTCGATCTTGGGGAACGTGCCATCATACCCGCCGTGCAAGTAGACCATGGGCTCATCGGACTCTTCAATCAGATTGCCCTGCCCGTCCGACAGCTTGTACACCACGGACACCACCGTGTTCTTAGCGATTTTCAATTCTTGACTCCATGAGCGATTCCGCATTATACGCGCAGGCCCTGCCTGCGGGACCCATCGATCCCGACGCGCCGCTCACGCTGCTCGGGGGCATGACGCCCGCGGCCTTCATGCGTGACATCTGGCACCGCAAACCGTTGCTGATTCGACAGGCCGTGCCCGGAATCGTGCCCCCAGTGTCGCGCGAAGCGCTTTTCGAACTGGCCGACCGCGACGACGTCGAATCGCGCCTGGTGTCGTACTTTCGCAACCGCTGGAAGCTCGAACATGGCCCGTTCGCCGAAGACAACCTGCCGTCACGCAAGACTGGCAAGTGGTCACTGCTGGTACAGGGCGTGAACCTGCATGATCGCGCGGCGGCCGACCTGATGAGCCAGTTCCGTTTCGTGCCCGACGCGCGTCTGGACGATGTGATGATCAGCTACGCCACCGACGGCGGCGGCGTGGGCCCGCACTTCGACTCCTACGATGTGTTCCTGCTGCAAGTATCGGGCCGCCGTCGCTGGCGCATTTCGTCACAAACGAAACTGGACCTGATTCCGGACATGCCGCTCAAGATCCTGTCGGACTTCAGCGCGGAACAGGAATGGGTGCTGGAACCGGGCGACATGCTGTATCTGCCGCCGCAGTACGCACACGATGGCGTTGCCGAGGGCGAGTGCATGACCGCGTCGATCGGTTTCCGCGCGCCCGCGTATCGCGAACTGGCTGGACACTTCCTGGCATGGCTGTCAGAAACGGTGGAAGGCAACGAAGGGCTCGACGGCCGCTATGCCGATGCTGGCGAGACCGCGACCGCATCCCCCGCACAGTTGCCTGCTGGCCTGGCGCGCGCGGTAGCGGACCGCCTGCAATCACTGAAATGGAATGCAGGCATGGTGTCCGAGTTCCTCGGCTCGTATCTGTCGGAACCCAAGCAATCGGTACAGTTCGCGGAGATCGAGGAGATCACGCTGAAGCAATACACGAAGCTTGCAAAGGCGCATGGCGTGGTCCTTGCGCCAGCTTCGGTTGCGCTCTATGACCGCACGCACTTCTTCCTCAATGGCGAAGCGTACGAGCCGCCCGCCGCGCTGGCGCGATGGTTGCGTCGGCTCGCGGACCTGCGTCAGCTCACCGCGGAAGAAGTGGTAGCCTGCGCCTCGCTGCCCGACCTGATGGATACCTTTCATGACTGGGCCATGGAAGGCTGGTTGCAGATTGCGCCGGTACGCGTGTAATTTTGCGTAACAAAATGAACCGACAAATTTCGCCTATACACAAGGCGGGGAAACGCGGATATAATCGCCCGCTGGCTAGTACTGTGGACCACTGCACTGTCGGCACCCGGGAGAGCCTCATATTTGCAGTACAAGAGCGATAATTACCGGTAATTATTCATCGCCAGTTTTCGTTTTATTAAAAGTTAAAGGACGAACAATGAAGAAGTCTCTCCTGATCGCATCCCTGTTGGCTGCTGTTGCTCTGGCCGCTTGCGGCAAGAAGGAAGAAGCAGCTGCTCCGGCCGCTGACACCGCTGCTTCGGCTCCGGCCGCTGCTGCTGCTGACGCATCGGCTCCGGCCGCTGTTGCTCCGGCTGCTGACGCTTCGGCTCCGGCCGCTGCTGCCGACGCTTCGGCTCCGGCTGCTGACGCTTCGGCTCCGGCTGCAAAGCAGTAATCGGATTATTCCGATACAAGAAAGCCGACCTGCGGGTCGGCTTTTTTATTTCCCATTATCTGGATAGCCCCTGCATTAGAGGGGAATGCAGCATTCGCGATTATGGGCGCACCGGCTGCCAGTCCAACCCCTCTTCCTGATCCGCGATCAGGATTTCTTCCGGCGTCACGCCCAGCACCGTCGCCAGCGCACCCGACGCCAGTTCACGCGTATTGTTCTGCTTGCTCAGATGAGCCGCGACCACGCGCGACAACTGCGGATGCGTAACTTGCGCCAGGATACTGGCCGCGATTTCGTTGGCCAGATGCCCGAAATCACCGCCGATCCGACGTTTCAGAGAGTACGGATAGACGGAATTACGCAACATTTCGCGATCGTGGTTGCATTCCAGCACCAATGCGTGCACGCCTTTTAGTCGCGCCGTAACATATGGCGTCTCCATGCCTGCATCGGTCAGCACGCCTAGCCGCGCATCGCCATCGGACAGCACGAACTGCAGCGGCTCGCGCGCATCGTGCGGCACCGTGTAGGGATGAATCTGCAGCCCGCCAATCTCAAATACATGATCGGCGCAACATACGCGCACATCGGCCTGGTCCGCGCCTCGCATATGCGAGGTCGCCAGCCACGTGCCGTGGCTGGTATGTACGGGTAGCTTGTGGCGCGCGGCGAATGCGTAGGCCGAACCGACGTGATCGCCGTGTTCGTGTGTCACCAGCACTGCGTCGAGCTGGCCTGGCAAGACGCCCAACCGCTCCAGCCGCCGTGCCGTTTCCTTGATGCCGAAGCCGCAATCGAGCAGCACCCGCGTCACGGTCGTGCCATCGCCAGCTTCGATCAGCAGCGAGTTGCCCTCGCTGCCACTGCCCAAAAAAGCAAAGCGCATCATCGATGCGCTCGCCTGGCATGATGCCCGACGGCGGGCGCCGTCGGCATCGGTTGACTGCCGCTACCGAACATCAGTGAAGCTGTTCGTCGAGCAGCGACAGGATACGCTTGCTGATCTCAGTGTTCTCCGGTTGGCCGGCATCGTTCTGCACGGTCACCGTAGTGCCCGTACCATTGCCCTTCAACGACACACGGTACTTCTTCGCGGTCTTGCCGTCGTTGGCCTTGGTAAAGAGCTTCGAGAAGAAACCGCGATCATCCACGGCCTGCTTCGGATCGACGTAGCGCACGTAGTACAGGCCCTGCGCACGATCACGATCTTCCACGGTGAAATTCACGCGGTCGAGTCCCAGTCCGACCGAACGCCATGCGCGATCAAACGGCTCCGGCAGTTGCAGCGCCGGCGAACCATTGACCTGCGCCAGGAACGACTTGCTGTCGGCAGCCGATGCCGCGCCGGTTGCGGCGGCAGCACCAATGCCGGTGGCGGCAGCCGAAGGCGCCGGTGCGGCGGCAGCGGCCGAATTGCCGGTCGGCGTCGGATTCTTGGCCATCTGGTTGGCCTGGTCCTTCTGCACGCCCAGGCGTTGGGCCAGGCGCGACAGGAATTCGGCTTCCAGTTCCGGATCGGCCGGACGCGGCGTCCAGACCGTGTTCGACTTGTCCACGCCCGTCAGCTGTTCCTGCGCACCGCGGTGGCTGATGAACACTTCGAGCTGGCCATTCTGCGAACGCTCGACACGAGTGCGGAACTTGTCGCGCTCGGAGGTCGAGTACAGGCCATCGAACACCTTGCCGATCGTATTGCGGATGAAGTCCTGCGGAATCTTGGCGCGGTTTTCAGCCCAGTCCGTTTCCATGATGCCGGTCTGCGGCGAATCCTGCGTCAGCAGGAAACCGTTTTCCTGCCAGAAGCCACGCAGCGACTCCCACAGCTGGTCGGCACGCATGCCGTTGCTGATGACCAGCCAGCGCTGGTTGCCATCGCGTTCCATGCGGATGCCCTGGGCGGACGGCAGCACGTTGGTGGCCGGCTCCGCTTCACGGGTCTTGTTGGCTTGCTGGTAGTTCGACAGCGTCGAGGTGCCAGCGGCGTCAGGCACCGTGTAGCGACGGTCGCCATCGAGCTTGGTCAGATCCGGCGGAATATCCAGCGATGCAGTCTTCTTGCCCTGGGACTTGTAGTCGATCTTGTCAGGCTGCATCGCCTCGTTGATGCTGCTGCAGCCGGCAATCAGCGTCAGCGCCAGCATGGGCGCAACCACGGCGACACGGCGGATCTGCGTCGCGCCGCGACGGTTAAGCTTCTGTTTCATTGACACGTAATCCTGGTTTCAAGAATCGGCGAATAGCCAAACGTTCAGCCGGCGAATCTCAGCCCAGCAGGCCGGCCGCTGCCAGCGCGCGGCGCACGGTTTCGTGCTGGCCTTCCGCCAGCGGGGTCAACGGCAGGCGGATCCCGCCGGCCATCTTGCCCATCTGCTGGAGTGCCCACTTCACAGGGATCGGATTGGCCTCAACGAACATTGCACGGTTGAGGTCGATCAGTTCCATATGCAGGCGGCGTGCGGTCACGACATCGCCGTTACGCGCGGCCACGCACATCTCGTGCATCTTGCGCGGCGCCACGTTGGCGGTGACCGAGATATTGCCATGGCCGCCCAGCAGGATCAGCGCCACAGCGGTGGGGTCATCGCCGCTGTAGATGGCAAAGCTTTCGGGCGCATCCTTGATCAGCTGCGCGGCACGGTCGATATTGCCGGTGGCTTCCTTGACGCCCACGATGCCCGGCACCTGCGCCAGGCGCAGGATCGTCTCGTTGCTCATGTCCGCCACGGTACGGCCGGGCACATTGTAGAGCAGCACCGGCAGTTCCACGGCTTCCGCAATGGTGCGGAAATGGCGGTACATCCCTTCCTGGGTCGGCTTGTTGTAGTAAGGCACGACCTGCAGCGATGCGTTGGCACCCACTTTCCTGGCGAACGCCGTCAGCTCGATGGCTTCGCTGGTGGAGTTGCCGCCGGTGCCGGCGATGATCGGTACACGGCCAGCCGATTGCTCGACGGCGACGCGGATCAGCTCGCAGTGCTCCTCGACGCTGACCGTCGGCGATTCGCCCGTGGTACCCACGATCACGATGCCATCGGTGCCTTCCGCCGCATGCCAGTCGATGAGGTTGCGCAGGGCCGGGAAGTCCAGGCTGCCATCCTCATGCATCGGGGTGACGATGGCCACGATGCTGCCGGTAATCTGTGTCATAGCTCAGGAGAGTCGGAAATTCGAACAAACGGGATTGTACCGGAACCGTCAGGGCCTCCGGCCACCCCATCAATGAGGGAAAACGTTAGCGAGAGTAACGTGTGGCGCCGCCGTCTCGCCGACAGGTCACATTGGCAGCCGGTAGCGCGGCGGCATCGCACCATGTGCGGCAGCGGGATCCTCGCGTACCGCACATATGCGCTGCACGAACGCCACCCGCGGCACCTCGATCATGCCATCCTCGAAACCCACCACGCGCAGCGCGCCACGCGTCACTTCAAGCAATTCCCCGGGACGCAGCAGGAAATCGGGCCGCGATGGCTTGCCGACGGTCTCGTTGCCGGCCGCGAAGGTTTCATAGACCAGCACGCCGCCAGGGCTCAACGAGTCGATCAGGTGCGGCCACAGCGGCCGGTGCAGATAGTTGGTAACCACTACGGCGTCGAACCGGCCCGCATCGGCCAGCGGCCAGTGGCCCTGCTCCAGGTCGGCAACGCAACCGTCGACGCCCGCCGGCAACCCGGCGATGGCCTGCGCGTCACGGTCCACGCCCAGTACCGCAAACCCCTGGCCTGCCAGCCAGGCGGCATGACGGCCGCTGCCGCAGGCCAGGTCCAGCACCCTGCCGCCAGGACGAATCAGGTGGACCCAGCGGGTCAGCCAGGTGGAAGGCGCGCCCAGCATCAGCGCAGCACCATCAGCACCGGACGCAGCATCAGTTCGACGAGCGACAGCAGCGCGGTCATGACCGGCTGCATCCAGATCTGCGTGATCACGCCAGCCGCCACCAGCGCCAGCACGATGAAGATGCCGTAGGGTTCGATCTTGCCAACGGCGTCCGCCATGCGCCGCGGCAGGAACGCAGTCAGTACGCGGCCGCCGTCGAGCGGCGGGATCGGGAACAGGTTGAACGCCGCCACCACGGTATTGACCAGCACGCCGGCGCGCGCCATCTGGCTCCAGAACGGCTCCTGTACCTGGGCCAGCGCCAGCCCCACGGCCACGAGCGCCCAGATAAATGCCTGCACGACATTGCTGGCCGGCCCGGCCAGCGCCACCCACATGCCATGCCAGCGCGGATTGCGCAGGCGGTCGAACGCCACGGGCACCGGCTTGGCAAAGCCAAACACGAACTGTCCCGCGGTCAGGAAATACAGCAGCAGCGGCACCGCCACGGTCCCGATCGGATCGATATGACGGATCGGGTTCAGGCTGACGCGACCGAGCATCCAGGCCGTGTTGTCGCCAAAGTATTTCGCCACATAGCCGTGTGCGGCCTCGTGCAGCGTGATGGCGAACAGGACCGGTAAGGCGTAGACGGCGAAAGTCTGGATGAGCGAGGAATCCATGCGAGCTATTTTATCGGGCTGCCGGCCAACAAAGCTGTCCGGCATGTCCACGGATGTGCGGTATGTATCAGAACCGAAAGAATCTTCGACACGTTATTCGACCGGGCGGCTCAGGCGGTGGCGCGCAACCCGAACCGTTCGATATCGCCACGCCCCGCGCGAACCAGTTCCGGTTCGCCGCTGGTCAGGTCGATCACCGTGGTGGGCTGCGCCGGCGCGGCACCCCCACAAATCACGAGGTCGAGCCGTTTTTCCAGCCGCGCGCGAATCTCGGACGGATCATTCATCGGTGCCTCGTCGCCGGGCATCTGCAGCGTGGCCGAGATCAGCGGCTGTCCCAGCTCGGCCAGCAGCGCCAGCGGAATCGCATGGTCCGGCACGCGCACCCCGATCGTCTTGCGGGCCGGGTGCGACAACCTTCTGGGCACTTCCTTGGTCGCTTCCAGGATGAACACATACGGACCCGGCGTGGCGCCCTTGATCCAGCGGTACTGCCGGTTGTCGACCCGCGCAAAGTTGCCGAGTTCCGACAAATCGCTGCACATCAGCGTCAGATGGTGTTTTTCATCGATCTCGCGCAGGCGGCGCAACTGCTCTACCGCGTTCTTGTCGTCGAGCTGGCAGGCCAGCGCGTAGCTGGAATCGGTCGGCAACGCGATCAGGCCGCCCTGACGCACGATCTGCGCGGCCTGCTTGATCAACCGCGGCTGTGGGTTGTCGGGATGAATGTCGAAAAACTGGGACATGGCGCGCGGCGCTTACCAGTCGTACCAGACCGGCGTGACATCCGACGGCAACGGCGGCAGTGTGCCAAGCTCCACGCGGCCTTCACCAGGCCCATGGAAGTCCGAGCCGCGCGAAGCCAGCAGTCCGTAGTGGCGCGCCACATCGGCGTAGCGGCGAAACTGGTCAGGGGTATGGCTGCCGGTCACGACCTCCACGGCGCGGCCGCCAAGCTGGGTGAACTCGTCGAACAGCGCATCGTGCTGCAGGTCGGTGTAGTTGTAGCGGCCCGGATGCGCCATCACGGCAATCCCGCCCGCCGCACGGATCCAGCCCACGGCCTCCGAGAGCGACGCCCAACGGTGCGGCACAAACCCGGGGCGACCTTCGGACAGGTACTCGCTGAACACATCGCCAATGGTCTTGCAGCGGCCTTCGTCCACGAGCCAGCGGGCAAAGTGCGTGCGCGAGATCAGGTCGGGATTGCCGACGTGGCGCAGCGCGCCCTGGTATGCGCCGGGAATGCCGATCTTTGCCAGCGCCTCGCCAATGTCCTGCGCACGGCGCGCCCGGCCGTCACGCGTCTTCGCCAGGCCATCGATCAGGTCGGGATGGAACGGATCGATCTGCAAGCCGACGATATGCACGGTCTGGCTGGCCCACGTGACCGAAATCTCCACGCCGGGCACATAACGCATGCCCAGGGCCTCGGCCGCGGCGCGCGCTTCGGTCTGGCCGCCCACCTCGTCATGGTCGGTCAGCGCCCAGAATGCCACGCC
This sequence comes from uncultured Cupriavidus sp., assembly GCA_963543405.1. Lineage (GTDB taxonomy): Bacteria > Pseudomonadota > Gammaproteobacteria > Burkholderiales > Burkholderiaceae > Cupriavidus. The sequence goes on from CAUUBQ010000086.1 coordinate 14,058, forward strand.
GCCGGCGTGCGCCCGCGCGGCCACGTCGGAAGGCGCGAGCATCCCGTCGGACACGGTCGAATGGCAATGCAGGTCGGCGTTGATGGCATGGGCATTTTGCATGGGGTTCATTCTACTCCTGACGGGCTTTTTTAGCCCTGCCGTCAAAGGTGGCGTGTCCGGATTGCGAGGTCGTGCAAGGTATGATGGGGGCCTGATTCATCCCGCTTCCTTCCTGCTCGCCATGTCCACCTCCGCCGCCACCCCGCTTCCAGACACCATCAAGACCGACGTGCTGATCGTGGGTGCCGGCCCGGTGGGCCTGTTCGCGGCATTCCAGGCCGGTGTGCTCGGGCTCGGCTGCGAGCTGATCGATGTGCTGGATCGCGCGGGCGGACAGTGCACCGAGCTGTATCCGGAAAAGCCGATCTACGATATCCCGGCCGTGCCGGGGTGCCTGGCGCAGGATCTGGTCGACCGGCTGCTCGAACAGTGCGCGCCGTTCGCGTTTCCGATGCACTTCAACCAACGCGCGGAATCGGTCAGCGAAATTGCCGGCGCGGACCACCATCCGCGCCTGCTGGTGACTACCGACGCGGGCAAGCGCTTCGACGTGGCCGCGGTGCTGATCTGTGCCGGCGCGGGCGCCTTCGCACCGCAGCGCGTGTCGTTGCCCGAAGCCACGGCACTGGAAAACCGGCACGTCCACTACGCGGTGCGTGACGTATCGCGCTTCGCCGGCAAGCGCGTCATCGTGGCCGGTGGCGGCGATTCGGCGCTGGACTGGGCCCTGGCATTGCGCAAGGTTGCCGCGCGCGTGACGCTGCTGCACCGGCGCGAAGGCTTTCGCGCCGCCGACCACACGGTCAATGCCATGCGTGCGGCAGTAGCCGCCGGCGAGATGGACTTCGTGGTCGGCATGCTTGGCAGCCTGCAAACCAACGACTCCGGCGCGTTGACCAGCGCAGGCATCAAGTCGCGCGATGGGGACCAGACGATCGAAGCCGATGAACTCGTGGCACTGTATGGCCTGGTCTCCGAACCGGGTCCGATCGCCCAGTGGGACATGGACATGCGCGCGGGCCGCATCGCCATCGCCGACACCACGACCTACGAAACCTCGCGCCGCGGCATCTTCGCGGCCGGCGACATTGCGGTCTATCCGAACAAGCAGAAGCTGATTCTCTCGGGCTTCCACGAAGCCGCGCTGGCCTTGCGCAAGGCATACCACTATGCGTTCCCGGAAAAAGCACTCGTGCATGTGCATACGAGCAATAACGCAGCGCTGAAGAACAAGCTTACGCACGAGTGAACGAGTAATACTGGCAAACTGTCTGCTCCCCTCTCCCGCTCGCGGGAGAGGGGCTGGGGGAGAGGGCCAGCGGTTCAAGCGGAGACAAGTCGCAATTTGAACCTCAATGCCCTCTCCCCCGCCCCCTCTCCCGCCATGGCGGGAGAGGGGAGTAAACCAAACCCGCTTAGCAGAGGAAGTCCTCAATCATCTTCGCCACTACCTGTGGCTGGTCGTGATGGAGCATGTGTCCTGCGTCATCGACGAACACCTCGCGGAAATCGGGGAATGCGCGGAAGCGTTCCCTGAATTCCTCGAGGTCCTGCTTGTGGGCGATGTGCTTGAGCGTGGCCGAATCGCGTGCCTCCACATGCAGGATCGGCGCGGTGACCTTGGCCCAGATGGCCATGATCTCGTCGATGCGGTATAGCGTCGGGTTGGTCATCTTGTGCGCGGCATCGCCCAGGATTTCCCAGCGTCCATCGTCGTTGCGGCGCGACCAGTGCGCGGCCAGGAATGCCGCGCGGTCATCGGGCAGGCGCGGATTGGTTTTCTGCAGTCGCGCGGCCACCGCTGCCTCGCTTTCGTAGGTCTTGAGCACTGGCGCTTCGCGCAGTTCGTCCAGCCAGCGCGCCAGCCGGCCCGGCGCCTGTTCCGCGCGCGTGCGCGTCAGGCCGAAACCTTCCAGGTCAACCACGCGGCGCACCCGTTCCGGGCGCACGCCGGCATAGATGCACGCCACGTTGGCGCCCATGCTGTGGCCCACCAGGTCGACCTGCCCTTCCGGCTGGTAGTGATCGAGCAAGGCCTCGAGATCGGCCACGTAGTCGGGAAACCAGTACGAACGGGTACCCGGATAGCGGGTCGGGTAATCGCTCTCGCCAAACCCGCGCCAGTCCATGGCGATCACATGCCAGTCGCGCTCGAATGCGTCGACCAGGAACTGGAAGGACGCCGCTACGTCCATCCAGCCGTGCAGCATGAACAGCTTGCGCGCATCGGGTTGCCCCCAGTGCCGCACGTGCGTGCGCAGGCCGCGCAGCGTGATAAATTCGGAACGCGAAGTTTCCGTGATGGTCATGGTGTCTGCCCTCTGTGCCCGGGTCTTCTGATGCGCGCGCAGGCCATGTCTCCATTGCCCGCACGGCAGCCCGGATAAAAATAGAACGATCGTTCGCTTGCTGGATTATAGCCATATTGGCCAGTCCGGCGCAGACGAAAACATTGGAGACAACCGCATGACCGCCTTGCCGGCCACGCGTCGTGACGACTATCACGCGCTGCACGAAGCGTTCCACTGGAACGTGCCCGAGTTCTTCAACCTGGCCGAGGTCTGCTGCGGCCGCTGGGCGCGCGATCCGGCCACGGCGCAGCGCATCGCCGTGTACACCGAGCATGAGGACGGACGGCGCGCCTCTTACACCTACGCGCATATCCAGGCCGAGGCCAACCGCCTGTCGTGCGCGTTGCGTGACCTGGGCGTGCAGCGCGGCGACCGCGTGGCCATCGTGATGCCCCAGCGCATCGAGACCGTGATCGCGGGCATGGCCGTGTACCAGCTGGGCGCGGTTGCCATGCCGTTGTCGATGCTGTTTGGCCCCGAAGCGCTGTCCTACCGCATCGACCACAGCGAGACGCGCGTGGCGATTGCCGACGAAACATCGATCGACAACCTGTTGGCGGCCCGCCCCGAATGCGCGACGCTGAAGACCGTGATCGGCGTGGGCCAGGCCGTGGGCCGGGGCGATCTCGACTGGGACACGCTGCTGGCCGCGCAACTGCCTGAGTTCACGGCGGTGCAGACCAAGGCCGATGAAGCCGCGGTACTGATCTATACCAGCGGCACTACCGGCCCGCCCAAGGGCGCGGTCATTCCGCACCGCGCGCTGATCGGCAACCTGACCGGTTTTGTCTGTTCGCAGAACTGGTATCCGTACGATGACGACGTATTCTGGAGCCCCGCCGACTGGGCCTGGACCGGCGGATTGTGGGATGCGTTGATGCCGGCGCTGTATTTTGGCAAGCCGATCGTCGGCTACCAGGGACGCTTCTCCGCCGAGCGCGCGTTCGAACTGCTGGAACGCTATGGCATCACCAATACGTTCCTGTTTCCCACCGCGCTCAAGCAGATGATGAAGGCCTGCCCCGCGCCTGGGGAACGATACACGCTGAAGCTGCGCGCGATCATGAGCGCGGGCGAGGCGGTGGGCGAAACGGTCTTCACGTGGTGCCGCGATGCGCTCGGGGTCATCGTCAACGAGATGTTCGGCCAGACCGAGATCAACTACATCGTCGGCAACTGCACCGCGCAATACGACGACAGCCGCCTTGGCTGGCCCGCGCGGCCAGGTTCGATGGGGCGCCCCTACCCGGGCCATCGCGTCGCCGTGATCGACGACGAGGGCAAGCCGTGCGCACCGGGCGAGGATGGCGAAGTGGCGGTCTGCGCCACCGATATCCACGGCCATCCGGACCCCGTGTTTTTCCTGGGCTACTGGAAGAACGAGGCCGCCACCGCCGGCAAGTATGCGGAACACGACGGCCTTTGCTGGTGCCGTACCGGCGACCTCGCGCGCATCGATGCCGATGGCTACCTCTGGTACCAGGGCCGTGCCGACGATGTGTTCAAGTCATCGGGCTACCGGATCGGACCAAGCGAGATCGAGAACTGCCTGCTCAAGCATCCGGCGGTATCGAATTGCGCCGTGGTGCCGTCGCCGGACCCCGAGCGCGGCGCGATCGTCAAGGCGTTTATCGTGCTGACGCCGGCCGTGGCGCGTTCGTTCGACAACGATGCCGCGCTGGTCGCCGAGTTGCAGCAGCATGTGCGTGGCCAGTTGGCACCGTACGAGTATCCGAAGGCGATCGAGTTCATCGACCAGTTGCCAATGACCACCACCGGCAAGATCCAGCGCCGCGTGCTGCGGCTGATGGAGCAGGAACGCGCGCAGCAGAACGCGGGCTAGCCCGCGGAAGCCTCCAGCCACGCGAGCTCGTCCTCGTCGAATCCGGCGGCGCGACGGGCATCGAGGTTGAACGGACCGCGCAGCTTCGGCGCGCGGTACTGTTCGGCCAGTTGCGCATAGGTGGCTACCGGCTCGAGTCCGCGCTGCGCGCAAAGCCAGCGGTACCAGTGGTTGCCAATGGCCACATGCCCAACTTCGTCGCGCAGGATGATGTCGATGATCGCGGCGGCGGCGGCATCGCCCGCTTCGGCCAGCTTGGCGCGCACCGGTGGCGAGGCATCGAGCCCGCGCGCCTCGAGCGTGCGCGGTACCAGCGCCATGCGCGCGAGCACATCGTCCGAGGTCTTGTCGGTCATTTCCCACAGGCTGTTGTGTGCCGGGAAATCTCCATAGCTGGCACCGAGCGTGGCCAGGTGATCGGCCAGCAGCGAAAAATGGTAGGCCTCTTCGTCGGCCACGCGCAGCCAGTCGCGATAGTAGTCCACCGGCATGCCGGCAAAGCGCCAGGCAGCATCGAGCGCGAGGTTGATCGCATTGAACTCGATATGGCACAGCGCATGGATCATGGTCGCGCGGCCCGCAATGGTGTTGATCGAGCGCCGCCGCCCCACAAATTGCGGCGGCACCAGTTCGGGGCGCTCGGGACGGCCGGGAACCGTGTCCGGCTGGGCCACGAGGACTTCACCGGCATCGACCATGATCCGCTCATCGGCCTGCAGCGCCGCATACAGCGCGCGTGCTGCCGCGGCCTTGGCCCTGGCATCGGTCATGCATAGCACTTCGAGCGCGCGACGACGTGCGGAAAGTGGCGCGTCGGCGATGTCGGCAGGTGCAATCACTGGCATAGGCGTAAAATTCGGGAAGCCGCCATTGTAGAGCTTCGCCGGTACCCTGCCGGTGCCAGGTCTGGCTCTTTTAATCGGCGCGGCCATCCCCAATTACGCACATTCAGGCAGGAGACCCCATGGCGCTTTACCAGCTCGGCGATATCGCCCCGTCCATTCACGAACATGCCTATGTGGCGGCGGAAGCCACCATCATCGGCAACGTGACGCTCAAGGCGCGTTCCAGTGCGTGGCCCGGCGTGGTGATTCGCGGCGACAACGAGCCGATCGTCGTGGGCGAAGACACCAATATCCAGGAAGGCTCGGTACTGCACACCGACCCGGGCCGTCCGTTGACGCTGGGCGACAAGGTTTCGGTGGGACACCAGGCCATGCTGCACGGCTGCACCGTGGGCGAAGGCTCGCTGATCGGCATCCAGGCCGTGGTGCTCAATGGCGCCGTGATCGGCAAGGAATGCCTGGTTGGCGCGGGCGCCGTGATCACCGAGAACAAGGTGTTCCCGGACCGCTCGCTGATCCTGGGTGCGCCTGCCAAGGTGGTGCGTGAACTGACCGACGCCGACGTGGCCAACCTGTATCGCAATGCCGAAACGTATGCGAAGCGCCAGGCCGTGTACAAGACTGAACTCAAGCGAATTGGCTGAGACCCCGACTTAACCGCAAGAAAGACTGACAGAACCGTGACCGCTTCCTCCAATCCCGATACGCTCCAGAAATTCCTGTTCGACGCGGCGCCCGTGCGCGGCGAACTGGTACGCATGGAGGCCACCTGGCAAGAGGTGCTGAACCGCCACGCCTACCCGGCGCCGGTGCGGCGCCTGCTGGGCGAGATGATGGCGGCCGCGGCGCTGCTGTCAGCCAATCTCAAGTTCAACGGCGCGCTGGTGATGCAGCTCCATGGCGACGGCCCGGTGCGCATGCTGGTGGTCGAGTGCCTGTCCGACATGTCGCTGCGCGCGACGGCAAAAATCGCGGAAGGCGCCGAGATTGCCGATGATGCATCGCTCAAGCAGCTCGTCAACGTGCATGGCAAGGGCCGTTTCGCGATCACGCTCGACCCGCAGGACAAGCTGCCGGGTCAGCAGGCCTACCAGGGCATCGTGCCGCTGGCCGACGAACACGGCCCACTGGCCACCATGACCGAAGTGCTCGAACACTACATGCAGGCATCCGAGCAGCTCGACACGCGCCTCTGGCTGGCATCGAACGACCAGGTGGCGGCTGGCATGCTGCTGCAGAAGCTACCGTCGTACGGTGGCACGATCGAGGCCCAGGTTGGCGAAACCGGTGCACCGCTGGACGAGGAAGGCCGTGCGCAGGATCTCGATACATGGGACCGCGCGTGCCAGCTAGGTGCTACGCTGAAGCAAGACGAACTGCTGGCCGAAACGCCCGACACACTGCTGCGCCGCCTGTTCTGGGAAGAACTGCAGAACGCCGGCCTGCGTGTGTTCGAGCCGATGACGCCGCATTTCCAGTGCTCGTGCTCACGCACCAAGGTGGCGGGCATGCTGCAGTCGCTGGGCCAGGAAGAGATCGAGAGCATCATTGCCGAACGCGGCGAAGTCGAGATCCACTGCGACTTCTGCGGCCAGCGCTATGCGTTCGATCCCGTGGACGCCGCCCAGCTGTTTACCGCGCCGGTAGCCACCGGCGCAGGCGAAGGGGCAACGCAGCAGCATTGATGTTGGGTGGTGGGTTGCTCCCCTCTCCCGCGCGGGAGAGGGAGAAAGACGTTGGAGATTTGACCGTTTAAACCGGAGTCCGACATGACAGTCAGCATTCGTTGCACACGCCACCTGGCCAGCACGCTGGCACTGACTGCCCTGCTCGCCGGTTGCGCGGCGCCGGTACCGCGCGATGTCGATGGCTCGCCGGTTACGGCACGGCTTGCGCCCAATGCCATCCCGCCGGCACCGCTCAACGAAGCGGAACGCCAGAGGCTTGGCGCATTGAACCAGCAGATCTTGCGCGAACAGGCCGCCGTGGTAGCCAGCGAGCAGCAGGCGGCCGCGTGGAGCCGCGCGGCGTACGCTTACCCGAATACCAGCGTCAGCCTGTTCTATGGCGGCTGGGGTGGCGGGCGCTGGGGTGGCGGTGTCGGATTCAGCTCACCCGGCTATGGCTATGGCGGATACGGTGGTTGGGGTGGCTACCCCTACGGCTGGTGGTGATCAGTGGCCGCCGCGTCCAGCCACTGAATTGGCTGGCGGCGGCAGTGGCGGCGTGGCGCTCACCTTCGGGGCCGGGGCCACGAACTGCACGAAGACTTCACTGTCCTTGACCATGCCCAGCTCATAGCGGGCCCGCTCCTCGATGGCACCGGTGCCGTCCTGGAGATCCTTGACCTCCCCTTCGAGCTTGGCATTGCGCAGCTTCAGCGCCTGGTTGTGAGACGCCTGCTCGTTGACCTGGCGATTCAGGTCCCAGACACGCAGCCAGCCGCCCTTGCCCAGCCAGAGCGGGTACTGAATGGCGAGCAGCAGCACGAACAACAACAGGGAAATCAGGCGCATCGGGGCAAAAGGCGCTAAAGAGGCAGTGATCAGCGATTTCTGATCGGCAATGATCCACCAAGCAGCCAAAGATTGCAAAACAAAAGACGCTACAAAGCGCAACAACGGTGCAATAACCACACCCGGATCAAGCATCCGCCCCAAAAAAAACGCCGCCTCCGGATTCCGGGGCGGCGTTTTTGCGGGTGGACGGCCAGCCGTCCACCACGTCAGGACAATCAGCGCAGGTTGTAGAACGCGCTCTTGCCCGGGTACGTGGCGATATCGCCCAGGTCTTCCTCGATGCGGATCAGCTGGTTGTACTTGGCGATACGATCCGAGCGCGACAGCGAACCGGTCTTGATCTGGCCGGCGTTGGTACCCACCGCGATATCGGCAATCGTGCTGTCTTCGGTTTCGCCCGAACGGTGCGAGATCACGGCGGTGTAGCCGGCGCGCTTGGCCATTTCGATGGCGGCGAACGTTTCGGTCAGGGTACCGATCTGGTTGATCTTGATCAGGATCGAGTTGCCGATGCCCTTGTCGATGCCTTCCTTCAGGATCTTGGTGTTGGTCACGAACAGGTCGTCACCTACCAGCTGCACACGCTTGCCCAGCTTGTCGGTCAGCGTCTTCCAGCCATCCCAGTCGCCTTCGGCCATGCCGTCCTCGATCGACACGATCGGGAACTTGTCGCACAGGTTGGCCAGGTAGTCGGCGAATTGCGTCGACGACAGCTTCAGGCCTTCGCCTTCCAGCGCGTAGACGTCTTCGGCCTCGTGGTAGAACTCGCTCGCGGCGCAGTCCAGCGCCAGCAGCACGTCGTCACCCATCTTGTAGCCGGCCTTCTCGACAGCTTGCACGATCGTGTTCAGGCATTCCTCGTTCGACGAGAAGTTCGGTGCGAAACCGCCTTCGTCGCCCACGGCCGTGGACATGCCCTTGTCGGCCAGGATCTTCTTGAGCGCGTGGAACACTTCGGCGCCGCAACGCAGGGCTTCACGGAAGCTGGTCTGCGACACGGGCATGATCATGAATTCCTGGATGTCCAGGCTGTTGTTGGCGTGCGCGCCACCGTTGACGATGTTCATCATCGGCACCGGCATCTGCATTGCGCCCGAACCGCCGAAGTAGCGGTACAGCGGCAGGCCAGCCTCTTCGGCAGCGGCCTTGGCCACGGCCATCGACACGGCCAGCATGGCGTTGGCGCCCAGGCGGCCCTTGTTCTCGGTGCCGTCCAGCTCGATCAGCGTGCGGTCCAGGAACGCCTGCTCGGATGCGTCCAGGCCCATGATCGCTTCGGAGATCTCGGTGTTGATGTGCTCGACAGCCTTCAGCACGCCCTTGCCCAGGTAACGCGACTTGTCGCCGTCACGCAGTTCGATGGCTTCGCGCGAGCCCGTCGATGCACCCGACGGTACGGCGGCACGGCCCATCACGCCCGATTCGAGCAGCACGTCGCACTCGACGGTGGGATTGCCGCGCGAGTCCAGAACCTCGCGACCGATGATATCTACGATTGCACTCATATTTCCTCTCAGGACTGTTGAATCTTCGTGAATCTTCTATCTTCTACGTGCCAGATGACGATCAAAAGTATCGGGCGATCGGGATCACATGATCAGGCGATCAGACGCCTTCCACGACGATCATGTTCATCGTGGCCGCATGCTCGCGGGAGTTGCGGGCCGCCAGGTACTCCTCGCTGTCATAGAAAGCGCGGGCATCCGCGTAGCTCCGGAACTTCAGCACGACGACCCGCGTGGGCGCCCATTCGCCTTCGAGCGGCTCGGTCTTGCCACCGCGCACCAGCACTTCGGCGCCATGCGCTTGCATGGCCTTGCTCGAAAGCACCTTGTACTGCTCGTACTGCTGGGGATCCGTCACGTCGACGTACGCGATGATATAGCCGGCGGCCATGCGCTATCTCCGAATCTTTTGTATTGTCTTTCGATACCGTTTCGCCAGCATTGACGAATCCGGAAGCAACACCGCCCGCGACAGGGCGCGGGCGGTGGGTACGATAGCAGGCTCAGGCGCAGGCCGGCCAGCCGAAGTTGTCTTCCAGGAAGCCGGCGCGCTTGACCAGGGTATCGAGGTCCTTGAGTACGGACAACAATTCCTTCATGCGCGACAGCGGCACCGCGTTCGGGCCGTCGGACATGGCCTTGTTCGGATCCGGATGGGTTTCCATGAACAGGCCTGCCACCCCCGTGGCGACCGCGGCACGCGAGAGCACCGGCACGAACTCGCGCTGGCCGCCCGAGCTGGTGCCCTGGCCGCCCGGCAACTGCACCGAGTGCGTGGCATCGAATACCACCGGGGCAGCGGTCTCGCGCATGATCGCCAGCGAGCGCATGTCCGACACAAGGTTGTTGTAGCCGAACGAAACACCGCGTTCGCAGGCCATGAACACATCATCGGGCAGGCCAGCGTCGCGTGCAGCGTCGCGGGCCTTGTCGATCACGTTCTTCATGTCGTGCGGCGCCAGGAACTGGCCCTTCTTGATATTCACCGGGCGGCCGCTTTGCGCGCACGCACGGATGAAATCAGTCTGGCGGCACAGGAACGCCGGCGTCTGCAGTACGTCCACCACGGCGGCGACGGGCTTGATCTCGTCGATTTCGTGAATGTCCGTCAGCACCGGCACGCCGATCTCGCGCTTCACGGTGGCCAGGATCTCAAGACCCTTCTCCATGCCGAGACCGCGGAACGACTTGCCCGACGACCGGTTGGCCTTGTCGAACGACGACTTGTAGATGAACGGGATACCCAGTTCACCGGTGATCCGCTTGAGCTCGCCGGCCGTGTCGAGCGCCATCTGCTCGGACTCGATGACGCACGGGCCGGCGATCAGGAAAAACGGCTTGTCGAGGCCGACGTCGAATCCACACAGTTTCATCGCTAACTCCTTCGTCGCGACGCGTCAGGCGCCCTTGCGTTGCTGCGCGGCCAGCGCGCCTTGCACGTAGGCCTTGAACAGCGGGTGACCGTCACGCGGCGTCGAGGTGAATTCCGGGTGGAACTGCACGCCAACGAACCACGGGTGGATCGACTCGGGCAGTTCCATCATTTCCGGCAGGTTCTCCGTCGGGGTACGGGCCGAGATCACCATGCCGGCGCTTTCGAGCTGCGGCACGTAGTGATTGTTGACTTCGTAACGGTGACGGTGGCGCTCGTTGACCTCGGCGCCATAGATCTGCGCGGCCTTGGTACCGGCCTTGACGGGCACGCGTTGCGCACCGAGGCGCATCGTGCCGCCGAGGTCGGAATCGACGCTACGTTGCTCGACCTTGCCCTCGCGATCGACCCATTCGGTGATCAGCGCAACCACCGGATGTTCGGTGTCGAGGTTGAACTCGGTCGAGTTGGCATCGGACATGCCAGCCACGTGGCGCGCGAATTCGATCACGGCCAGCTGCATGCCCAGGCAGATGCCCAGGTACGGAATCTTGTTCTCGCGTGCATACTGGATTGCGCGGATCTTGCCTTCCGTGCCGCGCTTGCCGAAGCCGCCCGGCACCAGGATTGCGTCCAGCGGCTGCAGGACTTCGAGGTGCCCCGATTCCAGTTCTTCCGAATCGATGTACTCGATGTTCACGCGCGTGGCCGTGTGCATGCCGGCGTGACGCAGCGCTTCGATCAGCGACTTGTACGACTCGGTCAGGTCGACATACTTGCCGACCATGCCGATCTTGATCTCGTGCTCGGGATTTTCCTGCGCGTTGACCAGCTTCTGCCACATCGACAGGTCAGCCGGCTTCGGATCCAGGCGCAGTTCCTCGCAGATCAGGCGGTCCAGGCCCTGCTCGTTGAGCATCTGCGGGATCTTGTAGATGCTGTCGGCATCCCACACCGAGATCACGGCGTCCTGCGGGATGTTGGCGAACAGCGAAATCTTAGCGCGTTCGTCGTCCGGGATCGGACGGTCGGCGCGGCACAGCAGCGCGGTCGGCGAGATGCCGATTTCACGCAGCTTCTGCACCGAGTGCTGGGTCGGCTTGGTCTTCAGCTCGCCGGCGCTGGCAATGAACGGTACCAGCGTCAGGTGCACGAAGGCGCAATGGTTGCGACCCATGCGCAGGCTCATCTGGCGCGCGGCTTCGAGGAACGGCAGCGATTCGATATCGCCGACGGTACCGCCGATTTCGACCAGCGCCACATCGGCCTTGCCGTCATGCGACGCGGCGGCGCCGCGCTCGACGAACGCCTGGATTTCGTTGGTGATATGGGGAATGACCTGCACGGTCTTGCCCAGGTACTCACCGCGGCGCTCCTTGCGGATCACCGACTCATAGATCTGGCCAGTCGTGAAGTTGTTCGACTTGCGCATCTTGGCCGATACGAAGCGCTCGTAGTGGCCAAGATCCAGGTCGGTTTCCGCGCCATCCTCGGTCACGAACACCTCGCCATGCTGGAAAGGACTCATCGTGCCGGGATCGACATTGATGTAGGGATCGAGCTTGAGGAGGGTGACTTTGAGGCCGCGCGACTCGAGAATGGCCGCGAGCGAAGCAGCAGCGATGCCCTTGCCGAGAGAAGAGACGACGCCACCGGTGACGAAGACGAATTTGGTCATAAACCGAGCTTGCCGGGGAAATCGGGATTATACATGAGAGCCCGACTGCCGCCGACCCGGAATTTGTGACAGCACGGTGTTTCTACAGTCTTCTTACAGTGCCCTGAAGATGTCTTGACGATGTTCGCGCACCGCTGCGGCGCATGCGCCGCTCCGCCCATCAGCGCTTGGGCGCGTGCAGCTGCTCCCGCATCTGGTTGATCAGGTCGCACACGGTCCGGGCCGTCTCCAACGGGCGTTCCATCGGGTACAGATGCCCGCCTTCGACATAGCGCAGGCGGTCACCCACCAACTTGCGCGTGGCGCCAAGCCCGACCTGCCTGACCTCGCGCGACTTCGTGCCGGCAACAAAGCCAACCGGCACCGGCGCGCCATGCGCCACCCGCCGGCCCAGGCTGGTCGGCAGCGTGCGATAGATGGTGTATTCGACATCCCGATCGAAGCGCAGCTTGCGCTCGGCCGCACGCCCGGTGGGCTCGGTGCCATGTTCGGCGTAGTCGCGCAGCACCTCGGGATCCCATACCTGGAAATTGCGCTTGGCCTGGAAGTGGGTCCATACCGACTCGGCGTCGGGCCAGTGGGTGCGGCGTTTTTTGGTCACGGCTGCCGGACTTGGCTTTTCATCGAGCCCCAGTACCTGCGATGCACGCAGCAGCGAGGCACGCCATCCGGCGATGATCGGCGAATCGAGCATTACCACGCCGTGTACCCGCTGCGGCTGCCGCAGCGCTGCCATCAACGACAGGAAGCCGCCGAGCGAATGCCCCACCAGCCAGACCTTCCTGGTATCGGCGCCGCCGCGCGCCGCGCGCTCGATCTCGCGCAGCAGTTCCTCGACGAGGTTCGGCCATTCGCGCGTCACCGGATACTTCGGATCATGGCCGTAACGCTCGACCGCACGGATCTCGAACGAGTCTTCCAGCGCGCCGAACAGCTTGCGATAGGTCGGCACCGGAAAACCGTTGGCATGGGAGAACAGCAGGATGTCACGCATATGCGGGCGAAGAAGTATGCAATCGCCGCAGAGTGTACTGCGGCGGGCCCGCGCATTCGACGCCCCGAGCCACGAATGGCGTAGGGGTTTCCTTCTACCTGTCGCGCCGCGCCCGCACGGGCTGTCCCCAGCGGTCCGCCTCGTCTCGTGCAAGCGGAAACTCGGCCGGTTCGGCGGCGTCCCATTCCGGATTGCAGATCTCGCCGAACACCTGGCGCAGGCGGTGCCCCCAGGTATCGCGAATCATGCGGAAGTAGGCATTCTTCTCGTCGATATTGACGAAGCGCGTCACGCGCAGCGAGTCGCCCTCGTAGACCAGCAGGTCAAGCGGCAGGCCCACCGAGATATTCGACTTCAGCGTCGAGTCCATCGAGATCAGCGCGCACTTGGCCGCCTCGCCCAGCGGCAGCGACGGCGATACCACGCGGTCGATGATCGGCTTGCCGTACTTGGCTTCGCCAATCTGGAAATAGCAGTTCTCGGGCGTGGCTTCGACGAAGTTGCCGGCCGCGTAGATATTGAATAGCCGGGTGCGTTCGCCGCGGATCTGCCCGCCAAAGATCATGCTGACATTGAATTCGATACCGGCTTCGCGCAGCGCGTGGGCATCGCGCTTGTGTACGGCGCGCACGGCCTCGCCAACGATCGTGGCGGCCTCGAACATGTCGCGCGCGGTCCACAGCGAGCGCTTTTCGTCGCGCGCTTCGGCCAGGCACTGGCGCACGGACTGGCTGATGGCCAGGTTGCCGGCCGTCATCAGCACCATCACACGATCACCGGGCTCTTCGAACACGGTCATCTTGCGGGCCGTGGAAATGGCATCCACACCGGCATTGGTTCGGGAATCGGACAGGAATACCAGCCCGGCATCCAGTCGCATGGCTACGCAGTACGTCATCTAGGGATCTTTTCTTGGGGCGACGTCAAGCTTGCATTCTAGCTGGTTGGCAAGCACCGACATCGTTTGAACACTGCTTTCAGGGCAGGGGCGTAATCGCAATATCGACTTCCAGCGTTTCGCCGGCGCCGCCTTCGAGGATGCCCCGAATCGGTGCGGCCGAGGCATAGTCACGCCCCACGGCGAGTCGTACATGGCGATGGTCTGTCACGCAACGGTGCGTGACGTCGATACTGCACCAGAGCCCCTGGTCGGCATCGAGGCAGACGTCGGCCCAGGCATGACTCGCCAATGCCGTGGCAGCGGGATCAAAGAAGTAGCCGCTCACGTAGCGCGCCGGGATGCCGAACGCGCGGCAGGCCGCCACCATGACCTGCGCCTGGTCCTGGCAGACGCCGCTGCCTTGCCGGAAGGCGTCGGCGGCAGACGTGCCCACATCGGTCGTATTGGCCTTGTAGCGCACGCGCCCGGCAATACCATCGGCCAATGCCAGCAATGCCGGCATTTGCTGCCCGGCCGCCAGGTACGGCGCGGCGAATGCCTGCAACTCGGCTGGCGCCCGCGTAAGCGGCGTGCCGGTGACGAAGTAAAGCGGCGACATACGTACCTCGCCGGCCTCGGGTGCGTCGTGGAACGCATGGTGGCCGCCTGCCCCCGCCGTCACATCCACTTCTCCGGTAGCGGAGATGGCAATCGTACGGGTCGGGCCAGCCATGGTGAAGTTGTGGACGATATTGCCGAAGCCGTCACGTGCCTCCGACAGATTGCCGGGGGCGGACAGCTCCCATGCCTGCACCGCCTGCAGCGGCCCCGAGCGGGGCGCGAGGCGCAGTTCGTGCACGCTGCGGTGCACCGGTTCGGTGTAGCGATAAACGGTTTTGTGGTGGATCCGGTATTTCACAATGCTTGGTCGCGCCACCACACGCCCCCCTGCCACGGATGCCGCAGTGCCCGGCGCGTGATGCGCCGGGCACATGCAAAACGATCAGGCAGCCTGCAACGGCACAAGGAAGTCCCGGCTGATGCCATTGCCGAGATCGCCGATGCGCTCCAGGAAGCTGGTCAGGTAGGCGTGCAGGCCGACGGCGAAGATGTCGTCGATGCGCGCGTATTTAAGGTCGGCGTGGAGTTTACCAGCCTGGCGCTCGGTCTCCGACGATTGCTGGTTGGCCACCAGCGCCAGGATGGTCACCACCTCGTCCATGCTCGACACCAGCGACCGCGGCATGTCCGGGCGCAGGACCAGCAGCTCCGCCACGCGCTGCGGCGTGATCACGGCGCGATAGATCTTGCGATAGACCTCGAACCCCGACACCGAGCGCAGCACCGCCGCCCAATGGTAGAAGTCGTTTTGCTCGCGGTTCGGATCGCTGTCGTCGCGCCCCGAAGCCTGGAACTTGACGTCCAGAATCCGCGCGGTATTGTCGGCGCGTTCCAGGAACGTGCCGAGCCGCATGAAATGGAACGCGTCGTCCTTGAGCATGGTGCCGAACTGCACGCCGCGCGCCAGGTGCGAACGGAACTTGACCCATTCGAAGAAACGCGACGGGTCCTCGTGCAGTTCGCCATCGGCGATGATGCGCTGCACGTCGAGCCAGGTGGTGTTGATGGTTTCCCAGACTTCGGTGGTCAGCGATCCGCGCACCGCGCGCGCATTCTCGCGCGCCGCGCGCAGGCAGCTCATGATCGACGACGGGTTGGTCATGTCGCGGACCATGAAATCGATCACGTCGTCACGGTGCAACAGGCCGTACTTGTGATCGTAGGCCTGGGTCAGCTCGGAAATATCGAGCATCGCCCACCAGCCCTGCTCGGCCACTTCGGCCGACTGGGGCAGCAGCGAGGTCTGGTAGTTGACGTCAAGCATGCGCGCGGTGTTCTCGGCGCGTTCGGTGTAGCGGGCCATCCAGAACAGGTGGTCGGCGGTACGGCTCAGCATGATGGGGTCTCCCGGCGATCGAAGTTCATGGCATCAGCGCTCCAGCACCCAGGTATCCTTGGTGCCGCCGCCCTGCGAGGAATTGACCACCAGCGACCCTTCGCGCAACGCCACGCGGGTCAGGCCACCCGGAACCATGCGCACCTCCTTGCCCGACAGCACGAACGGCCGCAGGTCGATATGGCGCGGCGCGATGCCGGACTCCACATAGGTCGGGCAGGTGGACAGCGCCAGCGTGGGCTGGGCGATGTACTGCTCCGGCCGCGCCTTGACCACCTCGCGGAACTGGTCGATCTCGGCCTTGGTCGCGGCCGGCCCTACCAGCATGCCGTAGCCGCCGGCCCCATGGGTTTCCTTGACCACGAGGTCCTGCATGTGGTCGAGCACGTACTGCAGGTCGTCGGGGCGCCGGCACATGTAAGTGGGCACATTCGACAGGATGGCCTCCTCGCCCAGATAGAAGCGGATCATGTCCGGCACATACGGGTAGATCGACTTGTCATCGGCCACGCCGGTGCCGATCGCGTTGCTGATCGTCACGTTGCCCGCGCGATAGACCGACAGCAGCCCGGCCGCGCCCAGCGCCGAGTCGGGCCGGAACACCAGCGGATCGAGGAAGTCGTCGTCCACGCGGCGGTAGATCACGTCGATCCGCTGCGGCCCCTGCGTGGTGCGCATGTAGAGGTGATCGTCCTCGACGAACAGGTCGCTG
>CAUUBQ010000087.1:0-30706 GCA_963543405.1 uncultured Cupriavidus sp.
ATCTAATGCATCCAGATCGAATTGTGCGACATACAAGGGGTTGGGGGAGAGGGTAAGCGGCTCTGCTTGCCACTCGGCGCTATTTGAACCGCCCGCCCTCTCCCCCGGCCCCTCTCCCGCCATGCGGGCGAGGGGAGAACACCAGCGCAATCAGCGTCCCCTGCCCCACCACCATACCCGCATCCCCAGCAGCACGAACACCACTGCGGCGTAGATCGATACTTCGCCGAAATCGTTCTTGCCGGCCTTGTGCCACCAGTAGTGCAGGATTGCCAGCACGGCAATCGCATAGATCGCGCGATGCAGGGCCTGCCAGCGCTTGCCGCCGATCCAGCGCACCATCACGTTGGCCGAGGTAAGCGCCAGCGGCACCATCAGCACGAACGCGGCAAACCCCACGGTTATGAACGGTCGCTTGCCAATGTCCTTGATCATGTAGGCCACGTCGAAGCCGCGGTCCACGGCCAGCCAGAGCAGGAAATGCTGCACGGCGTAGAAGAACGTGAACAGCCCGAGCATGCGGCGCAGGCGTAGCAGCCAGTGCCAGCCGGTAATGCGGCGCAGCGGCGTAATGGCCAGCGTCACGCACAGCATGACCAACGTCCAGGTACCGGTGGACCGGGTCACGAATTCCAGCGGATTTGCGCCGAACTGCGAGGTCGATCCGAGATAGAGCAAGCGCAGGAATGGCAGCAGCGCAAGCAACCATACGATGATTTTCAAGCGCCGCACGTGGACCGGCGCGAGCATGACCGGCACGGTTGTCCGCGCGCTTGCCGCCGGCAGCTCGCGCTCCGCCATCAGAAGTTCTTCCTCAGGTCCATGCCCTGGTAAAGCGATGCCACCTGCGCGCCATAGCCATTGAATGGCAGCGTCTTGCGCTTGGGCGCAAACAGCGCGGAGAATCCGCCACCGCCCTTGTCCTCGCCAATGCGACGCTCGGTCGCCTGGCTCCAGCGCGGATGGTCGACGTCGGGATTCACGTTGGAGTAGAAGCCATACTCGCTGGGTGCGGCAATATTCCAACTGGTTGGCGGCTGCTTGTCGACAAAGCGGATCTTCACGATCGACTTGGCGCTCTTGAAGCCGTACTTCCACGGCAGCACCATTCGTACCGGCGCGCCATTCTGGTTCGGCAGCACCTCGCCATAGAGGCCGAACGTCAGCAGCGCCAGCGGATGCATTGCCTCGTCGAGACGCAGCCCTTCGCTATACGGCCAGTCGAGCACGCGGCTGCCGATGCCTGGCATCTGCTTCTTGTCGGCCAGCGTGATGAATTGCACGTACCTGGCACCGGGCTGCGGTTCGAGCCGCTTGATCAGCTCGGCCAGCGGGTAGCCGATCCACGGAATGACCATCGACCAGCCTTCAACGCAGCGCAGACGATAGACGCGCTCTTCCATCGGCGCGAGCTTCATCAGTTCGTCGAGATCGTAGACCTTGGGCTGCTTGACCAAGCCTTCCACAGCCACCTGCCACGGACGCGGCCGCAGCGTGCCCGCATTGCGCGCGGGATCGGACTTGTCGGTGCCGAACTCGTAGAAGTTGTTGTAGGTCGTGACATCCGCATACGGCGTGCGCTTTTCCGTCACGACGAACGCGTTGTTCGGCGTGGCCGGCAGCTTCGCCAGCTTGCCAGGGGCTTCCTGCGCCATGGCCTGCCGGGCGGCCCACGGTGACAGCAGGCTGCCCGCGGTACCGGCACCGGCAAGCGCCAACAGGCGCCGGCGTGACAGGTACACCGCTTGCGGCGTGATATCGGATGCGGCGATGTCATCGCCACGTAGCCATTTGGGAGAAGGGATCAGCATGATTCACCGCGTTGGGCATGTCTTGCAGCATTGGACCGCCAATGCCGGGCAAAAGTGCATGGGTGCATAGGTGCATGGGTGTAGGGCAATCGCATCGACGCGCCGCTACCCCCGCTGGTATTGCTGGTAGACCGCCTGCGCCAGCGCCAGCAAGCGCTCCCGCTCCAACGGGCCCGCCAGCGCAAAGCCAAGGTCGTGGTCCACCCAGTAGAACGCCATCGCAGCGCGCCCGGCGGACGAGCGCACCGGATTCGCCGGCGGCATGCGTTCGAGCCGGAACGCGGTATCGGGCGTGCCCTGCGCCATGCGGCGCAGTTGCAGCGACAGCCGCGTGCCGTCATCGCTTTCGTACATCAGGATGGCCATCGGGCCGCCCTCCGATGCGCCCAGGCGCCCGCCAATCAGACGGAAGCCCTGCGCATGAAGGTCGGGTACCTGCAGCGGTGCACCAAGCCGCTTCGACAGCCAGGCAATCAGATGTGCCTCGTCGCTGGCCGGCACTTCCACTACGTGCCGCACCTCGGGGGCATAGACCACGTGGCTGGCCAGCGCCTCACGCGCAAAGCGCTCCACCGGTGGCGCCGCGGCGACTTCGCCACCAAGACGATCATGCGCGTACCAGCCTCCGGCGCCGCCCACCAACAACGCGCACACGCTGGCGGCCAGCGCCAGCGGCCAGGCCGGCCGCCAGATGACTGAGCGATCGCGAGGTCCGTGCAACTCGCGCGGCAGCGCTGCCAGCGGCACGGCTTCATTCAGCACGCCATCGAGCGCGCCATGCAGCGCAGCGGCCTGCTGCCGCCATGCCTCGACCCTGCGCCCGGCATCCGGGTCCGCAGCGAGAAAAGCCTCGACCTCCGCACGGCGCGGGCCATGCAGATGACCATCCGCATAGGCATGGAGGTCCGCTTCGCTCACGGGAGTAGGGAGGCTCATCATTTGACCCGTTGCAGCGCGGCGGGCGCGGCAACGTCCTTCGCACCGCCATCCAGCAGGCGGCGCATGTGTTCACGCGCTCGCGCCAGCCGGGACATCACGGTGCCGATTGGCACCTCCAGCACCTGGGCGGCTTCCGCATAGGAAAACTGCTCCAGGCTGACCAGCAGCAACACGGCTCGCTGCGCCTCCGGCAATGCGCCGAGCGCCTGCAGCAGGTCGCGGCGCAAGCCGGGATCTGTCGCGGGTGCGGCCACATCGGGAGGATCGTCGGTCGACATCACAAGATCAACCTTGCGCAAGGCATTGAGGCGTAGCCGGTGCATCAGCGTCAGCAACCAGGGCAGCAGGCCGTCGGCACCATCGCCCCAGAATGCGCCCGGGCGCAGGCGGAAGCGCCAGCGATAGCGCAGGGCACGCTCGAGCGTGTCCTGCACCAGATCGTCAGCCAGCGCGGTGTCGCCGGTCAGGCCGCGCGCATGGCGCCGCAGACGCGGCGCCAGCGCTACCAACTGGCGCTCGAACCCTTCCATGATTGCCGTGCGCTCGGTTCCCGGAACGATCAGGGCTTGGCTACGTGCCAGACATTGTTGAGGTTGTCACCGCTCTTGTCGCCCGGTTTGGCATCCTTTGCAAAGCGATACAGCGGCATGCCGTTGTAGGCGTACTGGCGCGTACCGTCATCGCGCGTAATGACCGAGTATTTGCCCGATGCGGTCTTGCCCGGCTCCGCCAGCAGTGGCGGCCAGTTGGTGGCGCACATGCCATTGCAGACGCTCTTGCCGCCGTTGGCGGGATCGCGGTCGAACGTGTAAAGCGTCAGCCCTTGCGGATCGGTCAGCACGCCACCCGTGACCTTCACAGTCGGTGGCATGTCTCCTCCGCCTCCGCCCATTCCCATTCCGGAACAGCCAGCCAGCAGGACAGTTGCAGCGCCAAGTGCCAGGGCGATCGGACGAAGCGCGGATACAGCGGTGTGACGATTAGCCATCTTTGAGTCTCCTTCTCCGGGGCGGTACCGACAGTCGGCGCCGTTCACTCCCAGTAAACACCCGATGTGACGTGTTTATTCCGAACGCATCAAAAAAAAGTGGCTCAATCGCTCAAAAGCGCCTTTTAAGTCATCGACGATGCCTGACGCGGCAACACGCGCGTAGTCTGTCCAAAAATCACAAGGAAGTTCACTCAAGGGGCGTGGACTGACGTCGAATCAGACAACAAGAGACCGGAAATATCCGAGGTCTGGTCGGACACGACCCCAACGCGTAAACGAGGGGTAATGAAATGGGCATTAAACGTTGCCACGTCGGCCATGGCAGGTCGGCACACGCGCATCGACATTGGCAGTTCGGCAATCTAGGTAAATCGCCATTCGAACCAGTCCCTGATGGACCTAATGTTGGGAGGTCGGGCGCTGCAATTCCGCTGATTGGCTACCAAAGAGCCCATCGCGCATCGCAGACCGACGAAAACAAGAAACACCGCATCAGGAGTCTTGTCATGCGCCCCCACAACCGAGCCGCGCTCGCCGCGGCCTTGTCGTTAGCTATCGCGTTGAGCGCCAACGCAGCCGAATCCTCGGACCTCTACATCAGCGGCACCATTCTTCCGAGCGCATGTGCGATTTCTCTGTCGCCAGCCACCATCGACTACGGCACCATTCCCGCCGGAGCGCTCAGCGACACGGCATTGACGCCGCTTCCGTACATGCCGCTTTCAGTAACGATTTCCTGCGATGCGCCGACAGTGACGGCACTGGCATTTGGTGACAACCGTGCCGGTAGCGAAGGGGATCCGACGCTGTCGTCAGAAGCCTGGTTTGGGCTCGGGGAAATCGATGGCAAACCGCTCGGCGCATTCCAGCTCGTGCGGACTTCCGACAGTGTGACGGCCAATGGCGACGATGTGGGCACCATCGAGTACACGCGCAGTAACTCGTGGCTGCAGATGAACCTCGACTATCCACAGGTCTCCGCCCGCAGCGGATACCTGCTGTCGTGGTCGGCCGCCGGCACCGTGCCGTTGGCTTACAGGAGCGTGGTGGTGCCGCTAGCGGTGCGACCGATGCTGATCGGCAAGCAGAACATGCCCTCGCTGACCGATGTCGTGCCATTGGACGGCCTGGCGACCATCTCGCTGGTCTATCTCTGAGCACGCAACAAGTAAAAAGGCCTGTCGTGTGGACAGGCCTTTTTCACGTTCGGATCATGCGCTTTCAGAGTTCGCCGTAGCTGTGCAGGCCCGACAGGAACATGTTCACACCAAGGAACGCAAAGGTCGTTACCAGCAAGCCGACCAGTGCCCACCACGCCGCTACCGTGCCGCGCAGCCCCTTCATCAGGCGCATATGCAACCATGCCGCATAGTTGAGCCAGACAATCAGTGCCCAGGTTTCCTTCGGGTCCCAGCTCCAGTAGCCGCCCCAGGCTTCGGCCGCCCACAACGCGCCCAGGATCGTGGCGATCGTGAAAAACGCGAAGCCGACCGCGATCGCCTTGTACATGACGTCGTCGAGCAGTTCCAGCGACGGCAGGCGTTCCGCCAGGATGCCGCGCTGCTTGAGCAGATACGCGACCGACACCATCGCTGCCAGCGCAAACGTACCGTAGCCGATGAAGTTTGCCGGCACGTGAATCTTCATCCACCAGCTTTGCAGCGCCGGCACCAGCGGCTGGATCTCCTGCGCATTGCGGCTCACCGTGTACCACAGCAGGAAGCCGACCGCGGCGGACACCACGAGCATCACGAACGGCCCCAGCGCGCGCGTGGCGTAGCGGCGTTCGTAGTACAGGTAGAACAATGAAGTGATCAGCGTAAAGAGGACGAATACCTCATAGAGGTTCGAAATTGGAATGTGGCCGATGTCCGCGCCAATCAGGTAGGACTCGTACCAACGCACCATCATGCCCGTAAAGCCGAGTACCACGGCTGCCCAGCAAAGCTTGCTGCCGATGCTCGATCCGGTTGCCGAGCGCGAGGCAAACCCGACCCAATAGAACAGTGTGGACAGGAACACCAGAGCGCTCATCCACAAAATGGCGGACTGGCTCGACAGGAAGTACTTGAGGAAGAATGCCTGCTCCGCGCGCGCCAGATTGCCTTGATATAGCTGGATCGCAAACAGCGACAGGACCGTGATGCCGACCATCAGCGGCCGCACGGGCTTCCAGTGCCAGCCCAGCAATGCAAACGTGGGCACCGCCGCAATCAGCACGGCCTTGTCGTACACATTCATCCAGTGGCCATACTGCATCAGCGCAAACCCCGCGCCGACCGCCAGCAGTACCGCGAATGCCCAATCGACCCAGCTCAGCCGGCGCAGGAACGAAGGTTCGAGATAGTCGGCATCAAGATGGGCCGCGTCATTTGGCGCATCGTTGGCTGCGACAGTATGTCGCGGCGTCAAGCCTGGAGTGGCGTGGTTCAGATTGGAGGACATGGCATTCCTGCGCTGCGGTGTGATGCACCTGTTGTATTTGCTGTGTCGGCTGGCACGGCCGGCGCATGCGCGCGGCCGGTATGCGCTGACTTTGTACTATAGCGATGACCCGCTTTTATCATCGGGCACTGATGCACCCGATTGCGGTGCCGGGTGCGCCATTGGCGCTGCCGGTCCGGTAGGCGGGGCGATCACTTCCGCGCCCAGCGCGCGCCCGATATCGTCGCGCAAGGCCGTGAATTCCTTCTCGAAATCCATCGTGCGGCGCTGCGTCGACATCGCCATCAGCACATGGCTGCGGTCCCTGGCGGCGTCTGCGTCCCTGATCCAGATCCAGACCCGGCGTTCGCGGATGTAGAACATCGCAAATACGCCCAGTACCAGCAGCAAGCAGCCAAGATACACGATGTTCTTGCCCGGCGCACGGGTCATCTGGAACACGCTTGCCTTGACCTCCTGGAAGTCATCGAGCTGCAGGAACACCGGCGCCGCGTAGAAGAAACCATCCGACAAGGCATTGATGGCCTGTTGCAGGAACACACCGCTCTTGGCATCGTTCGGGACCACGGGCAACTTGTCCTGCTCACGCGCCAGTTGCCACAATTCCCACATCGAGCCATTCAGGATCTTCAGCAGCACGTCGGCTGCCTTCTGCTGCTCGCTCTGCGGGACCGATTTCTCGAGGAACGCAGCAATCGCGGTAAAGCCTCCAGGCGGGCCATCGGCAGACGCACGCGTGGCGCCCGCAAACAGGTCCATCGCGCGCAACGCGCTTTCGGCCAGTTGCTTGCGCAGCGCATCCTTGTCGGCGCCGGGCATCGAGATCTCTGCAAAGCGCCGCGCGGCCTCGCCACGCAACGCACTGTTCTGCAGGGCCGCACGCAGGCGCATCCAGTCGGCCACGCTGTGCTGGTCGTCGGCGGGAATGCGCAGGTAGCGGAACGGTTCGCTCGGGGAATCACGCATGCCGGCCAGGAACACGGTCTGGCCGTCGAGTTGCACCGGCAGCATGTAGTTGTTGAACTCGCGCGCCTGGCCATTGCGGTCGCGCAGCTTGTACTGGACGGACGGACCCACGTTGCGCAGGTTCTTGTCCTTGTCCACGCTCGCGGCGGCGCCAAGATGCTGCTCGAGCGTTCCCAACGTCGTACCCAGTGACGACTTCCGGGCCACGCCACGCACGTCGGCCTTGCCCGATGCATCGGTCACCGTTTCCACGTTGATCTGCCGGAAGTCGCTGAACTCGATGGTCAGGTTGTCCTGGTCGGCAGCGGTGCCGGTGCCGCTCAGTTGGACATTGCCACCCACCGTCCCCGCGATCGGGAAGGTGCCGTGCGCACTGCCGGCCATGGGATAGCCAACGAACTTCAGCCGCGAGCCACCATCCTCGAAACTCGACTGGTAGATGGCTACGCCATCGACGATCAGCGGCTCGTTGACCTTGATTGTCGCCTCGGTCTGCTTGCCCGTGGCACGATCGGTCACCACCACGTCGGACGCAAACAGCTTCGGCATGCCGGTCGAGTAGTAATCGACCTTGAACTTCTTGAGCATGATCGTGAACGGCAGGTCCTGCACCAGCGCGCCGTCGGCCACATTCAGGATGGCCGTCGATACGGTGGCGCCTTCCGGTACGAATGCGTTGCCGCGAAATCCGGGGTTACCTGGGGACAGGCGATGCTTGGCGGGGATTTCGCTGATGATGGCATTGCCGTCGATTGGAGACTTGCCACCGAACCACATCTGCGCGCGGATCAGCATGTCGCCATCGAGCAATCCGCCAATGCAGATCACGACGATGGCGGTATGCGCGAGGATATAGCCCAGCTTGTTGGCCGCACCGGCCTTGGCGGCCAGCAACGTGGCGCCCTCATGCTCCACGGGCTTGATGCGGTAGCCACGGTTGCGCAGCAGCGCACCCAACCGTCCGACGGACTCGGCCCGTGCGCGCGGTGCGTCGTATTCCCCGCGGTGATGGAACGCACGCAGGCTGCGCTCGCGCACGTGGTCCTTCCACGAACGCATCTCGATAATCATCTTCGGACCGTTGCGTGAAATACACAACGAGGTGGAGATCACCAGGAACGCGAGGATCAGCAGGAACCACCACGAGCCATACACCTTCTGCAGGGACAGCGCATGGAACAGGTCCGCCCAGAACGGCCCGAACTGATTGACATAGTTCGGATATGGCTCGTTCTGCTTGAGCACGGTGCCGATGATGCTGGCGATGGCAATCACCGTGAGCAGCGTGATGGCGAAGCGCATCGACGACAGCAGCTCGACGGCTTCGCGCAGCACGCGGTGATGTGTCTTCAGGTGCAGCCCTGAAGTGGAGGGGGTCGACATGTGCGGTAAATGCGGTAAAGCCTGAAGGCCGGTTGGGCGCTAATCCTGGCGCGAGTGTTGCACGCCGGTGTGACGCCATGCCGTGGTGCCGGAAATGAAAAAGGGTGGACATGCTTTGGCAAGCAGGCCACCCTCTTCGATTGTCGCCCGTGCCGCCGGTTCATCCCCTGCGGGAATGTCCGGACGCGCGGGCCAGAGCTACGAGCTGACTGATGCTGGCGACAGCTTACCGAACGCCAGCAACGTAGTCCGCCACCGCCTTGATCTCGGCGTCCGACATCCTGGCGGTAATGGTGCTCATGACCGAATTGTTCTTGCGGGTGCCCTGGCGGAACGCCACCAGTTGCGCTTCGGTGTACTCGGAATACTGACCTCCAATGCGCGGATACTGTGCCGGAATCCCGGCGCCGGTCGGACCGTGACAGGCTGCGCAGGCCGGCACGCCCTTGGCGGCAATACCTGCACGGTAGATCTTCTGGCCCTGCTCGATCGTATCCTTGTTCTTGGCCGTGGCAGGCTTGAGCTGCTGCTTGGCCAGATAGGCGCCGATGTCCTTCATGTCCTGGTCGCTCAATGCGCCGGCATAAAGTGACATGATTGCGTTGTCGCGCGACTTGGCCTTGAAATCGACCAGTTGCTTGTGCACGTAATCGGCCTGCTGGCCCGCCAGCTTCGGATTGGCGGCGGCGCTACTGTTGCCGGCGGTGCCGTGGCATGAGAAGCATGCAGGGACATTGCGATCGGGTACGCCTTGCGTATAGAGCGTCTCGCCCTTGGCGGGATCAGCCTTCGCGGCGGCGGCCTGCTCTGCGGCAGATGCCAGCCCTGTCATTGCACCCAGCGGAACAGCCAGCGCCATGACACCCAAAAGTTTCGCAATGCGGTTCATTCTTACACCTTGTCAGAATTGTTATGAACACCGTAATGCATGCCGGTTATCCCCTGCCCGGCGGTGAGGAAGCGCCTTGGGGGCAGGAGCCTGCAACGGGTATGCGCGACATCCGGATTTGATCGGGGACAATGAACCCGACCAGTTTTAGGATATCGCCGATGACATCCGGCAAGGATGCCACACGTCACCCGCTCAGGAGACCGTAAACCGGGTTATTGTACAATAAATCGCTTTCCGGATTGACTTAGGTCAGTCTCTGTGGCGACGTCGGCACTGGCCCCCTGCCAGTGCCCCGCAGTCTGCTTACGCGTCTGCCCACTTCAACGCATTTGCGCATGTCTCTCCTACATCAGGCCCGCTTCTTTATCACCGTCAACCATCTGCGCGACCTGCCCGCCACGGCCGTGCCCGAGGTGGCGTTCGCCGGCCGCTCCAACGCCGGCAAGTCGACGGCCATCAACACGCTCTGCAACCAGAAGCGCCTGGCGTTTTCGTCGCGCACGCCTGGTCGCACGCAACACATCAATTACTTCAACGTGGCCCCGGTCAAGGCGCCCGATCCGATCGCCTTCCTGGTGGACCTGCCCGGCTACGGGTACGCCGAGGTTTCCGGCAGTGCCAAGTTCCACTGGCAAGGCCTGTTGTCCGACTACGTGCAGACCCGCCAGCAGCTGATGGGCCTGATCCTGATGATGGACGCGCGCCGGCCATTCACCGACCTCGATTGCCAGATGGTCGAGTGGTTCCTGCCCACCGGCAAGCCGATCCACGTGTTGCTGACCAAGGCCGACAAGCTCACCAACAGCGACAACGCGCTGGCACTGCGCGAGACCAAGCGGATGCTGGCCGAGTACGCGAGCCAGATGGAGAACCCGCCGCCGATGACCGCGCAGCTGTTCTCGAGCCTGAAGCGACGCGGGATCGAGGAAGCGCAACGTGTGGTGGCCGGCTGGCTGGCGCTGCCCGAGGCGCAGCCTCCGGCCGAAGCGCCGGGCACCTCGCAGGGCTAGGTACGCTTTCTCCGCCAACCGGATGTGAGTGCGCCCAGCCGGGCGCACAAAAAAAAGCCCCGTTGCAAGCAACGGGGACGAACTTTCCCACCGGTTCAGGGCGGGTACCCGCTCAGGGAGGAGTAGCGGGGGACACCGCGCTGCGCGAAGCAACACAAGGTATCCGCGAGTATGATAGCGGGCACGTACAAAAGTTCGCTTTTCTTTCGGCGCATGGTGGTCGTCTTCGATCGCCGGGTCGACCAACGATCATCGCGGTGACGCGCGCCGCTCATTTGTCCACGACTTTTCTCCCTCCCGATTCAAGCCATGTCCACGTTCCCCGAGTACCGTCCCCGCCGCATGCGTCGTGACGATTTCTCGCGCCGCATGATGCGCGAAAATCGCCTGACGCCCGACAACCTGATCTACCCGGTATTCATCCTGGAAGGCCAGAACCAGCGCGAAGTGGTGGCGTCGATGCCTGGCGTGGAGCGCGTGTCGGTGGACCTGCTGATGCCGATTGCCGAAGACTGCGTGAAGCTTGGCATTCCGGTGATCGCACTGTTCCCGGTCATCGACCCGGCCATCAAGACGCCAGACGGCATCGAGGCCACCAACCCCGAAGGCCTGGTGCCGCGCGCGGTGCGCGCGCTGAAGGATCGCTTCCCCGAACTCGGCGTGCTGACCGACGTGGCGCTGGACCCGTACACGAGCCACGGCCAGGATGGCGTGCTGGACGACAACGGGTACGTCATCAACGACATCACGGTCGAGATCCTCGTCAAGCAGGCGTTGGTGCAGGCGGAATCCGGGGTCGACATCGTGGCGCCATCGGACATGATGGATGGCCGCATCGGCGCCGTGCGCGCCGCGCTGGAAGATGCCGGCCACATCCATACGCGCATCATGGCGTACTCGGCCAAGTACGCATCGGCCTTCTACGGCCCGTTCCGCGATGCGGTGGGCTCGGCGGCCAACCTGGGCAAGGGCAACAAGATGACCTACCAGATGGACCCGTCGAACACCGATGAAGCCTTGCGTGAAGTGGCGCAGGACATCATGGAAGGCGCCGACATGGTCATGGTGAAGCCCGGCATGCCCTATCTGGACATCGTGCGCCGCGTGAAGGACGAGTTCCGCTTTCCCACCTATGTCTACCAGGTCAGCGGCGAGTACGCGATGCTCAAGGCCGCGGCTCAGAACGGCTGGCTCGACCACGACAAGGTGATGATGGAATCGCTGCTGGCATTCCGCCGTGCCGGCGCGGATGGCATCCTTACCTACTTCGCGCGCGACGCTGCTCGCCTGCTGCAGGCCTGAGCACGCACCGCATGCAACTGCTCGGCTTCTCGGCCAGCCAGGTTCACCCGCTCGCGACGCTGGATGCTGCGCGGGAATTCCTCGCGGAAAACGCGGCGGCCCGCTTCGTGTGGGCCGACTTCGGTACCGACGAAGTCACGCCCGCGCCCGGCGCGTGGCGTGACAGCCTGGCCGCGCTGACCGGCGCGCCGATCCTGGACCTGCATCTGGCCGACGCCACCAATCCCGCGCATCCGTCGTTCTTCGATACGACCAATGCGTACGATATGGTGATCTTCCGCAAGCTCACGTTTGAAACGAGCCGGCAGTTTGCGGAAGCCGAGGCCGCGCATGCGGCCACCAGCGGCGAGCCGCCCGCGCCGCCGACACCATCGGCACAGCCAGCACCGCCGGCACCACCGTCAATGCCGGCGCCACGCAAGGCAGCCCGCAAGTACGCGCCAGGCTTCCTTCCCGCGCTGGCACGCATCGACACCCAGCCGGTGGCGTTCTTCGTGTTCGACAATGTGCTGGTCACCGTACGCCCATCGCCGTCCCGCACGATCGATCAGGTACGGCAGCGGCTGCTCGATACCTGCGGCGCGCCACGTACCGCAGCCCCGCGCGCCAATGGTGCTACGTCGCTATTGCACGGGGTACGCCCGCCGACGCGGCCGGAAGACCTGATGCTGCGGCTGCTGAACGCGATGGTTGACCGCTATCTGGACCTGCGAGCACCGCTGACCCGGCAGCTCGACCGATGGCAACGCGCTTTGTTGAGTTCGAGGCAGAGTTTTTCGAGTTGGGAAGGGCTGCTCGATGCGCGGATCCAGCTGCGTCGGCTCGAGCATCTTAGTGAAGAGCAACGCGACGCCTTGCAGGAATTCCGCGACAGCCTGCTCGACAATCGCTACAGCACCGATGAGGATGGCGACACTGCGGCGGCCAGTCGCGACGAAGTACTGCTGGTACGCCTGACCGACCTGATGGAGCACATCCTGCGCGTGCTCGCCCACGCACGGCGGTTGGAAGACTCGATCGAATCGGCGGTACAGATCCATTTCTCCGCCGTCGCGCACCGTACCAACCGGACCATGCGCGCGCTGACCATCATTACCGCGCTGTTCATGCCGCTCACACTGATCACCGGTGTATTCGGCATGAACTTCACCCGCATGCCGTGGCTGCAGGAGCCAAACGGTTTCTGGTGGTCGATCGGGCTGATGGGCGCCGTGGTCGCCACGATCGGCGGCATCTGGGGCCTGGGACGCTGGCTCGATCGCTGACTGCGTCCCCGGTACCCGGTTCAGGTCTGCGGCGCCTTGCCGAATGCGCGCTCCAGACTATCCAGGAACCGGTTCGCCGACTGGTAGCCGATCACCCTTACCGGACGCTCACGGCCATCCGCGCCAAACAGGATGATGCCCGGCGGTCCAAACAGGCCAAAGCGCTTCAACAGCGCCTTGTCGTCGGCATTGTTGGCGGTGACATCGGCCTGTAGCAGGACCACATTGCTCAGTCGCGCCCGTACCTTGGCATCGGGAAACGTCAGCTTTTCCATCTCCTTGCAGCTGACGCACCAATCCGCATAGAAATCGAGCAATACCGGCCGTCCGGCTGCGGCGGCCTGCGCTACACGCGCATCGAGTTCCGCCACGCTGCGCACGCGCTCGAAGCGCACGGCTTCCTTGCCGGCCTGCGCGCCCGGGGCCAAGGACAAGCTGCCGAGATGCGACAACGGCTGCAGCGGATCTCGTCCGCCCGATGCCACACCAACGATCTGGATCGCGCCGGCCAGCGCGGCAAGCAGGCCCAGACCCTTGCCTAGCCGCATCAGTCCGCGCGGATCCGGACCCAGCGCATCGAAAGCGCCCAGGTACACGGCCGCTACCACCAGCAACGCCGCCCACGCCAGCATCACGATCCAGGCCGGCAGCACCGGCGTCACCATCCAGATCGCCACACCCAGCAACACAAAGCCGAAGAAGCGCTTGGTGGCCTCCATCCACTTGCCGGCACGCGGCAGCAAATTACCGGCCCCAACGCCCACCAGCAGCAGTGGCATGCCCATGCCGAGTGACATCGCCAACAGCGCCGCGCCGCCGGTCAGTGCATCGCCGGTCTGGGCGATATACGCCAGCGCACCGGCAAGCGGTGCGGTTACACAAGGTCCGACGATCAAGGCTGAAATCGCACCCATCGCCGCCGCGCCCACCATCTGCCCGCTGCGCCGGCGATTGGACGACTCGGTCAGGCGCGTCTGCCAGCGCTGCGGCAGTTGCAGCTCGTAGAGACCGAACATCGACAACGACAGCGCGACCATCAACAGCGCAAACACGCCCAGCACCCAAGGCGTCTGGAGCGCCGCCGACAGGCCCTCGCCGGCCAGCCCGGCGGCAACCCCCACCGCCGTATAAACCACGGCCATGCCGAGCACATAGGCCAGCGACACCATGAAAGCGCGACCACGCGTCACATGCTCGCCCACCACGATCGACGACAGAATCGGCACCATCGGCAGCACACATGGCGTGAACGTCAGCAACAGTCCCAATCCGAAGAACAGGCCCGCGATCAGGGCCAGGTTGCGGCTGGCAAGCGCGCCGGCAATCCGGTCGTTGTCGTCGCCCTGCACCACGCGCGCGCCCGTTGCCCGCGGCGATTCGTTGGCGGGAGACTGTTCGGCGGCATTGCCGGCCTGAGGTACCGCAGGGCTTGATTTGGCCGACGCGCCGCGGTCACCGAACAGGTTGCCAAGCGCGGACCCACCCACCTTGTACAGGCTTTCCATCGGCGGGTAGCACAGTCCCTTGTCCGCGCAGCCTTGCGAGGTCACTACCAGCGTCCATCGCCCATCGGCGGGCGCTTGCTCGACCGGGATCCGGACCACGATGGCGCCCCGGTAGGTTTCCATGTCCTTGCCGAACGTTTCGTCAAAGTGGACCTTGCCTTGCGGCATCGCGGGCTTTCCAAGCCGGACGCCTTCAGGCTGGGCCGCAAACGCAAATCGCTCGCGATAGAGGTAGTAGCCGTCGGCTACGTCGAAGCGGACTTCAATGGTGGTCGGATCGACCTGCTTCGCGGCAAAGCGGAACGCCTGTTCGGGCGGCAGGAAGTCGTCCTCGGTGGCGGCGTGTGCACCGCTCCACACGAAAAGACAGGCGAGGACGGCCAGTACGAATGCGGCTATATGTCGCATACCTGTTTGCACACCCGAACGCACGCAATTGCCGTTTGCGTCACCATTTTTCCATGCCGCGCCGATGCTGCCTGCCGTTGTTCCCGCCGTCGTTCCCATAAGGATGTTCCGATGCTTGTTGTACTTCAGGGCTTGGCTGCCGCCCCTGTGGTTTCGTCGCGTACCCAGCCCAGATAGGCTGGCAATCCGGCCGTCAGAGGCCACGCAACGAGTTCTGGCACGTCGTAAGGGTGCTCGGCCCGGATCAACGCTTCCAGCGCCGCATAATGCCGCTGTGTGGTCTTGATCAGCAACGGCCACTCCTGCGCCTGCTCCAACTGCCCTTGCCACCAGTACTCCGACTGGCAAGGCGCCAGGCGGTTCACGCAGGCCGCCACCCGCGCCTCGAGCACGCGCCGCGCAACCCGGGCGGCAGAGGCTTCGTCAGGCAGGTTGGTCATGGCCATCCAGACCGCATCCGCGAATTCGGGCTGCGCTCCGCCATGCGTTGGTTGTGAAGCAGTCATGAGTGATGATGAGTGGATGAGGGCACAAAACAAAAGAGCCAGGCATTAGCCTGGCTCGATTGTAGTGCGGTGTCCGCTCACCCGTCAGCGAGGACGGGCGCGGTCATCACTTATTCCGCGGCTTCTTCGGCCGGGGCTTCGGTGATTTCCGGACGATCCACCAGCTCGACCAGCGCCATCGGCGCATTGTCGCCCTGACGGAAGCCGAACTTCAGGATGCGGGTGTAGCCGCCCGGACGGGTGGCGTAGCGCGGGCCCAGTTCGTTGAACAGCTTCGTAACCATGTCGCGGTCGCGCAGACGGGCAAATGCCAGACGGCGGTTGGCAACGGTGTCCTTCTTGGCCAGCGTGATGAGGGGCTCGACAACCTTGCGCAGTTCCTTGGCCTTGGGCAGGGTGGTCTTGATCAGCTCGTGCTGGAACAGCGAGTTGGACATGTTGCGCAGCATCGCGAGACGGTGCGACGAGGTGCGGTTCAGTTTCCGCAAACCATGACGGTGACGCATGATGATTCCTTTCGATTACAGTGTTTGACCAGCTCTTCTATCGCAACTGCTGCAACTGCGGCGAATTCGTCCGCAATACAGGCAACGGCGCGGGCCGGTAGTGCTTCGATGCCAGGGCGAGATTGCCGTTGGCACTAATGACATGCGGGGCCGCGTTGCCGCAACCCCGCACCGTCAATTACTTCTCCAGACCTGCGGGCGGCCAGTTCTCGAGCTTCATGCCGAGGGTCAGGCCACGCGAAGCCAGGACTTCCTTGATCTCGTTGAGCGACTTGCGACCCAGGTTCGGGGTCTTGAGCAGTTCGTTCTCGGTACGCTGGATCAGGTCGCCGATGTAGTAGATGTTTTCGGCCTTCAGGCAGTTGGCCGAACGCACCGTCAGTTCCAGATCGTCCACCGGACGCAGCAGGATCGGATCGATCTGCGGTGCGCGGCTCGAAGCAGCTTCAGCAGCCGATTCAGTGCCTTCCAGTGCGGCGAACACCGACAGTTGGTCCACCAGGATGCGGGCCGACTGGCGAATCGCTTCCTCCGGCGAGATCACGCCGTCGGTTTCGATGTTCATCACCAGCTTGTCCAGGTCGGTACGCTGTTCCACACGAGCCGATTCCACTGCGTACGACACGCGGCGGACCGGCGAGAACGAGGCGTCCAGCACGATGCGGCCGATTACCTTGCCAGCTTCGTCGCCAAACTTGCGCACGTTGCCCGGCACATAACCACGGCCTTGCTCGACCTTGATCTGCATGTCGAGCTTGCCGCCTGCGGACAGGTGGGCAATCACGTGACCCGGATTGATGATCTCGACGTCGTGCGGCAGCTCGATGTCGGCAGCCGTGACCACGCCTTCGCCATCCTTGCGCAGCGACACCGTGACTTCATCACGGTTGTGCAGCTTGAACACCACGCCCTTCAGGTTGAGGAGCAGGTTAACGACGTCTTCCTGCACGCCGTCGATGGTGGAATACTCGTGGACGACCCCAGCGATCGTGACTTCGGTCGGGGCATAGCCGACCATCGACGACAGCAGTACCCGACGCAGGGCGTTACCAAGCGTATGCCCGTAACCGCGCTCAAACGGCTCCATCACGACTTTGGCGTGGTGGTCGCCCAGCGGTTCTACGGCGATGATTTTTGGCTTGAGGAGTGCTGTTTGCATTAGGTAGTCCTTTTCAATACCCTCGGCTCGTTACACCGATAAGGCTGACGTTTGGAACCTGAGAAAGCCCATCGCACGATGGGCAATAAGCCCGGCGCGCCGCAAAGCGCGCCGGGCTGAAAGCGTAGCCTTGTACGAAAGGCAAGCGCTGAATCGTTCGAATCCCGATCCGCGATTAACGCGAATACAATTCGACGATCAGGCTTTCGTTGATGTCGCCAGCGATATCGGCGCGATCCGGAGCTTGCTTGAACGTGCCTTCGAACTTCTTCGAATCAACGTTCACCCAGGTCGGGAAGCCCGACTGCTCGGCCAGCGAGAGCGCTTCGGCGATACGAACCTGCTTCTTCGACTGTTCGCGGATCGACACAACGTCACCAGCCTTGATCTGGGCCGACGGCACGTTCAGGGCTTGACCGTTCACCAGGATCGCCTTGTGCGAAACCAGCTGACGCGCTTCAGCGCGGGTCGAACCAAAGCCCATGCGGTACACGACGTTGTCGAGACGCGACTCGAGCAGTTGCAGCAGCTTTTCACCGGTGTTGCCCTTGCGGCGATCGGCTTCGGCGAAGTAGCGGCGGAACTGGCGCTCGAGCACACCGTAGATGCGCTTGACCTTCTGCTTTTCGCGCAGCTGGTTGCCGTAGTCCGACGTACGGGCACCCGAGGTGCGGCCGTGTTGACCAGGCTTGCTGTCCAGCTTGCACTTGTCAGCCAGCGAGCGACGGGCGCTCTTCAGGAACAGATCTGTGCCTTCGCGGCGGGAAAGTTTGGCCTTCGGGCCGGTATAACGTGCCACTTTATCTTCCTTTGATCGATCGCGACGCCATCAGGACGCGCCGCGAGTCCGTCACCAGTTGTGACGGACGGTGGGCTTATGGTTCTTCATCCGCAGCGGCCGAGCCGCACGGAGGTAACGCAAAAGCATGACAATATCGCCCTCACCGAGCTCACCGCCGTAACGGCAGGACTCATTGCGCGGGCGCAAAACGAAAACCTGCCGCAATGAATTGCAGCAGGTCAACGCGCGATACTACCACATCCCAGGGACCGGGGTAAAACCCCAACCGCATCCCCGGTAAGCCTGGCGCTTAGATACGGCGGCGCTTCGGCGGACGGCAGCCGTTGTGCGGAACCGGCGTCACGTCTTCGATGATGGCAATCTTGATGCCCAGTGCGTTCAGTGCACGGACAGCCGATTCACGGCCGGGACCCGGGCCCTTGATGCGCACTTCCAGGTTCTTGATACCCTGGTCTTGCGCCACACGGCCGGCGTTCTCGGCAGCAACCTGGGCAGCAAACGGGGTCGACTTACGCGAACCCTTGAAGCCCTGGCCACCGGCGGTTGCCCACGACAGGGCGTTGCCCTGGCGATCGGTGATGGTGATGATGGTGTTGTTGAACGAAGCGTGGACGTGCGCGATGCCGTCGGCAACGTTCTTCTTGACCTTCTTACGCGCGCGCTGGGCGGCGTTATTCGGACCTTTTGCCATTCGTTTCTTCCTATGCCTTCGGCTTTACTTCTTCAGTGCCACGCCGGCCTTACGCGGACCCTTGCGAGTACGTGCGTTGGTGCGGGTACGCTGACCACGGAGCGGCAGGCCCTTGCGGTGACGCATGCCACGATAGCAACCAAGGTCCATCAGACGCTTGATGTTCATCGTGGTTTCACGACGCAGGTCACCCTCGACCGTGACCTTGCCCACTTCGTCACGAAGCTTTTCAAGGTCGCCGTCGGTCAGATCCTTGACCTTCTTGTCAAACGCTACACCGGTGGCCTCGCAAATCTTGCGGGCGCGCGAGCGGCCGATACCGTAAATGGCGGTCAGGCCGATTTCGGTATGCTTGTGGTTCGGGATGTTAACCCCTGCGATACGTGCCATTCGTCAATCCTCTTTCCGATTAGCCTTGGCGTTGCTTGTGGCGGGGATCCGACGAGCAGATCACGCGCACGACACCGTTGCGCTTGATGATTTTGCAGTTGCGGCAAATGCGCTTAACAGAAGCCAGCACTTTCATGATTTTCCTCTTCCTTCAATTCCTGTTCGCTTCACTTCGTCCGGAAGACGATACGTGCGCGCGACAAATCATATGGAGTCAGCTCAACCGTCACCTTGTCACCCGGAAGAATCCGGATGTAGTTCATTCGCATCTTGCCTGAGATATGGCCCAGTACTACGTGGCCGTTTTCAAGCTTGACGCGGAACGTCGCGTTGGGGAGATTTTCCAGGACCTCCCCCTGCATCTGGATGACGTCGTCTTTTGCCATACCTGGTGCCCGTCCCGACCCCGGCTTTGTCAGCGCAAGGTCAGGTTACCCTTGAAATTCGCCTTCTTCAGCAGCGACTCGTATTGCTGCGACATGACATAGGACTGTACCTGTGACATGAAGTCCATCGTGACGACCACGATGATCAGCAACGAGGTTCCGCCGAAATAGAACGGAACGTTCCAGCGCAGCACCAGGAATTCCGGCAACAGGCAGACTAGCGTGATGTAAATCGCACCAGCCAGCGTCAGGCGCACCAGGATCTTGTCGATATAGCGCGTCGTTTGCTCGCCCGGACGGATGCCCGGAATGAAGGCTCCACTTTTCTTCAGGTTATCCGCTACTTCCCGGCTGTTATAGACCAGGGCCGTATAGAAGAAGCAGAAGAATACAATCGCAGTCGCATACAGCAGGATGTAGACCGGCTGGCCCGGCGACAACGTGGCTGCCAGGTCCTTGATGAACCGGCCAACCGCGCCCGTCGAGTCAGACGTGAACCAGCCCGCAATCGTCGCCGGGAACAGAATGATCGACGATGCAAAGATCGGCGGAATCACCCCTGCCATGTTCAGCTTCAGCGGCAGGTGCGACGACTGACCGCCGTACACCTTGTTGCCGACCTGACGCTTGGCATAGTTCACCAGGATCTTGCGCTGACCACGCTCGATAAACACCACGGCGTAGGTCACACCAGCCACGATCGCCACGATCAGGATCGCCGCGATGATGCTCATGGAACCCGTGCGGACCAGTTCAAACAGTCCGCCGATCGCATTGGGCAAGCCCGCCGCGATACCGCCAAAGATGATGATCGAGATGCCGTTGCCCAGACCACGCTCGGTGATCTGCTCACCCAGCCACATCAGGAACATCGTGCCGGTCACCAACGTGATCACAGCCGTCGCCCGGAACATCAGGCCCGGGTCGATAACCAGACCCGGCTGAGACTCCAGCGCCACTGCAATCGACAGCGCCTGGAACGTGGCCAGGACCACCGTACCGTAACGCGTGTATTGCGTGATTTTCCGTTGCCCCGCCTGCCCTTCCTTCTTCAACGACTCCAGCTGCGGCAGCACGATCGTCAGCAACTGCATGATGATCGACGCCGAGATGTACGGCATGATGCCGAGCGCGAAGACGGTAAAGCGCGACAGCGCACCGCCCGAGAACAGGTTAAACATCCCGAGGATGCCACCCGACTGACTCTGGAAAAGCTTCGCAAGCTGGTCCGGATCGATCCCCGGCACCGGAATATGTGCACCGATGCGGTAGACGATCAAAGCCAGCACCAGGAACATCAGCCGGCGCTTCAAATCGCCGTACTTCGCCGTGTTCCTGGCCTGCGTGCTTGCATTGGGTTTCGCCGTGGCCAAACGATGCTCCGACTGTGACTTCGCCTATGCTGCGAATGCTACTGCGTAATTACGCTTCGATCTGGCCGCCAGCGGCTTCGATCGCAGCCTTGGCGCCAGCGGTGGCACCCAGACCCTTGATCGTCACCTTGCGGGACAGTTCGCCAGCCTTGATGACCTTTGCGCTCTTGACCAGATCGCCCACCAGGCCAGCTGCCTTCAGGACCAGCAGGTCCACTTCAGCAGCTTCCAGGCGCTCGATGTCGCGCAGGGTCACTTCGGCGTTGAAGGCCTTGGTCAGCGAGGTGAAACCACGCTTCGGCAGACGACGATACAGCGGCATTTGACCGCCTTCGAAGCCCACCTTGTGGAAGCCGCCCGAACGCGACTTCTGACCCTTGTGACCGCGACCAGCCGTCTTGCCCAGGCCGGAGCCGATACCGCGGCCGACGCGACGCTTGGCGTGCTTCGAACCGTCAGCCGGTTTCAGGTTGTTCAGTTGCATGTTGCTCTCCGAGTCCAGATCAGGCCAGAACCTTGACCAGGTACGAGACCTTGTTGATCATGCCGCGCACGGCGGGCGTGTCCTGCAGCTCCGAAACGGAGTTCAGGCGACGCAGGCCCAGGCCACGGACGGTGGCACGATGATCCTCGCGCGTGCCGATCAGGCTGCGCACGAGTTGCACTTTTACGGTTTTCTGCGACATTTCGTTCACCTTAGCCGAGGATGTCTTCGACCGACTTGCCACGCTTGGCGGCGATTTCGCCCGGCGTGCTCATCTTGCTCAGACCATCGAGGGTGGCACGAACCATGTTGTAAGGGTTCGTCGAACCGTGCGACTTCGTCACAACGTTCGTCACACCCATTACTTCGAAGATCGCGCGCATCGGGCCGCCGGCGATCACGCCGGTACCTTCCTTGGCGGGCATCATCAGCACCTTGGCGGCGCCATGCTTGCCAACAACTTCGTGTTGCAGCGTGCCGTTCTTCAAGGCGACCTTGACCATCTTGCGACGGGCTTCGTCCATTGCCTTCTGCACGGCCACCGGTACTTCCTTGGCCTTGCCCTTGCCCATGCCGATGCGGCCATCGCCGTCACCTACCACGGTCAGCGCAGCGAAACCGAGGATACGGCCACCCTTCACCACTTTGGTGACACGGTTGACCGAGATCATCTTCTCGCGGAGGCCGTCGTCGCGTTCGTCCTGCTGGACTTTTGCTTGCATCTTTGCCATGACGTATCTCTCTCTGAGCGCTTAGAACTTGAGGCCGGCTTCACGCGCGGCATCAGCCAGGGCCTTCACGCGGCCGTGGAAGCGGAAGCCGCCACGATCGAACGCTACGGTCTCCACGCCAGCAGCCTTTGCCTTCTCGGCAACGCGCTTGCCAACTGCGGTGGCGGCGGCAACGGTAGCACCGCTGCCAGTCAGTTCCTTGCGCACTTCTGCCTCGGCGGTCGAAGCCGACGCCAGCACTTGCGTGCCGCACGGCGAGTACACCTGAGCGTAAATATGCGAATTCGTACGGAACACGGTCAGACGATTGATCTTCAGTTCCGCGATCTTGGCGCGGGTCTGACGTGCACGGCGCAAACGAGCGTCTTTCTTGTTCATCATTGGACCCCTTACTTCTTCTTGGTTTCCTTCAGGATGACGCGCTCGTCGGCGTAACGAACACCCTTGCCCTTGTAGGGCTCAGGCGGACGGTACGCGCGGACTTCCGCGGCAACCTGACCGACTTTCTGCTTGTCAGCACCCTTGATCACGATTTCCGTCTGCGTCGGCGTTTCGGCCTTCACGCCTTCCGGCATTTCGTGAATCACGTCGTGCGAGAAACCAAGCTGAAGCTTCAGCGCGGCGCCTTGCAGTTGAGCGCGGTAACCCACGCCAACCAGCTGCAGCTTGCGCTCGAAACCGGTGGTCACACCCTTGACCATGTTTGCCGCCAGGGCGCGCATGGTGCCTTGCAGGGCGTTTGCTTCACGCGATTCGTCAGCCGGGGCGAACGTCAGCGTGCCGTCGGCAACGTTGACCTTGACCAGGTTGTGAATCGACTGGGTCAGCGTACCAAGCGGGCCCTTAACGGAGAGCACGCCAGCCGCCACGTTGACTTCTGCGCCTTTCGGCAGCGCGATGGGAGCCTTACCTACACGGGACATGTTTGCTCCTTACGCGACGTAGCAGAGAACTTCACCGCCCACGCCAGTGGCACGTGCCTTGCGGTCGGTCATCAGACCCTGCGGGGTCGAAATGATCGCCACACCCAGGCCGTTCATCACTTGGGGGATGTCGCTGCGGCCCTTGTACACGCGCAGACCGGGCTTCGAGACGCGTTCGATGCGCTCGATGACCGGACGGCCAGCGTAATACTTGAGACCAATGGTCAGTTGCGCCTTGCCGCCATCTTCCTGGACCGAGTAGTCGTCGACGTAGCCTTCGTCCTTGAGGACCTTGGCGATCGCAACCTTCAGTTTCGACGAGGGCATGACCACCGACGCCTTCTGCACGCCTTGGGCGTTGCGGATGCGCGTCAGCATATCGGCGATAGGATCGCTCATGCTCATACTGTTTCTCCTGTAGCCTGTGCGTAATTACCAGCTGGCTTTCGTCAGACCCGGAATTTCGCCCTTGAAGGCGATCTCACGGATCTTGTTACGCGCCAGGCCAAACTTGCGGAACGTACCGCGGGGACGACCGGTGATCGCGCAGCGGTTACGCTGGCGGGTCGGGTTAGCGTTGCGCGGGAGCTTTTGCAGCTCGAGACGCGCGAGGTAACGCTCTTCTTCCGACTTTTCTTGGTCGTCAATAATGGCCTTGAGGTTTGCGCGCTTGTCGGCGTACTTCGCCACGAGCTTTGCGCGCTTCTTCTCACGTTCAATCAGAGCCAGTTTAGCCACGGTTATTCCTTAATTACGGAACGGGAACTTGAACGCGTTCAGGAGAGCCTTGGCTTCCTCGTCGTTCTTAGCCGTCGTCGTGATGCTGATGTTCAGACCACGCAGTGCGTCGATCTTGTCGTACTCGATTTCGGGGAAAATGATCTGCTCTTTCACACCGATGTTGTAGTTGCCACGACCATCGAACGAACGGCCCGACACACCACGGAAGTCACGCACACGCGGCAGTGCCACGGTCACGAAACGATCGAGAAATTCGAACATGCGCTCACCGCGCAGGGTCACCATCGCACCGATGGGGTAACCCTGACGGATCTT
This sequence comes from uncultured Cupriavidus sp., assembly GCA_963543405.1. Taxonomy (GTDB): domain Bacteria; phylum Pseudomonadota; class Gammaproteobacteria; order Burkholderiales; family Burkholderiaceae; genus Cupriavidus. Next base: position 23,925 of record CAUUBQ010000087.1, read on the forward strand.
GAAGCCGGCGATGGCCTTCTTGGCCTTCGTCACCACGGGCTTCTGACCGGCAATCTTGGTCAGGTCGCCAACGGCCAGCTCAATGACCTTCTTGTCATTGATCGCTTCACCCAGACCCATGTTCAGGGTGATCTTGGTGAAACGCGGCACTTCCATGACCGACTTGTAGCCGAACTGCTTCATCAGCGCCGGCACAACTTGTTCTTTGTAAAACTCTTGCAGACGTGCTGTCATGCTCAACTCCTATCTGTGCCCAGAATCAAGCGGCCAGGACGGCACCGGTCGTCTTCAGCACGCGTACACGCTTGCCGTCTTCGACCTTGATACCGACACGCGACGGCTTGCCATTGGCATCCACGAGCGCAACGTTGGAAATATGCAGCGGCATCAGCTTGTCGACCACACCACCGGTGGTGCCGAGCATCGGGTTCGGGCGAGCATGCTTCTTGGCAACGTTCACGCCTTCAACCACGAGCTTGTCGCCCTGCACTGCTTGCACGAGACCGCGCTTGCCCTTGTCCTTACCGGTCAGCACGATGACTTCGTCGCCTTTGCGAATCTTGTTCATGGCGGCTCCTTACAGCACTTCCGGAGCGAGCGACACGATCTTCATGAAGCGCTCGGTACGGAGTTCACGAGTCACCGGCCCGAAGATACGGGTGCCGATCGGCTCGAGCTTGTTGTTCAGCAGGACGGCAGCATTGCCGTCGAACTTGACGAGCGAACCGTCAGCGCGACGCACGCCCTTGGCGGTGCGCACGACCACTGCGTTGTAGATGTCGCCCTTCTTCACGCGACCGCGCGGCGCTGCGTCCTTCACGGTCACCTTGATGATGTCGCCCACGCTCGCATAGCGGCGCTTGGACCCACCCAGTACCTTGATGCACAGCACTTCGCGCGCACCGGTGTTATCGGCCACTTCGAGCCGGCTTTCTGTCTGAATCATGGTGTTATCTTCCCAACTTAATCCGCCAGAACTTCGATATGAAGCCTGCCGGTCAGTCTTGGTCCCGTCGGAGCCAGGCATTGCGCCAGCACCGCTTGGGTTGATCAACTTGGAAGTCGGTAGTGCCTGCCACCCCCGTTACTGCGGGATACCAGACTCTGGCTCGCCTCGTCGGTCCGCTCGTTTGATACTGCTTAAGCGAACGCAATAAAGCGGAAGTCCAGGATTATAGCAACACAATCCTGGACTTGCAAGTCATCAATGCACTGTTGTGCTTAGATGACGCGAGCAGCTTCTACCAGCCGGGAAACAACCCAGGACTTGGTCCGCGACAGCGGACGGGTTTCCTGGATCTCGACCTTGTCGCCTTCCTTGTACTGGTTGGCTTCGTCGTGTGCGTGGTACTTCTTCGAACGCAGCACGTACTTGCCGTACAGAGGATGCTTGACGCGGTTTTCAATCAGGACCGTCACGGTCTTGTCCATCTTGTCGCTCACGACACGGCCCACGAGGGTCCGGCGAAGCGACGCTTCAGTCTTCGCAGCTTCAGTCATTTCGCGTCCGCCTTCTCGTTCAGCACGGTTTGCACACGCGCGATGTCCTTGCGCACCTTCTTCAGCTGGCTGGTGTTCTGCAGCTGTTGGGTGGCCTTTTGCATGCGCAGGCTAAATTGAGCCTTCAGCAGCTCGGAGAGCTCCTGATTCAGGCCAGCGGCGTCCTTGCCGCGCAGTTCGGATGCTTTCATCCCAATCTCTCCTTACGTACCGACCTGACGCACCACGAAATTCGTGGCGATCGGCAGCTTGGCGGCCGCGAGGCGGAACGCCTCACGCGCCAGCTCTTCGCTCACGCCATCCATTTCGTACAGCATCTTGCCCGGCTGGATTTCAGCCACGTAGTATTCCGGATTGCCCTTACCGTTACCCATACGGACTTCGGCAGGCTTCTTCGAAATCGGCTTGTCCGGGAAAATCCGGATCCAGATGCGGCCGCCACGCTTGATGTGACGGGTCATCGCACGACGTGCCGACTCGATCTGACGAGCGGTCAGACGGCCACGGCCCATTGCCTTCAGGCCGAATTCGCCAAAAGACACGGCGTTGCCACGGGTAGCCTTACCCGTGTTGCGGCCCTTCTGCTCCTTGCGATACTTCCTACGCTTGGGTTGCAGCATTGTTATTCTCCACTCTTCGCGTCTGCACCAGGCGCAGCACGACGACCAGCACCGGCACCACCGCGGCGGTTACCCGACGGACGGCCTTCGCCTTCACGGCGGCGGCCTTCCGGGCGACCCGGACGACGACGACGGTCTTCTTGCGGCTCTTCCACCACGGGCGCGTCATTGCGGCCCAGGTGATCACCCTTGTAGACCCACACCTTGACACCGATGATGCCGTAGGTGGTTTCGGCTTCGGAGAAGCCGTAGTCGATGTCGGCACGCAGGGTGTGCAGGGGCACACGGCCTTCGCGGTACCACTCGGTACGTGCGATTTCGATACCGTTCAGACGACCCGAGCTCATGATCTTGATGCCTTGGGCACCCAGACGCATGGCGTTCTGCATCGCGCGCTTCATGGCGCGACGGAACATGATGCGGCGCTCGAGCTGTTGCGTGATCGAATCGGCGATCAGCTGCGCATCGGTTTCCGGCTTGCGGATTTCTTCGATGTTCACGTGCACGGGCACACCCATGCGACGTTGCAGTTCGGCCTTCAGCAGTTCGATGTCCTCACCCTTCTTGCCGATCACCACGCCCGGACGCGAGCTATAAATGGTGATACGTGCATTGCGGGCAGGGCGCTCGATCACGACGCGGCCAACCGATGCGTTCTTGAGCTTCTTCTTCAGGAACTCGCGAACTTCGATGTCTTCTTTCAGCATGCCGGCGAACTTCGTGTTGTTGGCGTACCAACGCGAAGCCCAGTTACGGCTGACGGCCAGACGGAAGCCAGTCGGATGAATCTTCTGTCCCATCGTGACTCCTTAGTTGCCGAGCGTCACAGTGATGTGACAGGTTTGTTTCTCGATGCGGTTGCCGCGGCCCTTCGCCCGTGCGGTGAAGCGCTTGAGCGAGGTTGCCTTGTCGACGAAGATGGCCTTGACCTTCAGTTCGTCGATGTCGGCACCTTCGTTGTGCTCGGCGTTGGCGATGGCCGATTCGACCACCTTCTTCACGATCCCGGCAGCCTTTTTCGGGCTGAATGCCAGGACGTTGAGCGCGCGCTCGATCGGCAGACCGCGGATCTGGTCAGCGACCAGACGCGTCTTCTGGGCGGAGATACGGGCACCGCGATGAATCGCTTTCACTTCCATGATGGCACCTTACCTCTTCGCTTTCTTGTCAGCCGCATGGCCCTTGAACGTGCGAGTGATCGCAAATTCGCCGAGCTTGTGGCCAACCATGTTTTCCGTCACGTACACCGGCACGTGTTGACGGCCGTTGTGCACGGCGATCGTCAGGCCGATGAAATCAGGCATGATCGTCGAACGACGCGACCATGTCTTGATGGGCTTCTTGTCCTTGCCGGCTACGGCCGTTTCCACCTTCTTCAGCAGGTGGTCGTCGCAGAACGGACCCTTTTTTGCGGAACGAGTCATATCTTTAGCTCCTACCTACCGATTAGCGCTTGTGGCGGCGCTGGACGATCATGCTGTCCGTGCGCTTGTTGCTGCGAGTACGGTAACCCTTGGCCGGGGTACCCCACGGCGACACCGGATCACGACCAGCAGCAGTCTTGCCTTCACCACCACCGTGCGGGTGGTCCACCGGGTTCATCACCACACCGCGAACGGTCGGGCGAATACCGCGCCAGCGAGTTGCACCGGCCTTGCCGATAACGCGCAGGCTGTGCTCTTCGTTGCCCACTTCACCGATGGTGGCGCGGCATTCGATATGCACGCGACGCACTTCACCGGAGCGCAGACGAACCTGGGCGTACAGGCCTTCACGGGCCAGCAGCACGGCGGAACCGCCAGCAGCACGCGCGATTTGCGCGCCCTTGCCCGGCAGCATTTCCACGTTGTTGATCGTGGTACCCACCGGGATGTTGCGGATCGGCAGGTTGTTACCGGCCTTGATCGGCGCTTCCGAGCCGTTCATCAGGGCCTGGCCAGCTACCATGCCCTTGGTGGCGATGATGTAGCGGCGCTCGCCGTCGGCGAACAGCACCAGCGCGATGTTTGCGCTGCGGTTCGGATCGTATTCCAGGCGCTCGACCTTGGCGGCGATGCCGTCCTTGTCGTTACGCTTGAAGTCGACCACGCGGTAGTGGTGCTTATGACCACCGCCCTTGTGACGGGTGGTGATGTGACCATTGTTGTTACGACCCGACTTCTGGAATTGCTTTTCCAGCAGCGGAGCGTGCGGGGCACCCTTGTGCAGGTCGCGGTTAACGACCTTCACCATCGAGCGACGGCCCGGGGAAGTCGGCTTGGTCTTGACGAGTGCCATGATTACTTGGCCTCCGCTTCAAAATTGATTTCCTGACCCGGCTTCAGCGACACGTAAGCTTTCTTTACGTGGTTGCGACGGCCCATGAAGCGGCCAAAGCGCTTTTGCTTGCCCTTCTGGTTCAGGATCTGAACGGACTGCACCTCGACCTTGAACAGCAGTTCAACTGCGGCCTTCACTTCTGCCTTGTTGGCATCGCGAGCCACTTCGAACACAACCTGTTCGTTCTTGTCGGCGACCAGGGTTGCCTTTTCGGAAACCACCGGCGCGAGCAGCACCTGCATCAAACGATGATCGTTCTTGGCTACTTGCGTCATTTCAGCAACTCCTCGATCTGCGCGACAGCTGCCTTCGTCACGAGCACCTTCTTGTAGTGCACGAGCGACAGGGGATCAGCGTGGCGCGGCTCCACGACTGCCACGTTGGGCAGGTTGCGCGAAGCCAGGTAGAGGTTTTCGTCGAGGCTGTCGGTGATGATCAGCACCGAGTCCAGGCCCATGGCCTTGAACTTGTCGGCCAAGAGCTTGGTCTTGGGCGCGTCGACAGCGAAACCGTCCACGACGTTGATACGACCTTCACGTGCGAGCTGCGAGTAAATCGAGCGCATACCGGCACGGAACATCTTCTTGTTGACCTTCTGGCTGAAGTTCTCTTCCGGCGAATTCGGGAAGATACGGCCACCGCCACGCCACAGAGGCGAGGACGACATACCGGCACGAGCGCGGCCCGTACCCTTCTGGCGCCACGGCTTCTTGGTCGTGTGCTTGACTTCTTCGCGGTCCTTCTGCTTACGGTTACCGCTACGGGCGTTCGCCTGATATGCAACAACGATCTGGTGAACCAGTGCTTCGTTGTAGTCACGGCCGAACACTTCGGGCGACGCGTTCACGCCGGCGCCGATTTGACCGTTGTCCTGGAGGAGCTTGAGTTCCATTACATACGCTCCTTAAGCTTTGGCCTTGACGGCCGGGGTCACGATGACCTTGCCGCCCTTGGAACCGGGGATGGCGCCCTTGACCAGCAGCAGCTTGCGCTCTGCGTCGATCTTGGCGATCTCGAGGTTTTGAACGGTACGGGTAACGTCACCGAGGTGACCCGTCATGCGCTTACCAGGGAACACGCGACCCGGATCCTGCGCCATACCGATGGAACCCGGCACGTTGTGCGAACGCGAGTTACCGTGGGTGGCACGACCCGATGCGAAGTGGTAGCGCTTGATGGTACCGGCGTAGCCCTTACCGATGCTCACGCCCTGCACGTCGATCTTCTGGCCAACCTGGAACAGGTCGACAGACAGCGAACCGCCAGCTTGCAGTTCGGCAGCCTTGGCTGCATCGATGCGGAATTCTTTGATGACTTCACCAGCTTCCACACCGGCTTTGGCGAGATGACCCGCCAGCGGCTTGGTAACGCGGCTTGCGCGGCGGCTGCCGAAGGTGACTTGAACCGCGGTATAACCGTCGGTCTCGTCCGTCTTGATTTGCGTCACGCGGTTGTCGCCGACCTCGACCACGGTAACGGGAATCGAATCACCGTCGTCCGTGAAAATACGGGTCATGCCAACCTTGCGACCTACAAGGCCAAGGCTCATGGTTTGCTCCATTCCCAGCTGCGATTGGCCGGGGCTGATTGATACACGAAAACTGTGCGATTTGCGGGTTGCGCGAAAAGGATTGCGCATGACCAAAACGGTCCCCACTACCCATACAAATGGGTAGCCTTACACTATATCGCAGTAATTTTGAAAGGACAAGCAGTGCCGCGCTTTTTGTAGCAGCGACAGCTGTTGGGCATGAAATCGAAGCCCGATACGGCACATTGCATGCCGATCATGTGGTTTTCCGGAGAAATCGAACTGCGAATGCTGCCCGGAAAACAAGAACGGCGAACTTGCGTCCGCCGTTTCCTGCTGCATCAGGCCGGGATCCCGGCCCGAAACATACTTACACCTTGATCTCGACGTCGACGCCTGCCGGCAGGTCGAGCTTCATCAGCGCATCAACGGTCTTGTCCGTCGGGTCGACGATATCCATCAGACGTTGGTGCGTGCGGATCTCGAACTGATCGCGGCTGGTCTTGTTGACGTGCGGCGAACGCAGGATGTCGAAGCGCTGGATGCGGGTCGGCAGGGGCACCGGGCCCTTGACGATCGCGCCGGTACGCTTGGCGGTATCCACGATTTCGGCGGCCGACTGGTCGATCAGGCGATAGTCGAAAGCCTTCAGGCGGATACGGATCTTCTGGTTCTGCATGATTGTTCCTTAAAAGAGCGATGGGCAACGCGCCCGGATTATAGGGGACATGCCAGGGGCATGTCCCAGGAAGTTTGCTTAGTCGAGGATCTTTGCCACAACGCCGGCGCCGACGGTACGGCCACCTTCGCGG
>CAUUBQ010000088.1:0-30186 GCA_963543405.1 uncultured Cupriavidus sp.
AATCCGCGCAACCAGCGGCGGAAGCATCAACAACGTCAGCAACACACCAACCACCGAGCGGAACACCAGCACCCATCCAAGCGAACCGACCAGCAGCCCGAGATAGCTTGGATTGCGGATCACGCTGTAGATCCCGGTTGTCACCAGCGTATGCCCGGGCTGGATGGCCACCAGTCCGCTGAAGCGATTGCCCAGCACGAAGACCGGCCAGAGTCGCAGGATGCCGCCGCCGACAAACATTGCGACGCCGATCCAGCGCACTGTCTCGCCATCGATCAACCAGAACCCGATGCGATCGTTATAGGCGGGGAAATATCCGGCCAGCAATCCAAGCACGCCGAATGCCAACAGCACCCATCGATTGCGGCGATCTTCGCGCTCGCCGGTGCTGATATTGCCGCCTGAAAAAATCGCGACGACCGCCATGACCATCATGGCGATTGCGGCAGTTGTGCGCGCAAGGTTGTCGAAATAGGGGGCGAAGCCACCCCAGCCGAGGATCGGCAACGCAAGGTAGGCGAGCGAGCTTGCGATGGTGAAGAATGCCAGGGCTGGAACTGGCTTCATGGCTGACGGTACCTGCAGTTCCCAATATGACGCAGCGTATGCCTGTCGCCGGGGGATGTCCAAGAAAAACGGTATCCTTCCGCTTTACCGTCCAACACCCCATGCCATGTCTTTGATCGACCTCAAGAATCTTCAGCAAGCCGCGCTCGATTTTGGCGAGGCCAGGGGCTGGGGCAAGTATCACAGTCCGAAGAACCTGGCGATGGCGCTTAGTGTCGAGGTGGCTGAGTTGGTGGAGATCTTCCAGTGGCAAACCGAGGAAGAATCGCGCGACATCATGTCGACCGACGAGCGCGCGCATGTGGAGCAGGAACTGGCCGATATCACGATCTACCTGACGCAGCTGGTGACCGCGCTTGGCGTTGACCTGGACGCGGCGGTTCAGGCCAAGATGGCGATGAATGCCCGCAAGTATCCAACGTCCGGCGAAGGCGCATAGCCGGGCCGGGTCGCGCGCGAATCACGTGTCCGCTTACTGACAACTTCGTACGACAATTCCGGCTAGACTTTCGCCATCGCCTCTCGCGGAGATTGGGCCATGGCAGCGCGCAAGGGTAAGGTTGCGAGCAATATCCACGTCGGTATTGGCGGATGGAGCTATGCGCCGTGGCGCAACAACTTCTATCCGGCTGGTCTGGCGCAGGCGCGTGAGCTCGAGTACGCGAGCCGGCACCTGAGCGCAATCGAGATCAACAGCACGTACCACGGCACGCAGAAGCGCACGTCGTTTGCCAACTGGCGCGATGCCACGCCCGATGGCTTTGTGTTTTCGGTCAAGGCGTCGCGCTTTGCCACCAACCGGCGCGTTCTTGCCGAAGGCGCCGATTCGATTCACAAGTTTATCGATAGCGGCATTGCCGAATTGCGCGACAAGCTTGGCCCCATCGTCTGGCAGTTCGCGCCTACCAAGCAGTTCGTACCTGATGACTTCGAGGCATTCCTGAACCTGTTGCCAGACTCGGTGGAAGGCGTGCCGCTGCGTCACGTGCTGGAGGTGCGCCACGACAGCTTTATGTGCGACGAGTACCTGAAGCTTGCGCGCAAGTTCAAGGCCGCTACCGTTTTCACCGACTCGCCCAAGTTTCCGTCGTTCGCTGACCTGACCGCGGACTTCGTCTACGCGCGGCTGATGAATGCCGAGGCGAAGATCGCGACCGGCTATGCGGCAAGGGACCTCGATCACTGGGCGTCACGCGCCGCGGCCTGGGCCGATGGCAAGGCGGCCGACGACTTGCCACGGGTGGAAGACAAGCCCGCGGCCAGGCCCAAGGCCAAGGAAGTCTTCCTGTTCTTCATCAATGGTGCCAAGGAGCATGCTCCGGCGGCGGCTGGCGCATTGCTGGAGCGACTGGGCTGGGCACCGGCCGAAGAGGTGCCGGTGAAGCGTGCGGCGGCAAAGACGGCGAGTAAGAGCGCGGCAACCGAGAGCGCGACGAAGAAGGCAGCTACAAAAACGGCCGCTACAAAGAAGGGCGCCACAAAGAGCGCGACACGGAAGTCGGCCGTCCGCCCTGCCGCCTGAGCCACACAGCCTGTGCGAGACCCGCATGGATAGCCAGGACCTGACCTCCGCATCATCTGCACCATCCGCACCAACCGCTGCGGCAGCCACTGGCGTGCCGTTTTCGGTGCTGCCGCTGGAGCCAATGTGGCTCGATGCACTGGCGCGCCTGGGGCATGCGACGATGACGCCGCAACAGGCCATTACCCTGCCCCTTGCATTGGGCGGCCGCGACCTGGTTGTGCAACTGCGTGATGGCGCCGGCAGCACGACGATGCTGACGATCGCCCTGCTCCATCGCCTGGATCCGCAGCGCTTCGATGTGCAGGCGCTGGTGTTATGCCCCACGCGCGAACGGGCTGGTCATGTGGCGCGACGCATTGGAGAGATCGCGCGGGTAACGGAACACGTGAAGGTTGCGCTACTTTGCCACGGCATGCCGATCCGGCCGCAGATCGACAGCCTGATCCACGGCGCGCATATCGTGGTCGGCACGCCTGGGAGACTGCTCGATCATGTCGATGCGGCAAGCCTGGATCTGCGTGCCATCAACATCGTGATCTTCGATGAGGCTGACACGATGCTCGACATGGGGTTTGTCGACGACATCGCTTTTGTCGCGGGTCGATGTCCGAAGGCGCGGCAGACCTTGCTGTTGCACCGGTCTGGCGATGCCGAGCCACCGCCCGATATCACGCGTCTCGCACGCCAGTGGCTGCGCAGGCCGCGCGTGATCGGGATGGATGCGGCAGGCGCCTGACCTTTCACCGACCGCGCGCCCGCTCCAACATTTCTTACAAAGATTCGTGAAAGTCACCCTGTAACGCGCGCCGATCCTTTGCTAATCTGGATAAACGTGGCCAGGTTTGGGGATGCTAGGACGCGATGGCACGAGGGGGGCGCAAGATTATTGCGCGGTGCCGCAAATCCGTTAGACCTCGGCAGGCGACTGTTTCCAAGACGGCAACAAGGAGTCGGTGACATGAAAACCGCACGGCAGGTTCTGGAAAGCAAGGCGAGTCAGGCAATCTTCAGCATTCCACCCACTGCGACGGTCTATGCCGCGCTGCAGTTGATGGCGGACAAGCGCATCGGAGCGCTGCTGGTGATGGAGCAGGACAAGATCGTCGGCATCCTCAGTGAACGCGATTACGCGCGCAAGGTGATCCTGATGCAGCGAACATCACGCGAAACCCTGGTACGCGAAATCATGACCACGGCGGTCATCTATGTGCGCGCCGACCAATCCACGGAAGATTGCATGGCGCTGATGACGCGGCATCGGCTGCGTCACTTGCCGGTGATGGAGCAAGAAAATCTGCTCGGCATGCTGTCGATTGGCGACCTTGTGAACGACATCATCAGCGAACAGCGCTTTGTCATAGAGCAACTCGAACATTACATCACGGGCGGATCGCGTTGATCGGCGCGCTTCTCCGCTAAAACCTCCCGCAAATTCAGGTAACCTCGGGCACTTCAACGTGTCCGGGGTCGTTCGTCGTTTCCGACCCACATTGCTTGCCCAAAATTTCGGCATGGGCCAGCGCCAAATGCTAAGCATGCATATAATTATGCGGTTACTGAATAAGGCCGCATCGATGTCACGCGGCTGAGTTTCCGTCGTTCCTTCAGCTGCCCGCCTCGTCCTGCATGTCATCGCCCGCCCCCTCCCGATCCGCTGCCCTTGATTCCGCCGCACCTGTAACTCACGAACTCGACATCGACCACGCCGCGATCATGCGTGTGATCGGTGGCATCGTGCTTTGCATCCTGCTTGCCGCACTCGACCAGACCGTGGTGATTCCGGCTGTGCCGGCCATCGCCAATGACCTGAACGGGTTCGGCCACCTGTCCTGGATCGTTACCGCCTACCTGATCGTGTCGACGGTGACCACGCCGCTGTACGGCAAGCTGTCGGACAGTTTCGGGCGACGGCGCCTGCTGATGGTGGCCATCACGCTGTTCATTGCCGCGTCGGTGGCATGTGCGATGGCGCAATCGCTGACGCAGTTGATCCTGTTCCGCGCGTTGCAAGGCGTGGGCGGTGGCGGATTGATGTCGCTGGCGCAGGCGGCCATCGCCGATGTGGTGGCCCCCCGTCAGCGTGGCCGCTATCAAGGCTACCTGGCCACGGTGTGGGCGGTGTCGTCGATCGCGGGACCGCTGGTGGGCGGATGGGTGTCCGATCACCTGTCGTGGCGCTGGCTGTTCTGGATCAACGTACCGCTGGGCCTGCTGGCAATGGCCATGTGCTATCGCGGCCTGGCCCATCTGCGCGCACGCGGCGGCAGGCCGCAGGTGGACTGGCTTGGCGCGTGCCTGCTGGCCGTGGCCATCGTCGCATTCCTGCTGGCGATGAGCTGGGCCGGCGAGGCGTTCGACTGGATCTCGCTGGAAATGGGTGGCCTGCTGTTGCTGACGCTGGTGGCCGTGGCGTTGCTCGCCAGGCAGGAGCGGCGCGCCGCCGATCCGATGCTGCCGCCGCGCCTGTTCCGCAATCGCGCTTACGTGATGGGCGTGGGCGCCTCGGCGCTGGCCGCACTGAATATTTTCCTGTGCATCTTCGCCCTGCCCCTGCATTTCCAGCTCGTACGCGACGCCGATGCGTCAACCTCGGGCCTGCTCGTGGTGCCGTTCCTGCTGTCGACCGTGGCTGGCAACTTCGTGGTGGCGTGGCTTGCGCCGCGCCTGGGTCGCATGCGCGAGATCCTGACCGGTGGCTATGTGGCGGCGGCCATGGGTCTGGTCGGGTTGGCGGCCGTTACCACTGAGGTGCCGACCGCGCTGGTACTGCTTGCAATGACCGTGGCCGGCATCGGTCTGGGCATGTCGATGGTGGGTACGCTGATCAGCGTACAGAACGCACTGGAGCGTCGCGACATGGGGGCCGGCACGGGCGCCCTGCTCGTGCTGCGTTCGCTGGGCAGTGCGCTGGGTGGTGCGCTGGCTGGAACGCTGCTGGCGATGGAATTCCGCGATGCCGTGGCCAAGTCGGGCGTCACCCGGCAACTGGATCTCGGTTCGTTGCGCCATGGCAGCGAAGCCATGGCCCACCTGTCGCCCGCCGTGCGCCAGATGCTGGCGGGTGGGGTCGAATCGGGCTTTCACCTGATCTTTGCAGCAGGTGCCGTGGCGGCGATCCTGGCGCTGGTCATCGTGCGCCGGATGCCGGACCTGGAGCTGCGCAGCAGCGTGACCGAGCACGCTGCCAAGATCCATATGGAGTGAGCGTGACGCAGGTACGTGCGGCGGGGTGTGTAGCCGTGGGTCATGACGCATGCTGCCCGACAGCGTAGACTTGCATGCATTGATCGACACCGGAGCCTGTATTCATGACCCGCCAACGTAGCTCGGCTGCCGCCGCCCCGCATATGAAACGGATGCAAGCCATTGCCCTGTTGGGCGTCATGGGAATGGCCGCTGCCGCCGCGCTGCTGCCGCACCCGGCCCGTGCTGCCGACAAGCCTGCTGGAGCGGCCATGTCGGCCTCGTCGGCCACGCAGGCGGCCGGCAACTGCCCGACGGCGTTGAATTTCCGTTTCCCGCGCCTGCAGGACGAAGCGCCGCAGAACCTCTGCCAGTACGCGGGCAAGGTCGTGCTGGTCGTGAACACCGCCAGCTATTGTGGCTTCACGCCGCAATACGAGGGCCTCGAGGCGCTTTACTCGAAGTATCGTGAGCGCGGTTTGGTGGTGCTGGGGTTCCCGTCGAACGATTTCTCGCAGGAGCCCGGTTCGGCAAAAGAGATTTCCGACTTTTGCTACAACACCTACGGCGTCAAGTTTCCAATGCTCGGCAAATCCCACGTGCGTGGCAGCGAGGCCAACCCGATGTACGTGATGCTGACCAAGGAGACCGGAACCGCGCCGAAGTGGAACTTCTACAAGTACCTGATCGACCGCAAGGGGCAGGTCATTGGCAGCTACAACAGCATGGTCAAGCCTGACGACAAGCAGTTTGTTGCGAAGATCGAGGAACTGCTGGGCTCGCGCTGACAAGCTGGTTTGTCCCGGGATCTACGCGGGTTCGTTGGCTCGCTGTTTCACTGATTCTTGATCGGCATCAAGCGTGAATAGCGCGAGCCTGATTACTTTCGCCGGTTGAAAACGACCACAACGGCGGGAGGGATCATGAGCAGGGTGCTGTACGAATCCAACGGACATATCTGTCTGGCATTCACTGACCTGGTGGATGAAGCGCACGGCGACGCCGTGCAGAGCAACCAGTTCCTGGTGGTGGACCATGGTCACGCAGCACTGATCGACCCGGGCGGGCAGATGACGTACAGCGAGCTGTACATGACCATCAGCCGCTATTTCCCGCCCAAGCAGCTCGACTATGTGATGGCGTCCCATGCCGACCCCGATATCGTGGCTTCGGTGGGACGCTGGCTCACCGCCTCGGAGAGCCGCGTGCTGATCTCCGAGGTGTGGGCGCGCTTCCTGCCGCATTTCTGCCAGGTGGGCAAGACATCGGGGCGCATCGTGCCGATTCCCGACAGCGGGTTGATCGTGCCACTGGGCAAGTCGTCGCTGATGGCCATTCCCGCGCACTTCCTGCATTCCGAGGGCAATTTCCAGTTCTACGATCCAGTCAGCAAGATCCTGTTTTCGGGAGACCTTGGCGCATCCATGACGACCGGTAGCGAGGCCGATGGCGTGGTGACCGATTTCGATACGCACGCGGTGCGCATGCTCGGGTTTCATCGCCGCTACATGAGTGGCAATCGCGCTTGTCAACTATGGGCGGCCATGGCCCGCACGCTCGATATCGCGCGCATCGTGCCGCAGCATGGCCCGTCGTTCCAGGGGCGCGAGATGGTGGAGCGGTTTATCGCCTGGGTCGAACAGTTGCAGTGTGGACTGGACCTGCTTGAGCCATCCCATTACCGCGCGCCGACCCAGGTGATGGGCTGAAGCGGTCGACGGCTGGTGCGCGCACCATGCGCGCTTGCGCTATGCTCGCGTGGCTGATGTCACCCGAGGAGACCAAGACGATGAAACTAGTCCGCGTAGGAAATCCCGGCGCAGAGCGCCCGGGCCTGGTAGACCGCGACGGCCGCGTGCGCGACCTGTCCGGTGTGATTGGCGGTATCGACGCCGCGCAACTGGCGCCCGCCGCGCTGGCGAAGCTCGCGGCGCTGGACCCGGCCACGCTGCCGGTGCTCGAAGGGCAGCGCCACGGCGTGCCCTGGACCGGGATCGGCAAGATCATTGCCATCGGGCTGAACTATGCCGACCACGCGGCCGAGGCCGGCATGCCGTTGCCCGCCGAACCGATCGTGTTCCTGAAAGCCAATACGTCGCTGAACGGCCCGAACGATGCCGTGATGCTGCCGTTCGAATCACACAAGTCCGACTGGGAGGTCGAGCTGGGTGTGGTGATTGGCACCACGGCGCGCAACGTGTCGAAGGCCCAGGCGCTCGAGCATGTGGCCGGCTACTGCGTGGTCAACGATGTTTCGGAACGCGAATTCCAGCTCGAACGCGGCGGTACCTGGGACAAGGGCAAGGGCTGCGATACGTTCTGCCCGGTGGGCCCATGGCTGGTTACGCGCGACGAGGTGCCCGACGCGCAGAAGCTGGGCATGTGGCTCGACGTCAATGGCGAGCGGATGCAGAAGGGCAGCACCGCAACCATGGTCTTCGACGTGGCAACCGTGGTCAGCTACGTCAGCCGCTTCATGACGCTGGAACCGGGCGACCTGATTGCCACCGGCACGCCGCCGGGAGTTGGCATGGGCTTCAAGCCGCCGCGCTACCTGAAGGCCGGCGATGTGATGCGCCTCGGCATCGATGGTCTGGGCGAACAAAGCCAGAAGGTGGTGGCGTACGGCGAGCGCTGATTCAACGCTGGACCGGCTTCATATCCCGTGATGTGAAAAAGCGGGGCGCCTTCGAGGTGGCCTCAGGGGTTCCCCGCTGAAACATCGTCTTTCAAAGCGTCGCGTTTTCAAACAAAGCGTCCGTTAAGGGCAACAGTTTTGCGGGGTTTTGGGGCGCTTTCGCACGAAATCCGCATTCGGGGTTTTACCCATCGACTTCGCGTGAAATACTGTTCTTACATGTCTGCCAACAAGAGCACTGCCATGTCTGAACACGCCCCCGAAATCGAGTCGATATTAAAGACCGTATCGGTCAGCCTCGCCAAGCACGCTCCCACGCGTTCCTTCTGCACGGTTCACGACACGCTCGACTCGCGTGAAGAACTGCAGGACATCCGCCGCAATATCCACCAGCATCCCGAACTTGCCTTCAACGAAGTCCGCACCGCGGAGCTCGTTGCCAGCAAGCTCGAAGGCTGGGGCTATGAGGTGACGCGCGGTGTGGGTGGTACCGGGCTGGTCGGTACGTTGCGCTCCGGCAGCAGCAAACGCAGTGTCGGCATCCGTGCCGACATGGACGCGCTGCCGATTCATGAGCGCTCTGGCCTGCCATACGCCAGCGTGCATGAAGGCAAGATGCACGCATGCGGACACGACGGGCATACCACGGTCCTGCTCGGTGCCGCGCGGCAGCTGGCGCGCACGCGCCACTTCAATGGCACGGTCCATCTGATTTTCCAGCCAGCCGAGGAAATCGGCGCGGGCGGCGGCGCGGAGCGCATGCTGGCCGACGGCCTGTTCGAGCGGTTCCCGTGCGATGCCATTTTCGGGCTGCACAATCATCCAGGTGTCGAGGCCGGTACGTTCATGTTCCGCGCCGGTCCGTTCATGGCAGCGTGCGATACCGTCACGATTACCGTGCGCGGGAAGGGCGGCCATGCGGCACGCCCGCACCAGTCGATCGACCCGATCCTCGTGGCGGGTAGCCTGGTCATGGCGCTGCAGTCGATCGTGGCGCGCAATGTCGATCCGAACGAGACCGCCGTGGTGACCATCGGCACGCTGCACGCGGGGCATGCGCCGAACGTGATTCCTGACAGTGCGCGCATGGAAATCAGCGTGCGTTCGTTCAGCCCCGAGGTGCGGGCCTCGATGGAGTCGCGCATCCGCCAACTGGTCACGTCGCATGCCGAAGGCTATGGCGCGACGGCCGATATCGACTACGTGCGCGGCTATCCGGTATTGGTCAACAGCGAAGCCGAGACAGAATTCGCGCGGCAGGTAGCCGAGGAACTGGTGGGCCCCGAGCGTGCCATCGGCAATTTCCACCGGATTGCGGGCAGCGAGGACTTTGCGTATTTCCTGCAGCAGCGCCCGGGCTGTTTCGTGCGGATGGGTAATGGCGCGAACCAGCCGCTGCTGCATAACGCAGGCTATGACTTCAACGACGAGAACCTGACCGTCGGTGCCGCGT
This sequence comes from uncultured Cupriavidus sp., assembly GCA_963543405.1. Lineage (GTDB taxonomy): Bacteria > Pseudomonadota > Gammaproteobacteria > Burkholderiales > Burkholderiaceae > Cupriavidus. The sequence goes on from CAUUBQ010000088.1 coordinate 9,367, forward strand.
ACTGGACGCGACTCGTCGAACGCTATCTGGCGGAGTAGGGCGCGGAGCTGGGCCTATTTGAAGAAGGCGCTCGGCGGCACGCCAAACTGCCGCCGGAACATCGTCGCAAATGCGCTGGGGCTTTCATAGCCCATGTCCAGCGCCACATCCACCACCTTGCCCCGGCCGCCAGGCGTTCCAGCGCGGCCAGCAACCGGGCCTGCTGGCGCCACTGGCCAAATGTCATGCCGGTCTCGCGTGCAAAGCGGCGCTGGATGGTCTTGGGATCCACGCTCAGCTCACTGCCCCAGTCGGCCAGCGTCAGATCTGTGTCGGGACTGGCAATGATCCGCTCGCAGATCATGCGAAGTCCCTGGTCCGTGGGGCGCGGCAGGTGCAGGGGCAACGTCGGCACCAGCTTGACCTCGTCGAGCAGTAACCGCATCAGCCGGCCATCGCGCGAATCGGACGGGTAGGGCAGCGGCACGTCGATCGCCGCCAGGATCAGTTCGCGCAGCAACGGCGAGATGCCCAGCACGGTACATTGCGTGGGCAAATCGGGCGCGGCGTCGGGCCGGATGTACGCGGTACGCATCTGCACGCGGCCCACCATGCGGATCCAGTGCACGGTGCCGCCCGGCATCCACATGCCGCGTGTCGGCGGCACGATCCATTGCCCTTCGGAGGTCGACACCACCATGACGCCATGCATGGCGTGGACCAGTTGGGCATGCGGATGCTGGTGCGGCCTGGTGACATGGCCGGGCACATAGTCTGCCGCCATGGCCGTTACCGGCATGGTGCTGCGATCGTACTGGAGGTAGGCGGGGCGGTCGGAGTATGTGTCGGCGCGATCGTCGGCTGCGGCATCGCGCGGCGCATCGGCGGGTAGCGGCTTGCTGCCCGGTGTGCCGTGATCGATCCATGGGACTGGCGGCGCGGACGGTTTGGCACGCAGCGGCCGACGAGGTGCACCCGGCATGTCCTTTTCTCCAAAGTTACGGCCTCATTCTCGCAGGACAGGCGTCAATTTGCCAATTAGCATCGTCACACTTTCCCGCGTGCCGGCAATTCGGGCGCTCGGGTATTCCACAGAGACAACCGGCCAATGCGCCCCCGCACCATGAGCACTACCGTCAATTCGGCCCCGGCGGCCCCGCATCGCGAGGAGGGCACGCGTTTCCGCGTGTTGTACGCGATCAGCTTTGCGCACTTTCTCAACGACATGATCCAGTCGTTGATCCTGGCCATCTATCCGATGCTCAAGGGCGGCTTCAACCTGAGCTTCACGCAGATCGGCCTGCTGACGCTGACGTACCAGATCACCGCATCGTTGCTGCAGCCGATCGTCGGCCTGTACACGGACAAGCATCCGAAGCCCCATTCGCTGGCCATCGGCATGGGCTTCACGCTGTGCGGCCTGCTGCTGTTGTCGGTGGCACCCACGTATGGCGTGCTGCTGGTGGCGGCGGCGCTGGTGGGTACCGGCTCGTCGATCTTCCATCCGGAATCGTCGCGCGTGGCGCGGCTGGCGTCGGGCGGCCAGCATGGTCTGGCCCAGTCGATCTTCCAGGTTGGCGGCAACGGGGGCAGTGCCATGGGGCCGCTGCTCGCGGCATGGATCGTCCATACCCAGGGTAGCGTGGCGTGGTTCTCGCTGGCCGCGCTGCTGGCCATTACGGTGCTGTGGCAGATTGGTGGCTGGTATGGGCGGCACCTTGCCGAACGCGCTGCGAAGAAAAAGGCCGCTGCCGGCGCGGTCCGCAAGCTGCCGAAGTCCACCGTGGTGCGTGCCATGACGGTACTGCTGCTGCTGATCTTCTCGAAGTACTTCTACATGGCCAGCCTGAACACGTACTACACGTTCTATCTGATGGAGAAGTTCGGCCTGCAGCGCCAGACGTCGCAGATCTACCTGTTCCTGTTCCTGTTCGCGGTTGCCGCCGGCACGATCCTGGGCGGCCCGATCGGCGACCGCATCGGACGCAAGCGCGTGATCTGGGCATCGATCCTGGGCGTGGCGCCGTTCACGCTGATGCTGCCGCACGCCAACCTGTTCTGGACCGCGGTGCTGACGGTGATCATCGGCTTTATCCTGGCCTCGGCATTTTCGGCCATCCTGGTGTTTGCCCAGGAGCTGATTCCGGGCAAGGTCGGCATGGTGTCTGGCCTGTTCTTTGGCTTTGCTTTCGGCATGGGTGGCATCGGTGCCGCGGTGCTGGGCAAGCTGGCCGACGTGCACGGCATCGAGTCGGTCTACCAGCTTTGCGCGTTCCTGCCGCTGCTGGGCCTGCTGGCGGTCTTCCTGCCGGATCTGCGCGAACGCGTGAAGACGGCTTAGAAGTGTGCGTGTTTGTCTCCCCTCTCCCGCCCGCGGGAGAGGGGCGGGGGAGAGGGCCAGCGGTTCAAATTGCGACAGATTGGCAAGCAGAACTTTTGCCCTCACCCCCAACCCCTCCCGCCGTGCGGGTAGGGGAGTGTCAAGCGCCTTCTTATTTCCCCGTCTTGTCCTGCGACACGTCCATGATCATCCGCGTCAGCAGGTACAGGCGCGGGGTCACCGAGTTCAGGTCCACATACTCGGCGTCGTTCGAATGCGCGCCAAAGCCGCGCAGCCCGAAGCGCTCGATCACCGGTGCCTTGGTCGCGGCTGCCGCAAAGGCGGCGTCGGTGCCACCGCCTTCGGCGGTGTCATAAACGGCCAGTTTCTCGCCGATTTCCGCATAGATGCCCTGGGCATGCGCGGCCAGCTGGCGCGCGGCCGGCGTGACTTCAAGTGGCGGACGGCGGCGCTCGAACTTCACATCGACCTTGGTGTCCGTAATCAGCTTCTTCTGGATCCGTTCCTGTAGCGTGCGTTCGAGGCCGTCATAGTCGGCGGTGCGCAGCACGCGCACATCGGCTTGCGCCGTGGCCACGGCCGGAATCACGTTGCGGTTGGTGCCGGCCTGCGACAGCGTCCAGTTGACCTTCATTCCGGTGTCAGGATTCGACAGGTCGCGCATCTGCAGGATCTGGTTCGACATTTCATAGAGTGCGTTACGGCCCAGTTCCGGCGAGCTGCCCGCGTGCGATGACTTGCCTTCCACCTTGAGCGCGATGGCGCCGATGCCGCTGGTGGCCAGCGACAGCCGGTCGCCGGTCACGCGCGTAGCCTCGCACGAGAACACCGCATCCTGTTCCGATCCCAGCTTGGTCAGCATCGAGCGTGCACCGGGCGAACTGATCTCCTCGTCGCCGTTGATCAGTACCGTCAGCGTGCCGTAGTCCTTGAAGTTCATCTTCTGCAGGATCGCCACGGTATGCAGGATCACGGCCACGCCGTTCTTGTCGTCGGCGATGCCGAGGCCATAGGCGCGATCGCCATCGACGCGGAAGGGCTGCTGGGCCAGCATGCCGCGCAGGTAGACCGTGTCCATATGGGCAATCAGCATGATCTTGCGCTTGCCGGTGCCCTTGAACGTCGCGTGAACCATCTTGCCGACCTTCTCAGGCGTATCGTCCATGCGATAGACCTCGGCAGGCGCCACCAGCTTTGCGTCGCCACCAAGCGCGGCCAGCCTGTCGCGGATCAGGTTGGCGATGCGATCGAGCCCTTCGATGTCCTTGCTGCCCGATTCGATCGAAACGAGGTCCTTCATCGTGTCGATCAGGGCGGGCTTCTCCTGCTGCGCCAATCGATAGACCGGTTCGACCGGGGCAGCCTGCGCGTCTTGCGCGACTGGGGCAAGCACGGCCAGCAGTGCGGCAGCGAGTGTGGCAAGGCGGGGGCGGATGGCGGGCATGCGCGGGGACTCCTCTTCGTTGTTGGTGGTGTGAAGCCCACATGTTGCGCGCGTCACGCAACATGGTCCAGTACCCTGGCATCAGTTTTGCGGCATCATCTCGGTCATGAAGTCCGCCGTACCCCAGCCCTCCGCAACGTCCGCCATGTCCGCCCGTCCCGCCTGCGCCCATTGCCTTGCCCTGGCCGATGATCCGCGCCGGCGCGAGCCGCATCCCTGTCTGGCGTTGCGCAATACGGCGCCGCTGGTCAGCCAGAGCGCGGCCGGTGTGCCGTTCAGCATGATGTCCTTCACCTGCCGCGAGTGCGGCACTGCGTGGCGCCTCTACGATCGCGCCAATGAACTGTTTGTCTCGTGGGTGCCCGAACACCCGCTGGTGCGATAGCCGCCCGCGTGGCGCGGGCACATGGGGCGATCGGCTAAGATAGCGCCTGACCCGGCCGCGACCCTTTGCGTCCGCGCACAGTCGCACTGTCGTACTGTCTTCCACGAATTTCCCGCCTTCACGTCTTCCTTCACGCTCCCAAGCCTCCACCATGGCCGCTTTCCGTTACCTGCCGCTGCGCGCGGCATTGCTTGCCACCGCCCTGATTTCCACGGCCGCCACTCCGGTCCTGGCCGCCGACAGCTATCCGAGCCGTCCGATCCGCATGATCGTGGCTTACCCGACGGGTGGCATCAGCGATGCCGTGGCGCGCGCGCTCGGCGAGAAACTCTCGGTGCAGATGGGTACCTCGGTGGTGGTGGAAAACAAGGCCGGCGCCGGTGGCAGCATCGGCATCGATGCCGTGGCCAAGGCCGCGCCCGACGGCTACACACTGGGTTTTGCGTCGACGAGCCCGCTGACGCTCAATCCGCACGTCGGCCACGTCAACTATGACCCGCAACGCGACGTGGCGCCCGTGATGAGCGTCATGTACTCGCCGGTGCTGGTGGTTGCCACGCCCAGCTTTACCGGCAAGACGTTCCAGGACCTGATCGCGCAATCAAAGGCCAAGCCGGGTTCGGTGCGCTGGGCTACGTCGGGCCTCGGTACCGTGGGCCACGTGATGCTGGAGCAGATCAAGTCCAAGTCGAAGGCCGATGTGACGCTGATTCCCTACAAGGGTGCGGGCCAGCAGATGAACGACGCGCTCGGCGGGCAGTTCGAGGTGATGAGCACCAACGCCAGCCCGATGCTGACGCAACACATGCAGGCTGGCCGTCTGCGTGCCATCGCCGTGGGTGCACCCAAGCGCATCGAAAGTCTGCCGAACGTGCCGACGTTCGACGAACTCGGCTACCCCAAGGCCAACCTGACGTCGACCTTCGGCATCTTCGCGCCGGGCAAGACGCCGGCCGCCATCATCCAGAAGCTCAACGCCGAACTGAACAAGGCGCTGGCCGAGCCTGACGTGCGCGACCGCCTGTTGCGTGGCGGCGAAGTGCCTACCGGCGGCACGGCGGCGCAGTTTGCTACCGCGATCAAGGCCGAATCGAACGAGAATGCGCGGATCGTCAAGGAAGCCGGCATCAAGATCGACTAGGCATGGTCTAGCCGGCTGCCGAGCCGGTAGATCGTGCGCAGCATCACGCCGTTAAAGGGCCACAGCGCGAGCTTGGTCCTGACGCGCGACAGATGGCTGTCGATGGTACGCGCCTGTTCGCACATCTCGGCACCATGCCAGACTTGCTCGATCATGGTGCGCCGCATGACCAGCGTGCCGAGGTTGCGGAACAGCAGTAGCGCCAGCGCATACTCCTTCGGTGACAGCGCCACCGGAACCCCCTTTACCCAGGCCTGGCGCTCCGCCACCTCGAAACGGAACACCCCGCAGACGAGTTGCTCGGAAGCGATGTCGATGGCCGGCGGTGCGCCCGTCGCGCTTGTCCTGCCTGTCGGGCCTGTCGGTCCTGTCCCGCCGGTACGCCGCGCGGTATTGCGGCGAACCAGCGCCTCGATCCGGGCCAGCAGTTCCGCATCGCGCGCGGGTTGCCGCACGTAGGCGTCGGCGCCTGCCAGCAGGCAGCGCGCGACGTCTTCTTCCGCATCGCTGGCGCCGAGCATCATCACCGGCATGCCATGGCCGAGCGTGCGCCGTATCCATCCCAGCAGTTCGTCGGCGTCGGCCTCGACCACATCGCGATCGAGTACCAGCAGGTCGTAGGGCGTGCCATGGATGGCATCGATCAGCGCGCGGCCGCTGCGAAAGCGTGCCAGGCTGTGTCCGCCCGGATGCAGGGCCCGCTCCAGCACCATGGCGCGGGCCGGGTTGTCTTCAAGCGCGGCAATCTTCACGGTGGGTGTCCTTCAATGGCCAGAACAATCGACGAGGTGCCGGCCATGTTAGGTCGCCGCCGGTTGCGGATGAAGTAAACATTTGTGCCCGACCTCAAAATGAGCATCGTCTTATAGGGTTAGCGTTCGAGTCCGCATCTAATGGTCGTCAGACAGATCAGCCGCGCCCCAGCCTGGGGTCTGACGACGCATGACAAAGACAGCAAAGACCGCAAGAACTGCAGCCACTGCAAACGCCGCAAACACCGCGACCACCACCGCGACCACCACCGGGACCACCACCGGGACCACCACCGGGACCACCACCGGGACCACCACCGCGACCAGCGGGATTACCTCGATCAGGAGGATCACGTCGGGGACCCGGCTTGCCAGGGTGGTAAGGGTTGCCACGACCGGACACCGGATTGCCGCGCTAGAAAGCGATGGCGCGCATGCTGAGTGGATCCGCGGCATCGTGACGGGCGCCGGCCACGAGTGCGTGACGTTTCTCGACGGTCGCCGACTGCTGCTGGCCTTGCGCAAGATCACGTTCGACCTGCTGCTGCTGGACTGGCATGCAACGCGCGTCACTGGCACCGAGATCGTGGTCTGGGTGCGTGCGCATCTGGACCCGCGCATTCCAGTGATATTCCTGGCGCGCCGTGGCAGCGAGGATGACATCGCGGTGGCACTGGCCGCCGGCGCCGACGACTACCTGGTCAAGCCCATCCGGCCTGCCGAGCTGGCGGCACGCATGCATGCACTGCTACGGCGCGTGTATCCCGACGCACGGCAATCCGGGGAAGAGCACCTGTCATTCGGGCGCTATGGCTTTGACCTCGAGGCGCGGCAGGCTACGCGTGATGGTGTGGCCGTGGCGCTGACGCCGAAGGAGTTCAATGTCGCGGTGCTGATGTTTCGCAATGCGGGCCGGGTCGTGACCCGCGAGCATCTGGTGATGGCGGTATGGGGTCGCGACCTACCGGCGATGTCGCGCACCATCGACACCCATATCTCGCGCATGCGCAACAAGCTCGGATTGAGAGAGGAGGAGGGCGCGCGCGTGATGCCGGTCTACACCTACGGCTACCGGCTCGAACTGCTGGACGAGGGCGGCGTGCCACGGCAGGGCGTGGCCAAACGAAAAAAAGGCACCCGAAGGTGCCTTTCTGACAAACCGTGCAACTGATCAGACGTCGATCAGAAAATGTGGCGGATACCTGCGGCCACGCCGGTCTGGTTGTTCTTGCCCGGCAGTTCGGTCTGGGCTGCGCCGGTGACCTTGTTGTAGTCAACCGTGCCGTAGACCTGGGTACGCTTGGACAGCGAGTACTCGGCCAGCAGAACGCCGGTGTAGCGGTTGCCGCTGCTGCTCACGCCGTTCTTGTCCTTGATGTGGTCGCCGTAGAACACGCCGGTCACGGCCAGTGCCGGGGTGACCTGGTAGCTCACGCCGAAGTAGCCCAGCATGTCCTTGCGCGGGGTGTTCGGAGCGCCAGCGATGATCGCGGCTTGTGCGGCAGGCGTCGATACGCCGGCAGCCTGGTTCATGAAGCCGGTGTCGATGATGCCGGTGTTGTCCTTGCCACCAACGTAGCCCAGGAACAGCTTGGCCGGGCCAATGCCGTACTTGCCGGCCAGACCCCACATTTGCTGCTTGTTGCTGTTGGCGTCACGCGTTTCCTGGTACACACCGCCGATGCCGAACGGTCCGATGTCGTACGAAGCACGAGCACCCCAGTACTGGTTCTTGGTCGTGCTGCCGGCCACTTCACCGAAGCCGTAGCTGGCGCCAACGTTCAGGCCCGAGAACGCGCCCGAGTAGCTGACCACGTTGTTGCTGCGGAAGCGGGTCAGGAAGAACGGCCAGGCGTTGTTCGTGTAGTTACCGATGGTCAGCGGGTCGAAGTCGCCGAACAGGTTAAAGCCTTCGGTGTACTGGCGGCCCAGCTTGATCGCGCCGAAATCACCGGCCAGACCCACGTAGGCTTGACGATTGAACAGCTGGCCCGACGAATTCATCGTGCCGTTGTCGAGGCTGTAGCCGTTTTCCAGCTGGAAGATTGCCTTCAGGTTGTTACCCAGGGCTTCCGAGCCCTTCAGGCCCCAGCGGCTTTGCGTCACGGCGCCGTCGGTCAGGGCAACCTGGCCATGGTTGGCGGCGTCGGCGTTGGTGGTGTAACGGACGCTGGCGTCGGCGATACCGTACAGCGTGACCGAAGTCTGGGCGAAGGCGCTGCTGGCAAACAGCGAACCAAGTGCGAGGGTCAGTAGCGATTTCTTCATGGTGCTCCTTTTCTGTCTTGTGGTTGGACTACCCCGGATCACGGCGCGTCCTATTGGATGACGTTTGCTCTTAACGCCGCGAAAATTTAACAAAAGGCTGATCGTTGCGACATAAAACCGAGCTGGAGCGCCGCTTCGGGGAGACATTTGGTGCAAATCCGTTGGTTTGTCGCTACACAATGCCTTCGGGTCGTGTAGATGGTGCAAAGCAGCACGCATCAAGCCGGTGCACGCGGGGCAGGAAGCAATGAGTGGTGGAGATTGGCGCCAGGTATCGCAACCGTCGCATCGGTTGCTGCTGCGCTGCAGCATTCCCCGCGAAGGGAGGGAGGGTTATCCCTTAAACGGTGGAAAATGCCGAAAAATGCGGGGGCAGGGGAGAAAGCAGAGACAAGCGGGAGGGGGAAGCCGGACGCGAGCGGGCCTCCGACTGGTGCAGCCGGAAGCCCGCCGACAGACCTGGATCGTGGCTTTAAATCAGCGCGCGATCACGCCTGCGGAATTTCAATCTTGACCTCGAGCACTTCGAGGTTGTCCTGGCGCTCCAGGCTGACGCGCAGGTCCTGGTCGCTGATCTTCACATACTTCGAGATGACCGCCACCAGTTCGCGTTGCAGGGCCGGCAGGTAGTCAGCCGGCGCGGAATGGCCGGACCGTTCGTGGGCGAGAATGATCTGCAGCCGCTCTTTGGCGACCGATGCGGATTTCTTCTTCTCCCCCAGCAGGAAGGACAGGATCGACATAGGGATGAGTCCTCCGTTACTTGTTGCCGAAGATGCGCGAGAGCAGTCCCGGCTTCTGGTAGTCGGTGAAGCGCAGCGGCTTGTCCTTGCCCAGGAAACGATCGACCACGTCGCCGTAGGCGTCGGCCACATCGGTGCCATCAAGATGGATGGCTGGCGTGCCCTGGTTCGATGCATGCAGCACGGCTTCCGATTCCGGCACCACGCCGATCAGCTTGATGCGCAGGATTTCCTGGATATCGGTCAGCGACAGCATCTCGCCGCCATGCACGCGCTTCGGGTTGTAGCGCGTGATCAGCAGGTGTTCCTTGATCGGTTCGCCTTCGCTGGCGCGCTTGGTCTTCGAGGCCAGGATGCCGAGGATGCGGTCCGAATCACGCACCGACGATACCTCGGGATTGGTCACGATCAGCGCTTCGTCGGCAAAGTACATGGCCATCAGCGCGCCGGTCTCGATGCCGGCCGGCGAATCGCACACGATGTACTCGAAGTTCATTTCCTTGAGGTCGTTGATGACCTTTTCCACGCCTTCGCGGGTCAGCGCTTCCTTGTCGCGCGTCTGCGAGGCCGGCAGGATGAACAGGTTTTCGCACTTCTTGTCCTTGATCAGCGCCTGGTGCAGGTTGGCTTCGCCCTGCACCACGTTGATCAGGTCATACACCACGCGGCGCTCGCAACCCATGATCAGGTCGAGGTTACGCAGGCCGACGTCGAAATCGATCACGGCAGTCTTGTGGCCACGCAGGGCCAGGCCGGCGGCGAAGCTCGCGCTGGTGGTGGTCTTGCCAACGCCCCCCTTGCCGGAGGTCACTACGATGATTTTTGCCATGGCTCTATGGTCCGGTATGAGTGGAATTCGTCGTGATGGGCACTGCGGCTATCGCATCCGCAGCGGTTCGAGAATCAGTTTTTCATCGGCCAGGCGTACCTGGGCCGATTTGCCGAGCACATCGGCCGGCAGTGTCTGCTCGGCAGTCCGATAGATGCCGGCGATGGAAATCAGTTCGGGTTCCATGCACGTGCAGAAGATACGCGCATCGGGATTACCCTTGACGCCTGCCAGTGCGCGGCCGCGCAGCGGGGCGTAGATATGGATGTTGCCTTCGGCAATGACTTCGGCGCCGTAGCTGACCAGGTCCAGGATCACCACATCGCCCTGGGCGTAGACCTGCTGGCCCGAGCGCAGCGGCTTGTCGATCAGCAGCGTGGGAACGGCGCGCGGGGCCGCGGCGGCGTTGGCTGCCGCCATGATCTCGGCAATATCGGACGCGGTGCCGTTGACCGCGGGCACTTCCGCGGGCACCGCCTCGGCGGGCTTGTCGTCGTCTGGCTTGTCCTTCGATGACTCGTCCCGGCCGCCGCGCCGGCTCTGGCTGTCCAGCAGCGGCAGGCCGAAGCCGCCGGCCCAGCCACGCTGGTCGGTACGCGCCACCACGCCAATGGCGCGGGCGTTCAGGGTTGCAAGGGTGTCGATGACACGGTCCAGCGGCAGCGCGCCGTCACCGTCCAGGCGGCGCAGGTCCAGCGCCACGACATCGTCGGAGAAGAAATCGGGGGTCGACTCGAAACGGGAGAGGAGGTCATCCCGCAGCGCGTCCACGTCGGCGGTATTGAGGGCGAGAAGGAGGGCGTCGACATTGCCACTGCGCAGCTCGAAGCGTGGCGATTTCTTCTGAGACATAGTCGGTGACCGTGGAAATGGGACATTCTAACGTCGGATTTCCGGGGAACTGTAACAAATATTGGTCAATTCACCGGGGGTGGACGATGCGGACCATATGGTCCCGCAGGTAACCGCGATTGCGATGCTCTTGTTACGATTGCGCATCTCGACACCGGGGGAGCCCATGGGCGCCATCGTTAACTGCGCCGCATATCGCAACGGCAAGAAGCTCGGCAAGGTCGAGTTTGAGGATATTTCGAAGGTGCTGGAGGAACCCGGTACCTTCATCTGGCTCGGCTTGCACGAACCGGACCTGACCCTGCTCCGCCGCGTGCAGCAGGCATTCGGCCTGCACGACCTGGCGGTGGAAGATGCGCTCGACGCCCACCAGCGGCCCAAGCTGGAAAGCTATGGCGATTCGGTGTTCGTGGTGCTCAACACCGCGCAACTGGCGGGCGAGGAGGTGGTGGTGGGCGAGACCCATCTGTTCGTGGGTCCGAACTATGTGGTATCGGTGCGCCACGGCGCCAGTTCCACCTATGCGCCCGTGCGCGAACGCTGCGAGCAGGATCCGAACGGGCTTGCCAACGGACCTGGCTACGTACTCTACGCGCTGATGGACTTCGTGGTCGATCACTATCTGCCGATCGTGACACGCCTCGAGGACACCTTCGAAGCGCTGGAGCAAGGTATCTTCCGCGATGAGTTCGACCGCGCCGCCATCCAGCGGCTGTATCACGTCAAGCACCAGGTCTTGCGCCTGCGCAATGCGGTGTACCCGGTCGAGGACATCTGCGGCCAGTTGATCCGGCTGCATGAGGACCTGGTGCCGAAGGAACTGCGCGCCTACTTCCGCGATATCGAGGACCACTGCAGCCGGATCGTCCGATCGCTCGACGTGGTGCGCGAAATGCTCACCACGGCGGTGCAGGTCAATCTGGCGCTGGTGACCGTGACACAGAACGAGGTGGTCAAGCGCCTGGCCGGCTGGGGTGCCATCCTGGCGGTACCCACGGTGGTGTTCTCGCTATACGGCATGAACTTCAGCTTCATGCCCGAACTGAAATGGCATTACGCGTATCCGGTGGTGATCGGGTTCACCGCCACCGCGTGCGGTTTTCTCTGGAACAAGCTGCACAAGGCGGGTTGGATCTAAGGCGCACCAGTTGTTGTCTCCCCTCTCCCGCATGGCGGGAGAGGGGCGGGGGAGAGGGCCGGCGGCTCAATGCGAGACAGGTCGCAATTTGAACCTCATGCCCTCTCCCCCAACCCCTCTCCCGCGCGCGGGAGAGGGGAGCCAAAACCATGGCGGGTGGGATTTTTATATTTCCTTTACACCCCCTCCCACCCTCTCTATCCCGTTTTTACCCTCCGATCCCTAACCTCGTATCCGTGAATCACTAAGCAGGCGCCATGCCTGCATACATGTCATGGACGGGATCTATTTCCTCGTATTGCTGGCTTTCGGCGCGTTGACGGGCGCGCTGCTGGCCCTGTGCGCCGCGTTGGGCGCCAACCTGCCGGCGGGGCGTGGCAGCACGGAAGACGGCCCCGCGGCCAAGCATTCCGCAACCGACCGGGGACTCTGATGGACTGGACCGATCTGCTCAGCGGCGGCCTGGCCGTCGCCATCTTCATCTACCTGCTCGTTGCGCTGTTCCGGCCGGAGAAATTCTGATGTCGACGCAATTTATCGGACTTCTGGTCCTTTTCCTGGCCATCCTGTTCGTGGTCGGGCCATTCCTCGGGCGCTACATGCGCCGCGCGATCGAAGAGGGCAACTATGGGCTGACCGCATGGGGCCGCCCGTTCGAACGCGTGTTGTATCGCCTGGCTGGCGTGCGCGCCGATGCCGAAATGGGGTGGAAGCAGTACGCCATCGCCGTGATCGTGTTCAACGTACTCGGCGTGATCGCGGTGTATGCCATGCAGCGCCTGCAAGGTGTGTTGCCGCTGAACCCGCAAGGGTTTGGCGCGGTCTCGCCCGATTCGTCGTTCAACACCGCGATCAGCTTCATCTCGAATACCAACTGGCAGGGTTATGCCGGCGAGTCGACCATGAGCTATCTGACGCAGATGCTCGCGCTGACCGTGCAGAACTTCTTCTCGGCCGCCACCGGTATCGCGGTGGTGTTCGCACTGATTCGCGGCTTCGCGCGCCACAGCGCGAAGACCATCGGCAATTTCTGGGTCGATATGACGCGCACCACGTTGTATGTGCTGTTGCCGCTGTCGATCGTCATGGCCGTGGTACTGGTCAGCCAGGGCGTGATCCAGAACTTCGATAGCTACAAGGACGTCAACCTGGTCACCGCTGTCGAATACACGCAGCCCAAGGTCGATGCGGCCGGTCAGCCGGTGCTCGACAAAGAGGGCAAGCCGGTGACCGAAGCCGCGAAGACCGACAGCCAGACGTTGGCAATGGGCCCGGTGGCATCGCAGGAAGCCATCAAGATGCTCGGCACCAATGGCGGCGGATTCTTCAACGCCAACTCCGCGCATCCGTATGAGAACCCGACGCCGCTGTCGAACTTTATCGAGATGCTGGCGATCTTCCTGATCCCCGCCGCACTGTGTTTCACGTTCGGCGAGATGGTCAGGGACCGACGCCAGGGTGTGGCGGTGCTGGCGTCGATGACGGTGATCTTCGTGATCATGGCGCTGGCGGCGATGGCATCGGAGCAGCAGGTCACTGCCGCGCTGTCGTCGTTGCCGATCGATCATGCAGCTTCGGCCCTGCAGGCCGGCGGCAATATGGAAGGCAAGGAAGTACGTTTCGGCATCTCGGCCAGCGCGCTGTTTGCCACGATTACCACGGCCGCATCGTGTGGCGCCGTGAACGCCATGCACGATTCATTCACGGCCATTGGCGGACTCGTGCCGATGCTGCTGATGCAACTCGGTGAGGTGGTGTTCGGCGGCGTCGGCTCGGGCCTCTACGGCATGCTCGTCTACGCGGTGCTGGCGGTGTTTATCGCCGGCCTGATGATTGGCCGCACGCCCGAATACCTGGGCAAGAAGATCGAGGCGTACGAGATGAAGATGACCGCCGTGGCCATCCTGGTCACGCCGTTGCTGGTGCTGGTGGGCACGGCCGTTGCGGTGATGCTCGAACCGGGCCGCGCGGGCGTGTTCAACCCCGGCACGCACGGCTTCTCGGAAGTTCTTTACGCACTGTCTTCGGCCGCCAACAACAACGGCAGCGCCTTTGCCGGACTGTCCGCCAACACGCCGTTCTACAACGTGCTGCTGGCCGCGGCAATGTGGTTTGGCCGCTTCTGGATCATCGTGCCAGTGCTGGCGATGGCCGGTTCGCTGGCAGCCAAGCGCCGTACGCCGGCCACGGCCGGGACCATGCCCACGCACGGCCCGCTGTTCGTGGTGCTGCTGGTGGGTTCGGTCCTGCTGGTCGGTGCATTGACCTACGTGCCTGCGTTGGCGCTGGGTCCGGTCGCAGAGCAATTGCAGCCCGCCCCGGTTACGGCCGCTGCACAGTAATTCGCGGAGAATTCGTATGCAACAACAATCCTCGGCGACGCGCACTTCCACATCCGCGCCGTCACACAATGCCGGTTCAGGCACGACTGCCGTCAGCGGTGGCGTGCCACATCATCCGCGTCCCTCGCGCGGCATGCTCGCGCCGGAACTGGTCAAGCCCGCCATGGTCGATGCGCTGCGCAAGCTGACGCCACTTGCACAACTGCGCAACCCGGTGATGTTCGTGGTCTACGCCGGCAGCATCCTGACCACGATCCTGTTCCTGCGCGCGTGGCTGCAACCGACGCATGGGGGCGAATCAGCCGGCTTTATCCTGGCCGTGGCAGTCTGGTTGTGGTTCACGGTTCTGTTCGCCAACTTTGCCGAAGCGCTCGCGGAAGGGCGCAGCAAGCAACAGGCTGCGGCGCTGCGGGGCCTCAAGACCACCACCATGGCACGCGTGGTGCGCACCGGTCGCAGCGATGCACGGGCCAGCGGTGCCACGGAAGCGCGAGCGGCCACCGAGCTGCGTCGTGGCGATATCGTGCTCGTGGAAGCCGGCGAGATGATCCCCGGCGACGGCGAGGTGATCGAAGGCGTGGCATCGGTCGACGAAAGCGCGATCACCGGAGAGTCGGCACCGGTGATTCGCGAATCGGGCGGCGACTTCTCGTCGGTCACCGGCGGCACGCGCGTGCTGTCGGACTGGATCGTGGTGCGTATCACGACCAATCCCGGTGAAAGCTTTATCGACCGCATGATCAGCATGGTCGAGGGTGCCAAGCGCCAGAAGACGCCGAACGAACTGGCGCTGACGATCCTGCTGGTGGGGCTCACGCTGGTGCTGCTGCTGGCCACTGTCACGCTGCAACCGTATTCGCTTTATGCGGTACTGGTGACCAAGGCCGGTGTGCCGGTTTCCGTGACGGTCCTCGTAGCGTTGCTCGTCTGTCTGATCCCGACCACCATCGGCGGCCTGCTGTCCGCCATCGGCGTGGCCGGCATGAGTCGCATGATGGAAGCGAACGTGATCGCCACCTCGGGTCGTGCGGTGGAAGCCGCCGGCGATGTCGATGTGCTGTTGCTCGACAAGACCGGCACCATCACGCACGGCAATCGCCAGGCAGCGCGTTTTATCTGCGCGCCGGGCGTCACGCAACGCCAACTGGCCGAGGCCGCATGGCTGTCGTCGTTGGCCGATGAAACGCCCGAAGGTCGCAGCATTGTGACGCTCGCACGCCAGCAACCTAACGTTGCGGCACCCGAGATGGGTGCGCGCGGACTGGCCGCACCGGTGTTCGTACCGTTCACCGCGCAGACGCGCATGAGCGGTGTCGATGTGGCAACCGGTAATGTCGTGCGTAGCGTACGCAAGGGCGCGGCCGATGCGGTGCGCCGCTACGTCACCGAGCGCGCCGGCAAGTTCCCCGATGCCGTGATGCAGGCCGTCGACGATGTCGCGCGCGCGGGCAGCACGCCACTGGTGGTAGCGGAAGCGGTGGCCGAAGGTACCGAAGACAGCGTACGCGTGCTGGGTGTGGTCGAGCTCAAGGACATCGTCAAGAGCGGCATCCGCGAGCGCTTTGGCGAGCTGCGCAAGATGGGCATCCGTACCGTGATGATCACCGGCGACAACCGCCTGACCGCTGCGTCGATTGCCGCGGAAGCCGGTGTCGACGACTTCCTGGCCGAGGCCACCCCGGAAGCCAAGCTGGCGTTGATCCGCGAATACCAGGGGCAGGGCAGGCTCGTGGCGATGACCGGCGACGGCACCAACGATGCACCCGCGCTGGCGCAGGCCGACGTGGCCGTGGCGATGAACAGCGGCACCCAGGCCGCACGCGAGGCCGGCAATATGGTCGACCTCGACAGCAATCCGACCAAGCTGATCGAGATCGTCGAGATCGGCAAGCAGATGCTGATGACGCGCGGCTCGCTGACCACGTTCAGCGTGGCCAATGACATCGCCAAGTACTTCGCAATCATCCCGGCGGCGTTTGCCACCACGTATCCGCAGCTGAACCTGCTGAACGTGATGCATCTGTCGACGCCGGCGTCGGCCATCATGTCGGCGGTGATCTTCAACGCGCTGATCATCGTCGCACTGATTCCGCTCGCATTGCGCGGTGTGGTCTATCGCCCGCTCGGCGCTGCCGTCCTGCTGCGCCGCAACCTGCTGATCTATGGGCTTGGTGGCATCGTGGTGCCGTTTGTCGGCATCAAGCTGATCGACCTGCTGCTGACGATGTTCGGCTGGATCTGAAACACGGAGAACTGAAATGCCTTCACAAGCCAATGCCATCATCGAACCCGCGCGCCAGACCGGCATGCTGCGCCCGGCGCTGACCGTGTTTGTCGTGCTGTCGGTCGTGACCGGCCTGCTGTATCCGGGCGTGGTCACCGGCATCGCCCGCGCGGTATTCCCGCACCAGGCCGCCGGCTCGTTGATCGTCAAGGACGGCAAGACCGTTGGTTCCGAACTGATTGGCCAGCCGTTCTCGGACCCGAAATATTTCTGGGGCCGTTTGTCCGCCACGGCACCGATGCCGTATAACGCGGCGGCATCGGTGGGCTCGAATCTTGGGCCAACCAACCCCGCGCTGACCGATGCGGCCCGCGCACGCATCGATGCATTGCATGAGGCCGATCCCGACAACAAGGCCGCGGTGCCAGTGGACCTGGTTACGGCGTCTGGCAGTGGCCTCGATCCGCATATCAGTCCGGCCGCGGCGCAGTACCAGGCGGCACGCGTGGCACGGCTGCGTGGCGTGTCGGCGGAGAAGATCGAGGCGCTGATTGCCGCCAATACCGAAGGCCCGGGGCTTGGCGTGTTTGGTGAGCCCGGGGTCAATGTGTTGAAGCTGAATCTTGCGCTTGATGGGTTGAAGTAGGCGATGGTGGTGGTTGACGCGTTGGCCCTCTCCCCCGCCCCTCTCCCGCACGCGGGAGAGGGGAGAACCCAAGCGGGGTTTCAAATGCAGCGGGTTGGCCAGCGTGGCACAATCGCTCGACGATGACCGATACTGCCCGCCCTGATCCCGATGCCCTGCTGCAACGCATGCAGGCGGACGACGTGCGTGCCGCGCGCGGCAAATTGCGGGTCTACTTTGGTGCATCGGCCGGCGTCGGCAAGACCTTCGCGATGCTTGCCGCCGCGCGCGCGTTGCGGGAGCAGGGGGTCGACGTGGTGATCGGCGTGGTCGAGACCCATGGCCGTGCCGAAACCGAAGCGCTGGTTGCGGGCCTCGAACATTTGCCGCTGCGTGATGTGCCGTACCGCGATCGGGTATTGCAGGAGTTCGATCTCGACGGTGCGCTGCTGCGCCGCCCTGCTTTGGTCCTGGTCGACGAGCTTGCGCATTCGAATGCGGCAGGCAGCCGGCATCCCAAGCGTTGGCAGGATATCCAGGAGTTGCAGTCTGCCGGTATCGACGTCTGGACCACCGTCAATGTGCAGCATCTGGACAGCCTCAACCAGGCCGTCGGCGGCATTACCGGCGTGCGCGTTTGGGAGACGGTACCCGATGCGGTCTTCGATGGCGCGGACGAAGTGGTGCTGGTGGATTTGCCCGCCGACGAGCTGTTGCGGCGGCTGCGTGAAGGCAAGGTCTACCTGCCGGAGCAGGCGCGTCATGCGGCGCGCAACTTTTTCCGCAAGGGCAACCTGATCGCGCTGCGTGAACTGGCGTTGCGGCGCACGGCTGATCGTGTCGATGACGATGTGCGCGCCTATCGCCATGCCGAGTCGATCGAGCCGGTCTGGCGTACCCGCGAGGCCGTGCTTGCCTGCATTGGTACCGGCGACGATGCCGAGCAGGTGGTGCGCAGCGCGCGCAGGCTGGCCAGTCAGCTTGATTGTGACTGGCATGTGGTGACCATTGCCACGCCGCGCCTGATGCCGCTGTCCGATGCGGTGCGTACGCGTGTGCGCGCGGCAATGCAACTGGCCGAGGAACTTGGTGCGCGTACCGAAACGCTGGCCGGCCACGATATGGTCAAGGCGGTGGCGGGCTACGTGCGGCGCCATAACCTGACCAAGGTACTGGTTGGGCGCGCGCGCACCGACTGGCATGTCGAAGGCAATCTGGTCGAGCAGGCGCGGATGTGGCTGGCGCGCGCATTGGCGCCGCTGCTGGGTGCCGGATATCGCATGATCGGCAAGCAGACTTTTGCCGATGCGCTGGCCAACGGTTGTCCCGAGATCGATGTGATCCGACTGGCCGCCGATACCACACGCACCGAACTGCGGCCGCGCACCGCGATACCGACCGACGGTCACCATGATGCCGATGCGCAGGCCGAGGCTGAACTTGCAAAGGCGCGCCGGCGTGACTATGCCTTCGCGGTGGTGTGGTGCGCAGGTGCGACCGCGCTATCGACGCTGGCCCGCCCATGGTTCGACATCGTCAATATCGCGATGCTGTTTCTGGCCGCGGTGGTCGGCGTGGCGCTGCGCCATGGTCGTGGGCCGGCAGCGTTGGCGTCAGTGCTGGCGGTAGCGGCATTCGACTTCTTCTTCGTGCCGCCGCGCATGTCTTTCGCGGTCAGCGATGTGCAATACCTGCTGACGTTCTTCGTATTGCTGGCCGTGGGCCTCGTGATCGGGCAACTGACGGCCGGCCTGCGCGAGCAGGCGCAGGTGGCAGTGCGGCGCGAGACCGATGCGCGTACGCTCTACGAACTGGCGCGCGAGTTGTCCGCGGCATTGACCACCGCGCAGATCGTCGAGATAGGCAGCCGCTTTCTGCGCGCCGCGTTCGATGCGCATGCCACGTTCTTCCTTGTATCGGAGCAGGGACGCCTGCAGCCGATCGCGGATGGCACGGTCAAGGAAAGATCAGACAAGGGTGCGGCCATCGACACGGTGCTTGCGCAATGGGTCTTCGATCATGGCCAGCCGGCGGGCACCGGCACCCATACGCTGCCGGGCAGCACTGTGCTGTACCTGCCGCTCAAGGCGCCGATGCAGACCCGAGGCGTGCTGGCCGTGGAGCCGCGTGTATGGCGCGCGCTTGCGGAACCCGAATTGCGCAGGCAGGCCGATGTGTTCGCGACGCTGATCGCGATCGGTATCGAACGTTTGCACTATGTGGAGGTCGCGCAGCGTGCGCTGGTGTCGATCGAATCCGAACGTCTGCGCAGTTCGCTGCTGGCTGCCGTGTCGCACGATCTGCGCACGCCGCTGACCGGGCTGATCGGCATGGCCGAAACATTGCAGCGCGCCGAGCCGCCATTGCCGCACGAGGTGGCGGAGAAGGTCGACGCCATGCATGGCCAGGCGCAGCGCATGCGCACGATGGTCGTGAACCTGCTCGATATGGCGCGACTGCAGCAGCATGACGTGACGCTGCAGCGCGGCTGGCAATCATTTGAGGAACTGCTCGGCGTGGCGCTGGCGTCGATGCGCGAAGCGCTCAAGGCGCATCGCGTGGAGGTGGCGGATCTGTCCGGCCTGCCACTGGTGGAATGTGATGGCGTACTGATCGAACGCGTGCTCTGCAACCTGCTGGAGAACGCAGCCAAGTACACCGCGCCGGGAACCGTGGTGCGAATCCGTGGCGCGGTGGCTGGTGACGAGGTGCATCTGATCGTCGAAGACGAAGGCCCCGGCGTGGCAGCGGGCCAGGAGCGCCAGATCTTCGAGAAGTTCACGCGCGGCGAACGTGAGTCGGCCACGACGGGCGTGGGCCTTGGGCTTGCGGTATGCGATGCGATCATGCAGGCCCATGGTGGCCGCATCTGGGTGGAATCGGCGCGGCCTGGCGCGCGCTTCACACTGGCGCTGCCGCGTGGCAATCCTCCCGCAATCGAGCCGGAACCGCTGGACATGACTTTTCCTGATACGCACTGAGATGCCATTCGACTATTCGCCGACCGTGTTGCTGGTCGAGGACGAACCCCATATCCGACGCTTCGTGCGGGAATCGCTGCAGTCTGAGGGCTGCAACGTGCATGAGGCCGATACGCTGAAGCGCGGCCTGATCGATGCCGGCACGCGCCAGCCCGATATCGTGATCCTGGACCTGGGGCTGCCCGACGGTGACGGCATGACATTGATCCGCGAAATGCGCACGTGGACCGAAGTGCCGGTGCTGGTGCTGTCCGCGCGCACCGGCGAGTCCGACAAGATTGCCGCGCTCGACGCCGGCGCCGACGACTACCTGACCAAGCCATTCGGCGTGGGCGAACTGGTGGCGCGCGTGCGTGTGCTGCTGCGCCGCCATGCAAAGGCCAATCCGCAAGGCACGCCGCAAATAGTCTTTGGCGACGTCCACGTCGACCTGGCCAACCGCCTGGTCACGCGCGGCGAGGCGCAAGTACACCTGACCCCGATCGAGTACCGGCTGCTGGCCGTTCTGATAGCCCATCGCGGCAAGGTGATGACCCACCGCGAACTGCTTCGCGAAGTCTGGGGTCCTTCCCATTCGGAGAGCAGCCACTACCTGCGCGTCTATATGGGGCATCTGCGGCACAAGCTTGAAGCTGACCCGGCGCAACCCGCGCACCTGCTGACCGAGGTAGGCGTAGGCTACCGCTTCGCCGGCTGACGAACCGCCCGACATTTCCGCTTCGCTCCCCCTGTCTCTTATACACATCTGACGCTGCCGACGAAGCTAGAAGTGTAGA
>CAUUBQ010000089.1:0-30142 GCA_963543405.1 uncultured Cupriavidus sp.
ATACGAGATTAGCTGCAGTCTCGTGGGCTCGAGATGTGTATAAGAGACAGCCCTTTTGACAGCATCACTTGCCCTTGTCGCTTGACTTTGGTTTCGGCGATCATCTATTACAGTCGTACGCGGACCTGGTCGGCGAGGGCAGTGCTCAGTGCCGGTCTCTGAGTCCGGCACTGAGGCCGGCCGCGTTGGTCATCGGCTTGGGGCCGGGGCTCTTTCATGCGAGATATCCGCACTTTGACCAAAACTACAGTGGGATCCGATCGCCGTCTGCAAGCCCTCCCGTCATCGCCGCCTGCCATCACGCAACCGGCCCAGTTACGTCCGGCCCTGATCCTGACCAAGCTTGCGCCGCCGCGGACGCGGCACTATGTTCATCGTCAGCGGGCCATCGAGCAATTGCGCCGCGGATTGGATCGCAAGCTGACGGTAATGGTCGCCCCGGCTGGGTTTGGCAAGACGTCATTGCTGACGGAATGGAAGAAGATTCTTGAACAGGAAGGTTGTGCCATTGGCTGGTTGAGTGTCGACCGCGATGACGACGACCTGTATCAGTTCGGCGCCTACCTGCTTGCCGCTGCAAGGCGCGCATGCAAAGAAGCCGGCGAAGCGGTTTCCCGTCGCCTGGAGCCTGACCCGCTTGCGCCGGTAGACGTGATGTTTGCCGAGTTCCTCAATGCGGTGCTGGAGCTGCCGCGCCAGATGGTGCTGGTACTGGACGATTTCGACCGGCTGGCATCTCCGGCCATTCACGAGGCGGTGTTCCGGTTGCTGCGCCATGCGCCAGAGAACCTGCATCTGCTCGTCGCGGGGCGTAGCGAACCGGCGTTTCCGCTGAGCTACTTCGAAGCCCGGGACCAATTGCTGAAGGTGGATGCTGAAGCCCTGCGTTTCGACAGCGCCGAGACACAGGCTTTTTTCTCCGCCGTTTCTGGCCATGCGTTGAGCGCGGCGCAGACCGAGACGCTCCTGCGTGCGACCGAAGGGTGGGTGGCGGGCTTGCAACTGGCGTCATTTGCATTGAGCGCGAATGAACAGGTCGGTGTTTTCTCGGAGCGCCTGCCATTCGCCCGGCGCAGCATTGAAGCGTATCTGAACGAGAACGTGTTTGTTCACGTTCCAGAGCCGCTGCAGGCTTTTCTCCTGCAGACCGCGGTGTTGGAACGGATGTCGGTGCCTTTGTGCAATGCGCTCACAGGCTCCACCGAGGCGCATGCCAGTTTCGAGTGGCTGATGGCACGCAACATGCTCGTCAGGCCGCTGGACGCCGAGGGCCATTGGTATCGCTACCATGCGCTGTTTGCCGATTATCTGAGAGAACGTCTGGTCCGGGAACGGCCGCACGACGTTGCCGGGCTCCATCGCCGGGCTAGTGAGTGGTTTGCGTCGCAAGCGCTGTGGGCGGAAGCGGTCAGGCACGCCCTGGCGGCCGGCGATGGCGATCGAGCCGCCGGCTGGGTCGAGCAATGCGCAATGAGCCTGGTGGAGGCTAGCGATGTGCGCACCGTCCTGAGCTGGGTTGCGAAACTTCCCGTTGAGGCGGTGCGTGGCCGGCTTCGTTTGCGGCTGGCGCATGCCTGGGCGCTTTCATTGACGATGCAAACGGTCGCGGCCCGGCAGGAATTGCAGGCGGTCGAGGAGGACATCGCGGGCGGGCAGCTGCCCGTCACCGAGGTGGTCCGGGTCGAGTTGCAGGCGGTCAAGGCGCTGATCGCTGGCCTGTCTGACGAAAGTCAGCGCTCTCTGGAATTTGGACGCAAGGTTCTGGAACTGGGCCCGGCAGATGGCTCATGGGCCGAAGGAATTGGCCTGACGACGCTTATTTTCGGGCTTAGCTATGCGTCGGGGTTCGAGGAGATCGAGCAGTTGCGCCGCACGCTGACGTTCGGTACCGGGGCAAACGCGCCGATCTACGCCATGGTCTATCGGCAGAGCATGGTCGGGCTGAGCCTCTTCGTGCAAGGCCGGCTTGGCGAGGCGGTCCAGACCCTGGAGGATGTGCTGCGCGAATCCAACGTGCGCGCTGGCCCGCAGTCTGCCGCATCGGTACTTCCGGTCGGATACCTGGCCGCCATCCACTATGAATGGAATGACCTGGAACGGGCCGCCGAACTGCTGGAAGGGCGGCTTGAAATCGCGCTGCAATCGTGTTCGCTCGGCCCGCTGGTCGGCTTTTGCATGACGCTGGCGCGGTTGCAATTGCTAGCGGGCAAACAGGATGACGCGTTCAGAATTATCGAAGACGCGGAAGCCGTTGCCAGGAGCCGGCAATGGCTGCGCATGCAAGTCGCATGCAAGGCCGAGGCGATGCGGATCAGTATCCGGTCCGGTGACCTGGGGCGCGCCGCGCGGATCGGCCATGAGTTGGACGCATTGGTCGGGCAGCGGCCTGCGGGCCTTCAGGGCAGCTACCTGGAGACCTGGCAGCGCTTCCAGGTGGCGCACTGCCGTCTGCTGGTGGCCCGTGGCCGGCCTGCGGATGCCGTGCCGATCCTGCAGGGCGTCCAGGCTGAAGTGCGCGCAGCAGGCATGCCGTATCTGGGCGCCCAGATTTCTGTGGCCCTTGCTGTCGCCCTGCATGGCGCCGGACAACGTACGGACGCCATGCAAGCCATGCTGGCGGCCGTTGCGTATGGTCAGGAGAACGGTCTGCGGCGCGTTTTCCTTGACGCCGGTCCGGTGGCGAGGGAGATCCTGGATGGCCTGCGCCATCAGCAGACGCTGCCTGCGGAGATCGAGTCCTGGTATGTGGATGGGCTATGCACCGGATTCGATGCGCCGGGTGGCGCAGGGGACGGCACGCGCACTGCCTCCTGGCACAACGCCGCGCAATACCAAACCGAATACGCCGTCGAGCCGCTGGCTTCCAGCCGACTGAGTGCTCGCGAGGTGGAAATCCTGGATTACGTGGCCAGAGGGCTATCCAACAAGGAGATCGCCCGGGCCATTCGCGTCGCGCCGGAAACAGTGAAATGGCACCTGAAGAACATCTTTGAGAAGCTGAACGTCAATTCCCGCATCCAGGCTGTACGCAGCGGTCTGGGCCGTGACCTGCCCAGGGTGGTGGATCGAAGCGCACCGCAGACCTAGCTGCGGGCGCGACGTCCAGAACTACTGGCCCATCGTGAGCACGATCTTGCCGATGTGGGTGCCAGAGTCCATCAACTCATGGGCGGCTCGCGCCTGGTCCAGTGCAAATGTCCGGTAGATGCGTGGCTTGACCGCGCCAGATGCAATCAGCGGCCAGACCTGCGCCTCGAGTTCGCGGATGATCTCGGCCTTCTCTTCGGGCGTGCGTGAGCGCAATGTCGAGCCGATATGGGTCAGGCGCTTGGTCAGCATCGGGAACAGGTCGACTTCTTTGGCGATGCCCTTGATGACACCGATCTGCACGATGCGTCCGTTGATGGCCGCGGCAGCGTAGTTGCGCGGGACATAATCGCCGGCAATGATGTCAACGACGACATCGACGCCCTTGCCGTCGGTGACGCGCATCACGGCGTCGACAAAATCCTCTTCCAGGTAATTGACTGCGTAATCGGCGCCAAGTGCGAGGCTGGCGTCGCGTTGCGCGTCCGACGCCACGGTGGTGATGATTTTGGCCGCGCCAAACGCCTTGCTGAGCATGGTGGCCGTGGTGCCGATGCCGGAGGCGCCGCCGTGGATCAACACGGTGTCGCCACGGGTGAACTTGCCCCGCTGGAACAGGTTGAGCCAGACGGTCATGAAGGTTTCCGGCATCGCCGCAGCTTCCACCAACTGCAGGCCATCAGGCAGGTGCAAGGTATTGTGCTCGCTGGCGACGCTGTACTCGGCGTATCCACCCCCAGGAATCAGGGCACAGACGAGGTCTCCGACCTTGAATCCGGTAACGCCCTGGCCGAGGGCCGCGACTTCGCCCGCCACCTCAAGACCCGGGATGTCGGAAGCGCCGGGAGGCGGATCGTAGAGCCCCTTGCGCTGGAACACGTCGGGGCCGTTGACGCCTGCCGCATGGTGGCGTATCAGCAATTCGCCCGTGCCGGGTATGGGCACAGGTCGCCGCGTGGGCACCAGTACCTCGGGGCCGCCGGGATGCTTGATCTCGATGGCCGTCATGGTATCGGGGATGTTATGCAAGAGCGAAGTCATGGAATGTCGTGATGAACGTTTAGAGAGCGACGCGGATATCCGTCGTCAATGGTTCGATGCCGCGGCGGCGCCACGCCGGCGCCTCTGGACGGATCCGGAAAGAAAGACGCCTAGAGGGAGTGCGCGGCCTGGTATCGTTCGCGAAGCAGTCGCTTGTTGATCTTGCCCACGCTGGTTTTCTCGATGGCGTCGACAAATAGCACGCGCTCTGGCACTGCGTACTTCGAGATGGCGCCGCGGCAGACGAAATCGCGCAGATGCTCCTGGATCTCGGCGACCTCGGCAGAGAGTCCCGCTCGAAGCACGATCAGCGCCAGTGGACGTTCGCCCCACCGCGCATCCTTCACGCCGATGACGGCGACTTCGCTGACAGCCGCGTGACGCGAGATAAGGTCTTCGAGCTCAAGCGATGACACCCACTCGCCGCCGCTCTTGATCACGTCCTTGATGCGGTCGGTGACCTGCAGATAGCCATCGGTGTCGATCGAGCCAATGTCGCTGGTATGCAGGTAGCCGCCGGCCCAAAGGTGTTCGGATTCCGCTGCATTGCCAAGGTAACCTTGCGTGAGCCACGGCGCCCGCACCACGATCTCGCCGCTGGCCTTGCCGTCGTGCGCAACGTCGCGCATGTCGTCATCGACGATGCGCAGATCGACCAGAGGAATGGGCAACCCGGTCTTGGTACGCGTGTCAAGCTCGGTGGCGGGATCGCCGAGCAGTGTCGTCTTGACCTGCGCAAGCGTGAGAATCGGGCAGGTTTCCGACATGCCGTAGCCGGTGAATACATCGATGCCGCGATCGATGGCGGCCTGCGCCAGCCCGCGCGGCAGTGCCGATCCGCCGATGATGATCTTCAGGCCGCTGAGATCGATACCCGCCGATTCCGGGTGAAACAGGATCATGTGCAGCAGCGTCGGCACGCCGTGCGAAAACGTGACCCGCTCGTTTTGCACCAGCCGCAGGAGTTGGTCCGCGGCATAGCGCCCCGGATAGACCTGCTTCATGCCGAGTGCCGTAGCTACAAAGGGCATCCCCCAGGCGTGAACATGGAACATCGGCGTCAGCGGCATATAGACATCGTCGCGATGTATCCGACCCTGTCGGGGGGCAGCGGTCAGCGCACTCATGGTCGCCAGGGTATGCAGCACGATCTGCCGATGGCTGAAATACACGCCCTTGGGCAAGCCGGTCGTGCCGGTCGTGTAGAAGGTCGTCGCCCGCGCGTTCTCATCGAAATCGGGGAAGGCATAGTCGGGCTGTGCCGCCGCCAGCAGCGCTTCGTACTCGGCCTCGAATCCTTCGGGCAACGGTGTGCTCTCGATCGAGAGTGCGTCCTCGCCGATCAGGATCAGGTGCTCGACGGTTTTCAGCTGGTCGCGGATCGTCTCGAACACGGGCAGGAAGTCAACGTGCAGTATCAACAGCCTGGCGCCAGCGTGGTTCAGGGTGTAGGCGATCTGCTCTGGCGAGAGTCGCACATTGACCGTCATCAGCACGGCTCCCATCATCGGGATGGCGAAGTAGGCCTCGAGGTAGCGATGACTGTCCCAGTCCATCACCGCAACCGTGTCACCCGCTTCAATCCCCAGCGCATCCAGGCCACTGGCCAACTGGCCGATGCGGTGCCGCATGGTCCAGTACGAATGCCGTACCTGCCCTCGATAGACGACTTCCTGCTCCGGGTTGACCGCCAACGGGGCATGCAGCAGTTGCTTGATCAGCAGTGGATAGGCGTACGCCGATGGCGTACGCGGGATAGGGGTGGGCCGGGTAGGGGTGGGCGGGGTAGGCCGTGACATGGAAGGGCTCCTCGATCGTGGTGCATGCGGGCGCATTGGCCGCTGGATGCCTGGCAGCGTAAGCGCCATGGCTCCGCATGCCAGCCCCCCAATCGGGGAGCTGGCCGGCCTGGACAGGGGGGCTCCCCGATAGGGTGGCTGGCGAATCGAAGGCCGCGGCTTAATGTGGCAGCCATTGAGGAGCGGCAGACCGACCCAAGGCATGGAAGAACGCTGCTCCGTCCACGGCATCGAAGGAGACTGCAACCATGGAATCTACAAACCGCCTATCCCCCGTCTTTCCCGACCTGGCAGGCAAAGTGGCGCTTGTCACCGGCGCATTTGGCGGGCTTGGCCGCCACTTTGCGTTGACGCTGGCACATGCAGGATGCCGGGTCGCGCTTGCCGGCAGGCGCACGGCGGATGGTGAAAAGCTACTGGCCGAAATTTCGGCGGCGGGCGGCAGCGGATGTGTCGTGCGGCTGGATGTCTGCGATCCAGATTCGGTATCGGGTGCGCTTTTCCAGACCGGGCAGGCGCTTGGTACCGTGGACATCATTGTCAACAGCGCTGGTATTGCAACCACAGGACCCGCACTGGAAACGAGGGAACAGGAGTGGCGCCAGGTCATCGAGACCAACCTGACAGGTGCCTGGCGCGTGGCGCAGTGCGCTGCCCAGCAGATGCAGGACGCAGGCCGGCCAGGCAGCATCATCAACATTGCGTCGATCCTGGGGATGAGGGTGGCCCAGCAGGTTCCCGCCTACACGGCGGCAAAGGCCGGGCTGATTCACCTGACGCAATCGCTCGCGCTGGAATGGGCGCGCTATGGCATCCGCGTCAACGCGCTGGCGCCCGGGTACTTCGCCACTGATATCAATCGGGCCTTCTTCGAGACAGATGGCGGACAAGCAATGGTCCGGCGAATCCCGCAGCGACGCCTTGGACAGCCCTCGCAACTCGATGGCGCATTGCTGCTGCTGGCATCGGGAGCCTCCGATTACATCACGGGCACGGTGTTGCCCGTGGATGGCGGACATCTCGTCGGCACGCTGTGATGCGTCCCGCCGTTCTCCACACCAGCCAAAGGACGATCCAATGAACGATCCAATGAACCATACGACTCGCCGCGATTGGGATGCGTTAGCCCGGTTGCTTCATGCGCGCGGGCTGATCGACCAGACGTCGCTGACGAGCACTCAGTTGACCGGGGGCCAGTCCAATCCGACCTTCCTGGTCGTCTCGGGCGCACACCGTTACGTGCTGCGCATGAAGCCTGTTGGCAACGTCCAGGCCAAGGCGCATGCCATCGACCGAGAGTTTCGCGTGATGCGTGCGCTTCAGGGCAGCAATGTGCCTGTCCCCGCAGTGTACCTGTACAGCGAAGACACGTCCGTGGTTGGCAGCCCGTTCTACCTGATGGAGTATTTGGAGGGCAGGGTCCTGGTGGACCAATCGCTGCCAGGCATGCAGCGCGCCGAGCGCGACGCCATTTACGCCGAGATGAATCGCGTGATCGCGTCGCTGCACCGGCTTGACGTTCGACAGCTTGGGCTCTCCGATTACAGCCCGAGCGGCAACTACTTGGCGCGGCAGATTGCCGGGTGGACGCGCCAGAGTTGCACCACTGGCGCGCGCGAGAGCTCCGCCATGCAAGCGCTGATGAACTGGCTGCCAAGAAACATCCCTGCAGCGGAGCAGACGACGCTCATTCATGGCGACTTCCGCCTCGACAACCTGGTCTTCCATGCCACCGAGCCCAAGGTCATCGGCGTGCTGGACTGGGAATTGTCGGCGCTCGGAAATCCGCTCGCCGATCTTGCCTATCATTGCCTGAGCTGGCACATCCCGTCATCGCTGTGGCGCGGTATCGCCGACCTCGACTTCCAGAGCCTCGGTATCCCGACCGAGCAGGCGTATCTGCAGCGGTATGTCGCAGCCAATGGCACCGAGGGGATCGAACACTGGGACTTCTACATTGCCTACAACCTGTTCCGGCTGGCTGCCATCATGTTCGGCATCGCGCAGAGGGCCCGGCAAGGTAACGCGGCGGCTGCGGATGCTGTCGAGACCGGCGCCAAAGCTGGGCCGATAGCCGATCTGGGATGGCACTATGCGATGCGCCATGAGGCCGTCCGGCATCGAACCCTGCATTCAGGAAACGTGGAACAAGACGGCCTCTCTGGTGAACCTACGCCGCTCCCTGGGCCAGCATGAGGTCGAGGTTCTGCACTGCCGCCCCCGAAGCGCCCTTGCCAAGATTGTCGAACACCGCCGCCAATAGCACCTGTCCATGCTCGCGGTTGGCAAACACGCCCAGGCGCAGGTCGTTGGTGCCGTTCAGTGCCTGCGGGTCGAGGCGAGTGGCGGCGGCCGATTCGGCCAGGGGCATCACTTCTACATGGCGGGCGCCGGCGTAGTGGTCGGCCAGGCAGGCGTGCAGCTTGTCGACGTCCGTGCCGGGTGCCAGCAGGTCCAGTTCCAGTGCCACGGTCAGTACGATGCCTTGCCGGAAGGCGCCATAGGCTGGCACGAACGCGGGACGCCGTGTCAGACCCACATGCTGCTGGATTTCAGGCGCGTGCTTGTGCGCCAGGCCCAGGCCGTAGACCTGGAAGGGCAGGGCATGGTTGTCCTCTGGACCCTCGTACATGTCGACGGCGGTGCGGCCACCACCCGAATAGCCTGATACCGCGTGGATGGCGAGGGGGTAGTCGGGCGGCAGCAGGCCGGCCTTTAACAAGGGGCGCAGCAGGCTGATCGCGCCAGTGGGGTAGCAGCCTGGATTGCTGACGCGCAACGCGCTCGCGATGCGCTGCGCCTGGTCGGCGGCCATTTCAGGAAAGCCATAAGTCCAGCCGGACTGCGTGCGGTGTGCCGAACTGGCGTCGATCACCCGCACCGCCGGGTTGACGATGGATGCCACCGCCTCGCGTGCGGCGCCGTCCGGCAGGCACAGGATGGCGATGTCGCAACCGTTGATGGCGTCGGCACGGGCGCGCGGATCCTTGCGTTGGCCGGCGGGCAGCGTCAGCAGGCGCAAGTCGTCGCGACCGCGCAGGCGCTCATGGATCAGCAGGCCGGTGGTGCCCTGGTCGCCGTCGATAAATACAAGCGGGTAGCGCATGGGTGGATCCTCGGAGATGGCGTGATGGTGGCGGCCCGGCCGATGCGGCGCTGGTACCGGAAGCGTGATCTTGCGCCACCGGATAGAATCGGGAAAGTTGAATTTCATGATGATGAAATTCAGGTTTTCTGAACGATATCCTGATACGCCTTCAACGGAGCGCCGCACCATGCGCGAGATCAGCCTGGACCGCCTGCGTACCCTCGTCGCCATCGCCGACCTGGGTTCCTTTGCCGAAGCCGCGCGTGCGTTGCACCTGGCACCGCCTACTGTCAGCCTGCACATTGCGGAGCTGGAGGCCCGCGTCGGTGCGCCATTGCTGACGCGCAAGCGCGGCGAGGTGCGTCCGTCAGCGATTGGCGAGACCCTGGTCGAACGGGCGCGCCGGCTACTGAGCGATGCCGACCTCGCACTGGACGATGTGCAGCGCCAGGTGCAGGGACTGACCGGCCGCGTGCGCCTGGGCGCCTCGACCGGCGCCATCGCCCACCTGCTACCGCAGGCGCTGGCCATGCTGGCGGAGCGGCATCCCGACATCGATGTGCAGGTAGCCGTGCTGACCTCGCAGGAGTCGCTGGCGCGACTGGCCGCCGGCACGCTGGAAATTGGCTTGGTGGCGCTGCCACAGGCGCGCGTGGCGGGGCTGACCATCCGCCCCTGGCGGCGCGATCCCGTACAGGCGTTCCTGCCCGCGAGCTGGCCTTGCCCGGCGCGCATCACGCCGGCCTGGCTGGCAACGCGTCCGCTGATCCTGAATGACAACACCACGCGCCTGTCGCGCCTGACCGCCGAGTGGTTCGCCAGCGGTGGCCACCGGCCGGTGCCACGTATCCAGCTCAACTACAACGATGCCATCAAGAGCCTGGTAGCGGCCGGCTATGGCGCCGCGCTGTTGCCACACGAGGTCACCACACCGGCACCGGACGCGCGGGTGGTGATGCGGCCGTTGCGGCCGGCGTTGTGGCGGCGATTGGGGCTGGCGCACAGCGGGGAACGGGTAGACCGCGCCACGGAATATGTGCTGGAGGCCCTGTGGGCGCTGCGGGCGGGGTAGGGGGCGAACTGCGAAGCGGCCGAGAGTGTTGGACTTATTTTGAGCACCTTGCCATCTTCGTAATCTGACCCGCGGCAGGTTCGTTCAAGGCGGGTCCGGTGATTCAGGACCCGCCGCAATTCCTTCCAACGCTGGCTAGATAATCACGGACCTGTCTACCTGGTCGAGGGTCCGCACGCCAAGCATGGCCATGTTTCGATCGACCTCGTCGCGCAACAGGGTGATAGCGCGCGAAATGCCACGGCCGATCGACAGGAGGTCGGCCGTGGTTCGCCATCACGAGAGTTCGCGGATGAATTCCTCCGCTCGCGGCCACGCGCCGTAGCCGGAAGCAGGGTTCAGGTGTCCAACCTCGCCAAGATTCACGAAGCGGCTGCCCCACGCCTGCGCCATGTCACGGGCGCGCTCGAGCCGCGTCAGCGGATCATTGCTGCCTGCCGCAACGATGCTCGGAAACGGTAACTTGTCGCGGGGGATCGGAAGCCAGTCGTGGTCGCGCAATGTGTCGATGGTCGGATACCCGGCCGGCAGCGGCGTCTCCAGATCTGCAGGTGCCGCGAGCAATGCGCCAGCGATGTTCCGCGTGATGCCGCGGGCCGCCCATCGGGCCACCATGATCGCGCCAGCGCTGTGTGCCACGATGATGACCGGTCCCTCGATGATGGCCAGAGCGCGATCGATCGCATCGACCCGCGCGGCGCAGCTCAGCTTGTCATGCTCAAGCGGGGCAACGGAGATCGCGCGGGGCAGTTCAAGCGCAAGCAACGTTTGCCAGTGTTCCGGCACATGGTCGCGCAGGCCGGGGACGATCAGGACGGTTGGGGTCGTAGGAGGCATGACTGTATTTCGAGGGCGGGCGTCGCCCTGATGTGCACCGCTGCGGGTGCCGCATCCGGACGTTGTTGGGTCGTCCGCCAGTATCGGCGCGGCGCATCCCTTGCGCTTGACAATAGGCGACAGGCATTTGACTTTCGGTGCCAGAATGCTGGCTGTGTGGCCCCGTTCTGTGACGGAGAGACACCATTTCTTACAACCGTCGTGGTTGCCGCCCGGTATGCTCGGCTTTCCTGATTCAACGAAAGTCCAAGCATGAAGTCCCTTCACGTGCTATCCGTCACTGCGGCGGCACTGCTCACCGGATGCGCCGTTCCTTACGACGACGACTATCGGCGCGGCCATGCGCCGTACCAGGGTGGATACCACGGCGGCTATTACGGCTGGGATGACGGCCATCGGCGTAGCGACTGGAATCGCAGTGACCGGAGCAACTGGAGCCGGGACTGGAATCGCGGCTGGGACCGTAACGACCGGGATCGCGATAACCATGGTCATCGCGCGTCGAACCGTGGCAACGATCAGGGCGACAAAAACGGCGACAAGCACGGCTGGCAACGGCGCGATGAGCGGGCCGAGCATCGTGGCGGGGATCGTCGCGACGATCGCGGCCGTGGGCGGGACGGTGACCAGGGCGACAATGGCAAGCGCGGCCGCGGTAATGGCCGTCGTGACGACTGAAGTTCAGGGCCGGGATTCGGCGTCGGTCCGTACGCCATCCCACCGAGTGCACCGCGCCGTTGTACGATGCTCGATCGGTTGATCGGTACGTACTACGGATGGATGACGATTTGCGCCCGCTGACCCTTTCCCAATTCCGGCTGTTCTTCACCGTATGCGCGCTGGCCGTGCTGGTGCTTGCATTGCTGCCGCCATCGATCCCGGAGCCCACCACGGGCTGGGACAAGACCAACCACCTGCTGGCATTTGGCGTGCTGGCGATGCTCGGTGTGCGTGCCTGGCCCGGACGGCTATGGCACGTGGTGCTCGGGCTGGTCGCCTATGGTGGCCTGATCGAGATATTGCAGTCGATGACGAGCTATCGCGATGCCTCGTGGCACGACCTGATGGCCGATTCACTGGGCATCGCCGTCGGCCTGCTGTTCAGTTATCGAGCGATTCGAGCGTGAACGTTGCGCCGCTGTCCTGGCCGAGCAGTTCGACCAGCTTCGGCATCGCTTCCTGCAACGCGGCCTTGAGCGTCCAGGGTGGGTTGACGATGAACATGCCGCTGCCATGCAGTCCGAGCCCGCCATCGACCGGATGCTTGACGGTCAGCGACACATGCAGCCAGCTCTTGAGCGGCAGGCGCTTCAGTTGTGCGGGCAGTTGCGTCGATTCGCGGCGCTGCACTTCGGGATACCAGATGGCGTACATGCCGGTGGCAAAGCGCTCCAGGCCAGCCTTGAGCGTATCGAGCGTGCGGGCGTAGTCCTGCTTGTCTTCGTATGAAGGGTCGATCAGTA
Organism: uncultured Cupriavidus sp.; assembly: GCA_963543405.1. Lineage (GTDB taxonomy): Bacteria > Pseudomonadota > Gammaproteobacteria > Burkholderiales > Burkholderiaceae > Cupriavidus. The sequence continues at coordinate 12,388 of CAUUBQ010000089.1, forward strand.
CCAGGGCCCGGCGCGGCGGCGGGGGCAGGATTGCCTTGATGCCGTTGAAGCCGTCGCCGTCATACAGCATGACCTTGCGGCCGGCACCGCGGAAGTTGTCGCGCAGCACCTGGATTTCGGTGCTGTGCAGTTCGAACAGGCGCATGCGATCGGGCTCGCGCAGCATTTGCCAGGCCAGCCACGGCGAACCGGGGTAGTGCTTGAGGTTGCCGTCTTCATTGAGCTCGCGCACCTGGTCCAGGTAGGCTTCGAGCAGTTCGGGCAGTGCTTCGCCGGCAGCGGCGGCGCGCCAGAGCGGGCCGATGCCGGTCTCGAACTCCGATTTCTTCTGCGCGTAGGCGTGGTCGAGCGCATAGAGCCCCGCGCCGGCGTGGGTGTCGACGTACCAGAACGGCTTGTCCTTCTGCGTCAGGTAGTCCAGCAACTGGACGACGACGGCGTGCTTGAGGACATCGGCGTGATTGCCGGCGTGGAAGGCGTGACGGTAACTGAGCATGGCGAGGCGGATGACGGCGCGCAAACTTCGCTCGCAAAAAGGCGTGGCGAGGTGTGGCGGACGGTTGGCGCGAAGGGCGCTATGCTACCATCCGCCGCCATTTCCGCCGTATCCATCATAGCCATGCCGCGTGCCCTGGAGTCCGCCGAGCCCATTCTTTCCGAAGACGGCATCCCTTATTCGCCGCGCTACGACGACCTCTACCACAGCCCCGACGGCGGCCTGGAGCAGGCGCTGCACGTGTTCCTGGGCGGCAATGGCCTGCCTGGCAACTGGGCCGGACGCGATCAGTTCGTCATCGTCGAGACCGGCTTCGGACAGGGGTTGAACTTCCTGGCCACATGGCAGGCATGGCGCAATGACCCGCTACGCTGCCGGCGCCTGCATTTCGTCTCGATCGAGAAACACCCCTTCACGCGCGAGGGGCTGGCGCAGCTGCATGCCGGCTTGGGTGACGACCTGTTGCCGTTGGCCGGGGAGCTGCAACAACAATGGCCCGACGCGCTGCCGGGCCTGCATCGGCTGACCTTCGAGGGCGGGGCCGTCACGTTGACGCTGGCTTTCGGCGACGCCGAGGCCATGCTGCCAAGGCTCGTGGCTGGCGCCGATGCGTTCTATCTCGACGGCTTCTCGCCGTCATGCAACGCCGACATGTGGTCGGACGCCGTGTTGCGCGGGCTGGCAAGGCTGGCGCGGATGGGCGCCACGCTGGCCACCTATACCGCTGCCGGCTTTGTGCGGCGCGGTCTCAAGGCCGTGGGTTTCGAGGTCAGCAAGGTACAAGGCTTCGCCGGCAAGTTCCATATGACCGTGGCGCGCTTTGCGCCGCTCTGGAAGATTCGTCGCCACGCGCCGCCCGACGCTGCCCAATGGGCCGAACGGCACGCCATTGTGATCGGGGCGGGACTGGCCGGTTGTGCGGTGACCGAAAGGCTGGCCGCGCGCGGCTGGCGCGTCACGTTGTTCGATGCACATGATGCGCCGGCTCGCCAGACCTCGGGCCATCGCGCGGCAGCCATGCATGCGCACGTGTCGGCCGACGACAGTCAGCTTTCGCGGCTGTCGCGCGCCGGAAACCTCCAGGCCTTGCGCGCCTGGCGCGCATTGGCGGCCACTGGGCATCCGCCGGGTTGGAACGGTTGCGGGGTGCTCCAGATTGGCGAGGACGATGCCGACAATGCGGCGCAGCGAGCCGCGCTGGCTGCGCTGGGCTTTCCGGAGTCGTTCGTGCGCTGGATGTCTCCCGAGGAAGCCGGCGAGCGCCACGGCGCCGCCGTGGGCCGTGGCGGATTGTGGTTCCCGCAAGGCGGCTGGGTGGCGCCGCCCGATATCTGCCGCGCCCAGCTGGCGGCCGCGGGCACCATGCTCGATGCGCGTTTCGGGTGCCGCGTGGCGGGTATCTCCCATGTGGATGGCCAGTGGCTGGCCGCCGACTCTTCCGGTGCAGTGCTGGCCAGCGCACCGGTGCTGGTACTGGCCAATGCACATGAGGCCGAACGGCTGGTATCGGCGCGATTCCTGGCGCTGCGCCGCGTGCGCGGGCAGTTGACCGACCTCGATGCGCGGCAGGTTGATGCGCTTGGCGGGTGGCCCGACTGCGTGGTCACTGGTAACGGATACCTGCTGCCGCGAGGTGAGCAGGGCGGGGCGCGCATGGGTTCCAGTTACGAGGACGACAAGGGGCCGCTGGTTGAAGATCCGGCGATGCACGCTGCGAATCTTGCGCGGCTTGCATCGCTGATGCCGGAGCGCGCGGCCGGGATAGCACGGATCGATCCCGCCACGTTGCACGGTTACGTGGGCGTACGGACGGTCACGCATAATCGCCTGCCACTGATTGGCCGGATGCCTGACGAGGCGCGCGCCCTGGCGGATGCCAATGCGCTGCGTGGCGCGCAGTTTCGTGATCTGCCGCGCGCCGATGGGCTCTACGCAGCCCTTGCATATGGGTCGCGCGGCCTCACATGGGCAGCGCTGGGTGCGGAGCTGATCGCCTGCCAGTTGGAAGGCGAGCCTTTGCCGCTGGAAGCGGATCTGGCGGATGCCATCGACCCGGCCCGCTTGCTGCTGCGAGCGCTGCGTCACGGGCGCGCGCAGGACCCGGTAGTACCCGATACGGGGCTGGATCAAGACTGACTAGGGTAAAAACTGCCGGAAGCGAATGAAAATCGTGCGATAATCCGCGTTTTCCGTTTGCGCGGAGAATCCTGCTCGCGCGAGCCATGCGGCAGGTGCGCAAGCGGTTGCGCTGACAACAACATTTCTGGATTGGATTAACGACCATGTCGAACGTCATTGAAAACCTCGGCAAGCTGGACCGCAAGGTAACCCTGGCTATTCCCAAGGCCGAAGTGCAGAAGGAAACCCAGGAACGTCTGGTGCGTCTGTCGAAGACCGTGAAGATGTCCGGCTTCCGTCCGGGCAAGGTGCCGATGAAGATGGTCGAGAAGCAGTACGGCCAGCAGGTTGAGTTCGAAGTCCGCTTCGACAAGGCCGCACGCAAGTTCTTCGACATCACCCAGGCTCAGGAAGTAAAGGTGGCCGGCCAGCCGAAGTTCGACATCAAGACCGATGGCGTGGCGGAAGACGAACTGGCCTTCGAAGCCACGTTCGAGGTGTATCCGGAAGTCAAGCTCGGCGACCTGACGTCGGCCGAGGTGACCCGCACCAAGACCGAGATCGGCGACGCCGAGATCGACAAGACCGTCGACATCCTGCGCAAGCAGCGCGTGCACTACCATGGCCGCGGCGAAGCCGGCGCCCACGGTGACGGTGGCGCCGATGTGGCCGCCCAGAATGGCGACCGCGTGACGGTGGACTTCGTGGGCAAGATCGACGGCGTTGAATTCGCCGGCGGCAAGGCCGAAGACTTCGTGTACGTGCTGGGCGAAGGCCGCATGCTGCCCGAGTTCGAGCAGGCCACGCTGGGCCTGAAGGAAGGCGAGAGCAAGTCGTTCCCGCTGAGCTTCCCCGAGGACTACCACGGCAAGGAAGTGGCCGGCAAGACTGCCGAGTTCACGATCACGCTGAAGAAGGTGGAGTGGGCTCATCTGCCGGAAGTGGACGACGGATTCGCCAAGTCGCTCGGCATTGCCGACGGCAGCGTTGACAAGATGCGCGCCGACATCCGCGAAAACCTCGAGCGCGAAGTCAAGCGCCGCACGCACGCCATGCTGAAGGACCAGGTCATGGAAGCGCTGCTGAAGGTGAGCGAGCTGGACGTGCCGAAGGCCCTGATCGAACAGGACCAGGAACGCCTGGTGGAAATGGCCCGCCGCGATCTGGAACAGCGTGGCATGCCGAACGCCAAGGACATGCCGATTCCGGCCGAGATGTTCGCGCAGCAAGCCGAGCGTCGCGTCAAGCTGGGTCTGATCCTGGCCGAGATCGTCAAGGCCAACGGCCTGGAAGCCAAGCCGGACCAGGTCAAGGCTGAAATCGAGGACTTCGCGAAGAGCTACGAGGACCCGAAGGAAGTCATGCGCTGGTACTACGGCGACCAGCAACGCCTGGCTGAAATGGAAGCCTACGTGCTCGAAAACAACGTGGTAAATTTCGTGTGCGACAAGGCCAAGGTCACGGACAAGTCGGTGTCGTTCGAAGAACTCACCGCCACGCCCGAGCAAGGCCAGGCCTGAAGTCGGGCATGGCCGGAGGCCGCGTAGCCACGCGGCGCCGGCCTACGTCAGCCGGTCTCGCGCGCTGGCCGGTTGACGCTATTCCTGAAAATCTGGAGAACCTGCATGACCCGCAATGATTTGCTTGATCGTCTGGCAACCACGCAGGCTTCCGCCCTGGAGACCCAGGGTCTCGGACTGGTGCCGATGGTTGTCGAGCAGTCCGGCCGGGGCGAGCGCGCGTACGATATCTACTCGCGCCTGCTCAAGGAACGCGTTATCTTCATGGTCGGTGAAGTCAACGACCAGACCGCCAACCTGGTGGTAGCCCAGTTGCTGTTCCTCGAAAGCGAGAACCCGGACAAGGACGTGTCGCTGTACATCAATTCGCCCGGTGGCTCGGTTTCGGCAGGCCTGGCGATCTACGACACGATGCAATTCGTCAAGCCTGACGTGCAGACGCTCTGCATGGGCATGGCGGCCAGCATGGGTGCATTCCTGCTGGCGGCAGGTGCCAAGGGCAAGCGTAGCGCGCTGCCGAACTCGCGCATCATGATTCACCAGCCGCTGGGCGGAGCCCGTGGCCAGGCATCGGATATCGAGATCCAGGCGCGTGAGATCCTGTACCTGCGCGAGCGCCTGAACAGCATCCTGTCCGAAGTCACCGGTCAACCGGTCGAGAAGATTGCGCGCGACACCGATCGCGACAATTTCATGAGCGGCGACCAGGCGGTGGACTACGGTCTGATCGACAAGGTGATTACGCGCCGCAGCTAAGCGCGTTTGTGTGTTGTGGCTTGAGCCGGTGCGTCGGCATGTTTGCCCGGTCGCGTTCCACGCGGAATCGCCCGGGCGATATCTGACGGAGCCGGCCGTTGCCGCAGGGCCTGCGTTCCAAATGACGAAGGCTACACCGGAACGAGGCCGCGTGCCTCGTTTTTGCGTTTTGCCCCACACGCAGGGATTGCCGCCGACCGCGCCAATTGTTTTGGCGTATGATGCGTTTAATGCGTTTCCCGTCAGGACCTCTCTGGCGGGGACCACACTGCTAATGTGACTGATTCCTATGGCGGACAAAAAAGGTTCATCCAGCGAGAAACTTCTCTACTGCTCGTTCTGCGGCAAGAGCCAGCACGAGGTGAAGAAGCTTATCGCCGGCCCGTCGGTGTTCATTTGCGACGAATGCATCGACCTGTGCAACGAGATCATCCGTGACGAGGCCGCCGCGACCGACAAGGACGTCGCCGCGGCGACGCGCTCGGATCTGCCCACTCCGCACGAAATCCGCGAAAGCCTTGACCAGTACGTGATTGGTCAGGAGCAGGCCAAGAAGATCCTGGCCGTCGCGGTATACAACCATTACAAGCGCCTGAAGCACCTCGGCAAGAAGGACGATGTCGAGCTGTCCAAGAGCAACATCCTGCTGATCGGACCGACCGGTTCGGGCAAGACGCTGCTCGCGCAGACGCTGGCGCGCCTGCTCAACGTCCCGTTTGTGATCGCCGACGCCACCACGCTGACCGAAGCGGGCTATGTGGGCGAGGACGTCGAGAACATCATCCAGAAGCTGCTGCAGAACTGCAACTACGAGGTTGAGAAGGCCCAGCGCGGCATCGTCTATATCGACGAAATCGACAAGATCTCGCGCAAGTCCGACAACCCGTCGATCACGCGCGACGTGTCCGGCGAGGGCGTGCAGCAGGCGCTGCTGAAGCTGATCGAAGGCACCATGGCATCGGTACCTCCGCAAGGCGGCCGCAAGCACCCGAACCAGGACTTCCTGCAGGTGGATACCACCAACATCCTGTTCATCTGCGGTGGCGCATTTGACGGGCTGGAAAAGGTCATCATGCAGCGTTCGGACAAGACCGGCATCGGTTTTGACGCACAGGTGCAGAGCAAGGAAGAACGCGAAGTCAGCGAAGTGCTGCCGCAGACCGAGCCGGAGGACCTGATCAAGTTCGGCCTGATTCCGGAACTCATCGGACGTCTGCCCGTGGTAGCAACGCTGGCCAAGCTCGACGAGGCCGCGCTGATGCAGATCCTGGTCGAGCCGAAGAACGCGCTGCTCAAGCAGTACCAGAAGCTGCTCGCCATGGAAGGCGTGGAACTGGAAATCCGCCCGGCCGCGCTGTCGGCGATCGCGCGCAAGGCTATCCGCCGCAAGACCGGTGCGCGTGGCCTGCGTTCGATCCTCGAGCAGTCGCTGATGGACGTCATGTACGACCTGCCGAACTACAAGGGTGTGCAGAAGGTGGTGATCGATGAAAACACGATCACCGGCGATGCGCCGCCGCTGCTGATGTACGAGGAGCAGCAGCCCAAGGTAGCGGGATCCAACTGAGCGGGGTTCCACTGACGCCGAATGCCAAGGACCCGCGAGGTCGTTACCACACTGGCGAAAAATTCAAGCTGCCGTTCGCTGGAAAGCGAGCGGCTTTTTTTCTTCAATTCCACAAACGAACGGGAGCAAACGCGGGTATGCTGTTTCACAGTGGGTCGCAAGTGCAGTCCGCAGCATGTTTGTCTGTGCAAGGAATTGATGATGGGTATCTTGCAATCGATTCCCGCGACCCTATTTACGCCTTAAATGACTGACTGGGGAAAATGATGTCCGGAACACAACTCCTCCCGGCTGAGCCGATTCGCCTCCCACTGTTGCCGCTGCGCGACGTGGTGGTGTTTCCGCACATGGTGATCCCGCTGTTCGTGGGACGCCCGAAGTCCATCAAGGCGCTTGAGACTGCGATGGAGTCGGGCAAGAGCATCATGCTCGTGGCACAGAAAACGGCCGCCAAAGACGAACCTACCGCCGATGATCTCTACGAGGTCGGCTGCATCGCGAACATCCTGCAGATGCTGAAGCTGCCCGACGGTACCGTAAAGGTACTGGTCGAAGGTACGCAGCGAGCAAACATCACCGAAGTGAGCGAGGACGATTCGCACTTCATGTGCGAAGCCGTGCCTGTGCCGCCCGCACCGGTTGAATCGGCCGAGACCGAGGCCCTGCGCCGCGCGATCGTGTCGCAGTTCGACCAGTACGTGAAGCTCAACAAGAAAATTCCGCCGGAGATCCTGACATCGCTGTCGGGTATCGACGAGGCTGGCCGCCTGGCCGACACCATCGCCGCGCATCTGCCGATCAAGCTCGAGCAGAAGCAGAAGATCCTGGAGATGGTGAAGGTGACCGAGCGCCTCGAGAGCCTGCTGTCGCAGCTCGAGGGCGAGATCGACATCCTGCAGGTGGAAAAGCGCATCCGTGGCCGCGTCAAGCGCCAGATGGAGAAGAGCCAGCGCGAGTACTACCTGAACGAACAGGTCAAGGCGATCCAGAAGGAACTGGGCGAGGGCGAGGAAGGTGCCGATCTTGAGGAGCTGGACAAGCGCATCAAGGCTGCCCGCATGCCCAAGGAGGCCAAGAAGAAGGCCGACGCCGAGTTCAAGAAGCTCAAGCTGATGTCGCCGATGTCGGCGGAAGCCACGGTCGTGCGCAACTATATCGACACGCTGGTCAACCTGCCGTGGCGCAAGAAGAGCAAGGTCAACAATGACCTGGCGAACGCCGAACGCGTGCTCGACGAAGACCACTATGGCCTGGAGAAGGTCAAGGAACGCATTCTCGAGTATCTTGCCGTGCAACAGCGCGTGGACAAGGTGAAGGCGCCGATCCTGTGCCTGGTCGGTCCTCCCGGCGTGGGCAAGACCTCGCTGGGCCAGTCGGTGGCGCGCGCCACGAACCGCAAGTTCGTGCGCATGGCACTGGGTGGCGTGCGTGACGAGGCCGAGATTCGCGGTCACCGCCGTACCTACATCGGGTCGATGCCGGGCAAGATCCTGCAGAGCCTGTCGAAGGTTGGCGTGCGCAATCCGCTGTTCCTGCTCGACGAAATCGACAAGATGGGCATGGACTTCCGTGGCGACCCGTCGTCGGCCCTGCTCGAAGTGCTGGACCCGGAACAGAACCATACGTTCCAGGACCACTACATCGAGGTGGACTTCGACCTGTCGGACGTGATGTTCGTGGCAACGTCGAACTCGCTGAACATTCCGCCTCCGCTGCTGGACCGGATGGAAGTGATTCGCCTGTCCGGCTACACCGAGGACGAGAAGGTCAACATCGCCACGCGCTACCTGCTGCCCAAGCAGATTCGCAACAACGGGCTGAAGCAGGGCGAGATCGACGTGACCGAAGCGGCTATCCGCGACATCATCCGCTACTACACACGTGAAGCTGGCGTGCGTTCGCTGGAACGTGAGGTGTCGAAGATCGCTCGCAAGGTGGTCAAGCTGTTGCTGCTGAAGCAGGAGTCGGGCGCGGTCAAGGTCGATTCCGAGAACCTCGACAAATTCCTTGGCGTGCGCAAGTACGACTTTGGCCTGGCCAACAAGGAAAACCAGGTGGGCCAGGTAACTGGCCTGGCGTGGACCGAGGTTGGCGGCGACCTGCTGACGATCGAGGCTGCGATCATGCCGGGCAAGGGCAACATCTCGCGCACGGGTTCGCTTGGCGATGTGATGAAGGAATCGGTCGAGGCTGCGCGTTCGGTGGTGCGTTCACGGGCGCGTCGTCTGGGTATCGCGGACGAGATGTTCGAGAAGCGCGACATCCATATCCACGTGCCTGAAGGCGCCACCCCCAAGGATGGCCCGTCGGCGGGTATCGCGATGACGAGTGTGCTGGTGTCGGTGCTGACCGGTATTCCGGTACGTGCCGATGTGGCGATGACTGGCGAGATCACATTGCGCGGCGAAGTGCTGCCGATCGGTGGCCTCAAGGAGAAGTTGCTGGCAGCCCATCGTGGCGGTATCAAGCTGGCGCTGATCCCCGAGGAGAACGTGAAGGACTTGGCGGATATTCCCGACAACGTCAAGAACGCCATCGAGATCGTGCCGGTACGCTGGATCGACAAGGTGCTGGAGCTGGCACTCGAGCGCAAGCCCGAGGCTTTGCCGGATGAAGAGGCCAAGCCTGCCGACGTGGCAGACAAGGCTGCGGCGCAGGTGGATCGCATCCATCACTGAGCGTCGTACGCGCTGTACGTGTTGAACCGGAACGCCGCAGGCAAGCCCTGCGGCGTTTTTGTTTGGTGCCTCGATTCCGTACAAAGGGCCAATCGGAAAATTCTTTCAATCAGCACTTGGCAAACCGAAAACTATCGTATTACAATCGCGGCCTCGCAACGCAAACAGCGGCAACCATGCAGTAACCGCCGAATCGTGCGAAGCGAGATTACCCTGCAGGCAACAGGCTGCAGATGGTCTAGTGGGTGCTTAGCTCAGTTGGTAGAGCGGCGCCCTTACAAGGCGTAGGTCGGGGGTTCGAGCCCCTCAGCACCCACCACTTCACCATCTGCGCGGTCGATAGCATTGCCGAGAAGGGACCCAATTAGGAGTGGTAGTTCAGTTGGTTAGAATACCGGCCTGTCACGCCGGGGGTCGCGGGTTCGAGCCCCGTCCACTCCGCCAAAAAAGTAGCCCGCGCACGCGGGCTTTTTTTTTGGGCGGAGTGGAGGGAGCTGCCTGCGCAGCTCCCGGCGGGGCTCGAAGGGATTCGCTTGCAAGCGAATCCGCGGCCTGCGGAACGTAGGCGAGCCCCCGAAGTGGAAGGCCCGTGCAACGGGCGTTCCACTTCGTTGGTGCGCGAACGCCAAAAGCGCCGGCAAATCGCCAACTCACCAAATCGCCAAATCCTGACCCAACATCATCTCCCGATTCACATTCCGCAGGCCTTGGCGCACGCACCTGCTAGAATCGCGGGGTTTGACCGTCGGCCCAAGGCCCAACCCTTTACCCGAACAGCATGCTTGATTTCGTACGCAACAACCGGCGCCTGATGCTTTTGCTGCTGCTGGTGCTTGTCTTCCCGTCGTTCGTGTTCTTTGGAGTCGAGAGCTACTCGCGCTTCATGGACAGTTCGCACGACGCTGCCAAGGTCGATGGCCGTGCCATTACCGTGCAGGAAATCGACAACGTGGTGCGAGACCAGAGCGAACGTATGCGCCAGATGCTTGGCAACAATTACGATCCGCGCATGTTCGAAGGCGCCGCGGCGCGCCAGTCCGTGCTGGAGCAACTGATCCAGCAACGCGTGGTGGCTGACGCTACCGTGAAGAAGCACCTGACCGTTTCCGACGCGCAGGTTGCCGAAGCCATCCAGGCCATTCCGGCAATTGCGCAGCTGCGCGGCCCCGATGGCAAGTTCGATGAAAAGGCCTATGTGCAATTGCTGGCGGCGCAAGGCATGACGCCCGAGCAGCTTGACTCGCGCATGCGCTTCGAACTGGCCACGCAGCAACTGGGCGGCGCCGTGGGTACTACCGCATTCGTGCCCAAGTCGTTGCTGGATCGACTGATCGCGATCCGTGACCAGCAGCGTGATGTGCAGGCCCTGGTGATCAAGCCGGCCGACTTCACGGCCAAGGTGGCGCCGGACGCTGCCGCGCTGAAGGCTTACTACGAGTCGCACCAGTCGGCCTATACCACCCCGGAGCAGGCCAAGGTCGAGTACGTGGTGCTGTCGGGCGACGCGCTGGCCGCGAGCCAGGCGGTTACGCCCGAGGAACTGAAGTCCTACTACGACAGCAATGTCCAGCGCTTCCGCACGGAAGAGCAGCGCCGCGCCAGCCACATCCTCGTGACCGTGCCGAAGGATGCCAAGGAAGCCGATCGGAAGGCTGCGAAGGAAAAGGCCGAGAAGCTGCTCGATGAAGTGCGCAAGCATCCGGAAACGTTTGCAGACGTGGCCAAGAAGAACTCGCAGGATCCGGGCTCGGCGGCCAACGGTGGCGATCTCGGCTTCATGGGCCGTGGCGCACTGGTCAAGCCGTTCGAAGACGCAATGTACGCGCTCAAGGACGGCCAGATCAGCGACCTGGTGGAAACCGACTACGGCTACCACATCATCAAGCTCACCGGCATCAAGCCGGCCGCTACGCAGCCGCTGGACGCGGTGCGTCCGGAACTGGAAGCCGAACTGAAGAAGCAGCTGGCAGGCAAGAAGTACGCCGAACAGGCTGATGCATTTGGCAACACGGTCTACGAACAGTCCGACAGCCTGAAGCCGGCTGCCGACAAGTTCAAGCTGACGATCCAGACGGCTGACAATGTCACGCGCCAGCCGAACCCGGCGCTGGGCAAGGACAGCCCGCTCAACAACGAGAAGCTGCTCAAGGCACTGTTCAGCGACGATATCATCAAGAACAAGCGCAATACCGAAGCCGTCCAGGTCGGTCCCACGACGCTGGTGTCGGCACGTATCGTCGACTACCGTCCGGCCGCGGCCCGCAAGTTCGAGGACGTGGAAGCGCAGGTGCGCCAGGCCTATATCGCGCAGCAGGCTGCCGAGCTGGCTCGCAAGGATGGTGAGGCACGTCTGGAAGCGCTCAGGAAGAGCGGCAGTGCCGACGGCTTCGGCGCACTGATGACCGTGTCGCGTGCCAAGGCCGATGGCCTGTCGCCGAAGGCTGTGGATGCCATCATGCGCGCCGATGCCACGAAGCTGCCGTCGGTGGTTGGTGTGGACCTGGGTGCCGATGGCTATGCGATCTACCGCATCACCAAGGTGGGTACCCCCGCGCAGGCCAATCCGGGCCAGCGTCAGGCTGACGCGCAGCAGCTGAGCCAACTGGCTGGCCAGACCGAGCTTGCGGCCTACTACGACGCGCTGAAGGCCAAGGCCAAGGTGAAGGTGCTGCATCCGGTGAAGACCGACGATGCCGCCGCGGCAAGCGACGCTGCTGCCCGCTGACACCCACTGACACTACTGGTTGCTGTCGGCAAGACAGCAAGGCAGCAAATCAGCAAGGCAATAAAAAGCCCCTGCGGTCATCGACCTGCAGGGGCTTTTTGTTTTACTTCGTTCTAGGCTTGCCTGGGGGCTTGAGCAGCGGTTTCAGCGCAGGCCATATGTTGTCGAGCAGAGTGGCTTGCGCGGCCGATGTGGGATGAATCCGGTCGTCCTGGAACCATTCCGGCCGGGCAATGACCTTGTCGAGGAAGAAGGGCACCAGTTGCGTGCGGTATTCCCTGGCCAGTTTCGGAAACAGTCCGAAGAATCGCTCGGTATAGTCGGTGCCATAGTTCGGCGGAATGCGCATGCCGACCAGCACCACCTGTGCGCCGGCCTTCTGCGCATCGCCAACGATGCCACGCAGGTTGGTCTCGGTCGACTGCAGGGACAGCCCGCGCAGCGCGTCGTTGGCACCCAGTTCCACCACCACGACGGCCGGCTTGTGCCGCTTGAGCAGGTCGGGCAGCCGGGTCTTGCCGCCGACCGTGGTTTCGCCGCTGATGCTGGCATTGACGACGCTATAATCGAACCGCTCATGGCGCAGGCGTTCCTGCAGCAGGCTGACCCAGCCAGTGCCACGCGCGATCCCGTATTCGGCGGACAGGCTGTCGCCCAGTATCAGTACCGCGGGGCCGGCAGCCTGGGCCAGGGCGGGCATGGATGCCAGTGAACCGAACGCGACGACGGCAGTCGCACAACCAGCCGCCAGCAGCCGCCGGCGATTAACGTTTCCAATCTTCTCGCGCATGTCTTCTTCCATTCTTGCTGTCGAGTCACTCGGAAAGACCGTAGCCGACACGACGGGTTCGCTGACGATTTTGCACGACGTCTCGTTTTCCGTCACGGCGGGCGAAACGCTGGCCATTGTCGGCGCGTCCGGTTCGGGCAAATCCACGCTGCTGGGCTTGCTGGCCGGCCTTGACCTGCCGAGCAACGGATCCGTGCGCCTGCATGGACAAGACCTGTTCCAGCTCGACGAAGACCAGCGCGCGGCGTTGCGCGGCCGCCATGTCGGATTTGTGTTCCAGTCGTTCCAGCTGGTTGGTCACCTGACCGCGCTGGAGAACGTCATGCTGCCGCTTGAATTGCGTGGCGAAACCGATCGCATACGCGAGCGTGCCACGGAAATGCTCGAACGCGTGGGGTTGGGTAAGCGGTTGTCACATTATCCGCGCACCTTGTCGGGCGGCGAACAACAGCGCGTGGCGCTGGCCCGCGCGTTCGTGGCGCGGCCCGCCATCCTGTTTGCCGATGAGCCCACCGGCAGCCTGGATACCGCCACGGGCGAGGCGGTGATCGCGCTGATGTTCGAACTGAACCGCGATGCGGGATCCACGCTGGTGCTGGTCACGCACGATCGCTCCGTGGCGGCCCGTTGCGGCCGCATCCTGACCATCGACGCTGGCCGTGTGGCCAGCGACGAACTGATGGGAACGGAAATCTAGCGGTTGCGCGTCAGGCGCGTCCCAGCACCCTGCGGGCGCGAGCAATCAGCGAGGCGGTCGATGCATCGTGCGTGGCCGTACCCTGGCCCTTCAGTTCCGATTCGATCGGACGTGCCAGGATCTTGCCTAGCTCCACGCCCCACTGGTCGAATGAATTGATGTTCCACACCACGCCCTGCACGAACGTGCGGTGCTCGTAAAGCGCGATCAGTGCGCCCAGCACATGCGGCGTCAGGTCTTCCATCAGCAGCGTATTGCTGGGACGATTGCCTTCGAACACCATGTGCGGGATGCGCGCTTCGTCGCTGATGCCAGCCGCGCGCAATTCTTCGGCACTACGCCCGCGCATCAGTGCTTCGGCCTGCGCAAAGCAGTTGGCCAGCAGCTTGGCATGATGGCCCGGCAGTTCGCGCGGGGGCACCAGCGGCGCCACGAAATCCACCGGCACGATCTGCGAGCCCTGGTGAATCATCTGGAAATAGGCATGCTGGCCATTGGTGCCGGCCGTGCCCCAGACCACGGGCGAGGTATCCACGTGCACCGGGTCGCCGTTCAGTTGCACCGACTTGCCGTTGCTTTCCATTTCCAGTTGCTGCAGGAACGCCGGGAACAGTTCGAGCGACGTCGAATAGGGCGCCATGCAACTGGTAGGCATGCCAAAGTAGTTGCGATACCAGATTCCGAGCATGCCCATGACCACAGGCATATTGCGCGCCAGCGGCGCCGTGCGGAAATGGTCGTCCATGGCGCGGCCGCCCAGTAGCAGGTCCTCGAATGCATCGAAGCCCACGGCCAGTGCAATCGACAGGCCGACCGACGACCACAGCGAAAAGCGTCCGCCAATCCAGTCCCAGAACTCGAACATGTTGGCGGGGTCGATACCGAATTTGACGACCGCCTCACGGTTGGTCGACACCGCGACGAAATGGCGCGCAAGCTGGTTTTCGGCGACGCCGTTGCGCAGGAACCATTCACGCATGCTGCACGCATTGGCCATGGTTTCCAGCGTGGTGAACGTCTTCGAGCAGACGATGACCAGTGTGCGTGCCGGGTCGAGCCGGACCAGCGTCTCGGCCAGTTCGGTGCCATCGACGTTCGACACGAAATGCATGCGCGGACCGCGCGGATCTGCAAGATGCGCCAAGGCACGGCATACCATGCGCGGCCCGAGGTCCGAGCCACCGATGCCGATATTGACGATGTCGGTGATGGCCTGGCCAGTAAAGCCGGTCCATGCGCCGGTGCGCACGCGCGCGGCAAAATCGCGCATGCGATGCAGTACGTCGTGAATGCCGGGCATCACCGATTTGCCATCGACCTTGAACGGTGCGTCAGGCAGCGCACGCAGCGCGACATGCAGCGCTGCGCGATCTTCGGTGGTGTTGATATGTTCGCCCGCGAACATCGCGTCGCGGCGCTGGGTCACGCCCGCTTCCTCGGCCAGCTTCATCAGCAGCGCAAAGGTTTCGAACGTGATGCGGTTCTTCGAGAAATCGAGGTAAAGGCCGGCGGCTTCCAGCGAGAAGTCCTCGACCCGGCGGGCCGCCTCGGCATCGGCAAACCACTGCTGCATCGGCGTATGGCTGATGGCATCGTAGTGTTGGCGAAGGGCGGTCCAGGCGTGGAATTCAGTCGGCATGCGTTCTTCTGGAAATCGGGGGGACATATGCCCGCGGCAGCGGGCCCGAACGCAAGTATATCGCCTCAATGTGATGTCAAAAGCCGGAAGTGGCTGCAAAAAGTAACGGCGCTTGCGGTATCGGCAAACCTTAGCAGGTCAATGGGGCAATCCGTATCGGTTATTGTCCGACGCCTGGCGAGTTTTGTGCGCAAACGTACGCGTCAGCGTTGCAAGCGCATCGCAATGCGCCGCAACAGCGGCTCTCCGCCAGCCACGCACACGCCACCCACGCAAATCACGGCAATGCCGAGTGCGGTGGTCCAGTCGGGCAGATGTCCGAACGCAAAATAACCGACCACGGTGGCCGAGAAGATCTGCAGGTACAGGAACGGGCTCAGGAACGAGGCATCGGCGTACTGAAAGGCACGGATCACGAAGTAGTGCCCTAGCGAACCGGTCACGCCCGCCGACAGCAGCAGGGCGCCCTGGGGCAGGGTCGGTACGGCCTCGAACCAGAAGAATGGCACCAGCACCGTGGTCAGCGCGGCACCGGTCACGCCGCTCTGGATCAGCGTGGTCATGGGTGCATCATGTGCCGCGATGCGGCGCGTGAGCATCTGCAGCAGTGCGAACAGCAGGGCCGACAGCAGGCCCAGTCCCATGCCGAGCGGACTAAGTTCGCCGCCAGGGCGTACCACCACCAGCATGCCCGCGAAACCGATACCAACCCCGATCCAGCGCGTCCAGCGTGCGTGCACGCCGGGACGTTCTCCCAGCAGCCAGGGCGACAGCGCGACCACGATCAGTGGCGCGCAGAAGTTCAGCGCGGTGGCGGTGGCCAGCGGCATCAGCTTGAGTACCGTGAAGAACACCAGCGTCGATGCCAGCATCAGCGCGCCGCGCAGCCATTGCAGGCGCGGCAGGGCCGGGCGCGACAGCTGCCGCCAGCGTGCCGGGCCAATCAACAGGAAAATGGCCACCACATGCCCGAGATAGCGTACCCACGCCACGGCCACCACTGGCAGGCCTTGCTGGGTCAATGTCTTGCCCGTGGCATCGAGCAGGCTCAGGATCCATTGGCCCACAACCAGCAGCGCGATCCCCGTCAACAGGCGGCGGCGTCGGTCTTCTTCGCCCGCCAGTGCCATGGCATGGTTCACGCTGCGCCGCCTTGCAGCAGCGCATTGAAGATCGCGCGCGCCGGCAGGTAGAGTTCGCTGGCGGTCAGTCCGGCCGGACCGGTGCCGGCAGCAACGAGCCGATCGGCCGCGCGGCCATGGATCCATACCGCTGCATGCGCCGCGGCAGGCAATGGCATGCCTTGCGCCAGAAGCGCGCCGATCATGCCCGCGAGGACGTCGCCGGTGCCGGCGGTGGAAAGGCCGGCATTGCCGGTCGGATTGATGGCGGGCGGATCATGGTCCGCCGTGGCGATAACCGTACCCGATCCCTTGAGTACGACGGTGGCCTGCCACTGCGAGGCAAGTGCATGGGCGGCGGCAATGCGGTCGCGCTGCACCTCGGCAACGTTGTTGCCCAGCAGGCGTGCCGCCTCGAGCGGATGCGGGGTCATGATGCATGCCACGTTGCCGTCGCGCAGTTGCTGGCCCAGTGCGGTGTCGGCGGCCAGCAGGTTCAGCGCGTCGGCATCGAGCACCAGCGGCAATGGCGGTTCCGCATTGGCACAGATGTCGATCAGTTGCGCCAACTGCTTGCGTGCGGCGGTACCGCTGCCCATGCCAGGGCCGGCCACGAAGGCGGACATCGTATCGAGCGATAGCTCCGTGACCGGATGAAGCATCAGTTCCGGATGCACCGGGTCGAGCGCCGGGGCCGGTTGCGCAAGGAACCCCACATGGACGCGGCCCGCGCCAAGATGCAGCGCCGCGCGCGCCCCGAGCAAGGGCGCGCCGGTCATGCCGTGGTTGCCGCCGATGACGGCCAGGCTGCCGAAGCGGCCCTTGTTGTCGGCGTGCTCGCGCCGCGGCAGGGCGTGGACGAAGCCGCCGGGCTGGTTGACTACGGCAACGGGTCGCTCAGCGGGCGGATAGTCGAGTCCA
Source organism: uncultured Cupriavidus sp. (assembly GCA_963543405.1). Classification (GTDB taxonomy): domain Bacteria; phylum Pseudomonadota; class Gammaproteobacteria; order Burkholderiales; family Burkholderiaceae; genus Cupriavidus. The sequence goes on from CAUUBQ010000089.1 coordinate 29,416, forward strand.
AGCGGTGCGATGTCGATGGCGCCGGCACAATCGCGGCCGTCGAGTGTCAGCAGGCCAGGCTTGGCCGCCAGGAACGTCAGCGTGCGCCGGGCCCGCACGGCGGGCTGGCCCGCGCCGGTATCGGCAAACAGGCCACTAGGAATATCGAGTGCGTATACGGGCAGCCGTGAGGCATTGAGATGCGCGATCCAGCGCGCCACGTTGCCATCGGCCGCGCGGTTCAGGCCAATGCCGAGCAGGCCTTCGACGATCGCCACGCAGCCTGTCGGCCACGGTGGCAATGCGGCATCGGGGTCGGGATGCATGGCGAGCTGTGGCACGCCGGCGGTGCGGGCCTCGAACCATGCGCGCGCCGCATCGGCAGGCAGCCGGTCGGCTTCGGCAATCAGCCAGGCCTCGACCAGCCGCCCGGCCTGGTGCAGGCGTGTGGCGGCCACCAACGCATCGCCGCCGTTGTTGCCCTGGCCCGCCAGGAACAGGATGCGGCCTTCGGGCACATGATGGTGAATCCAGTCCGCGGTGGCGGCACCGGCCCGCGACATCAGCGTAAAGGCGGGCGTGGCATCCAGCCCGGCCTGCTCGACCCGCCGGATGGTGGCCACATCGTACAGTGGTGTCGGGTCGTCGCTGGCCACGTCGAGCGCAGTCCATGCAGTCGAGGGTTCCGGTGCTGCTCCGGAAGCTGTCTCTTATACACATCTCCGAGCCCACGAGACTGCAGCTAATC
>CAUUBQ010000090.1:0-29322 GCA_963543405.1 uncultured Cupriavidus sp.
ATTTGGTAAGCAGATTGAAGCAGGTGGTCTTGCCCGCGCCGTTCGGTCCGATCAACGCATGGATCGAACCGCGACGCACGCGCAGGCTGACGTCGCTTACTGCCGTAAACCCCTTGAATTCCTTCGTGAGGTTCCTGGTTTCCAGGATGATTTCCTGAGTCATAGTCTCCTGCCCGCCCTCTTGCTGCGATGCCGGGTTGTGCCCGGCAACTGACAATGGTTCGAACTCCGGCGCTTTGTCGCCATGGTTGCCGCTTGATTTAGGTATTTGGAACGGCGCGGCTGCCGCTTGGGTACGGGGCGCGAAGTGAAGGCTGCGGCACCGTATACCGGCGACTATTGTGTGCGCCTGCTGCGTCGCAAAACATCGGGGTTTGCACTAAGCATAAGACATTGGAGACAGCGTCCGGATGCGGCGTGCGGCGCCGTACCGACGTCTGCGGAATAGTCGGCGCGATGTATCGTGGAAGACCCCTAGACGGAAACCGGGGTGACGATTTCAGGCGAATTTGCTGCACCGCTCGCGCGTGCCTTGCGGTCGGCGCGAATCATGTCGCTGGCGCGCTCCGCAATCATGATCGTCGGCGAGTTGGTATTGCCCGACGTGATCAGCGGCATGATCGATGCGTCCACCACGCGCAGCCCCGTGATGCCGCGCACGCGCAGCCGGTTGTCGACCACGGCATCGGCATCGCCGTCGGGTCCCATGCGGCACGTACCTACCGGATGAAAGATCGTGGTGCCGATGGCACCGGCCGCTTCGGCCAGTTGTTCGTCGGTCTGGAATGCGGGGCCCGGCAGCCATTCCTTCGGCTGGTACGGGGCCAGTGCCGGCGATGCCACGATGCGCCGCGTGAGGCGGATCGAATCGGCCGCCACCTTGCGATCCTCTTCGGTGGAAAGATAGTTGGGCGCGATGCGCGGCGCGCGACGGAAGTCGGCATCCTCGATATGCACGCTGCCGCGCGACGTGGGACGCAGGTTGCAGACGCTGGCCGTGAACGCATTGAAGTCGTGCAGCGGATCGCCGAATTTATCGAGCGACAGCGGTTGCACGTGGTACTCGACGTTGGCGCGCGCCTGGCTTTCGTCGCTACGTGCAAAAGCGCCGAGCTGCGACGGCGCCATGCTCATGGGGCCGCTCTGGTTGAACGCGTATTGCAGGCCAATGCCCACCTTGCCCCACCACTTCGATGCACGCGTGTTGAGCGTGCGCACGCCCTCGACCTTGATCACGGTACGCAGTTGCAGATGGTCCTGCAGGTTCTCGCCAACTCCGGGCAAGGCATGGCGCACACCAATGCCAAGCGCCTGCAGGCGCTCGGGCTGGCCGATACCCGACAGCTCCAGGAGCTGTGGCGAATTGACGGCACCGGCGGCAAGAATGACTTCCTCCGTTGCACGCGCTTCCGCGGCCTGGCCACCACCGAGGTACTGCACGCCAGTGCAGCGACGGCCATCAACCGGATCGAACGTCAGCGCACTGACCTGCGCGCCCGTGACAATGGTCAGGTTGGGCCGGTCGGAAGCCTTGCGCAGGAAAGCCTTGGCCGTGTTCCAGCGGATGCCGCGGCGCTGGTTCACGTCGAAATAGCCGACGCCAAAATTGTCGCCGCGATTGAAGTCGTCGGTGCGAGGAATGCCGGCCTGCTCGGCCGCATCGATAAAGCGCTCCAGGATGTCCCAGTGCAAGCGCTGCGCTTCCACGCGCCATTCGCCGCCGGCACCGTGGAACTCGTTGGCGCCGCGGTAGTGGTCCTCGCTGCGTTTGAACAGCGGCAAGACATTGTCCCAGCGCCAGCCGTCATCGCCAGTAATGCGTGCCCAGTCGTCGTAGTCTTCACGCTGGCCGCGCATGTAGATCATGCCGTTGATCGACGACGATCCACCCAGCACACGGCCGCGCGGATAACCGAGCGAGCGGCCGTTCAGGCCGGCCTCGGCCACAGTCCGATACAGCCAGTCGGTGCGTGGATTGCCGATGCAATAGAGATAGCCGACCGGAATATGAATCCAGTGATAATCGTCCTTCCCACCGGCCTCAAGCAACAGCACATTGACATCGGCGTCCTGCGTCAGGCGGTTGGCCAGCACACAGCCGGCCGAACCCGCCCCCACGATGATGTAGTCGTACGTCTCCATATTCCTTTGCATCCTTGCAGGCCCTGAGGGCATCGGTTTTTATTGTCGGAATGCCGGAGATCATCGCACGACTTGCCCATTGCCGTCGTCAGGGGTTTGCCGGAGCATCGAGATGCCGGCGCAACCAGTCTGTCAGTGCCGCCAGCACCTCGCCGCGCAACGGCTGGGCCTCATTGAAGATTTCGTGGAAACCGGTGTCGAACCAGGCCAGCTCGCTGAAGTCTTGCGGAGCGTTCTCAAAGAAAGTCCGACTACCCTGTGGATCGACCACACGATCGGCGCCGCCCACCAGCATCAGCATCGGCGCTTCCAGCCGTGGCGCATCGGCCTGCGCTTGTGCCATGCCGCGAACAAAGGATTCCAGCACGCTGGCGCTGATGGTGCCCTGCACCAGCGGATCGGTGCGATAGGCACGCACCACTTCCGGGTCGTGCGACAGCAGGCGTGCATCGATGGGATTCGGCACACGCATGCGCGGCAGCAATGCCAGCAGTACCCGATGCACGGTAAGCATGGCATTGGACAACTTCAATGCCAATGCCGGTGACGACAGAATCAACGCGCGGATCGGACGTACACGCGCCGTGGCAAAACGCGCCGCAATCAGTCCGCCCATGCTGTGCCCAAGCAGAAAGGGCAACTCGTTCCACTGCCGGACCACGGCGTCGTGGATTTCCGCAAGATCGTCAAGGTAGCTGTCGGGATGTGGCACCACCATGCGTGGGCCGCCGCTGGCCCCGTGGCCGCGCTGGTCATAGGCGCGCACGCGCAGGCCAAGTGCGCCGAGCGTAGCCGCTACGTGCGGATAGCGTCCACTGTGTTCGGCCAGGCCGTGCACCAGCAGCACGGTACCGAGTGGTTCCGGAAAACGTTGCGGATCGGGCAGCCAGGTGCGCAACAGCAGTTCGGTACCATCGCGCATACGCTGGCGCGACTCGGTGGCGGTCACAGGCTCGTTCATCCCATCGGCTCCTCATTGGGACCTGCTGGTTGTTGCTTGTTGTTTTTGCTTCCCTTAGCGATGACACGCCATGTCCGACAGGATCGGGCAATCGGGCCGGTCATCGCCGCTGCAGGACTCGGCCAGTGAGCGCAGCGTGTCGCGCATGGCGGCCAGTTCGGCAATCCTGGTTTCGAGGTCCGCCACATGCCTGAGCGTCAGTGCCTTGACGTCGGCGCTGGCCCGCCCGCGATCATGCCAGAGCGACAGCAGGTCGCGGATCTCGTCGAGCGAAAAACCGAGATTACGGGCGCGCCGTACGAAGCGCAAGGTGTGCACCGCGCGGTCGTCGTAGAGACGGTAGCCCCCTTCGCTGCGCGGCGGCGTATCGACCAGGCCAATCGATTCGTAATGGCGGATCATCTTCGCCGACACGCCCGACGCTTGCGCTGCTTCACCGATATTCATGACTTGCCCTCCTTGCCGGTTGCGGGATGCCAGCGGCGCAGCAGCAGCGCGTTGCCAACCACGCTGACGCTCGAGAACGCCATGGCCGCGCCAGCCACCACGGGATTGAGCAGGCCGGCCACCGCCAACGGAATACCGACCACGTTATAGATGAACGCCCAGAACAGGTTCTGGCGAATCTTGCGGACAGTGCGGTGCGATACCGACAGCGCATCGGCCACCAGCGCGGGGTCCCCTCGCATCAGTGTGATACCGGCCGCGTGCATCGCCACATCGGTACCGGTGGACATCGCGATCCCGACGTCGGCTGCCGCCAGTGCCGGGGCGTCGTTGATGCCGTCGCCCACCATCGCCACCACGGCCTCGCCATTGCGCTTGAGTGCGTTCACGCGTGCCGCCTTGTCCTGCGGCAACACTTCGGCCTGCACCTCGTCGAGCCCCAGCATCGCGCCGACACGTGCCGCCGCGCCCGCGTTGTCGCCGGTCAGCATCACGGTACGGATACCGGCATCGCGCAGCCGTGCGATTGCCGCAGCTGCGCCGGGCTTCAGCGCATCACCGAACGCCACCAGCCCCAGCACAGCGTGCTGCGCCGGATCGATCAGCCAGGACACCGTACGCCCTTCGTTGCGCAGTTGCTCCGCGGCGGTCTGCAATGCTCCGGCTTCGGCATTCAACGAGACGCGCAAGCCTTCGCTGCCGAGCTGCAGCGCCTGCCCCGCCACCACGCCCGCAATGCCACGGCCCGGCAATGCACGCACATCGCTGGCCACGGGCACCGCGATATCACGCGCCGCGGCCAGCGCTACCACGGCCCGCGCCAGGGGATGTTCACTGCCGGCCTGCAAGGCGGCCAGCTGGCGCAGCAGTGCCGCGTCATCGCCATCGGCCGCATGGAGCGCCACCACTTCGGGCTTGCCCACGGTCAGCGTGCCGGTCTTGTCGAACGCCACCACCGATACGCGATGCGCCACTTCAAGTGCCTCGGCATCCTTGATCAGGATGCCGGCGCGCGCGCCAGCGCCGGTACCAGCCATGATCGCGGTCGGCGTAGCCAGGCCCAGTGCGCACGGGCAGGCAATCACCAGCACGGCCACCGCATTGAGCAATGCCTGGCTCCAGTCGTGGCCGATCAGGCCCCAGCCGAGCAATGCAAGCAGCGCGATACCGAGCACCACCGGCACGAACACCGCGCTTACCTGATCCACCATGCGCTGGATCGGCGCCTTGGCCGCCTGCGCGTGCTCGACCATGCGGATGATCTTTGCGAGCACCGTTTCGGCACCGACGGCAACGGTACGCGCCACCAGCAAGCCTTCATAGTTGATCGCACCACCGGTCAGCCGGTCACCGGGCTGCTTGGGCACCGGCACCGACTCGCCGGTCAGCATCGATTCGTCGGCGTGGCTGTTACCCTCGACCACTTCGGCATCGACCGGAATCCGCTCGCCGGGCCGCACCACGATGTCATCGCCGACGCGCACCTCGGCCAACGGCACAGTCTGCTCCACACCGTTGCGGCGCACCTGTGCCGTATCGGGTCGCAGCGCGGCCAGTGCGCGAATCGCATCGGCGGTCTGGCGCTTGGCGCGCGTTTCCAGCCACTTGCCCAACCGCACCAGCGTGATCACCACGGCGGCACTCTCGAAATAGAGATGGGGCATGGCGTCGCCGGCGCTGAACATCTGCCAGATGGAAAGGCCGTAGGCCGCGGACGTGCCGAGCGCCACCAGCAGGTCCATATTGCCGGCGCCCGCACGCACTGCCTTGTAGCCGGCCTTGTAGAAGCGCCAGCCGAATACGAACTGCACCGGCGTGGCCAGCAGCCATTGCAGCCACCCCGGCAGCATCGCATGGATGCCGAACCATGCAAGCACCATCGGCGCGACCAGCGGCAACGACAACGCCGCCGAGATCACCACCGGCCACGGACCGGACCAGAAGTCAGTGCGCGTGGCTTGCGTACCTGCCGCTGCGGCCGTGGCGTCCACAGCAGGCTTTGCCCCATATCCGGCGCGCACCACCGCTTCGCCGAGCACGGCGGCATCGGCCGCACCGCGCAGCACGGTCACGCTGGCGCGCTCGGTAGCCAGGTTCACCTGGGCCTCGACCACGCCCGGCACCGCCCGCAACGCCCGCTCCACCCGGCCCACGCACGAGGCACAGGTCATGTCGGCGATCTCGAGTTCGATGGTGTCGCGCGGCACTTCGTAGCCGGCATCGGCAACGGCCTGGGCAGCAGCGGATAGCGCGCCGGCGCTATCGGCCTGCAAGGTGGCCTGTTCGGTGGCCAGGTTGACGGCTACCTCGTGCACACCAGGCACCTTGGACAGCGCGTTCTCCACGCGGCGCACGCACGACGCGCAGGTCATGCCTTCGACGGGCAGGCGCCATTCGGCGGGAATCAGGGTAGAAGCATTCGTAGACATGGACGGATTCGGCAATGCGCACGACGCGCGACAACTGCACTGTGGACCTTACCATCATTGGAAGGTCAAGGTCGTGTCGCCACGCTGAGCCCCTCAATATCCACTTGCGCTTCCCACGATGGGAAGGTTCATACTCCAGTCCGAAGCAATTCCAGTTCCTAATTACCACTCACAGGAGTCATCCATGATCCAGTTCCAGGTCGAAGGCATGTCCTGCAACCATTGCATCGGCGCGATCACGCGAGCGGTCCAGGCCGTGGATCCGGCAGCACATGTTGCGGCCGACGTACCGACGCAATCGGTCAAGGTCGAATCCGGTGCCGATCGCCAGGCCCTGCAGAAAGCCATCGAGGAAGCCGGCTATCCGGTGAAGTCGGCAGCTTGAGCGCCAGCAAGACGCATCAATGAAAAAGGGCACCCCAAGGGGTGCCCTTTCCACATCCGGCTGACGCCAGATCAGAAACGGTAGCCGACGTTCAGGAAGGTCACGATCGGGTCGATCTTGATCTTCGTGTGCGACTGCACCTGCGCGCCGTTGGCCAGCGTGGTGGTGAAGTTGGCGGTGGTGGCGATCGGCACGTACGACACCGACAGGCCCACGAACCAGTTGTCGGTCACGGCGTAGTTGGCGCCGATGTTGAACACCGGGTTCCACGACGACTTGGCCGAGGCGGCCATGGTCGAGCCTGGGCCAAACTCGCCCTGCACGAACGACTGGTTGGTCACGGTCTCGCCGGTGAACCACGTGTAGTTCACGCCGATACCCACGTACGGGCGGAACTTGGTCTTGGCGTCGAAGAAGTGCCACTTGGCCACCACTGCCGGGCTCCACTGGCGCACTTCGCCCAGCTTGCCGTACTTCTCGTAACCGCGATCACCGCTCACGTCATGCTTCGGCGGCACGCCCAGCACGAATTCCGCCGAGATGTTGTCGGTGAAGAAGTGGGCAAACGTGAGGCCCACGGTATCCGCCGAATCAATCGTGGCGCCGGTGTTCTGGCGCTGCAGTCCACCGGTCGGACGACCCGCGATCGAATCGATCGTCAGGAATTCCGAGTGGCCCTGCGGCATCACCCGCATCCAACCCAGGCTGACGACGTTGCTGCCCGCGGACTGGGCCTGTGCGACACCAGCCAGTGCCATGGCGGCGCCTGCCACCAGCATCTTCTTATAGATCTGTTTCATTGTTCCTCTAACTCCATCCTCTTTGAATACAACCACTGCTCGCAGGCATTATCCTGCGCAGCCTGCGCGGACTGTTTCAAACACGGAACCGGATGATAGAAGAATTGCCCTAAAGACAGGGTTAACCCAAAAGGCGGTCACCAATTTAGGCACTTTTCGCGCAGAAGCGACGCGTCGGCACAACGGTTCGGTTTCAAATATGAGAAACCATCTGTTTGAAGTGGTTATGTTGCTGCACAAAACGGCTCAAACAGACGTTTGGCTGGCCAGTACGCACGCTGCCAGATCCCACAACGCGTAGCCCACGCTCTTGAATACCAGCGGACTGCCGGCGCGCTCGCGCAATGCCTCGGCGCTCAGGATTGCCGTCTCGAACGGCTGCACCGTATTCCAGTCGATGCCGGCCTGGAGCAGATCGCCCGCCTCGTCCTCGATGCCGAACAGCGTGTCGGCCAGCAGCCGACCGCTGGCCGAAGCCGCCAGGCAAAGCTGCGGCGGAAGTTCGCACATCTCGGGCCGGAACGCGCCCACGCCGGCCACGAAATGGCGATCGGTCCACAAACCACTGTCGAGGTCGGGCAGTACCGGTGTAAGGCTCGACGTCACGGTCACCACCATCGATACGCGCGCCAGCACGGCGGCAACCTCGTCGACCACCTCGGCCTGCACGCCCAGGCTGCGCGCATGCGTGGCCAGCGCCTCGGCCTTGTCGCGCGTACGCGACTGCAACCAGACCTTGCGCACCGGTAGCCCAGCCACGAACGCTTCGAGATGCGTTTGCGCCTGTACCCCGGCGCCGATGATCAGCAACTCGCCGTCCGGTTCCGGCGCAAACGATTGCGCAGCCAGCAGCGATACGGCCGCCGTACGCCGCCCGGTCACGGTTGGGCCGTCGAACATGCCGATACGCTCGCCCGTGTGGGCATTGGCGACCAGCACTTCACCCAGGATATTGGGCAGTCCACGTTGCGGATTGCCAGGATGCACCGTGATGTTCTTGGTGATCACGATGTCGCGGTTGCACGCCGGCATTACCAGCAGCGTGCCCTGCCCTCGCTCGGCATCGCCCACTGGCAGCGCAATGCGCGGCGGTGCCATGGCGGTACCGTCGCGCAGTTCGCCCAGCATCGCGGCAATCGCGCGGGCAAGTTCCGGATAAGGCAGGCGGGCCGCCGTGGCGGCGGCATCGAGGGGGACGAACGAGGCGGTCATCGGTGTAGTGCAATCGACAGCGAAGCCGCCATTGTCTCCGACTAACGCGAAAGGTATGGCAGCATCGCCTCGGCATAGCGCGTACCCGCCGCTGCGTCGAGCGGGAAAGCCGCGTCGATATCGGCCAGATCCTGCGCGGTCAACCGCACCCTGAGCGCGCCAAGGTTGTCGTCGAGATTGGCAATACGGCGCGTACCCGGAATCGGCACCACGTGCTCGCCGCGCGCCAGTACCCACGCCAGCGCCAGTTGGGCCGGCGTGCAACCTTTGGCACTGGCCAGATCCTGCACCGCATCGACCAGTTTCAGGTTGCGCGCGAAGTTCTCGCCCATAAAGCGCGGGTTGCTCCGGCGATAGTCATCGGCCTCAAAATCCTCGGGGGAGCGAATCGCCCCTGTCAGGAAACCGCGGCCCAGCGGGCTATAGGGAACGAAGCCAATGCCGAGTCGTTCGCAGGTGGCCATGATGCCGTTCTCGTCGACGTCGCGCGTCCATAGCGAATACTCGGTCTGGAGCGCCGTCACCGGATGCACCGCGTGGGCGCGCTCGATGGTCTTCACGCCCGCCTCGCTCAGGCCGATCCAGCGAACCTTGCCGGCCTTGACCAGATCCGCCATCGCGCCAACGGTCTCCTCGATCGGCGTATCGGGATCGACACGGTGCTGGTAATACAGGTCGATATGGTCCACGCCAAGCCGTTTCAGGCTGGCATCGCACGCGGCCCGGACATACTCGGGGCGCCCATTGGCGCCACGTGCCGCCGGATTGGACGGATCCCGCACGATGCCGAACTTGGTGGCCAGCACCACCTTGTCGCGCCAGCCACCAGCCAGCGCCCGCCCCACCAGTTCCTCATTGGTATGCGGCCCGTAGACATCAGCCGTATCAATAAGTGATACGCCATTTTCTATAGCGTGATTAATAGTACGAATAGATTCAGCATCGTCGCGAGCTCCGTAGAACTCGCTCATGCCCATGCATCCCAGGCCAAGCGGAGAAACATCGGGGCCAACACGACCCAGCTTGCGCGTTGCAGTCATCGGGACACTCCTTGTGGATTACCGGTTCGAAACGGTCGCGGTACGCGCCGCAACCGACCTCGGCAGTATCGCCAGTCCCCCCGGCGCGAAACAGCATGCTAGGCTGCAAGCATCATGAAGCCAGACTTCACAATCGACCCCGATTCACTGCCCGCGCTGGCCGCATTCACGCGCGTGGCGCAGCTTGGCAGCTTTACCGCCGCAGCGCGTGCCCTGGCGGTGAGCCCCTCGGCGGTATCCCAGACCATTCGCCAGCTCGAGGACCGGCTTGGGGTACGGCTCCTGCAGCGGACCACGCGCCACGTCGGCATGACCGAGGCCGGAGCGGCATTGCTGGCGCGCGTGGCGCCGGCGTTGGCGGAAATCCACGCCGCCACCGACGACGTCCGACAGCAGCGCGACATGCCGGCAGGCACGCTGCGGCTCACAAGCTCCCATTCGGCCGTGGTCATCGCATTGCGACCGATCCTGACCGACTTCATGCGTGCCTATCCGTCGATCTGCATCGATCTGGTGACTGACGACCGCTTTATCGACCTGATTGCCGAAGGCTTCGATGCGGGCCTGCGCCTGGGCGAGGCGCTGCAGCAGGACATGGTCGCCATACCCGTGACGGGTCCGCTACGGATGGTCATTGCCGCCGCCCCGGACTACCTCGCGCGACATGGCACACCCGACACACCGCACGCGCTGCACCAGCATGCGTGCCTGCAGTACCGTTTTGGTCCGCTGGGTTCGGTCTACCGATGGGAGTTCTCGCGCGGCGGCAGGCCCTTCACCGTGGATACCCGTGCAGCGCTGATCGCCAACGACAAGACCATGCTGCACCAGGCAGCGCTGGCAGGCCTGGGCCTGATCTATGAATTTCCGCACCATATCGCCGATGCACTCGCGACCGGTGCGCTGGTCACCGTGCTCGACGACTGGACGCCGCCCTTCTCGGGCTTCTATCTCTACTATCCGAGCCGCGCGCTGATGCCGCCAAAGCTGCGCGTGTTCGTCGACTTCCTCAAGGCACGCGAACTGCCCCAGTCGCCGCGCTGAACCCGCATCAGCGCCGCACCGAGACCTTTTGTGGCGCTGCTTCGCGCACGCTGGCGCCACGCACCTCGATACCGATCTCGTGCACAACCTTGCCTGTGGCATCCACCAACTGCACACGATGACGCCCTGGCCATGGCAACCATGGCACCTCGCCACCCCTGCCCAAGGGCTTGCCATCGATGCGCCAGCTCACGGCATGCGCGGTCTGGCCTGTCAGGCCATCGGCATGGAACCATACGCGCTGCGCGGCCGGTGGAATGTCGGGATCGAGCGCGAAAATCGTACCGTCGGCCGGACTGGCAATGGCCGGTGCGCCCGGTGCCTTGCCCGTGGTACCCACGCGAATCTGGCTCACCGCGGTGCCCGCCAGAAAGACTTCTTCGCGCGCCGGTTCGAGATTGCCATCGAAGGTCAGTGCCACGCGTTCCACGCCAGCGGGCATCACTGGTGCGCGACTGGGCAGCGTACCGTGCAGCGCCTCCATGACTTCATGCCATACCGGGGCCGCACCCGACACGCCAGACACATCGTGCATGCTCGCGCCGCTGGCATTGCCCACCCACACGCCAACGGTATAGCGCTGCGACCAGCCCACGCACCAGTTGTCGCGCATGTCCTTGCTGGTACCGGTCTTGACCGCGGTCCAGAAGCGCGTGGTCAGCGGACTGTCGAGGCCGAACGTGCGCGCACGCGCATGACGATCGGACAACACGTCGCCAATCACATACATTGACGCCGGCGTCATGACCGACTGCTTCGTCGAGACGGCAGCGTTCGTCGTCATGCGCACGGGCCCGTACGCGCCCTGGTTGGCAAGGCTGCGATACGCATTGGTCAGCGACAGCAGCGACACGTCGGCACTACCCAATGCAAGGCTGTAGCCGTAGTAATCGCCGGACTGCGTCAAAGGCAGACCCAGTGATACCAGGCGCCGATGAAACCGGTGCGGCGTCACCATCACCAGTGTGCGCACTGCCGGCACATTGAGCGAGGAACCCAGCGCCGCGCGCAGGCTGACCCAGCCGGCGTAGCGATGGTCGTAGTTCTGTGGAATGTAGAGGCCACCGCCAGTTGGCAGGTTGACCGGGCGATCGTCGAGCAGCGATGCCGCCGTCAGGCGACGTTCCTCAATCGCCTGCGCATAGAGGAAAGGTTTCAGCGTCGACCCTGCCTGGCGTAGCGCCGCCGCGTGATCGACCTGGGCCGCCGACGACAGCGCACCCGACGAACCGACGTACGCAAGCACATCGCCGCTGGCATTGTCGATCACTACCACCGCGCCATCCTCGACGTTACGTCCCGCGAGTTCACGCAAATGCCGGTCGAGACTGTCCACGGCCACACGCTGCAGGTTTGCATCGAGCGTAGAGGTCATGCGCGCAGGCACTGGCTTGCCGGCCGGCGTAGCGGCACGCGCCTGCGCCACCAATACGCGTGCAAGATGCGGCGCGAGGTTGCCGCTGCGACGCGCGCTCATGCCATCTCCACCGATGCTGACCGACTTCGCCAGCGCCAGCACCGTGAAGCCGTCGAGCCCATCGCATTCGCGCGCTTGCTTCATCTCGCGCAGAATGCCGCACGCGCGCTTCGACACCTGCAACGCCGATGCATTGGGGCTGCGCACCAACGCCACCGCCACTGCCGCCTCACGCGCATCGAGCCCGCTGGGCACCTTGCCGAACAAGGTCTGCGACATCGCGGACAAACCAACCAGTTCGCCGCGGAACGGAACCAGGTTCAGATAGGCTTCCAGGATCTGGTCCTTGCTCCAGCCACGCTCGAGCGACGACGCACTGACCGCCTGCCCCACCTTCTGCCCAAAACTGCGGCCGCGCCCCGCACGCAGGTCATCGTCGAGCAGGCCCGCCAGTTGCATGGTCAGCGTTGATGCGCCGCGCGTACGTGTGTTCCAGAGGTTGGCCCACGCCGCAGCGGCAACACCCTGCCAGTCGACTCCGCTGTGCGCGTAGAAGCGACGGTCTTCGGACAATACGATCGCGCTGCGCAAGGCCGGCGAAGTGTCGGTCAGCGCCACCCATTCGCCACGCCGTGCCTTGAAGTCGTCGCGTACGCGCGCCACGGTTTCACCATGGCGGTCGGTGACCACGATATCGGCACTGCGCCAGCTCTCGCGTACCTCGCTGAACGCGGGCACGGCCTGCGCAACACCAACCGTCGCCGCGTACAACAGCAGCGGCAGCAGCGCCATGGCGATCGTCGTCGTGCCTCGCTTCATCCTTCGCTCACTCACCGCGTCCCGCGACCACACCGGCCACCAGCAACACCTGCGCGATGGCATAGGTCCACCATATGCCAAGCTGATAGGTGTCAAATGGCGACAGGAACTTCGCCATGCCGATCATCGCGTCGGACATCACGAAGCACAGCGCACCCAATGCCGCGAGTGGTGTCGGCAAGCGTGCCAGCAACGCGGCACATGCCATCGCCGCAAGCACACCGATATAGACGGTCACGGGCCATGTCATGTCGCCAAGATTGGGCCAGAAGCGCCCCAGCAATGCGCCTGCCGCACCGATCACCAGACCGCAACCGATCAGCCGTTGTGCGCGCATGTCGCTGCCTGGTGGCACTAGTGGCACGAACAGCCTCAGGTAAGCAAGGTGCGCCATCAGGAATGCCCCAAGCCCGCCCATGAACGAGATCTTGAGACCCGGCAATGCCAGCAGGAAATCGCCAAGGCCCGAGAACACCAGCGCGGTCACCAGCCAGCGTCGTTCGTCCGCCGGCCGATGAAACCATGCCGCACGCGCCAGCAGCAGCGCCATTGCCGTCTTCCACGCCGGCTGGTAGGCGATCTGTCCGGTCAGTGGCGTACCTGGCGGCAGTTCGAGCGACGCCTGGAACAACATCACGCCATAGGTCACGCCGGCCAGCGTACCGGCGATCCACCATTCGCGTACCCGTGGGGGCATCCGTAACGCGATCCAGCTCACTTGGCGGCTCCAACCATCAGCCTGGCGTTCGGTGTTTCACCGAACACGTCAGGCGCGTACATCGCCTCGACGCGTGTTGGCGGCAATGCGAACTCGCCGGCATTGTTCAGTCGCACCGTGTACTCCACCGACAGGTTGCCCTTCGGCACGTAACCGAAGTACTCGCGATACGCCTCGGGCGTACGCTCGGTGTACTCGGACCACGCCTTCTTCTCATCGCGTGTTGCAATCACCGAATCGCGACCCAGCCCGCTGCCGAGGATCGTGGCGCCAGTCGGCACCGGATCGCTGACCACCACCCATGTCATGTCGGACTGCGCATCGATATCGAGCTTCACACGGTAGGTATCGCCGCGCGACCACTTGCCTGCGACGGCCTGCTCCACCGGTGTCACGGTGCGGCGCACGCGATAGCCTGCTGCCACCGGCTCACGCAGCGGCACCGCAGCCAGCGCACGCACCGTGGCCCACGGCCGCCCCGCACCCTGCTGCTCTACCTGCAGCGTGGCTGCCGCGTTCGCAGACGTTGCCGGCCATGGCAGGTCAACCATGCCGCTGGCCACACCGTCTTTCTGCGTTGCCTTCGACCAGTCGAACGTCCGCGAGACATCGCCCAGCGTAGCGCGCGCGCTGCCGCTCACCGGCGTCTTCTCGTAGACCTGCGCATAGCGGCGAATCGCCAGCACACCCCAGGCATTGGCCGTGGTGGTCGTCCACGCACCGCGTGTCTGGCGACCCAGCAGGCCCGTTACCAGTTGCGGCACCTCGTCCTTCCATGCGGGCAGTTGCGAGGCCAGCGCGAGGAGCTTCGCCGCGTTGACATCGCCGCCCGACATCAGCCACCACCAGTTGTCGGTGCGCTCGGTGGAGAACACCAGGCGCGTACCTTGGACCGTCAGGCGGCTGCGCAGCAATTGCGTCGCATCGGCGATGCGCTTGTCGCGATCCGCCACGTCCTGTACCCGCGCAAGAATGCCGAGCCAGTCGATCAGTGCCGACGTTGGCCATTGCTCGGGCAGGATCTGGATCGAGCCAAGCATGCGTGCCTGCGCCTTGCCGGTACGCGACAGCGCCTCGATGGCCGCCAGCTTGCGCACATCGAGATCCATCGTGGCCGACTGCGGTGCCCAGCGCGGCGGTGTGATACGGCCCTCGACGAACGCAACCAGGCCACGCTCCATCTGTTCGCGCTGCGCATCGGGAATACGCATCGGCAGGCCCGCGCGCGACGCCTCATCAGAGATCGCCAGCAGGTAGGCAGTCAGCACTTCGCTACCGAACTGGTTGTCGCTGCGCAGCGGGAAGTACGAAGCCAAACCGTTGGTATCGAGGTACGACGGCAACTGGGCCATCAGCGCATCCCACGCGCCGGCGTCGCCAAGACCAAGCGACTTCGACGTGCGTTGTTCCAGACAGCTGAACGGATAGTTGCGGAACCACTCGCGCACGCCCGGCATGCCGCCGGCCAGCGACGACTGCAGCGACACCTGCATGCCACCGCGCAGCTTGCCCGCAGGGTCCGCCAGCGCACCGGAAGGTGCCTGCACTGGTACGGAGAGGTTCGGCGCCAGTTGCGCCAGCATGGCCTGCTGCACGGTGACCGGTACCGCCGGCACGATCTGCTGCGACACCTTGAGCTTGTCGCTGGCGCCACCGCCACCCTTCTCCGTGGCGGACACCTCCCACACAATCGTGCCGCTGCGGCTGTAAGCAAGCAGCGCTGGTGCAGTGACATCCCAACCGATTTCGCGCGCCTCGCCGGCCGGAACCTGCACGGTCTGCGCGGGCAATGCCTGTGCCTCGACCAGCGTGGCACGCGCGGTAGCTTCCACGGTCATCGCACGCTGCGTGGTATTGCGCAGCGTGAACATCGCGCGGTACTTGTCATCTTCACGCACCAGCAACGGCAAGCCTGAAATCATCTGCAGGTCCTGCGTCGCGGCAATCGTCGCGCTGCCAGTCCCGAAACGGTTCACACCCAGGTCCGCTACGGCCACGATGCGGAAGCTGGTGAGCGAATCGTTGAGCGGTACGTCGAGCGTGGCCTTGCCTTCGCCATCGAGCTGCACGCGCGGATTCCACAACAGCAACGTGTCGAACAGTTCGCGCGTGGGACTCTTGCCACCGCCGCCGCCCGCCGGCACCGCCTTGCGGCCATAGTGACGCCGGCCAATGATTTCCATCTGCGCGGTCGCGGTCTCCACACCATAGCTGCGTCGCTGCACCATTGCATCGAGCAGGTTCCAGCTGGTATTCGGCATCAGTTCCAGCAATGCCTGGTCCACTGCGGCCAGTGCAACTTCCGCGTTTGCGGCAGGCTTGCCGTCAGGCAGCTTGACCTGCACCACCACGCGCGCCTTGCCGCGTACCGGGTAAGTCGGCTTGTCCGGCGTCACCAAAACGTCCAGCTTGTACGCATCGTTGCCGACGCGGATCTCGGCCAGACCGAGCCGGAACGCGGGCTTCGACAGGTCGACCAATGGCGACGGCGCCACGTAGTCCTTGCCCTCGCTGCGGAATGCGTGCCACCAGTCCAGCGGCTGGCGCCAGCCCCACGTGAAGAACGAATACCACGGTACCTCGCGCAGACGTCCGCGAATGCTGAGTACCGACACATAGACGTTGGGTCCCCATTCCGGCTTGACCTTGAGCTTGATGGTCGGATCGGTACCGTTCAGTTCCACGATCTGCGTATCGAGAATGCCCTCGCGCTCGATGGCCACCAGCGCCGTGGCACGCCGGAACGGCATGCGTACCTGGAACACCGCGGTATCGCCCGGAGCATAGGCCTTCTTTTCTGGCAGCACATCCATGCGGTCGTGGTTCTCGCCACCGAACCAGAGCTCGCCCTGGCGCGTGACCCAGACCGTGGTGGCAGCCTGTGCCACGCGCCCGTCCGCATCGCGTGCATTGGCTACCAGTTCCACCTCGCCAGCCTGTGCCAGTTCCACGTCGCAGCGTGCCCGGCCCTGCGCATTGGTGCGGGTTTCGCACACCACGCCAAGGTCCTTGGTCTCGCTGCGGTTGTCATAGCGATAGAAACCACCCACCACGCGCTTGCGCGCGGATGTGGTGATGCGTGCGCGCGCCTTGATCTGTACCGGCGAATCGGCAACCGGCTTGCCCTGCGTATCGAGCACCACGCCCTGGATTGCCAGCTTCTGACTGACCGACACCCAGTTGGCCGCGCGGATGCCCACCACCACGGCCGACGGCCACAACGGCACGGTCTGGCGCAGCGTCTGGATCTCGCCATTCGGATCGGCAAAACCCGCTTCGAGTACCAGGTCCGCAGGCTTGTCGACCTTCGGCAGGTTCTTCACGGTTACCTTGCCGTTGCCATCCTTGTCCAGCGTCAGCGGCAATTTGTCGGCCACGAGCTTCTCGGACTCGTCGCGTGAATTCTCGCTATCCTCGTTGTCCTCGTCGCCACTGCTGCTCTGCTGTTGCGCGCGTGGCGGATTGAACGAGAACTCGTCGTAGTCGGCAAAGTTCACGTACTTGCCACGCATCAATGCCGAAACGCGCACGGGCAAACCGACCGCACCACCGCCGTTCAGGTAGTGGATCTCCACACCCACCGGCACCTCGGCCGGCGCCACCAGTGCATTACCCTTGACCTTCGGGTCCTTGGTTACCGACAGCGTGCCGGCCAGCACCGGCAAGCGGAATGCTTCCACACGGAAACTGCCGCTGTTCAGCGTGCGATCGTTGTCGTAGACCAGTGCCACGTCATAGACGCCGAGCTTGGCCGCCTGCGGCACCTGGAACGTGTTCTCCGCACTGCGGCCGCCAGTGGCCGTCGTGCGCCACGTCAACGGCATTTCGTACTTCTGGCCGCTACCTTCATGCGTGATCAGCAGCTTTGCCGGCATGGCTGCGGGCAACGCAAAGCCCTGCGCCGTCTCGTTGCGGATCAGATGCTTCATCGACACGGTTTCACCGACGCGCAGCAACGTGCGGTCAAACACGGTGTGGGCCCGCACGGTCTGGACCGGGCTCAGGTCCGTGGGCACATTGAAGCGCCAGGTTTCGATCCCGCGGTTCCAGTCGGACATCACGAAGGCCATGTCAGCCTTGCCGCGTGCCTGTGGATGATCGGCGGCGATCCGGGCCGAGACGAAATATCCGTCCATGCCGTTCGCGCAATCCTTGTAGCGGCGGTCCGGCAGCTTCGCAAAGCGTGCCACGCCGGTGGCATCGGTCGTGCCTTGCCCCAGCAACTCGCCATCGCAACCGCGCAGTGCCACCCTGGCATTTACCACGGGCTTGCCGTCGTCAAGCGTGGTGACCCACGCCAGGCCACTCATGTCGCCATCGGCCTCGCCTCGCGCCAGCTTGAAATGCACGCCAAGATTGGTTACCAGTACCGCCGTGCGCACATACATCGGCGCCTTCTTGCCGAGCAGCGCTTCGCCGAGCATTGGCGAGGCAATCTCGACAACGTGAAAGCCTGGCTCCGGCAACGGAATGCCCACGACTTCGAACGGGCGCGGCGTGGTATCGGTGGATTTGGGGATGTCGAGCTTTTTCGCTCCGGCCACGCCATTGAGCAAGGACACCGAACGCGTTTCGATGGCAGGTGCATCGCGTGGACTCTTCGCGTCGTACGGTGGCTGGCCAGCACGGATCGCGCTGATCTGCTCCCTGGTCCACGTGTTCTCATGCATGCGCTTGACCATGCCGAACCAGCGCAGGATCGCCCCATCCTCGTCGACCTTGAGCCGCGCCACGGTACCGGCGTCGGCACGTACCGCCAACGTCGGCAGATCGGCTTCGACATTGCGCAGCGTGACCGGCAGCAACGGTGGATAGTCGTCCGGCGACTTGCCGCGCGGCACATCGGCAAAGCGCTCGACCACGCCGAACGGTGCGGCGGCGAACTTGGCCAGCGGCGGCAGCGTCGCGGTGGTCAGCTTGATGGGAAACAGGTCGGCATTGCTTAGTACGCGACCGCTTTCATCCTTGAGATCCTTGGGGGCCTCGATGGTCAGGCTGGCCTTTTCGGGAAACGGGCCCTTGAACGTGACCGTCGACACTGGCGCATCGCGCGCCTCGTCAGGATCGAACGCCGGTGCCTGTGGGCCCGATGGCGTCTTCAGCACGATGTGTTCGGCAGCCTTGCGCGGGATCGGCGCGGAGAACGTGACCGTCATGGGCCGCAGCGGCGTGCACGGTGCCTCGGCGCGTTCGCGTTCACAGGTGAACCCGGCCGTGAATGGCTCGCGCACCTGGAAGTCGAGGCGGCGTGCCGCGGTGGTGGCCAGCCCCGACGGCGTGGCAATGCCGGCATCGAGCACCAGCTGCATGCGTGCGCCAGCCGGCAGCCGTTGCTGGCAAGTGAGCAGATGCACGGCATCGGCGTCGCGCTTGACCACTTCCTTCCAGCCCAGCACATCGATAACGCCGTCGCGCTCCTTGCCCGTCAGCAACCGCACCGGAATGCGTTCACCCAGGCCTTCGGCCTGGCACCAGCTGTGTTCACGGATCGAGCCGGCCGTAGCCGCGCCGTTGAAGCGCAGTGCAAATACCTGGTCTTCCTCGACCTGTCCGCCGGACGGCCGTGCCGAGACCACGATCGGGCCACCGGTTTCGAACCGGTATTCGGCCTTGCCGGCATAGGCCTTGCCGGCCACGCTCCTGAGCCCTGCGGAGATCTGTACCGTGCAACGCACGCCAGGTGGCAGGTCGCGCTCGAAGTCGTAGACCCAGTTGGTGGCGTTGACCCAGCGACCGCTGCCGCCAACGTTACCGCTGGCGCACGATACCGCGACCGGTGCTGCGGCCTTGAGGTCGCCCATCGGCACCATCGGTTCGTCGAACCGGATCGCCACCTGGCGAACCTGCGGATTCACCCCTTCAGGCGAGAAGCGCGTGATCTGCGCGGCCGTTGCAGCCGGTGCCCACGTCAATGCGCTCAATACAAGACCTGCGGCGACGGCCCCAGCCGCCGTGGCGATCTTCCCGATCATGCTGCCTTCTCCGGAATTGGCTCCGCGCGAGCGTGACATGCGCCGATGCCAAGCGCAAGCCTCAGCACATTTGGGAAGAACTGCGTTCTGGTTTAGCGCAAATGAGACAGCGGTAGCGGCCCTTCGCGCTTGAGCGCAGTCAACACGATATTCGAACGCACGCTCTCCACGCCCGGCACACGCATCAGGCGTTTCATCGTGAAGTCGGCCAGCGTGGGCAGGTCCGGCACCACCACCCGAATCAGGTAATCCGCCTCGCCAGCCACCGAATAGCACTCCTGCACTTCTTCTAGCAACAGGATTTCTTCATGGAAGCGCTCGATGATGGTGTCGCCATGATGCGCCAGCTTCACGCTGATAAAGACCATCACGCCCAGCCCCAGCGCCTGCGGCGACAGGTTCACGCGGTAGCCCGTGATCACACCGTCGGCTTCCAGCTTCGCCAGCCGGCGCCCTACCTGGCTCGGTGACAGGTGCACTCGGTCGGCCAGTTGCTGGTGGGTGGAACGGCCATCGGCCTGCAGTGCTGCAAGCAGGGCCAGGTCAAAGGCATCGAGGCTGGCTTGATTCATTTGCGCAGGTATTCCGCAACTCTGGTTCACGACATGCGGATTATATGCACCAGACCTTGAATGGAGGTCGATTTTGCGGACTGTTCGCGTCATCTGCTGGCTAGACTATGCATAAATTCCGCATCACAAGTTGCACAATATTCAGTGGAGACATTTCGCATGACGCCCTCGGCCGCTACGCAGGAAACCGGCAACTTTGCCGGCACGATGACCGCCAAGCTCCAGGAACAGTTCGACGCCGGCCTGCTGTCTGGCCAGGAACTGCGCCCGGACTTCACCATCGCCCAGCCGGTACACCGCTATACGGAAACCGATCATGCGATATGGCGCCGCCTGTACGACCGCCAGGCCTCGATGCTGCAAGGCCGTGTCTGCGACGAATTCCTGCAGGGCCTGGTCACTCTGGGCATGGAGCGCGACCGCGTACCTGAGTTCGACCAGCTCAACGAGATGCTGATGCGGGCCACGGGCTGGCAGGTAGTAGCCGTGCCGGGCCTGGTGCCGGACGAAGTGTTTTTCGAACACCTGGCCAATCGCCGCTTTCCGGCCAGCTGGTGGATGCGCAAGCCCGAACAGCTTGACTACCTGCAGGAGCCGGACTGCTTCCATGACGTGTTCGGCCATGTACCGCTGCTGATCAACCCGATCTTTGCCGACTACATGGAGGCGTACGGCAAGGGTGGCCTGAAGGCCGCCAAACTTGGCGCGCTGGACATGCTGGCGCGGCTGTACTGGTACACGGTGGAATTTGGCCTGATCCGCACCCCGCAAGGCCTGCGCATCTTCGGCGCCGGCATCTTGTCCAGCCAGGGGGAATCGATCTACAGCCTCGATTCGGCCAGCCCGAACCGCATCGGCTTCGACCTGCACCGGATCATGCGCACCCGTTACCGCATCGACACGTTCCAGAAGACGTACTTCGTGATCGACAGTTTCGAACAGCTGTTTGACGCCACGCGTCCCGATTTCACGGCGCTGTACCCGGAACTGCGCGCGCTCCCCACGCTGGGCGCCGGCGATATCGTGGCAGGTGACCAGGTGATCAACGTCGGCACGCGTGAAGGCTGGGCTGCCAGCGACGACATCTGAGTCACTGCAAACACGATTTGCGGCAACCGCAGGGTGCGCCGCTTTGTGGAACAATGCCGGCATGCCCGGCCGGCCGTCGCCCCGGGCGGGCCGGCCCTTGTCGTGCGCCAAAAGACAAATCCTTCAGATCGAGCCCATCATGACCCCACTTTCGCAAGAAGCCCGCGCCAGCCTGCTCGCGGCGCTGCCCGGCTGGACGCCCGTCCAGGACCGTGACGCCATCCAGAAATCGTTCCGTTTTGCCGATTTCAATGCCGCATTCGGCTTCATGACCCGTGTGGCGCTGCAGGCCGACAAGGTCGACCATCACCCCGAGTGGTTCAATGTCTACAACCGCGTGGATATCACGCTGTCCACGCACGACGCCAACGGCCTCACGCAGCGCGATATCGACCTGGCGCAGTTCATCGAGAAAGCGGCTGCCGGACTGGCCCGCTGAAGGGCAACTGAAAGGCAGGAGGCTGGACTGCCCTGTACAATCGGCGGCATTGTTCCAACGCTTCAATGCCCCTGAATCGCCATGCGTATCCTGCTGATCGAGGACGACCGTCAAATCGCCAGCGGCGTGGAGGCCGGCTTGTCTCGCGCCGGCCACCAGGTACGCGTGGTCCATGACGGTGTCTATGCCACCGACCACCTGCTCAAGGAGCAGCACGACCTGGTCATCCTGGACCTGGGCCTGCCCGGCATCGATGGCATGACGCTGCTGGCACGCTACCGCGCCCGCAATCGCACCACCCCGGTTCTGATCCTGACCGCGCGCGACGAACTCGAGGACAAGTTGTCGGGCCTGAATGCCGGTGCCGACGACTACCTGGTCAAGCCCTTCGCGCTGCCTGAACTCGAAGCGCGGGTGCGCGTGCTGCTGCGCCGCAGCCAGCATGGCGAGGCCGCGCCCGAGCGCGATGTGCGCCTGGGCCGCTTGCGGCTGTCAGGCAACGATCGCCGCATGTTTGTCGATGGCCGCCCGCTGGAACTGTCGCCACGCGAATTTGCAGTGCTCGAACTGCTGTTGCAGCGCCAGGGCCGCGTGGTCAGCAAGGCGCAGTTGCAGGATCACCTGGCCACCTTTGCCCATCCGGCTGGCGAAGGCGGCGACACCGTAGGCGACACCGCGATCGAGGTTTACGTGCACCGCGTGCGCAAGAAGCTTGAAGACGCCGACGTGGAAATCGTCACCGTGCGTGGTTTCGGCTATCTGCTGCAAATCCGGGCCGGGCACTGATCGCCACCCAGTGATCGCCACCATCAACGGCTAACGCTGCCGGCGCCCCCAACTGAAGTCCCGAATCGAAGCCCCGACTCGCCATGTGGCCGCGTTCGCAATCCTCATCCGCACAGCCTGGCGACACCGCCGGCAAGCGGTCGCGCGGCGGTCGTGGGCGGAGTGGTGCCACGCCACGCGCCACGTCGAACCCGAGCCTGCGCATTCATCTGCTGCGGGCGCTGGCCACGCCGCTGTTCGCGCTGGTGCTGACCAGCGGATCGCTGTCGTACTGGCTGGCAGCTCACTACACCACGCAAGTGTTCGACCGGGCGCTCTACGGCGTGGCCAACAATATCGCCCAGCAGATCCGCATTGCGGGGCCACGGCTCGAGCAGGACATCCCGACCATCGCCCAGACCCTGGTGGAAGCCGAAGGATCGGATCGCATCTACTGGCGCATCCATGGTCCCGACGGCCTGATCGGCGGCATGGACACCTGGCTCGGCTATGGCACGGGCCAGACCACGCTGCATGACGCGCGGCTGTTCTATGCATGGTTCAGCGGCCGGCAGGTGCGCGCTGTACGACTGCCGGTAAGCCTGCCGAGCCCGGCCTCCGATGAACTGGGTACGACCCCGACCGAAGCGCAGATTCCGCGTGGCCCGATCGTCGTCGAGGTAGCCGAACTGCTGGATCGCCGCGAAACGGCGGCCAACGAGATCCTGCTGTCAGTGTCGGTGCCGCTGATCCTGCTGCTGCTGGTGGGGAGCCTGATCCTGTCGCACGTGCTCAAGGAGGAACTGGTCCCGCTGCAGATCCTGACCGACAAGCTGAACCGCCAGACTGCACGCTCGCTGGCGGCGCTCGACGAAACGCAGGTGCCTGCCGAGGTGGAACCGCTGATTCGCGCCCAGAACGCGCTGCTGTCGCGCCTGCGCGATGCCATCGACGCGCAGCGCAAGTTCATTGCCGATGCGGCGCACCAGTTGCGCACGCCGCTGACCGCCGTGAAGCTTCACGCCGACCGCGCGGTGGAAGCCGATTCGCTCGATGTGGCGCGCCATGCGATTCGCGAGGTACAGACCGCTGCCGACCGCGCTGTGCGCTTGTCGAACCAGTTGCTCTCACTGGCACGTGCCGAGCCCGGGCTGTCGCTGGAACGGCTTGGTCCGGTCGAGCATTTCGATCTCGCGGAACTGGCGTTCGAGATTGGCGCGGAATGGGTGCCGCAGGCGCTGGCGCGGCGCGTCGACCTGGGCTTCGAAATTTTGCCCGGTCCCACGTTCACACGCAGCGCGCCGGCCGTGGTGCGCGGCAACCGCCTGCTGATGCGCGAGGCGTTGTCCAACCTGATCGACAATGCAGTGAAGTATGTGCCGGCTGGCGGAC
The DNA here is from genome assembly GCA_963543405.1 of uncultured Cupriavidus sp. Taxonomy (GTDB): domain Bacteria; phylum Pseudomonadota; class Gammaproteobacteria; order Burkholderiales; family Burkholderiaceae; genus Cupriavidus. Next base: position 23,644 of record CAUUBQ010000090.1, read on the forward strand.
GCATTACCGTGCGTGCCGGTGGCGAGGCAATGGGCCATCGTGGCATGGCCGTGGTGATGGTGGAAGACAACGGCCCCGGTATTCCGGCGGCGCGCCGCGAGGAAGTCTTCAAGCGGTTTTTCCGCGGCGACCATACGCCGGGCACCCAGGCCGTACAGGCGGCGCCCAGCGGCGCCGGCCTTGGGCTGGCAATCGTGCATGAGATCGTGACCCTGCATCAGGGCACGATCCGGATCGAGGATGTGCCCGCTGCCGCGGCGGCACCTGCATCGGCACCCACCGCAGCACCGGTCACCGTGGCCGGCGGTTCGGACGACGGCGTAGCGCAGGAACCGCAGTCCAGGCGTGCGACGATGCGCTTCGTGATCCGGATCCCATGCGAGGGCCCCGGATCGCGGCAGGCCTAGCTGCCCTTCTTTTCCTTCGGCGCCAGCATCGTGCCCCGGCACTTCGGGCTGCCGCAGCGGCACTCGTATTCCTGCTTCAGTTTCTTGGTATAGCGAGCGTCAATGACCAGGCCATAGTCATAGAACAACTCCTCGCCCTCGCCGATATCGCGCAGCGCGTGGATAAAGACCCGCCCCTTCTTCTCGCGGGCCTCGCAGTTCGGTTCGCAGGCGTGGTTGATCCAGCGCGCGCGGTTGCCGCCAAACTTGGCGTCGATCACATCGCCGTCGTCGAGGCTGAAATAGAACGTATGGTTCGGGTCAGTCGGGTCATGCGGATGCCGCTTGAGCGCTTCCTTCCAGGAAATATGCTCGCCCTTGTACTCGATCACGCGTTCGCCTTCGGCAATCGCGCCAATCGCGTAGACACCCTTGCCATGTACACCAGACTGGCGCACCTCGATGCGGTCGCTGGCGGTCTTCTTCTTGCCTGGCTTCTTTTCCCCGGCGTCCTTGGCCTTGTCCGACATGTGCTGATATTCCCGTGTGCGGTGGTTGGGCCGGTCCAGTCCGGCGCGCTCGCGATGATACCTGCACACCCATGACAGGTATACGTGCCGGTCACGTATACCGATGTGGATAACCGGGCCAGTTTCTGTGGATAAGCGCGCGAGTTTGATGTGGGCTGCCTGGGGCTGGCTTGGGGATGGCACTCGAACAACCTGGCAGGTATACGTCCCTCATCCCATCCGGAAGGTTGAGTCATCCACGTGCTCCAGCAATTCGTCCCGGAGTTTCAGGTATACGTAAACGTCTGATCCGATTGACGTATACGTGGTTATCCACAGTAAACGGCCCCGTTTACCTACCACTACTATTTGTATACATGAAAAGAAGATGTAAACCGTACGCATGAGGGCCACCGGAGGGCAGGTATACGCGAACCGACCGCGAAAGCTGGCTTTGCCGGGCCAGATGAAAAAATGTGCAACAGCTCGCGGGTGAAATCGCCACACGAGCATCGGTGCAAGTCTCGGGGCAGTCACGTATACCGCCCTGCAGATCCAAATCGAGGGCCAACCCCGCGCAAACCGGCGTATACGGCCTCAGAGCGATTTTGAGCGCGTATACCGGCTCGGGCGTCCTGCAGGGCACAGAGGGCCTCCAGGCGCGTATACGGCCCTCCAGGGCCCTTCAGGACTCTCGACCCCATTGCGGGCCACCTGGATGAGGAGGGGCTCCCGTGCGTATACCGCGCTCCGGACCTTGCCCGAATCCCCACAAACCGCGTACTGACGCGGGCTGGCGGGGGGTTGCGGTAACAAACTGTTCCCGGTGCGGCGTGTCCGACACGGTATGATGTGGCCCGCGGCGTCTTTGCCCGGGCGGCTTCCTGCCGGAGCCCCCGGTCTGGACGTCAGTGTTTTTTCAACTCGATACGGAGTGAAGCATGACGAAAACCGAACTGATCGACGCGATTGCAGCAGGCGTGGACGGTCTGACCAAGGCCAAGGCCGAGCAAGCCCTGAACGTGACCCTGGGCGCCATCATGGATGCCGTGGCCAAGGGCGATACCCTGAGCCTGATCGGCTTTGGTACCTTCAGCAAGGGCGAGCGTGGCGAGCGCATGGCCCGCAACCCGCGCACCGGCGAAGAAATCAAGGTCGAGGCTGCAAAGACCGTGAAGTTCAAGGCTGGCCAGAAGTTCAAGGACGCTGTCAACCAGTAATGACGACGGGCATGCTGTTCGCCCGGTCTGCATTGACCCCGCCGTGCCGCCGCCGGAGCCCCCAAGCGGCACAGGTGCGCAGCGCGCGGGGACGTTATCCACATCGATTTTCCGACAGCTTCAAGTGGAGAATCGCACAGCCGCCAGCGCCACATGAATGGCCGTCGGCATGCCTTCGAAATTGCCATTCGTGCTTGGCTGTTCAAGGCTTTGCGCAATACCAGCACGTACAGGGCTGAGATGCCGTACAGCTTGCCGCCGCGCAGATTTCCACAGCTTTATTCACAGCGCTTTCCACACAAGGCTCCACAACCTTCTCCACAGGCGCGACACCGTGCCTGGCAGGTCGTAGCCAGTGCGGTGGCACTTGCCGTGCTGTGCGGTTGCACCACCACCCCACCGCGCACCGCGCGTCCCCAGGCAGTGCCCTTGCCCGATTACGAACGCGTGGCCACGCCGCCTGGCGCTACCCAGCGCGAGCGCATTGCCTTCATTGCCTTGCAGGAATGGCGCAAGTGGGGCAGCCAGGAAGTCCATATTGCGCGCGATGATTCGGCCTGCGTGACGCATAGTCCGCTGCCGGCTCCGGCCATGGCCACGCCGGCCGTCGCAGTTGCCAGCGGCACGGCCGGACCACCATCCGCGGACCTCGAGGACGAGGATGGCCAGGACGGGAATTGCCTGCGGTTTCCCGATGGCTCTGGTATGGAAGCCACCCCGCAGGGCTGCCGGATGGCGCAGCGCTACTGGGGGATCGTCGGCGAGGCGCCAGATTGCCGGCAGGTCACGCAGGGAGCATGGGCCTGGTCGGCGGTGTTCATTTCGTGGGTCATGCGCAAGGCCGGGCTCGATGCCAACCAGTTCCTGACCGGCCAGTCGCACTCGATGTACGTGGTGGACGCACGCGACGGCATCCTGCCCCGCCCCGCTTTTCACATCGAACCGGTGCCGGGACTGCCGCGCGTGGGCGACATGATCTGCGCCGGCCGTGGCCGCGACAAATACATCGAGGATCCGTCGGAGATCGGCTTCGGCACCACGCCAATGCACTGCGACATCGTGGTCGAGGTGGATCGCGCCGCAGGCGTGGTCAAGGCCATCGGCGGCAACGTCCAGCAATCGGTCTCGATGGATGTGATCGACCTGAACGATGCGGGCCAGCTCGATGGCTATACGAACTCGCACATGCCGTGGCTGCTGATCATGCGCAACGACCTGCAGTAGCAGGTTGCAGGGTGCTTGCTGACGATTCGATACCGCCGGTTGGTTCTCAACATCGCCATGCTGCATTGACGGCGTCTGGCACGACGCGGAACACTGCGCGATCGGTTTTTCGACGATTTTGCGCATGTCTTCCTCTGTTTCCTCTCCCTCGCCTGACACGACTGACGCGATAGATGCGCCGGTTGCGCTGTCCGCGCCCACCGTGTGCCGGCGGCTGGTGGCCGAAGGACTTGGCACGGCCCTGCTGATTGCCATCGTGGTGGGGTCCGGCATCCGCGCCGAGCGGCTGGCAGCGGGCGATACCGCGCTGGCATTGCTCTGCAACGCGCTGGCCACAGGTGCTGGCCTGGTTGCGTTGCTGGTGTCGCTGGGCCCGGTTTCCGGTGGACACTTCAATCCGGTCGTCAGCCTGTCGAACCTGGTGCAGGGCAAGCTGCCGGCGCGCGAGGCATTGGGCTACGTGTTGGCGCAACTGACTGGTGCGCTGATGGGTGTGATGGCCGCGCATGCCATGTTTGGCCTGCCGCTGTTGTCGATGTCGACGCAGGCTCGTACCGGTTTGCCAATGTGGTGGAGCGAATATCTGGCGTCGTTCGGCCTGGTCGGACTGGCCATGGCCACCGGTCGCAGCCGCCCTGCCCTGGTGCCGTTTGTGGTCGCGGCCTATATCACCGCAGGCTACTGGTTCACCGCGTCGACTTCGTTTGCGAATCCCGCGCTAACCATTGCGTGCGCGCTGACCGATACCTTTACAGGTATTCGTATGATAGATGTTCCCGCATTCATTTTGGCGCAGGTGATTGGTGCCATGAATGCCACGATGGTTTTTCACTGGCTGTGCCCGGTTCCGACACGACGGGCCGTGCTGCCTGCCGGTTGGAAAAACCGTGCTCCGGGGCGGCTTACCAGCGCCGATTGAGCTGGACGCCGAAGATCGAGCCGCTGGCCTGCGTGGCCCAGGCGTCTGCCGGTGCGGCAAACGTGACGCCGTCGACATCATTGGCACGGCTGTAGGTGTAGAACGCGCGGAGGTTGGAGTTGCCGGTAGCCTTGCCAAGCGTCAGGGTTGGCGCCACGGTGAAGGCAGTGCGTTGTCCGCCAGCGCCAAACCCCGACGAGATCTGGTCGTGCGCGACTTCAAACGTGAGCCGGAACTGGTCGCTGGCCACATAGGCCGGCCGTACCCGCGTAGCCGCCCATTGCAGCGTTCCCACGCTGGACCGGTCCAGTTGCAGGCTGGATTCCACCGAACCGCCAAAGCCCGAGCGACCCTTCCACTCCATCGATTCCGCCACGCGTACGCGGGACAACTCGTTGCCCATGCCGGTGTATCCGGTCATGGCCACGCGCGAGCCCTGCCCATACTGGACGCCAAGTCGGTTGGTGCCAAAGAGCACGTTTTTTTGCTCATGCATGGCTGAAGCCCACCATGCGCTGCCGGTGTCCTCGATTTGCGACATCGGTTCCACGCGTGTGAAGCCAAGCTGTACCGAACCCTGGTCATTGGTGCTGATCGGCGCCGTACGCAGCGAGTGATAGCTGGGAAGCTTGGCGCCATTTAGATCGTTACGCGCGGTGTATTGATAACTCAATCCAAATTCGCCAATCTTGGCGTTGTCGACACCAAAGCGCATCGACGACGAGTTCGGCGGCAGCAGTCCCGATGACATCAGGAACGGGTTGCTGTCGCGGCGTCCCGCCCAGACGCTGGCGCCGTCAAGCACCGACAGTCCGGACAAACCACTGACCGAGGTATAGAAATTGGGTACCAGCGCGTACGGATCCACGGCTGCCGCATTGCCGTTGACCGATGTGGCTTCGGTGCCCTTGGCTTGCGCCACCAGCTGCACCTGGGTGCCGCCACCCATGTCGACCAGCGATTCGCGGATCTTGACCTCACCGGTACTGGTGCAGGCCAGGCCCTTGCCAAACCCGGCCGATGGCGTGCCGCCTCCCGCGCAGGCGCGCTGTGCGCCCGAGCGGTCCTCCACTGCGGCGCGGCCACTGTAGCCAAGGCGCCAGACCGAATCGCCGGCCGGATCGTCCGCAGGCAATTGCGAGCGCAGCACTGGCGGCGCGTCGGATGGGGTTTCCTGTGCGTTCGTGCCCCCTTCAGTGCCACGCACCGGCTGCGCTTCAGGCTGGGCCGGAAACTGGCCAAGCAGGTGTGGGAACAGGACCAGCGGCGGGGGCGGGGGCGGCGGGCGCGCTGCCCAGCGCCTCGCCGCCGTCGATGCGTGCCCGCCCGGCGCGCACGTGGGGGTCGCCTGCGGCGTGTAGCAGCCGGCGCGCGCCCGGCTGCACGCCGGGGATGCGCTGCGCGCCGGCCAGCGGCGTGCA
>CAUUBQ010000091.1:0-29044 GCA_963543405.1 uncultured Cupriavidus sp.
GCGAAATATCGAAGTGGTTGTTCGAATGCGAACCCCAGGTCAGGCCCCACTCCGAGCACATCTGCGCCACGCGCACCGAACCCTGCATGGTCCAGAAGTGCGGATCGGCCAGCGGAATATCCACCGACTGCAGACGCACCGCATGGCCCATCTGGCGCCAGTCGGTCGCAATCATGTTGGTGGCGGTCGGCAGGCCGGTCGCGGTACGGAACTCGGCCATGATCTCGCGGCCCGAGTACCCGTCCTCGGCTCCGCACGGGTCTTCCGCATAGGCCAGGATGCCGTGCTTGTCGCGGCAGATGCGGATCGCATCGGCCAGCAGCCAGCCGCCGTTGGGGTCCAGCGTGACGCGGGCCTTCGGGAACCGCTCATGCAGCGCGATGATCGCTTCCATTTCCTCGTCGCCACGCAGCACGCCGCCCTTGAGCTTGAAGTCGTTGAAGCCGTAGCGTTCGTACGCGGCCTCGGCCAGGCGCACCACGCCCTTGGCGTCCATCGCCACCTCGTTGCGCACGCGGAACCATTCGTTGTCGGCGTTCGGCTCGGTACGATAGTCGAGCGTGGTCTTCTGGCGGTCGCCCACATAGAACAGGTAGCCCAGCATCTCCACGGCATCGCGTTGCTGGCCTTCACCAAGCAGCGCGGCCACCGGCACCTGCAGGTGCTTGCCGAGCAGGTCGAGCAAGGCCGCCTCAAGCGCGGTCACCGCGTGAATCGTGATGCGCAGGTCAAACGTCTGCAGGCCACGGCCCCCGGCGTCGCGATTGGCGAACGTGGCGCGCACCTGGTTCAGGATGGCCAGGTACTGGCCGATCGGCTGCCCCACCACCAGCGGGCGTGCATCCTCGAGCGTCTGGCGAATGCTCTCGCCGCCGGGAACCTCACCCACGCCGGTATTGCCGGCGCTGTCCTTGAGGATCACGATATTGCGCGTGAAGTACGGGCCATGCGCACCGGACAGGTTCATCAGCATGCTGTCGTGGCCCGCTACGGGCACGACAGTCAGCTCGGTTACGACGGGGGTAGGAAGATGAGCAGTGGCGGTGGCGTTAGGCACGAACAGATTCTCCATAAACAAAAGCGAATCGATGTGCCGGGAACTGCTGCCGTTGCAGGAACCGCGAAGCTGCTAGAAAGCCCCGCGACAGAAACACCCGACACACATACGATGACTGACATCATAGGGAATGACCAGGCGCTTCGAAACCGGGGTTAACGATAACATTCGGAAAATTGGGGTATAAAATGCCGTATAAGTATCTTTTAGTGATCTCTTAGGCGGCTAAGCCTTGTCGCGCAGGACGGTACGGAATCCGATATGCGAAGCCGGCAGGTCTGCCTCTTGCTGCTCCCGTGAAGAGGCACGATAGCGCACACAGTAGTCCGACGAGCACAGGAACGAGCCGCCCTTGATGACCATTGGCGTATTGCCCTGCGGTCCATGTGGCCGGTTCGAAGGCGCAATGGCCGCGGTGTCGCCGTTCGAGTGCCCTTGATGCTCGCCGGCATACACGTCGCGCGTCCACTCCCATGCGTTGCCGATCATGTCGTAGAGCTTGTAGTCGCTGGCGGCATAGCACCCCACCGGCGAGCGCCCGATATGGCCATCCTCGTTGGTATTCATCAGCGGGAACGCACCTTGCCAGTAGTTCGCCGACGGCTTGCCAGCGGCATTGCGCGGCGCGGTGTCGAGCGTCGCGTCTTCATGGCCGGCCTTGCCCGCGTACTCCCATTCGGCTTCGGTCGGCAGGTCGCGGCCAAGCCACTGCGCATACGCCAGCGCATCGCGCTGTGTGACCAGCGTAACGGGATGGTTGCCGCGCCCTCGCAGGTCGCTGGCCGGCCCCTCCGGATGACGCCACGACGCGCCATTGACCCACGTCCACCAGGCCAGAGGGCGCGCCCCCAGTTCTGCTTGTGTAGGCGGATGGAACACCGCCGCGCCATGCTGGCGCTCTGCATCGGTGACATGACCGGTAGCCTTTACGAACGCCGCGAACTGGGCATTCGTCACCTCGGTCTGGTCGATCCAGAATCCGGCAACCCGCGTGCGGCCATTGCCTGCCGGACGTTCGTCGGCATATCCATGCCGGCTGCCCAGCACGAAATCTCCGCCGCTCAGGTGCACCATACCTGCCTTGGCATCGCTGCCCCAACCTTGGGGCAGCCCACCATAGTGCTCACACTGCCCCTCGGTGCCGAGCGCCGCCAGCGTTCTCGATCCGTTGGCACGATCCAGGCCACCCACGGCCGGCACATCGGCATGGCTCGGAACGGCCCGCGCCATCAACACCGTCGACAGCGCCAACAACGCCATCGCGCCCGCGGCCGCTACACAGGTGGCCTTCACGGAAATTGCCATGATTCGTACCGTACTCAGTAATAGCCCTTCGGCCGGGCCGGCTCCACGCCACCCACGCTGCTCATGTACGCCTTCCATTGCGTGATGAGATCGTCGAGCACGGATACGTTGCTGGTCGAGACGTCATGGTTCTCGCTTCGGTCCGTGGCCAGGTCGAACAACTCCCAATGTCCGTCTGCAGGGCCAAACTGCGCAGGTTCGGTCCACAACGCCTTCCAGCGGCCATCCGCACTGCGGATCTGCGCGCGACCATATGATTCCTCGCCGAACGCGGTGGTGCGCACTTCGCCCGTCGCCTCGCCACGCAACAGCGGCAACAATGAATGTCCGGTGATGGGCCAGACATTGCGGCCGTTATAAGCCACCTTGCCGCGGTTCAGATCCACGCCAGTCGAAGCGTCGATTGCCGGTGCCGCGGCGGTCGCGGGCAGCGCCACACCCGCTACCGCCAGGAAGGTGGCAGTGTTGTCGGTCACATGCGTGAACGCGCGCAGCGTGGTTTGCTGGGCAGTCTGGCCCGGCAGCTTCACGATAAGCGGCGTCGAGATACCGCCTTCGCCCATATAGCCCTTGGTCTGGCGGAACGGCGTGGCGCTGACCTCGGCCCAACGCAAGCCATATTGCAGGCGCCGGGCCGCTTGCAGACCGTTGTCAGTGCCCAGCGTCGAATACACGGGCTCCGTTGCGTTGGCGGTGTCGGTGGCCAGCGGGTCGGCAGTGGTGATCGGCCACGCTTCAGCACCGTTATCGGACTGGAACATGATGAACGTGTTGTCGTACTCGCCGATATCCTTCAGATGCTGCACCAGCAGGCCGATGTTGTAGTCGAGGTTCTCGACCATGCCGGCATAGATCTCCATATAGCGCGCCTGCGCCTTGCGTTCGTCGGCAGTCAGGCTCGCCCACGCCTTGTCGACGTATCCTGCGCCATAGTCGGTATAGCCCTGGGCAGGTCCATTCAGTGCATTGATGTACTTGGCCCCAGCCGTGCCGTTGTTGGCCGTTGCCGCTGGTGCCACCAGCGCCTCGGGAACCCCCGCGTAAGGATTGAAGTCGGCGGGAACAATGCCCAGCGTCTTCTGGCGGGCGATGCGCGCGTTGCGGATCGTGTCATAGCCACCGTCGTACTTACCCTTGTACTTGCTCAGCCAGGGCTCTGGCACCTGCAGTGGCCAGTGGGGCGACGTATATGCGGCATAGGCAAAGAACGGCTTGCCATCGGCCTTGTTGGCATCGATGTATTCGATCAGCTTCTGCGTATAGAAGTTGGTCGAATAGAACACCGCCGGAGACCCTCCCGTACCGCCGGGCTGTCCAGGCTGTCCCGGTTGTACGTACTGACCGTTCTCGGTGTAGTTCTTCGAACCGGCAGCCTCATGCGCGAAATGGTTCGACGCCGCACCACCCAGCAGCGCATAGCTGCGTTCAAAGCCCCACTGGTCCGGCGTCTTGCCGCTGGTGGTGACGCCGCCCACGATGCCGGAACCAAGGTGCCACTTGCCAGCCATATAGGTGTGATACCCGGCATCCTGCAACAGCTGGGCCACCGACAACGCACTGTCGTTGAGATAGCCTTCGTAGCCGGGCAGACCTTTGCGTTCGTCGCTGGGCGCACCCATCGTGCCTTCACCAACGAGATGGTGGTCGGTCCCCGAAATCAGCATCGAGCGCGTGATCGCGCAGACGGTACCCGTGTGGTGATTGGTCAGGATGCGACCCGACGCAACCAGCGCATCGAGATTGGGCGTATCGATCTCCCCGCCAAACGCCTTGATATCTGAATAGCCGAGGTCGTCGGCCATGATGTACAGGATGTTGGGCCGCTTCTGCGTGGTACCCGGCGATGTCGCCGCCGTGCCATTTGACGCGACCGGCGCGGTCCCGTCCGAACCGCATGCAACCAGGGAGACGAGCGCCGCCGCGCTTGCTGCCCCCAGCAGACCCAATCGACCCAGCCGCAGAATGCGGGAGGTTGCCCTGGCAGGCGTTGGGGATTGGGTAGTTGAATCGGCTCGAGGTGCTAACGGAAAAGCGCTATTGATCTTCATTGTTGTCGCTACCGTGGGAAAGCAGGCCATGCTATGGCCCCACACGGCATAAGCAAAACAACGATTCCGCATGCGCTTCTGCGGAAAAATTAGTTGCCAAACCTCACAGACCCGCCTCAGGCAACTCGAATGCTCCAAGTAGCGCCCGCACCTTGGGCGGCACAAGCTTGCGCGCAGGCGTCAGCGCGTAGACCTTTAACGGCGACGACAAATGCTGAGGAAAAAGGCGCACTAGCTGCCCGCTCTTTATCTGGTCATGGATATAGCCCGGTAGCAAGCGCACGACCCCCAGTCCGTCGGTCGCGGCGCGTACCCGGATCTCGACATTTGGTGTCCGGATGCTCGCAGACACCGCGATCCGTGCCACTTGCTGTTCATCCTCGAACAGATCCCAATAGTCGTCGTCGGCATCGACGATCATGGGCCACGACGCTATATCCTCCAGTTGCCGAGGCAGCCCACGCCGGGCAATCAGATCCGGAGCCGCAAAGAATGCACGTTCCATGGCCACCAGCCGTTTGCTGATCAGCGAGCTGTCCGGCAACCGCGCATCGGTCTTGACGAAGGCAATGTCATAGCGCTGCTCCAGCAGGTCGGGAATCGTCCGCGTGTCGTCGATCTCGACCTTCAGGTCCGGATGCGCCTTGAGCAGTTTCACCAGCGCTGGCGCCAGGTGCAGCCATCCGGTCTCGTAGGGCGCCGCCAGCCGCAGCGTTCCAGAGACCTGCTGCCGGCTCGACCTCGCATCGTTATCGGCTTCGCGCAGTTCATTCAGCAATGGCTGGACTCGCGCGTAAAGCGTCTGCCCCAGATCCGTGACGCGGATCCTGCGTGTTGTGCGGTCCAGCAGCCGGTTGCCCAGCCGCGCTTCCAGCCGGGACAGCGACAGGCTTATCGACGACTTTGGAATGCCGGTCAGATCGCTCGCAGCAGTAAAGCTCCCGGCCTCCACTACCCGGCAGAAATTGTCCCAGTCTCCCCAGTCCGCGGCGTCATCAGGTCTCTTGTGCAACATGGTCCTACGCGGCGCTCATGGCCGCCTGAAATTCGACGTACCGGGCAGCCATCGCCGCCCGGCCTGCGATGAATAGTACGAAACCATGCGCATTTCCGAAGACTGATCCATAGCCGATGCTGGCCAGATTGTTTGGCATTCGCGCCAGTCCGTGGGAAGCGCGTGCATGGCAGATCGGAACCACTATTTCCTGGCCACTGCTGCAAACACTTTGGCCTGAAATCCACCCATTCGCGTGGCCGCGCGCTTGCGCATGACGAAACGATCCCACAGAATCGAGCCACACGTTCTCAATTATCGAGAGAGTTAGATGAACCTGTTCGAATCGATGTCCCTACTTGTCGCAGTGGTCGATTCGGGCAGCCTCTCCGCTGCGGCGCGTCGTCTTGGCGTACCGCTGCCTACGGTCAGCCGCAAGGTCGCGGATCTCGAAACCCACCTCAAGACCCGGCTGCTGCATCGCACCACACGCACCCTTTCACTGACCGAAGCCGGCATCACCTATGTTGCAGCGTGCCGGCGCATTCTCGAAGAAGTCGGCGAAGCCGAGCGAACCGCCATTGGTGAACAGGTGTCACCGAAGGGCGAACTCGTAGTGACTGCGCCGGCAAACTTCGGACGCCTGCACGTGGTACCAGTGGTGGCGGGATTCCTGGCCCAGTACCCAGAGATCAATATCAACCTCGTGCTGACCGATCGCGTGGTGCATCTGATGGAAGAGCATGCCGACGTGGCCGTGCGCATCGGCGAACTCCCCGATAGCACGCTGATCGCCACGCGGGTCGGCACCGTGCGCCGGGTGGTGTGCGGTAGTCCCGGCTATCTCGCAGCACACGGGGCCCCGGCCGCGCCGACTGACCTCGCGAACCATCAGTGCATTTCCTACGAGGTGTTGGCGTCGATGCGCGCATGGGTCTTTGGCGCCGGCAAGTCCGAGGTATCGATACCGGTACGATCCAGGCTTGCCGTCAATACGGCCGAGGCCGCCATCGCTGCGGCGATGCTGGGCATGGGCTTGATCCGCGTACTGTCGTACCAGGTAACTGACGCGGTACGCCAGGACAGCCTTGCCATTGTGCTCGAGGATTACGAATCCACGCCGTTGCCAGTCAGTCTTGTGCACAAGGGGCAGGCTCCCCTGCCCCTGAAGTTAAGGGCATTCCTCGACTTCGCCACGCCCCGGCTAAGGGCGCGCACGGCGCCATCGCTGGCCGGCGCCGCGGGCCCATGACCTACCCGCTAGAACATGTCCGCGGCGGGCTGGCTCGGCGCGCCATCCCCGACCGCAAGCGACCCCGGCCGTGAGGGGATGAAGGGGCCGGTGATCATATTGGCGAAGCTTTGACCCGGTCCCACCATCGGGAACACGTCGGCATCCACGTCCACCATCACTTCAAGAAACGCAGGGCCGTCAAACTCGATGAAGGCCTTCAATGCCGTCTCGAGTCCGTCCACGTCCTCCACACGACGTGCGAACTCGAAACCATCGGCGCGTGCGGCCATGATGAAGTCCTTGCGATGCAGAGCCTTGTCGCTCACACAAAGTCGGCCATCGTAGAACAGCCGTTGCCACTGGCGGATCATGCCGTCACCGCGATTGTTGAGCAGCAGTACCTTGACGGGCACGCCGTAGGTAGTCGCCGTCTCCAGCTCACCCAGGTTCATGCGGATACTGCCGTCGCCGTCGATATCGATCACCAGTGCATCCGGCCGTGCCATTTGCGCGCCAATCGCCGCCGGCAGCCCAAATCCCATGGTTCCCATGCTGCCCGATGTCAGGAAACTGCGTGGCTCGCCAAACGGGAAGTACTGCGCCGCCCACATCTGGTGCTGGCCAACGCCGGTGCTGATGATGGCGCGCCCGTCGGTGATCTCGCCGAGCATCTCCACCACGAACTGCGGTTGAATCGCGCGGCTGGTCCGGTTGTAGTTCATGCGATAGGCGCGCTTCAGTTCAGCCACATGCTCGATCCACGGGTGATGTGAATGCGTGGTGGGTCCCTCCTCCATCAACGAAAGCAGGGCTTGCCTGGCGTCGCCAACATGACACCAGTCTGCGCGCTTGACCTTGTTGATCTCCGCGGCGTCAATATCGATATGGGCGACGTGGCGCGCGCCCGGCGCAAAGGCGTCCGGACGCCCACCGGCCACACGATCATCGAACCGCGCGCCAACGGCAATCAGGAAGTCACAGTCCTCGACCGCATAGTTCGCATACGCCGCACCGTGCATACCAAGCATGCCAAGATACAGCGGATGTCTTGCAGGCATGGCACCGAGCCCCATCAGCGTGGTGACTACTGGAATTTCATAGCGCTCGCTGAACTGCCTCAGTGCCTCGGTTGCCCTCGCCGCGATGATCCCTCCACCCACGTACAGCAGCGGCCGACGGCTTTTTCGTAGCAACTCGAACAACTTCGCGCGCTTCCTGCCTTCGAGCCGGTCGCCTTGCGCCACGCGCCGGAGACGTTCCGAGTAGCCCCGGAACTGCAGGGTGCCGTGGCCGTGGTATTGACCGATCCAGTTCTGCACGTCCTTCGGCACATCGACGACAACCGGCCCAGGACGCCCGGTTCGCGCCACTTCGAACGCCGTACGCAGCGTGTGTTCGAGTTTTGCGGGGTCGGTGACGAGGAACACCTGCTTGGCGCACGCCGACATGATGTTGAAGACCGGGGCTTCCTGGAATGCATCGCTGCCGATCGCAGCACGCGGCACCTGGCCGCAGATCAGGACCACCGGCACGGAATCACCATTGCAATCGGCGATGGGCGTCACCGCATTTGTCGCGCCCGGTCCCGACGTAACCATGAACACACCCACCTTGCCGCTGGCGCGCGCATAGCCCGCCGCCATGAATCCAGCCGCCTGTTCGTTGGCGGGCACAACCAGTCTGATCTGGTGCTCGGGGTTCGCTTCGTGCATGGCGTTGAAGCGAAACACCGCGTCATACGTGGGCAGAATCGCACCGCCGCTGTAGCCAAAGACGGTGTCGACGCCCTGCTCGGACAGCACGCGCAGGATGATGTCGGCGCCCGACATCGGCTCGGTGGCGGGCGCTGGGGGCAAGGCCGCAGTCAATGCGCTTAATGCAGTTTCTGGATTTCGGGTCACGTTGCCTGGAAGAACTGAGAGGGTGGGACAACCCATTCTGGCAACGATCACCACTACGCGCTGGCCCAAGCGCTTCAGTTTCTGGCCAAAGACAAGCGAATCCGGGCCACGTGCGCAATGTGCACCGCCACGGCCTGCTTCGCCATTTTCAAGCCCGACGAAAAAGACTAGTTCACGCGACGGTGGGTGAACAGCGTCATAGCTGCAGCCTGGCAAGAATCTCGCACAACTTGGCCCGATTCCAGCGCGCGTCGACCGCAAGAAATACTTTCAATCTCGTACATTGAACACACCAAAGTCTGGGCTGTACTGGCACGTCGCATGGTACAGCCAACCTATCGAAGGAGTCGGCCGTGTTCGCTGCAATGCTTGAAGTCAATCCCATCCCCGCGCAGTTCGATACCTATCTTGGCATGGCCAAGATGCTGAGACCCGAACTCGAGCAGATCGACGGTTTCATCGACAACAACCGCTATGCCAGTCTGACGCGTGACGGATGGCTGCTCTCGTTGTCGAGCTGGCACGACGAGAAGGCGCTGGTGCGGTGGCGTACCACGACGAAGCATCACAAGGTCCAACAGGCCGCGCGGGACCGGGTCTTCTCCGACTATCGGCTGCGTATCGGCGAAACGCTCGCCGATTCACTCCTGTCCGCCGATCAGGTGCTGCCTCAGCAGCGCCTGGACCCCACCGAAGTGGGCGCCGGCAAGGCGGTGATGTTGCTCGATGCCAGCCGCTCTCCCGACTGGCTCCAGGGTGCAAGCGCGGAAGCGGTGGCCAGGTCCCTCGGCCTTGATACCGAGGCTTCCGGACTGGTGGCATGGGATGCCTTCAAGGCGCTGTTGTCACCCGAGGAAGTCATCGTCGTGGCGACGTGGCGCGACGAAGCAGCGGCCAAGTCGTTCGAAAAGCAGGCAAGGCTGCCGACCGACGTGCGCCTGCGCACCATTCGCGTGGTCCGCGAATACGGCATGTTCGACCGTCGCGAAGCACCCCAGTACTTCGAAGACGCGGCGCGGCATGAGCAACGCTCATAGAGTTGGAATGAGACACCCATGAATACCGCGTCCCCACTCACGGCAGAGGACATGCCATCGGTTGCCAGGCAACCCGGCCCGCTGCCTCAATCCCTTGCGCAGCCGGTGCCCGCTCCAGCCGCCCCCCTCGCCCCCGTCGCGTTCTCGGCCCGCCTGGCCACGGGGCTGGTCGGCGTGCTGCTTGCGTCGTTGCTGGCGATCCTGAACGAGCAGGTCACCGCCTTGGCCTTGACCGATGTGCAAGGCGTGCTCTCGATCGGCCGCGACGACGGCACCTGGATTACCACGCTCTTCGAGGCTGCCAACGTCGCCACGATGGTCTTCGCCCCCTGGTTTGGCATCACCTTCACGCTGAAGCGCTTCACGATCGGCGCGGTACTTGCCACGATCGTGCTGGGGATGCTCTGCCCGTTCGCACCAAACCTGCATGCGCTCTATGTCCTCCGGGTGCTTCAGGGCGTCACTGGTGGCTGCCTGCCGCCGATGCTGATTATCGTGGCGCTGCGCTACCTGCCACCCAAGGTCAAGCTGTACGGGCTGGCCGGCTATGCGATGACCGCCACGTTCGGCCCCGCGCTCGGTACGCCGCTCGCCGCGTTGTGGACCGAGTACGTGGGATGGCGGATGGTCTTCTGGCAGATCGTGCCGCTTGGGGTGATCAGCTGCGCCGCGGTTCGTTGGGGGCTTCCCGATGATCCGCCGCGACTTGAGCGGTTCGGCGCATTCAACTGGACAGGCTTCCTGACCGGATTCCCCGCGGTGGCCATGCTCGTCATCGGCCTGCTGCAGGGCGACCGCCTTGACTGGCTGGCCTCGCATTTCATCAGGGTGATGTTTGGTGGCGGCTCCGCGCTGCTTGCGGTGTTCCTTGTCAACGAGTGGTTTCACCCACTGCCGTTCTTCAAGCTCCAGCTGCTTGGCCGCAGGAACTTCGCCCATGGCCTTATGACGCTGGCTGGGGCCGTGATCCTGCTGGTCGGCGTGGCCGCCATCCCGGGCCAGCATCTTGCGCGGCTCCACGCATACCGCCCCCTGCAAACCGCCCCGCTATCGCTGCTCGTGGCACTCCCGCTGCTGGTCACGCTGCCGCTGACTGCCGCCATCCTGAACACTCGACGGGTCGACTCGCGGTGGGTAATGACGGTGGGACTGTGCCTGATGATCGCCACGTGTTTCCTGGGAAGCTTCGTCACCACCGAATGGATCCGCGACAACTTCTTCTGGCTTCAATCGCTGCAGATCGTCGCCCAGCCGATGGTGATCCTGGCGATCCTGATGGGCGTCACCACAGGCCTGCCACCGACAGAAGGGCCGTTTGCCTCGGCCATGTTCAACTCGCTCAAGACATTCTCCGCTGCAGTGGCCACTGCGCTGCTAGAAGGTCTTGGCACCGGCCGCGAACGCTTTCACTCGAACATGCTCGTCGACCAGCTTGGCAACAATGCGGTGACGGTCGGCCGTAGCGTCGACACGGCGCATAGCCTTGGCCAGCTTGCTCACCGCATTCACGAGCAAGCACTCGTGCTGACCTCCGCCGATCTCTACCGCGTGATGGCCTGCGTTGCCGTTGCGCTCCTGGTTCTTGTGCCGATACTGCCCGTACGCATCTATCCGCCCTGGAGCACCACGCCACCCTCGACGCCACCTTCGACGAATTAACGAGTTCCCATCATGCCCTCCGCTTCCAATCCTTCCAATCCTTCCCGTCCTTCTGGTCCCTTTCTTGCGCCACTCAGGAACATCCGGATCGCCGCGGTTATTGTCGCCGCTGGCATTGTCATCTGGGCCTGCACCGGCCTGATGTTCCGTTCCAGTAACGAATCCACCAACGACGCGTACGTCACCGCCGACTTCACGCTGGTCGCCCCGCGCATTGCCGGACAGATATCCGAGGTGCTGGTCGATGACAACCAGTCGGTCAAGGCCGGTCAACCGTTGCTGCGTATCGATGACCGCGACTTCCGGGCCGCGCTGCGGAGCGCTGAGGCTGATGTCGTCGCCGCCAAGGCGCTGGTAGCGAACTACGACGCGGAGATTGCCCGCCATCCGTCGCTGGTGCTGCAGGAGAAGGCCAGGCTTCAGTCCGACGAGGCATCGATCGCATTCGCGCGAGCCAACGCGGCACGCTATCAGAGCCTTTCCGAAGCCGGCGCAGGCGCAGCCCAGGAGCAGCAACGCGCCGCCAGCATTCTTGCCGAACAGCTTGCGCTGCAGGCCAACCATCGCGCGGCGCTGAGTGCGGCAGAGCAGAGCCTTGACGTGCTGCGTACCCAGCGTGACAAGGCAGCGGGTGCTCAGGCGCGTGCGGAGGCGGCACTGGAACAGGCCACGCTCAACCTGTCATACACCGAGATACATGCGCCAGTCGACGGCAAGGTTGGCAGGCGCTCCGCCCGTGTCGGCGCCTACGTCACGGCAGGCGCGCCCATGCTTGCGATCGTTCCGGTGACCGACGCCTATGTGGTTGCCAATTTCCAGGAAGACCAGATCACCCATATGCGGCCAGGACAAAGCGCGCGTATCCGGATCGACAGCCTGCCTGGCGTCGAGATCCAGGGACACATCGACAGCCTGGCGCCTGCCACCGGGGTGAGCTTCGCACCAATCGCTCCCGACAATGCGACCGGCAACTTCACCAAGATCGTGCAACGCGTGCCGGTCAAGATCACCATCGACCACGGGCAAAGGGTTGCCGCCGGTCTGAGTGTGGGTCTGTCCGTCGTTGCAGATGTTGACGTCGGCGGACATGACGCTACGAGCGCCCAGGGAGGTACCAAATCATGAACACCGACGAATTTTCATTCCGTGCCTCCGCGCTGGCGGTCCTGGCCTCGCTTGCCATGGCCGGTTGTGCAGTCGGACCGGACTTCACACGGCCCACGCCATCCAGCGCCGATGTCTTCCAGCGGCTCCAGACCGCGCAAGCGCCAAGCCGCGCAATTGCTGCGGAGTTCAACACCGACTGGTGGACGCTGCTCAATGACCCGCTGCTGAACGAACTCGAGAGCAGGCTGGTGGACGCCAACCTGGACGTGGCGGCGGCGGCGGCGCGACTGCAGCAGAGTCGCGCGACACAACAGGTCGTCGGTGCCCAACAGCTCCCGAAGCTGGATGGTGCCGCGTCGTACAACCGCGAGCGCGGCAGTCCCAACGGCATCCTGTCACTGCTCGGCGTGGCGCCGAACAGCGCCCCGACGCAATCGGCGTCGGGCAGCTCGCCGGTGGGCGTAGCGCCAATGCCCGGCAAAAGCGGCTCGCCGCCTTTTAACGTCTACCAGTTCGGATTCGACGCCTCATGGGAACTCGATCTCTGGGGCCGTGTGCGCCGTAGCGTCGAGGCCGCGGGCGCGCTGACGGATGCATCCGTCGAGGACCGTAATGCGGTACTGCTGTCCGTCCGTGCCGAGCTGGCCCGGAACTACGTGGAACTGCGCGATATCCAGTCGCTACTCGAGATCGCGAAGCAGAATCTTGATATCGCCCGCGACACTGCAAAGCTTACGCAGGTACGCGCGCGCGAAGGCGTGACCACTGACCTCGACGTGGCCAATGCGTCCGCCCAGGTCGCGTCGATCGAAAGCCTGAT
Organism: uncultured Cupriavidus sp.; assembly: GCA_963543405.1. Classification (GTDB taxonomy): domain Bacteria; phylum Pseudomonadota; class Gammaproteobacteria; order Burkholderiales; family Burkholderiaceae; genus Cupriavidus. The sequence continues at coordinate 13,163 of CAUUBQ010000091.1, forward strand.
CCCGACCCTGGAAGCCCGCCACGAATCCACCATCAACGCCATCGGCCTGCTGCTGGCCCAGGAACCTGGCGCACTGCGCCAGCAACTCGGCGAGCCGCGCGAGATGCCCACGCTTCCCGCGCAGGTGCCCGTCGGCCTGCCGTCGGAAATCGTGCAACGCCGACCCGATATCAGGCGGGCCGAAGCGCAACTGCACGCGGCCACCGCCTCGATCGGCATGGCAAAGGCCGATTTCTATCCACGTATCACGCTGAATGGCAGCGCCGGGTTCCAGAGCCTGCAGCTTTCCAGTCTTGCCGACTGGGCCTCGCGCCAGTTCGTGATAGGCCCGTCGATTTCGCTGCCAATCTTCGAAGGTGGACGACTCAGGGCCACGCTGCACCTGCGCGAAGCCCAGCAGCAGGAAGCTGCCATCGCTTACCGGCATACGGTTCTCAAAGCATGGCGCGAGGTCGATGATGCGCTGGTGGCCTACGATGCCGAGCAGCGCCGACGCGACAAGCTGGTGACGGTGGTCAGCGAGAACCAGCGTGCGCTGACGATTGCACAACGGCGTTACAAGGCTGGCGCCGTCGACTACCTTGATGTGCTGAACACCCAGCGGCAGCTCCTGCAGGCACAGCGCAACCTCGAGGAAAGCCGCGCGGCTGCGGCGACAAACCTGATCGTGCTCTGCAAGGTCCTCGGCGGAGGCTGGCAGTCGACTTACGCCGACACACCCGTTGCCGGCTAAGCCGGTAAGCCCACAAGCCGGGCCCCACCGTCAAGCGGCACCTTCGGTCGAAATGCCCGAAGGTGCCGCAATTCATTCCTGCCCCGTTACTGCCGCATAGGTTCCCCAGTGCCGCAGTGCGTCCAGCACGGCCTGCAGCTTCCTGCCCTTCCGCGTCAGAACATAGTCACTCCAGTCGGCGCGCTCGGCGCACACCTTTGATTCCAGTACGCCATGCTCGATCAGCAAGCGCAGTCGCGCGGACAGGATGTTCGGGCCGATGCCGATCCGCCGTTGAAACTGGCCAAACCGGGTCGCTCCCGCCAGCGCTTCGCGTACGATCAAGAGGGTCCAGGTATCGCCAACGACGTCGAGCGTCCCGGCAATCAGGTGCAGGTCATCCTGCGGTCCGGCACGTTCCGCTCGTATCGGCATCGCCGAGGCAGTTGTTGCACGCATTGGAGCAAGCGTTTCGTTGATTGGCATGATGTGAATCCAGATGTTGACCGCAAACCCGACGGGTTGATTACCCCTGGGGTGCAAAGACAATCGGCGCCCTGCAAGGCGCCGATTGTCCGACTCTTGGAAGTTACGACAGCGTCAAGCCAGCGCTTCCTCGACCGCCGCGCGCAGGAAGTTCTCTTGCCGCTCGGTGTGCATCCACGCATAGCCAGGCGCGGTCGATGCTGTCGCTTCGGGTCCGATATAGCGCAGCATGCCCGGAACCTTGACGATATCCAGCAGCCGCTCCATCACGAAACTCCACCCGCCCTGGTTCTTCGATTCTTCCTGGCACCAAACCACGTGCCTGAGATGCGGATAGCGTGCGATCTCCTCGGCGATGCGCGTTGCCGGAAACGGGTACAACTGTTCGACACGCAGCAACGCGATATTGTGCTTGCCGGCCTTGCGCCGGCGGGCCAGCAGGTCGAAGTAGACCTTGCCCGAGCACAACACAAGGGAATCGACCTGCCCGGCTTCCGCGTCGGTGCGCGTCTCTGCCAGTACCTCTTCGAACCGGCCGCCGGCAAGGTCCTCCAGGCTGCTGACCGCCTCCGGATGGCGCAGCAACGACTTGGGTGTCATGACGATCAGCGGTACACGCTCGGCATCCAGTGCCTGCCTGCGCAGCAGGTGATAGATCTGCGCGGGCGTGGTGGGCTGGCACACGCGCATATTGTTTTGCGCACACAGTTGCAGGTAGCGCTCCAGCCGCGCCGACGCGTGCTCGGGCCCCGCACCTTCCTGGCCATGCGGCAGCAGCAGCGTGACGCCGCTGAACTGGCCCCACTTGGCAGCGCCCGCAGACAGGAAGTTGTCGATAACAACCTGTGCGCCATTGGCGAAGTCTCCGAACTGCGCTTCCCACAGCACAAGTGAGTCTTTCTGGACGAGCGAGTAGCCATACTCGAATGCCAGCACGCCGGCCTCGGACAAGGTCGAGTTCGCGAGCGCAAACTTGCCCTGGCCATTGGCCACATTGGCGAGCGGCGTGTAGAAACCCTGGTCGCGCGCCACGCGTTTCTGATCGTGAAGCACCGCGTGACGATGGCTGAAGGTTCCACGTTCGCTGTCTTGTCCGCTCAGCCGTACGTTGACACCCTCCGCCAGCAGCGAGCCATACGCAAGATGTTCGGCCATGCCCCAGTCCAGCGCGCGCTGTCCCGTTGCCATCTCGCGGCGCGCGCTGATCACCTTGTCGACCAGCGGGTGCAGCGAATACTGTTCCGGCACGCTCGTGAGCCGCTGCCCGAGCGCCTTTAACCGTTCCATGGGCACCGTGGCGTAGCGCGCCGCCGGCGCTGCTTCCGCAGGCGAGATCATGCGCTCGCCCTCGGTGCCGGCAGTCGCCTTCCGTTGTTCGGTGGGCTGCACCGCGTCAAGGCGTTCGCGGTATTCAAGCGCGTAGCGTTCCACGTCTTGCGCGGTAACGACCTGTTCATCCACGAGCTTCGCAGCATAGATGGCGCGCGTACCCGGATGTCCGGAAATCGAGCGATACATAAGCGGCTGCGTAATCGCTGGCGTGTCCTGCTCCTGATGTCCATGACGACGGAAGCAGACCAGTTCGATCACCACGCTCCGGTTGAACGTCGCGCGGAAATCGATGGCCATGCGCGTGGCCGCCACCACGGCTTCGGGGTCGTCGCCATTCACATGCAGCACGGGCGCTTCAATCATCTTCGCGATGTCCGTGCAGTAGAACGATGAACGGGCATCCTCCGGGCGGGACGTTGTAAAGCCCACCTGGTTGTTCACCACGATATGAATGGTGCCGCCCGTGCCGTAGCCCCGGGTGCTCGACAGGTTCATGGTCTCCATCACAATGCCCTGGCCGGATATTGACGCGTCACCGTGAATCTCGATGGGCAACACTGCGCCGCTACCCAGGCCCATGGCTTCCGCTCGCGCCCGGGCCATCCCCTGCACCACCGGGTTCACGATCTCCAGATGCGACGGGTTGAAGGCCACGGTCACTTCGGCGGGTCCGGCCTCGGTCGCAATGGTGCCGGTGAACCCCTTGTGATATTTGACGTCGCCCGCTGCCAGCTGCCGCGATGCCTTGCCCTCGAATTCATCGAACAGCGCCGCCGGCGGCTTGCCGGCAATGTTCACCAGCACGTTCAGGCGACCACGGTGTGCCATGCCCAGGATCGAATGCCGGATGCCATGCGACGCGCCATGCGAGACCAGTTCATCGAGCAGCACGATCAGGGATTCACCGCCTTCCAGCGAGAAGCGCTTCTGCCCCACGTAGCGGGCGTGCAGGTATTTCTCAAGACCTTCGGCCGCGGTCAGCCGCTCCAGGATATGACGCTTGTCGCTAGCGGCAAGGCTGGCCTTCGAGCGGGTGGATTCCAGCCGCATCTGCCACCAGTTGCGCTGGTTGGGATCGGTGAGATACATGAACTCCGCACCGAGCGTGCCGCAATAGGTCTGGCTCAACGCCTCGACCAGCCCTTCCAGGGTCATGTCCTCTTCCGCGAAGTTCGTATCCGACGGATCGAACTTCGTCTTCATGTCAGCCGGCGAAAGACCGTAGTAGCTCGGAATCAGGGCAGGCACCGGCACCGGCTCCATCCATCGCAATGGATCCAGGTTCGCGTGGCGCGTGCCGACCATGCGGTAGGCCAGGATCATGGCCTGCACGGCGAGCTGCTTGCGGACCGCAGCAGGATGATCGGCTGCGGTCCGCCCGGCCGCACGCGACTGCCTGGCCAGTTCGACGAAGCGGGATACCACCGGGCTGTGCGCAACGTCGCCATTGCCAGACCCGTCCACCGCAGGCACCGCTTGCAAGGCATCGAAGTAACCGCGCCATTCGTCGGACACCGTGGCGCGATCAGCCAGGTAGGCTTCGTACTGCTCCTCAACGTAGGGAGCGTTGCCTCCAAACAGGAAGGAGGTATTCCGGTTCTCAATCATCATGTTGCTAGACCTGTCGTGAGCCGGGGCAGATGCCCGTTAGCTACAGTCTAGAAACTACGGGTTTTCCAAGACGCGCTGGTTATGGCGGTTTGGGGACATCTCCTGTCGATTTCCGGCCATGGCCTGAAACAGCGACATCGGCCGATCGCCGCCGGGCATGGCACCCGCTATAGTCTCGGAACCATGCAAGATGAAGTGTGAAATGATGCAAGCCGCCCCAACGCCAGCGCCAGCTATCGCGGTTGGCCCGACCTTGCCGGACTTGATCGCGCCTGACTTGACGGCGGTCTTCTGCGGCCTCAATCCCGGCTTGCAGGCTGCCGCGTCAGGCCATCACTTCGAAGGGCGCGGCAACCGTTTCTGGAAGGCAATCCATCTTGCCGGGTTCACGGACCGTGAACTCAGGCCTGCCGAATGCGGGGAGTTTCTCGTGTTCGGATTTGGACTGGCAACGGTGGTGTGCCGAGCCACTGCCGGCGCCAGCGAACTTGCGCAGGGGGAGTACATCGACGCTGCGCCGGACCTGGTCCAACGGCTCAACCGATTCCGGCCTCGGTATGTCGCCTTCCTGGGCAAGGCAGCCTATGCGGCGCTGAGCCACCAGAAACATGTCGAGTGGGGCGCGCAACCGCAGACCCTCGGTGCATCGAAGGTCTGGGTGCTACCCAACCCAAGCGGTCGGAATCGTGGATTCGGGCTCGCCGAACTGGTCGATGCCTACCGCGAATTCCGTTTGGCGGTCACCGGGTAGAGGCAGGCGCTAGTGGGTGATCGCTGCAACCGGCCCTTGCCGCGAACTGTCGCGTCGCGCGGCGGCTGGCACCATGATCGGCACGTCACTGCCCTGGTGTTCCACGTCGGCCTGCGCGCTGCCCTCGGTTTCCTGGAAGCGCTGACGATAGTCCTTGGGCGTGATGTCGAGACGCCGCGAGAAGATCATCCGCATATGCGTGGAACTATGGAAGCCGCTCCGGAACGCAATGGTTTTCAGCGGCACGTCGGTTTGTTCGAGCAGCTTCCGCGCAAAATCCACGCGCACCTGCTCGACGAAAACGGACGGCGCAACCTTGGCGTGCTTCGCAAAGGTGCGGCTAAACGTGCGGCGGCTGACGCCTACGGCATCGGCCAGTTCCTCGATCGAGAACGCTTCGGCAATGTGATCGTTGATGTAGCGCAAGGCCCGGCTGACAATGGAATCCTCTTCAGGGCCCACGGCCAGGTATGGACTGTATTGCGACTGCCCGCCATCCCGGCGGATATACACGATCAGGCGCTTTGCGACCTTTACCGCCAGCGCGTGCCCGAAATCCTCGGCAACCAGCGCCAGGCACAGGTCGATACCGGCGGTAACACCGCCGCAGGTGAACAGGTTGCCGTCACGGACAAAGATCTTGTCCGGCCGCACGAAGGCGCGCGGGAAATGGTCCTGCAGCCGTTTCGTATCGGACCAGTGCGCCGTGACTTCGCGCCCATCCAGCAGCCCGGCATGGGCCAGCAGGAATACCCCGTTGCATACCGCCCCGAACCGCTGCGTGGTCAGCGCCTTGTCATGCAGCCACGCCAGGAAGTCCGGATCAGGATGCATGCCCGGCGCCCGGGGCCCGCCCGCCACCAGCAGCAGGTCGCAGTCGTCCCGATAGTTGCGATAGTCCACCGGCACACTGATCTGCATGCCGTTCGAGCACGTAACGCTGTGGGGACGCACGCCGACCAGGGTGACTTCGTAGCGTTTGTGGTGCGGCAGCAGTGCATTGGCCTCCGCAAACACATCCATCGGGCCGGCTACATCCAGTGCCTGAACGCCATCGAACACAACAAGAGCTACTTTCATCTGCCTTTGCGTCAATACCGACGTGAATCTTGGGGGCGGTGCCTCGGTGAGAGGCATGGTACGCGCTTACGGCAAAGGAGATTAGAGGGCGATTCCGAGAATCATTCTTTCAGAATCTGAAAGCGGGAAGGCAGTTGCCCGACCCCGGGCCTGTCATTTGGGTCGGGTCACAGCACCATCCCTATCACACTATCGTTGCCAGCCGCGCTCCGGGCCGTCTTTCTGGTCGCGGTAGGTCCAGTGCGTTCCGCAGGTCTGACACACGAAGGTGCTAATGGTGATTGGCGCAGCCTTGGCGGGCTTGATGCGTTGCGTATCCGTGATGCGCATCGAGGCATGCCCGGGTGCGCCGAGCTTGTGGAGTTCGACCGCTTCGCAAGCAGGGCAGAGAGTCATTACCGCATCCATGTTGTGGATGGCCAATGTAGCACGACCGCAAACAAGTGCTCCCGGGCTCACGGTTGGAGTAGAGTATGGGATGGAAACCATCTGGACACAGGAGTCAGCCATGGAAGCGCACCCGACCGCCAGTTACAAGGGGTATGACATTTACCCTCTCGTCTACCGGCATGCCGCGGAGCGTGCATGGGGTGAGCCCAGGCCAGACCGGTCTTTCGAAGCTGCCGTGGTGATCTGCCGCGAGGGCCTGCACCCCGAAGGCGAGTTGGCACGCACATTCCATCTCGATGCCGTACCCTGGGATAACGTCGGTGCAGCGCGACGTGGCGTGCTTCGCTACGCCGAGGAAATTATCGACGGACGGATCGCGGGCAAGTCCGTGGCTTCGCTGTAGCAGCACCTGGCAATACTTCGGGCAAGTTACTAAACACCATCGGTATCCATCGGATTACGAGGAAAATAGTCATGAGCAGCATCGCTGCGGCATCCAGTTTCCTGTGCACGCTGCCAGGCGCAGGCAAGGGAATTGCCTACCATCTGGCCGTCAGCTTCCTTGAAGTAGGCCACCCGACCGCCGTCCGATTCACCAGCTTCGTCGGCGAAGGCAGGCGCTCATTCGAACTGCTGATCACGGGCGCAGCCCTACAGGAAGCACTCGCCTCGAACTGCGAGGCACTATGCCGGGTGGCAATTGGCCAGGCGATCCGGGACCATCTCTATGAGAAGACCAAGGAGGGCGAGCACCAGTTGGACCGCGACGCCGTACCCTGGGACGGCGAACTCAGGCCCGTGGGCGGCGGCGTCGTTCCGGACCGGCCGCGCGCACGCTTTCCGATGGCCTGAAGCCGGCTTACAGGTCCAGAACCAGCTCCGCACACTTCGCCCGCGAAACGCAGATCAGGATCGACTTGTTGGCGATGCGCTCATCGTCACTCAATACATAGTCGCGATGATCGGCTGCGCCGGAAGCCAGCGGAACTTCACAGCTTCGGCATAACCCCTCGCGGCAGGACGACGGCAGGCATACGCCGTTCGCCTCAAGCACCTCGAGAATGCTGGCGTCCTGCGGGACCGTGAATCGTCCTCCATGCCTGAGCAGACGCACCTCGAACGCGTGGTGCTCTGCGTTCACTTGTGGGGCGGCGCTGAACCGTTCGACATGCACGGCAAGAGGATCGATGCCGATTGTCTGTGCGCGAGCGCACACAGCATCCATCATGGCTCCAGGGCCGCAGGTGTACACATGCCAGCCTGATGGCATCTGCCGCAGCGCCGCGTCGAAGTCGGCCCGGTCATGATGTTCGTCGTCGGCATGCACCACGATCCGATCGGCAAACGGCGCGAGCGCCTCAAGGTATCCGGCATGGCGCCGCGAGCGCACGCAGTACAGCAGGCGCCACGGGTAACCGCGGTCAATGCAGCGCCGGATCATGCTCAGGATCGGCGTGATGCCGATGCCTCCGGCAACGAACAGATGCCCCGCAGCGGCTTCCTCCAACCCGAACAACGAGCGCGGTGCTCCCACTTGCAGGCAATCACCGAGTCGCAACTGCTCATGGGCAAAGCGGGAGCCACCGCGCGAAGCCGCAGCCAGACCGATACCGAGCCAATAGCGGGTCCGGTCGGCTGCTGAACTGGCAATTGAATACTGCCGCATCAGGCCATTTGGAAAGCCCACGTCCACGTGCGCGCCCGGCTCGAACGGCGGCAACGCCTCACGCGAATGATGCTGAAGCTCGACACCGAGCACGCCTTCGGCCTCCAGCCGAAGGCCAGTCACCTGAAGTTCCATCATGCCACCCTCGCCTGAGCGTCTTGGGATTGCGCGGATTCCTCGGCAAGCCGGCGTTCCACAGCCCATCGGAACTGCGATAGCGCCGCGTCGATGGAGAACGGAACCATCTTGAAGCCCGGTGCCAGCGACAGCGAACGTTGCTGCGCCGTGATGATGTCGCGATCCTCGTCGAACGCCGTGACCACGCTTTGGTGAATGGAACGCGTGACCTCCGGATTGTCGATCCCGAAATTGTGCGGATGCGCGAAAAAGTAATGCGTGGAGGTTTCAGTCTCCGGCGTCAGCGCCTGACATCCACGAAACTCGGCAGCATCGACCCGCCTGCCCTCAGGCGCACCGGTGCCCGTGGGCGCCATGCCCGAGTCCATCAGCAGGATGGCCGGAATCGTGAAGTTATAGATGTTCCAGCGATCAACCCTGCCGGGCCAGTCCTTCACCTGCTTCGCGAAGGGCGGCGCTTCCGTATTGATGGTCCAGCGCACAATGCGCACCCCATCCTCGAGTCGCTCGACTTTCGGCTGCGCGGCGGCATAGTCCTCGCTGCCACCGAGCGTGGTGGGATGCACAAACGGCAAGTGCGAGAAATCGAGCAGGTTGTCGGCTATCAGCAGATAGTTGACGTCGTAGTGAATGTAGCCGTCGAGGCTGCGCCAGGCAGGATCGGCCAGCCAGTGCGTATCGGGAATGGCATCAGGGTCCGCTGCCGCGGGATCGCCCATCCAGATCCAGATCCAACGGTTGCGCTCGACCACCGGAAATACGCGCACACGCGCCTGCGGCGGAATCCGTTGCTGCGCCGGCGCCTCGACGCACTGGCCCGACGCGTCGAACTTCAAGCCGTGGTACATGCAGCGTACACAGTCGCCTTCCCGACGACCGACCGACAACGGCGCTCCACGATGGCAGCAACGGTCTTCCAGCGCGTGCAGCGTGCCGTCCTCCGATCGATACATCAGTACCGGAATGCCGATGATCGTGCGGCTAAACAGATCGTTCGCGCCAACCTCGTTGTCCCAACCAGCCACATACCAGGTGTTCTTGACGAACATTGCTTGTCTCCTGTGAAGGTACGCCCTCTGCGAGGCGCGTTGACAGGAGGTTAGGAAAGGAGCCAACATGCGTCAATATAATGACGGTCATTGACGGAATGTATGCCATGCATACTGATGATTTCGACTACAACCTGCTGACGGTGTTTGACGCCATGCTCCGCGAGCGGAGCGTGACGCGTGCAGCCCAACAGCTTGGCCTCACCCAGAGCGCAATGAGCCATGCGCTAAACCGCTTGCGCGAGTACTTCGATGATCCGCTGTTCGTCAAGACGTCCGCAGGGATGACGCCAACGGCCAAGGCCGAAGCGCTGGCAGAGACCATCCTGGAAGTCATGACCGCAATGCGCACGCGCGTATTGCCCCAGGCGAGCTTCGATCCGGGATCGATGCAACGGACGTTCACGCTCTGCATGACCGATATGGGTGAACTGGTGTTTTTGCCACCGCTGATGAAACGGCTGCGCATGGTGGCACCGCACTGCAAACTGCGAACGCTGCAGGTGCCGATTCCGCAAATCGAAACACTGCTGGCATCGGGTGACGCTGACCTGCTGCTGGGTTCCGTGCAGACTGCGCCGGAAGCGCTGTTTCAGCAGCAGCTATTCATGCATGGCTTCGTGACCATCGTCAGCAAGAAGAACCGGCAGGTACGCGACACCCTGACTCTGGAACAATTCGAGTCGATGCCCCACGTTGCCGTCAGCCTCGCCGGCCGCTCAAGTCCGTCCTACGACGAGGCATTCGAACGCCATGGACTCAAGCGCAATATCTATCTTCACACGCCTCACTTCCTCACGATTCCACTGCTTATGGAACAGCAGCCGGAACTGATTGCCACCGTGCCTGAGGAGCTGGCGAACGTCTTCAGCCGGTACGGCATCGTTCGCGTGGTAAAGCCGCCGGTTACGTTGCCGCCCTACGCGCTGAGCCAATACTGGCATCCGCGTTTCCACCACGATCCGGCGATCATATGGTTGCGTCAATTGGTGAAGCAGACGTTCGAGCGGTATCCGGAGACCGATCTGTCGCCGGACACCGTGCCGAAACCAACTCGCGGCAGGCAGGCTAGAAAATAGCCGCTATTGCTGGGCTAGGGATCTATTGATGCCGGGCCGTTCAGGCAATGCGCTTCAATGCAGTCTTGTAGAGCTTCGCGCGTCGCGCATAGTCGTCGGCATTGGCGCGCAGGTTGTTGACCTCATCCTGGGTCAACTCGCGCACGGCCTTGGCCGGGGCGCCAAGGATCAGCGAGCGCGGCGGAAACGACTTGCCTTCGGTCACCAGTGCACCTGCGGCGACCAGCGACTCGGCGCCGATGTTGGCGTTGTTCAACACGATGGCCTGAATGCCGATCAGCGTGCCGTGGCCCACCGTGCAGCCATGCAGCATGGCCTGGTGGCCCACGCTGACATGCTCGCCAAGCTGCAAAGGACAGCCGGGGTCGGTATGCAGCACGGCGCCCTCCTGGACATTGCTGCCCGCGCCGATCTGGATCTGCTCGTTGTCGGCACGGATGACCGCGCCGGGCCAAACACTGACATCACCAGCGAGGCTGGCGTGTCCGATGATGGTCGCCTCGCTGGCCACGAAGGCGCTGTCGGCAATGGATGGCGTGAGTTCGCCGAGTTGGTAGACAGACATGTTCTCGATGGGATGGATCGTTCGACTTATTCGACTCATTCGACTTATTCGACCTTTACGTTGGCCTTCTTAACCAGGCCGGCATAACGGTCTGCTTCGGCACGGAAGTACTGGGCAGCGGCCTCGGGCGAGCCGGGCTTGATGACGGTCGCCTGTTTCTTCAACGCTTCCACCACCTCGGGGCTGGAAAACGCCGTGGCAAACGCGTCGTGCACGCGCTTCACGTCGGCAGGCTTCATATTGGCGGGGCCGATGACGGCGAACCAGCCTTCAACGTGGTAGCCGGGCAGGCCCTGCTCGGCAATGGTGGGCACATCGGGTGCCACCGGTGAGCGTGCATCACCGCACAGCCCAATCGCACGCAGGGTTCCTGCCTTCAGATAAGGCATTGCGGCATTGAGCGCGACCACGCCCATGTCTACCTGACCGCCCAGCAGGTCGGTCACCATCGGGCCGGTTCCCTTATAGGGAATGTGCTTGGCCTTGACGCCGGCCTCGCTGAGGAACATCTCGCCAGCAAGGTGAATGATCGTGCCGTTGCCGGAAGACGCGTAGTTGTAGGCATCGGGCTTTGCCTTGAGCAACGCGACCAGTTCCTTGACGTTCTTCGCCGGGAGTTTCGGATTGACCACCAGCACGAGTTGCGTGGCGCCAATCACGCTGATCGGGGTGACGTCCTTGATCGGGTCGAAGGGCATCGACTTGAATACGCTCGGATTGATCACGTGATTGTTCGATACCATGCCCAGCGTCGTGCCATCCGGTTGTGCCTTGACCACCGCGGCGGCGCCGGTGATGCCGCCCGCCCCGGGCAAGTTCTCGATCACCACGGGCTGGCCTAGCGCCTTGCCAAGCGCGGGGCCTGCGGTGCGTGTGATGGCATCGACGCCGGACCCCGCACTGATTGGCAGGATCAGCCGCACCGGCTTGCTGCTTTGGGCCAGCGCAGGCAGCGCGCTGCAGAGTAAAAAGGCGGTGGCCGCAGCCACGGCCTTCCATTGGGGGCGTGAAATCATGGTTGTCTCCGTCATGCTTTTTATATGGGAATTGCTGTAAGGCTGAGCGAAGCCTGGTCAGCCAGGCCTGGCAATCCGTCCGAGCACCTCCGCGTTATGTTCGCCGGGCTTTGGCAACGGATGCCTGACTCCGGGGCGCCTGCCTCCCATGAGCAGCGGCAACAGGACCGTCGGTGCAATCGAACCATCGTCCACCTGCATCGGCACCAGGCCGCCGCTTTCCTTGAGGTGCGGGTCGTCGAGCAACTGATCCGGCCGGACGATCGGTGCGTAGGGAATACCGGCGGCTTCCAACTGCGGCATCAATGCTTCCACTTGATGGTGCTGGAGAATCGCTCCCAACTCTTCCAGCAATTGCGGTCGCACGACCACGCGCGACGCGTTGTTACGGTATTCGGGCCGCTCGGTTAGTTGCGGGTGGCCGAGCACGCCGCAGAGCGTCGCAAACTGCTTGTCGCTGACCGCACCGATAAACAGTTGCTCGCCGTCCGCGAGTGTGAACACGTCGTAGACGCTCCATGCCGACACGCGCGACGGCATCGGTGGCGGCGCTTCGCCGGTCATCGCGAACTGCTGCATATGCTGCGACGCCAGGAACACACAGTTTTCAAACAGCGCGCTCTGGATTTCCTGTCCACGACCCGTATGATCGCGTTCGCGCAGGGCCGCCAGTACGCCGATAGCGCCGAACATGCCGCCCATGATGTCGTTGACCGACGTGCCCGCTCGTAGCGGCCGGCCCTTGGGCCCCGTCATGTAAGACAGGCCGCCCATCATCTGCACCACTTCGTCCAGCGCCAGGCGTTTCTCGTATGGGCCGGGCAGGAAGCCCTTGTGGGAAACGTAGATCAGATGCGGATACCTGGCTGACAGCGTGGCGTAGTCAAGGCCGAGCTTTTCCATCAAGCCGGGGCGGAAGTTTTCCAGCAGCACATCGCACTGGCCGGCCAGTTCGGCGGCCGCGGCACGCCCATCCTCGGTGGTGATATCGAGTACCACGCTTTTCTTGTTCCGGTTGAACGCGCGGAAGAAGCCAATACCCAGGCCGGGGAGATTGCGGGTCTTGTCACCGCCCGGCGGCTCTACCTTGATCACCTCGGCGCCCAGGTCGGCCAGGATCATGCCGCAGGTGGGTCCCATCACCATATGGGTGAATTCGACGACGCGAATGCCGGCCAGCGGCAGCGATGTGTTCTCTTGTTCCATGGTCAGGCTCATGTTGTCGGTCAGGCCGCCGCGCGGCGGGCGCCGGCGGCAAAGGTTCTGGGCAAACCGGCGCGCCACAGCGTGCCGTGCAGCGTCTCTCCGTCCAGCCAGCCCTGCACCTGCTGGCGCAGCGCCAGCAATGCGTCGATATCGACGCCGGTCTCGATGCCCATGCTGGACAGCATGTAGGCGAGGTCCTCGGTGGTGACGTTGCCGCTTGCGCCGGGCGCGTGCGGGCAACCACCAATGCCGGCCAGGCAAGCATCGAAACGCGTGACGCCGGCTTGCAGCGCTGCCAGCACATTGGCCAGGCCCAATCCACGCGTGTCGTGGAAGTGGCCGCACCAGAAGCGATCGCCGGCCACGGCGATGGCGCGCTCGAACAGTTCGCTCACCATGCGCGGATCCGCGTATCCGACCGTATCGGCAAGGCTCACGCGATCGGCGCCGGCATCGAGCAGTGCCTGCATCAACCGCAGTACTTCATCGGGCTCCACGCGGCCTTGCAGCGTGCAGCCGAAGGCGGTGCCCACGCCGCCTTCGATCAGCGTCCTGGCGCCAGCCGCATCGCGCGCCGCACGAATGCGCGCTACCTCGGCCACCACGTCGTCGGGCGTCTTGCGCAGATTGGCCAGGCTATGCGCATGACTGGCGGACAGCGGCACGATCATCAGGCCGGCACCGCTGGCGATGGCGTTCTCCGCACCGCGCAGGTTGGGCACCAGCACCGAGACAAACAGCCCCGGCAAGGTCTGCGCGAAAGCCACCAGCTCGGCCGTATCGGCCAGTTGCGGCAGGAGCTTGGCCGGCACGAACGAGCCAACCTCGATCTCACGCTGGCCTGCGTCGTAGGCGCCCCGAATCCACGCCTTTTTCTGCTCGGTGGGGACGATGGTCTGGATACTCTGCAGCCCGTCGCGCAGTCCGACTTCACGGATCACGGCGCGCACCGGCCAGGTGGCTTGTCGAGGAACGTCTGGAACAGCAGTCATGGCTTGCAAGGGCGGAATAGCGCCGAAGGTGGAGCGGTACGGGTAACTGTATGCCGTTCCGAAAGCTGACAGAAGCGATCATTTACGATCTTCAGCGTTCCAAATCGGAATGCCTGACCTACAATCCAAGCATGAGAGATCTCGACCTGACCAGCCTGCGGCTGTTTGTCGCCGTTTGCGAAACCCAGAATATTGCGCGCGCCGGCGAACAACAGCACATCGTGGCATCAGCCATCAGCAAGCGACTCGCCCAACTCGAGGAGACCGTGGGTGCAAGCCTGCTGGAGCGGCGCCGACGCGGCGTGGTGCCCACCGCCGCCGGAGAAATCGTGCTGACTCACGCACGCGCCATGCTGGCTGCCGCTGATCGCGTCGCAAGCGACATGGCCGACTTTGGCTCCGGCATTCGCGGTCAGGTGCGCTTGCTGGCCACCGTTTCATCAATGGCCGAGTCGTTACCGGACGATATCGCCGCGTTTCTTCAGATTCCAGGTCACCAGGATGTCGGCATCACGATCGAGGAAAGCCTGAGCATCGACGTGGTGCGGTCGCTGCGCGAAGGCTCGGCGCCGCTGGCGATCTGCTGGGACGCAGCCGACCTGGAGGGCTTTCAGACGCGCCCATATCGGGCCGACCATCTGGCGGCAATCGTGCACGGCTCGCACCCGCTGGCACAGAGTGACGAGTGCGAGTTCGCGCAAACACTGGAATACAAGCATATCGGCATGCCCGCGCAGACTGCCGTGCAAACCATGCTGAACCGGCACGCCGCCATCCTGGGGCGCCGGATTGACTACCGGGCAGTGGTATCGACATTCGACGCCACGTTGCGCTGCGTAAGAGCCGATCTCGGGCTGGCCATCATCCCGCTTGAGATTGCAGCACCGGTGGCGACGGCGCTTGCCATTCGCGCCATCCCATTGCGCGACGAATGGGCACGACGCCGCTTCGCCATCTGCTCGCGCGACTTCGACGCGCTTTCACCCGTCGGGAAACTGCTGGTCGATTTCCTACAGGACCGGGCCGGTTCTGCGCGAGAGGCTGTCAATCATGTTCACAATCGTGAACCGTAACCAGGTTAGTGTCCATGATTGTGGACATTCTCCACTAGCGGGCTAGCGGGCCCCGACAGCCGAGCGCAGGCGATTCTTGACCTAGGGACGCCCTGATCGCGCAACGCTGCCTAGGCGTTGCCAGCGCCCCGACACCTGATAGGACTCTGTTGGCGGCACCCCACCACTCGCGCACCGCCGGCAAGACACCACGCGCCGGCGCACCGCCTCCCCCTAGCCGCAAACCCAATCCCAGCAAGGCTTTCCAGATTTCTTCGAGAATCTGGCCGGCGCTGGCACGCTTGCTGCGATATCAGTACCGAGCGCAACACCAACCCGGTGCTCACACCCACCAAGCCTTACCTTCCTCTCTCGGAGAACATCATGACCACGCTGACCATCAAGGACCTGTCCTCGACCGAAACCCTCGACGCCAAGACGCTGCAAGCCGTACGCGGCGGCCTGGCTGTGTTTGCCCCGCGCACAACGGTCTACAGCCCCTTCAGCTTGTCGTTCGACAAGACCACCACGATCAACCAGTCGAACCAGCAGATGCAGCAAGTCGAGAACTACTTCGGCAACAACTCGGCCTTCCAGGATCACATGACGAACAACGTCACGACCAACCAGAACGCCCAGAACAACGTGTACCGCTAAGCCCTGCTTCTTCGCCTTCTCGCCTTCTCGCACCACTGACCACCAATATCCCCCTAGGAGACTGCCATGAGCACCCTGACCATCCTCGACCTGTCCAGCA
>CAUUBQ010000092.1:0-26774 GCA_963543405.1 uncultured Cupriavidus sp.
CGCCCGGCCCGCCCGGTGTGTCTAACTAACGGGCCGGGCCGGGCCGCCGGGGGGGCGGGCCGTGTCCGCGACCTGGGCGGGGGGGGGGGGGGCGGCCCCCCCCGCGGGGGCCGCCGCGCGCCTGCGGCTTCAGGAGGCGTGGGCCTTGTCTTCCGCCGGCGTCCATTCGGTACCTCGAACCAGGCGTTTAAGGGATCTCAACACCAGGTGCGGCACGTCGGCCAGCGTCAGTACCGGCCGGCGAGCCTCGGCAATCAGCGCCAGCCGCACCGGGGCCGCGGCACGTGGATCGATACTGAGTACGATCTCGTCACCACGCCTGAGCAGCAGGCTGCCGCCACAACGCAGCCAGTAATCCTCGGAATCGTTCTCGCGGGTCACCCATACATCCGTACCTTTTGCATCTTCCACAAACAGGCGTTGAGCAGCGTGCAGCGACAGCGCGGTGACTTCGCCAGGGTTCAGCGTAAAGACGGTCGTTGTGAGCAAGGCTTTCATGATGGCTTCTCCGTGAGTCGGGCTCCACTGTCTAGTTGGAGTGGCCGGAACTGGCTTGGTAGTTGGACCAGCACAGTTGGGGGCTTTGTTTGCGGGACCCGATGCATTGCATTCTAGTGATTACCCTGCCACCGGCAAAACGATATATATTCTTGTCTCTTGTTAGCCAATCTCACATAGCCGAGGTCGTCATGGTGTGGAGCGGGGCATGGAATCCCGACGAGCCGCGTAGCTGGAAACGCGAATTCCCGCGTTTGCCGGCACTGGCCGCATTGCGCACATTCGAGGCTGCGGCACGCCACGAAAGTTTCTCGCGCGCGGCAGCCGAGCTGTTCGTCACGCACGGCGCGGTCAGTCACCAGATTCGCGCCCTGGAAGAAGAACTGGGCCAGCCGTTGTTCGAGCGGCGCGGCAAGCGCGTGATGCTGACCACCAACGGTCGCCTCTATGCCGAACGCGTACGCGACGCGCTATTGCAGATTGCCGATGCCACGCGCGTGCTGCAGGCCGGCAATCGCGAGAAGCGCCTGACCATCAGCACCATGCCGTCGTTCGCGGCCCGCTGGCTGACGCCACGCATTGGCAGCTTTATCGAGCGGCATCCCGAACTCGACGTGGAGCTGCTGTCATCGAACACGCTCGTCGACTTCGCGGCCGAGGAAGTCGATGTCGCATTGCGGATGGGCGGTGGCCAGTATCCGGGTCTCTACGTGGAACGCCTGCTCGACGACGTGTTCTTTCCGGTCTGCAGTCCCGACTTCAATGGCGGCCGGCTACCCGAGCAACCCGCGCATATGGCCGGCATGCCACTGCTGCGCGGCGAGGGCGACCCGTGGCAGCCATGGTTCGAAGCGGCGGGACTGGACTGGCCCGAACCCACCAAGGGCCTGCGGTTGCAGGATTCCTCGCTGTTGCTGCAGGCGGCGGCCGAAGGCCAGGGCGTGGCATTGATCCGGTCGTCTCTGGCTTACAACGACCTGTTGTCGGGGCGCGTGGTGCGACTGTTCAATGTCAGCATCCCGTGTCCATGGCTGCTGCATTTCGTTTGCACGCACGCAAACCTGGACACGCCAAAGGTACAGGCATTCCGGCAATGGCTGCTGCCGGAAATGGAGCGCTTCAGGAATATCCTTTCGCAGTGGACCTAGTCGTCGGCGTCGTTCGTGCCGTTCGTGTCGTGCGTGTCGTCAGCCGCATCGACAGCGTTCGAAGCGGACCGTGGTGATGCCGGCTCACGAACATCCTTGCCCGCCCGCCCGGCGCGCGGATGCGCCTGGTCATATACCTTGGCCAGGTGCTGGAAATCGAGCGAGGTGTAGACCTGGGTGGTGGAAATGCTCGCGTGGCCGAGCATTTCCTGCACCGCGCGCAGGTCGCCCGACGACTGCAACATATGCGTGGCGAACGAATGCCGCAGCATATGGGGATGCACGTTGGTCGGCACGCCGGCGGCCAGCGCCTGCTGCTTGATGCGTAGCCCAATGGTGCTGCCCGACAGCCGCCCGCCACGCGTACCGAGGAACAGTGCGTGACGGTCCTCGGGCAAGGCATTGGGGCGCAGCAGCGTTTCGCGCACCTCGAGCCACGCCTGTAGCGCCTCGATGGCCTTGCTGCCGACCGGCACGGTACGCCGGCGCGAGCCCTTGCCGATTACCGTGACTTCGGCACCCTTGAGATCGAGCCAGCCGGCCGAACGGTAATCGCCGTCTTCGGTATAGCGCGCATCGAGCTGGGTCAGTTCCGACAACCGCAGCCCGCTTGAATAGAACAGTTCGAAGACCGCCTGGTCGCGCACGGCCTCGGCCGTGTCGCCACGCCGATGGGCGACCAGCGCCACCGCATGCTCCACCGACAACGCCTTGGGCAATGGCTGGCCGCGCTTGGGCGCGCGCACGCCGTCCACCGGATTGGCCGTGACCCCGTGCCCGTGCCGTGCAGCCCACAGGTAGAAGCCGCGCCATGCCGACAATGCGCGCGCAATGGTGCGTGCGGACAGCCCGCCGCCATGCATGCGTGCGGCGAACGAGCGGATATGACGGGTTTCGAGTGATAGCAGCGGGACGCCCGCTGCCAGGCGCACGGCAGATTCCTGCAATACCGACAGGTCGTGCGCATAGCTGGTCAGCGTAAGCTCGGCCAGCTTGCGATTGGTGGCCAGCCAGTCCAGGTAGCGCAGCACCAGCGGGTCCGTTGCCGGCTTGCTGGCAAGCGGATCCGCTTGCTCCTGGTGCGGCCGATGCTTGCGCATGGGGGCGGGACGGGTGACTTAGTCGCGCAGGCGGTTCAGCGCGGCACCGGCCACTTCGCCGATCTGCGTGAGGTACGCCGTGCCCATGCCCTCGTGGAAGCGTCGCGCTTCGGGGGAGCCAAGCACCAGCAGGCCAAACGCGGCACCGGCGCCTTCGTCGGCGGACCTCGGCGGCATGCGCAGCGTGACCATGGCCAGCGACGCGATGTCGTCGCGCTCCAGCAGGCTAGCGGCCTCGAAGCCACTGTTGGCGCCGCAATACGGTGCACGCAGGCCCTCGGCAAACAGACGCAGATCCTCGCTGGCACCTTGCGCCACTTCCATATGCGCGAACGGCTCGGCCACCTTCCACAGGCGCAATGCCACGGCCGGCACGTCGAATACCTGCTGCAAGCCATCCTGCACCGCGTACGGCAGCGCGTGCGAATCGGCTTCGGCCAGCAGGCGCAGTTGCCAGTCGTGCAGGCGCTGCTGCGTACGGTCGTTCTCGTGGCCGTGGCGCACCAGGTCGGCCAGCTTCAGTTCCAGGCCCTTGTTCTTCTCGCGCAGGATTTCCATCTGGCGCTCCTGCAGCGACACCGCGCGGTGGCTGTGCGGGCTGGTCAGCTGGACCGTGGCCAGCAGCTCGGCGTGGTCCTCGAAGAATTGCGGGTTGCCCTGCAGATAGGTGGCGACGTCTTGCGCGTTCATAAGCTTCTACCGGTACGAATGTCTTTTTTCGGTTGGCAGTGTAGCAAAGTGACCTTCGGCTACGGCATCACGTCTGAATCAGGCGCTTCTGCCGCGAGATGCTCATCAGGATCCCGATGCCCATCCCGAGTGTCACCAGTGCGGTACCACCGTAACTCAACAACGGTAGCGGCACCCCCACCACGGGCAGGATCCCGCTCACCATGCCCATGTTGACGAAGGCATAGGTGAAGAAGATCAGCGTGATCGAGCCGGCCAGCAACCGCGAGAACAATGTCGGCGCATTGGCGGCAATATAAAGGCCCCGGAAGATCAGCATCAGGTACAGCACCAGCAGCACCGCATTGCCGATCAGGCCGAATTCCTCGGAAAACACCGCGAAGATGAAGTCGGTGTGCTTCTCGGGAATGAACTCGAGGTGAGTCTGCGTGCCCTTGAGCCATCCCTTGCCGGTCACGCCACCCGAGCCAATCGCAATGATCGACTGGATCGTATGGAACCCCTTGCCGAGCGGATCGGTGGTCGGGTCCAGCAATGTGCAGACGCGGTGTTGCTGGTAGTCGTGCAGCACCGGCCAGCTTACGCCCGGCGCGCAGATCTGGCTCTCATACGAGATCAGCAGCGTGATCGCGATGACGCCGGCGCCAAGCAGCGGCAGGATGATCTTCCACGACAGCCCGGCGAAGTAGATCACATACAGGCCGGCGGCCAGCACCAGCAGGCCGGTACCCAGGTCGGGCTGCTTGGCGATCAGGCCCACCGGAATACCGAGGATGACCAGGGCCACGACGAAGTCGAACCACCTGATCACCCCTTCCCGTTTCTGGAAGTACCACGCCAGCATCAGCGGCATCGAGATCTTCATGATCTCGGACGGCTGGATCACCATGCCCACGTTGAGCCAGCGCCGTGCCCCCTTGCGGATCAGGCCGAACATCGCCACTGCAATCAGCAGTGCGACGCCCACGGTGTATAGCGGCACGGCGATCCGCATCAGTAGCTGAGTCGGCATGTAAGCGATCACCATCATCACCACATAGGACAGCAGGATGTTGCGGAGCTGGTCCTCGACGCGGCCCGGCATGTCGATCGCGGCCGAATACAGCGCCACGATACCGGTGGCGAACAGCAGGAAAACGATCAGGGCCAGCGGCTTGTCGAAGCCGGTCAGGGCAGTCCTGATCATCGAAAGGACGCGGCGTTTGTCCATGGCGCGTCTCCTTTACTCTGAAGCGTGGTTGCGGGCCGCACCGGCATCCGCAACGTTGACGGGCTTGGCCGGCTTGGCGCGTGGCTTGGGTGCCGGAGCCGAAGCGGGCGTGGCGCGTGGGGCCGGGGCCTGCGGCGCCGAAGCGGGCGGCTTGCTGTGCCCAAGCGCCTGCAGCATGCGTTCGTCGAGCGTGGCCACCGCGGACGCCGGCGCGATTGCGGCCGGGTCCAGCTGCACGGCCATCGAGTCCGACGCCGAACGCGCTGCCGGCACCGGTATCGACGCCGCGGCAACAGCACTGGCGCCTGCCGCGCCGGCACCGGCCGCCGAAGCCTCGGCCACCACCGCGGTCGGCGCGGTCTGCATGACCGTGGCCGATGCCGCGTTGGCCGTGAGACCCGTGGTGAACACGCTCGGTGTATCGACCGGCGGCTTGCCGCCGGCACGCTCGCGTTCCGCGGCGGGCGGGGCGCTGGCCTGCAGTTCCTCGGGCCACTTGCCAACGAGGTAGTAGTCCATCACCTTGCGCGCGATCGGCGCGGCTACCGCGGCGCCGAAGCCGGCATTCTCAACAATCAGCGCCAGCGCGATCTTCGGATGATCGGCCGGTGCGAAGGCCGTATAGAGCGAGTGATCGCGCTTGCGCTCGTCGATCGCATGGTGGTTGTACTTCTCGTTCTTGCCCAGCGTGTAGGTTTGCGCCGTGCCGGTCTTGCCCGCCGACTCGTAGGCCGCGCCAGCGAACACCCTGGCAGCCGTGCCCGAGTGCGTCACGGCCACCATGGCGCGCTTGATCACGTCGATATCGGCCTGCTTGAACGGCAGCCGGTAGCTTTCCTTCGGCACTGTCAGCGCGCGCTTGCGCGTGACCGAATCCTCGACCGCCTTGACCAGGTGAGGCTTCATCGCCACGCCGTTGTTGACCAGGATCGACACCGCGTTGGCCAGTTGCAGGATCGTGAAGCTGTTATAGCCCTGGCCAATGCCCAGCGAGATCGTTTCGCCGTCATACCACTTCTGCTGCTCGGGCTTGCGGTAGGCCTTGCGCTTCCATTCCGTGGACGGCAGGATGCCGCGGCTTTCGCCCTCGATATCGATACCGGTGATCTGGCCGAAGCCCAGCGGCTTCATGAAATCATGGATCGTATTGACGCCCATGTCGCGCGCCAGCGCGTAGTAATAGGTATCGCACGACTGCACGATGGACGCCTGCATGTCCACCCAGCCGTGTCCGCCCGGCTTGTCGTCGCGGAACGTGTGGTTGCCCAGCGTGAAGAAGCCCGGATCGTGCATGCCCCAGGCCGCGGTGCGCTTGCCAGTGGTAAGCGCCGCCAGCGCCATGAACGGCTTGTACGTCGAACCCGGCGGATAGGTGCCGCGCAGCGGACGATTCAGCAGCGGCTTGTCGGGCGAGCCATTGAGCTCGTCCCAGGTCTTCGAGTCGATGCCTTCTACGAACAGGTTCGGATCGAAGGTCGGCTTCGACACGAAGGCCAGGATATCGCCCGTGTCGGGTTCGATCGCCACCAGCGCACCACGGCGGTCGCCGAATAGCTGTTCGGCCAGTTGCTGCAGCCGGATATCGAGCGACAGGATCAGGTTGTTGCCCGGCGTGGCGGGCGACGTCGACAGCGTACGGATCGGGCGTCCGCCCGCGCTGACCTCGACTTCCTCGAAGCCGGTCAGCCCGTGCAGCTCGGTCTCGTAGCTCTGCTCCAGCCCAATCTTGCCGATGTAGCTGGTGCCCTTGTAGTTGTCGGCATCCTTTCGCGGATCGTATTTGGCGGCATCGGCATCATTGGCCTCGTCGATGGCCTCGATCCGCTCCTGGTCGCGCTGCGAGATACGGCCCAGGTAACCCACCACATGGCTGGCCGACTCGCCCAGCGGGTACTGGCGGAACAGGCGCGCGCGCACGTCCACGCCCGGGAAGCGGAAACGCTGGGCCGAGAACTTGGCCACTTCTTCGTCGGTCAGCTGGCTGCGGATCGGCAGGCTTTCGAAACTGCGCGACTCCTCCAGCACCCGCTTGAAGCGGCGGCGGTCGCGTGGCTGGATATCGACGAGCTTCGACAGTTCCTCGATCGTGTTGTCGAGCGTGTCGGTCAGCTTCGATGGTGTGACTTCAAGCGTGTACGCGGAGTAGTTGCGCGCCAGCACCACGCCGTTGCGGTCCATGATGATGCCGCGGTTCGGCTCAATCGGCGCCACCGAGATGCGGTTGTCCTCGGCCTTGGCCGAGTACTGGTCGTGCTTGTACCACTGCAGCCACAGGAAGCGGGTGAACAGCAGGCCAAAGCAGATGACCGTGAACAGGGCAGCCGCCGCCACGCGGATGCGGAAGCGGCCGATTTCCAGTTCGACGTTGCGGATTTCGGTCATGGCGGTACTGCGGGCGGTGTGGCGGTATCAGGTCAGTCGGGCTAGATCGGGCGCGTCTCGTCGACGTCGCTCGATCTGCGTTGCGGTGCCAGCAGCAATGCGGTGGCCATCGGCCAGAGCACGGCCTCGATCACCGGTGCCACCAGCAGTTGCCAGCCGGGCAGCGGCGCACCCATGGCCAGGCGGATCAGCACCGGTACGGCATGGGTAATGAACAGCAGCGGCATCACATGCAGCGCCTGCGTGTAGACCGAGAACCACAGCACGCGGCGGTGGATCGTGATCGCAAAATACGCGAGCAGCGTGTAGGCCAGCGCATGCTCGCCCAGCAGGCGGGCATCGTGCACATCCATCAGCAGTCCCAGCAGGAACGCTACGCCCATGCCCACCTTGCGCGGCTGATGGATGTTCCAGAACACCAGCACCAGCGCCACCATGTCGGGGATCCACAGCGTGGTCCCCCAGGGCATCAGGTTGAACAGGAACGCCAGCACGAAGGTCAGCCCGATAAACGCGGGATTGACCGGACGCAGCAGGTATTGGGACGTCGTCACTGGGCGGACTCCGGGGATTTCTGCTTTTCTGCGGCTTTGTCAGCGGCTTTCTGCTCGGCACCGGCGCGCGCGGCGGCCGAACGGGCACCCTTCTCCGCCTTGGTCGGCGAGACTTCTTCCTGCGGCCGCGGTGCGAGGCCCGATTCGTAGCGCACCACCAGCAACTGGCGATGCGAGCGCACGCCGGCAACGGGTTCGCAATAGACGCGCGAGAACGCGGTGTCGGCCTTGCGTTCGATCTGGACGATCTTCGCCACGGGCAGGCCCGGCGGATAGGTGCCGTCGAGGCCCGACGTCACGAGCAGGTCGCCCTGCTGCAGGTCCGCCGATGCCGCCATGAAGCGCAGGTCGAGCAAGCCGGCACGGGAACCGCCAAACGCCACGCTGCGCAGGCCGTTACGTACCACCTGCACCGGAATGGCCTGGTCCTTGTCGGTCAGCAGCGTGACTTCGGACTGGAACGGCGAGACGCGCGTCACCTGGCCGATCACGCCACGCTCGTCGATCACCGGATAACCGGCGCGCAGCCCTTGCGAACTGCCACGGTCGATCACGATGCGCTGGCTGTACGGGTCGCGTGCGTCGTAAAGGATCTCGGCCGCCGTCACCGGCGTGGCCGATTGCTGTTCCAGGTTCAGCAGCTTGCGCAGCTGGCCGTTCTCGGCCTCGAGCTGCGCCTGGCGCACCGCCCCATTGGCCTGCTCCACGGCGCTGCGGCGCAGTTCGCGGTTTTCAGTGGCCAATGTGACCGATGACTGGGCGTAGTCGAAGACACCGCGCAGCGCATCGCGCGGCACCAGTACCAGCCGCTCCACCGGCATCAATACGGTAGCGGCCACCTGGCGCGCGATGCGCATGGCGTCAAAGCGCGCGTCGACAATCAGCAGCGCCAGCGCAATCATCACAAAGATGACCAGGCGTGCGACAGCCGATGTGCCTTGCTTGAAGAGCGGCGGCGGAGAGTAATCCATTTACCGGGGCGCAGACGAAACCATGCCGCCAGCGCACCCGCACACCCCGGCGGGGGTGTGGCAGGTTGAGCTGGCGGGGAAAGAAATCAAGTTGCGGAGGGGACCTGCGACGCGTATCACCACGTGGCGGCCCCTGCCTCGTCTTACTCGTAGGAGAAGATGCTGCCGAGCTTGTCCATGCGCTCCAGCGCCATGCCCGAGCCGCGCACCACGCAGGTCAGCGGATCTTCGGCCACCAGCACCGGCAGGCCGGTTTCCTCGGCCAGCAGGCGGTCCAGGTCGCGCAGCAGCGCGCCGCCACCGGTCAGCATCATGCCGCGTTCGGCGATGTCGGCACCCAGTTCCGGCGGGGTCTGTTCCAGCGCGATCTTCACGGCGGAGACGATCTGGTTCAGCGGATCGGTCAGGGCTTCGAGGATTTCATTCGACGACACCGTGAATGCGCGCGGGATACCTTCGGACAGGTTGCGGCCCTTCACTTCCATCTCGCGGACTTCGGAGCCCGGGAACGCCGAGCCGATTTCCTTCTTGATGGCTTCGGCGGTCTGTTCGCCGATCAGCATGCCGTAGTTGCGGCGGATGTAGTTGACGATGGCCTCGTCGAACTTGTCGCCACCCACGCGCACCGAACCCTTGTAGACCATGCCGCCCAGCGAGATGATGCCCACTTCGGTGGTACCGCCGCCGATATCGACGACCATCGAGCCCGACGGCTCCGACACGGGCAGGCCCGCGCCGATCGCGGCCGACATCGGTTCCTCGATCAGGTACACCTGGCTGGCACCAGCGCCCAGCGCCGATTCACGAATGGCGCGGCGCTCCACCTGGGTGGAACCGCACGGCACGCAGATGATGATGCGCGGGCTCGGACGCAGCAGCTTGGTGTCGTGCACCATCTTGATGAACTGCTTGAGCATCTGTTCGGTCACCGTGAAGTCGGCGATCACGCCGTCCTTCATCGGGCGGATGGCCTCGATATTGCCCGGCACCTTGCCCAGCATCTGCTTGGCTTCCTTGCCCACCGCGGTGATCGTCTTCTTGGCGTTGGGGCCACCTTCCTGACGGATGGCGACAACCGAAGGCTCGTCCAGGACGATGCCCTTGTCGCGCATGTAGATCAGGGTGTTGGCGGTGCCCAGGTCGATGGCCAGGTCGTTGGAGAAATAGCTGCGGAGAAATCCGAACATCAGGAATCCTGTCTTCTGTTGGTTCGCGAGTATGCGAAGCGGCCAGCGCCACGTTCGGCCCGGCCATGAATACGTTTGCAAGGGTGATGGTTCACGGTTCCCCCGGTGCGTGCGTTCCGCGCCGGCACTTCCCGACGCACCTCAATACAACAGGCGCGGCGAGCCCCGTGCACCGGCGGCGATCCGCAACCGGCGCGACCTGCACGCCGGACCTACGGGAACCTTTGATTAAACTCTGCGCGAAAGTTCGCCGCCAGAAGCGCGGACAGGACAAAAAACGCCTGACGATGCAGAAGCCTAATCGGAGGAACCAGTTTGCTACGACTGAAAATGCAATCAAAACCGGCCGCTATTCGGCAACCTCGTCATGTAGCCGGCCATTTACTGTTGCATGCTCGCGACGCCGGTCTACGGTGTGCCGCCCGATCATGCACATGGACACCACCGTAACAACCTGCCGCGACCTTTGCCGGCGCCTGCGACAGTGCCGACCGCATCACCGCCCGACCGCGCTGCCGCGATCCAAGTGGAGCGTACGCTGCGGGAAGCCTGCAGCGCGTAATGATACCTTATAATTCCGGCTGTTTCGGGGCGTTTGCCCCCTGAAAAACTTGTAACTTCGACGATCCTGGGGTGCCCCCCGGGCGCACCTGTCCGGCACGCCTTGGCCACCCCGCCATGCAGCCCGGTGGATGACGTCCTGTCAGGCATCCCGACGGCCGCCCAGATGATGCGCGGGTGGACGCCGGCACCGTGCCAGCGCCCGCCCGACGTCCGGCCGCAACACCTCCAGTCCGCAGGACTGAAACCGGCGCCCGCGCCGCACCACCGCCATGGCTCTCGAACTCTCCGACGTCAAGCGCATCGCGCACCTGGCCCGCATCGAAACCAGCGATGCCGAGGCCGAGCAGACGCTTGTGCAGTTGAACAACTTCTTCTCCCTCGTGGAACAGATGCAGGCCGTGGATACCACCGGCATCGAGCCGCTGGCCCACCCGCTGTCGGCCGTGCGCGACATCGCCCAACGCCTGCGCGACGATGCCGTGACCGAATCCGACCGCCGCGCCGATTACCAGCGCCCCGCGCCGGCCACCGAGAACGGCCTGTACCTCGTGCCGAAGGTTATCGAGTGACAACGACGCGCCACGCACGCCCCGTTGCCAGCCATCCAGACGCCATCTGACCCGACATGCCCTTTTCCGCTGATTCCGTGACCTCACTGCGCCAGATCGCCGATGCGCTGGCCGCACGCACCGTGTCCGCCGACGAACTCGCGCGCGACTACCTGGCGCGCATCGACTCCGCCCGCGACCTCAATGCGTTTGTCGATATCAACCCCGACCTGACGCTGGCCCAGGCCCGCGCGGCCGATGAACGCCGTGCCAATGGCCAGGCCACGCCGCTGACCGGCGTGCCCATCGCGCACAAGGACGTCTTCGTGACGCGCGGCTGGAAGTCCACCGCCGGCTCGAAGATGCTGGCGAACTACGAAAGCCCGTTCGACGCCACCGTGGTGGAGCGCCTGGGCGCCGCCGGCATGGTGACGCTGGGCAAGACCAATATGGACGAGTTCGCGATGGGTTCGTCCAACGAGAACTCGTTCCATGGCGTGGTGCGCAACCCGTGGGATACCGGCCGCGTGCCGGGCGGTTCGTCGGGCGGCTCGGCCGCCGCGGTGGCTGCCGGCCTGGCGCCCGCTGCCACGGGCACCGACACCGGCGGCTCGATTCGCCAACCGGCGTCATTCTCGGGCATCACCGGGATCAAGCCGACCTATGGCCGCGTATCGCGCTACGGCATGATCGCGTTCGCCTCGTCGCTGGACCAGGGTGGCCCGATGGCCCACACGGCCGAGGACTGCGCCATGCTGCTCAATGCGATGGCCGGCTTCGACCCCAAGGATTCCACCAGCCTGACGCCCGAACAGGGCGGCGTGGATGAAGACTTCACGCGCCTGCTGGGCCAGCCGCGCGCCGGCGCCAGTGCCGCACAGCCGCTGGCTGGCCTGCGCATCGGCCTGCCGCGCGAGTACTTTGGCAAGGGGCTGTCTGCCGACGTGGAAAAGACCGTGCGCGCCGCGCTGGCCGAGTATGAAAAGCTTGGCGCCACGCTGGTGGACGTGACGCTGCCCAAGACCGAGCTGTCGATTCCGGTGTACTACATCATCGCGCCGGCCGAGGCTTCGTCGAACCTGTCGCGCTTCGATGGCGTGCGCTACGGCCACCGCGCCGCCGAGTACCGCGACCTGCTCGACATGTACAAGAAGAGCCGTGCCGAAGGCTTCGGCACCGAGGTCAAGCGCCGCATCATGGTGGGCACCTATGTGCTGTCGCACGGTTACTACGACGCTTACTACCTGCAGGCCCAGAAGATCCGCCGCATCATTGCCGACGACTTCCAGCGCGCCTTTGGCCAGTGCGACGTGATCATGGGCCCGGTGGCGCCCAGCGTGGCGTGGAAACTTGGCGAGAAGACCGCCGACCCGGTGCAGATGTACCTGGCCGACATCTTCACGTTGTCCACCAGCCTGGCCGGCCTGCCCGGCATGAGTGTGCCGGCCGGTTTTGGCGACGCCAACATGCCCGTGGGCTTGCAGATCATCGGCAACTATTTTGACGAAGCGCGCCTGCTGCAGGTGGCCCATGCATTCCAGCAGGCCACCGACTGGCATCTGCGCCGGCCGGCCTGATCGACCCAGCCACCATGCGCCTGCACACCCTGCCCCGCATTCCATTACGCCTGGCTGCCGCGCTGGCACTGGCCACGACGCTGGCCGGCTGCCAGGTTCCGTTTGTCGGCCGGTCCACGCCGATCGCCGCGCGCGACATCGACCTCGTCGGCGATTGCCGCCGCACCGAGGAAGATGGTTTCCGCGAGGACGCGCAGTTGCGCGTGGCGGATAACACCGTGCAGCAGTTGCAATGGAAGTTGTGGGTTGGCAAGCGTGGCTCATGCAGCTTCAACCTGGCCGACTTCCGCCAGGTTCGCAAGACACCGCATATCGAGTTGCGCGCCAACGATGGCAGCGCCTGCAAGCTGATGGTCTGGCAGGATCCGCGCCGCGTCACGCTGGCGCACGCCAGTTGCCAGGCGCACTGCACGCCGGGCATCTATGAAGAAGCGTGGCCGGTGATGTTCGAGCCGGGCACCGGCGACTGCGCGCGCACGCGCTGAACGGACTGCCATCGACGATGCCGCGCCTGCCCCTGCTCCCGCCCAGCGACAAACCATTGGTTCCGACCATGGTGGGCCGCTGGCTGCGCGGCGCCTTGGCGACGGCGGCCATTGGCGTGGCCTTTATGCCCGTAGCACCGGCCCAGCCAGCCCAGCCGACCCAACCAGTGCCGCCAGCGGTTGCGCTGGCACCGCTGACCCCAACCGCGCCCCTGACGGTGCCGGCCACGGCAACCGAACCCGCTACCGCGCGCGTACGGCTGCCGGCCGAACCTGGCATGCCGGCGCTGACCGCGTACTGGTTCATGCCGCGCGAGGGTTCGGTGGCGCGCAGCCAGCTACTGCCCGTGGTGGTGGCACTGCACGGATGCGGTGGGCTGGTCGACATGCGCGTATCGGCGAAACGGGCCGGCACGATCGAGGAAGTGATTGATCCGGCGGGCGGGTTGCAGAGCCGCTATCGCGAGTATGCGCACTGGCTGACCGAGCGGGGCTATGCGGTGCTGATGCCCGACAGCTTCAGCCCGCGCGGCAAGGCGCAGGGCATTTGCACGGAGTCGCTCGACGCACGCGCCATCGACGACAAGACCCGTCGCGCCGACGCGCTGGCCGCACTGCGCTGGGTGGCACAGCAACCAGGTGTCGATGCACGCCGCATTGTGCTGCTGGGCTGGTCCAATGGCGCACAGGCGGTACTGGCGACGATCGATGCCAGCCGGCCGTGGCCAACCGGCACGCCCACCGTGGACCGTGCCGTGGCGTTTTATCCGGGCTGCCGGCGCGCAGTGCAGCAGCATGATTTCCGGCTGCGGTCGCCGTTGCTGCTGATGATTGGCGGCGCCGACGACTGGACACCCGCCACGCGCTGCGCGATGTTGCAGAATGCAGTGCAATCGCGCCAGCCGACCGCCCGCTTCCGCCTGGAGATCTATCCGGGCGCATACCACGGCTTTGACGGCACCAGTGAACTGCACGTGCGCCGCGATATCGCGGCACGCCATGGTACGGGTGTCACCGTGGGTGGCGATGCCGTGGCCCGCGTCGCGGCGCTGGCGCAACTTGATTCATGGCTCGCGAGTCCCGACCCCTGACCACACCGGGACCGGATTCGACGAATATTGCACACAGACATACAGAAAGACTCAGACAGGAATACCGCCATGCAATGGGAAGTGGTGATCGGCCTGGAGACGCATACGCAGCTCTCCACGGCCTCCAAGATTTTCTCCGGCACCTCCACCGCGTTCGGCGCAGAGGCCAACACGCAGGCTTCGCCCGTGGACCTGGCACTGCCAGGCGTTCTGCCGGTGCTGAACAAAGGTGCCGTCGAGCGTGCCATCCAGTTTGGCCTGTCGATCAATGCCAAGATCGCGCCGCGCAGCATCTTCGCGCGCAAGAATTATTTCTATCCGGACCTGCCCAAGGGCTACCAGATCAGCCAGTACGAGATCCCGGTGGTACAGGGCGGCCAGATCACGGTCCAGGTGGAAGGCAAGCAGGGCGTCTATGAAAAGACCGTCAACCTGACGCGCGCGCACCTCGAGGAAGACGCCGGCAAGTCGCTGCACGAAGATTTCGCCGGCATGACCGGCATCGACCTGAACCGTGCCGGCACGCCGCTGCTGGAAATCGTGACCGAGCCCGAAATGCGCAGCTCGGCCGAGGCCGTGGCCTACGCCAAGGCCCTGCATTCGCTGGTGGTGTGGCTGGGCATCTGCGACGGCAACATGCAGGAAGGCAGCTTCCGCTGCGACGCCAACGTGTCCGTGCGCCCGGTGGGCCAGGAGAAGTTCGGCACGCGCCGCGAGATCAAGAACCTGAACTCGTTCCGCTTCCTGCAGCAAGCCATCGACTATGAAGTCCAGTGGCAGATCGCCGAGATCGAGGACGGCCGCGAGATCGTGCAAGCCACCGTGCTGTTCGACCCGGATACCGGCGAAACGCGCGCGATGCGTACCAAGGAAGATGCGCACGACTATCGCTACTTCCCCGACCCGGACCTGATGCCGCTGGAAATCGACGCCGCGTGGATCGAGCGCGTACGGAGCGCACTGCCCGAACTGCCGGCCGCGATGCAGGCGCGCTTTGTGTCGCAATACGGCCTGTCGGCATACGACGCCAGCACCATCACCGCCACCAAGGCATTGGCTTCCTACTACGAAGCGGTTGTCACCGAAGTGGGTGCGGCCAGCGCCAAGCCTGCGGCCAACTGGCTGATGGGCGACGTGGCATCGCAGCTGAACCGCGATGGCATCGCCATCGACGCGGCACCGGTCAGCCCCGCGCAGCTGGCAAAGCTACTGGCACGGATTGCAGATGGCACGGTGTCGAACAACACCGCCAAGAAGGACGTGTTCCCGGCAATGTGGGCCGGCGAATCGGCCGGCGACGCCGACGCGATCATCGCCGCCAAGGGCCTGAAGCAGATGTCCGACACGGGCGAACTGGAAAAGATCATCGACGACGTGCTGGCCGCCAACGCCAAGTCGGTCGAGGAATTCCGCGCCGGCAAGGAGAAGGCCTTCAACGCGCTGGTGGGCCAGGCAATGAAGGCCACCAAGGGCAAGGCCAACCCGGCGCAGGTCAATGATCTGCTGAAGAAGAAGCTGGGCTGATCAGGCTACTTGCCGAAACAAGCCGGCCCATGCGAAAGCGTGGCCGGCTTTTTTTGCGCCCGTCAGCACGCCGATGGATTCAGGTAGGCGAGAGCGCAAACAGACTTTGATACGCCGGCCCTCTCCCCCGCCCCTCTCCCGCGCGCGGGAGAGGGGAGAACACCACTGGTGCCTCAAATGCCGCCGGTTCGCTCCCCTCTCCCGCACGGCGGGAGAGGGGCTGGGGGAGAGGGCCGGCGAGTCAAGTTGCGAGATCGCGACTCAGGCGGCGGCCTCCAGTGCAGCGATACGCGACTGCAAGCTGGCCAGCAATTGATCCCGCTCCGCGAGCATCTGCGTCAACTGACCTATATTGACCGCGTCCAGCGTATCGGTTCCTGCGGCCACGCTAACCACTTGCCGTGGCGCCGCACGCGTACCCACCGACACAGCGTTGGCGCGGTCGCAACGCGATGCGGCACCAAGCGCTACGCTGTTGGGCTCCGTCACATAAGCATTGAAGCCTAACGCCGTGCTGAATTCGGCTGCGGCAATGGCGCTCTGGCCCAGGGCGCTGCTACTGGCCTGCTGTGCCTTTGCGCGTCCGCCGATTGCCACTGCCCGGTCCGCCGACGCTGCCGACTCCTGCCCCAATGCCACACCGTAGAGCCCGGACGCAACCGATGCACCGCCAATGGCGACACATGGCAAGCCACCGGTAGACGCTGCTGCATTGCCAATCGCAACGTTGTCCGAATGGGATGAACTAGCAGTGGTACCAATGGCAACCGCGTTGTTCCCGTAGGTCCCGGCACCATTGCCCACCGCTATCGATCCATCGCCAGGGTTGCCCGTGATGCGGGCGCTGCGGCCGATCGCGATGCTGGCACCAGTCCCACTTGTCCTGGCACCATCGCCCACCACAATGCTTCCGCCACCTGATGCGGATGCATTCGGACCGATTGCAATGGCGTTGGCGCCGGCTGCGGATGCCTTGGCATCGCTGGAACGTACCTGCACATAGGGCAAGCCCGCATCGCCATTCGTGAGTGCCTCCACGGTCTGTGACACCGCAGCGATATCGCCGGTATTGCGCGCAACCTCCGTATTGGTCTGGAATAACTGCCCGCCGACCACCGCATCCACGCTTGCCACGGCCAGCACCGCTGGCCGCAACCCCGTCACCAGCGTATCGTCCAGCGTCGCGCGCGCTTTCGACGTGTCATCGTAGGCCAGGAACGCGTTGCCGACGCTGCCCGTGGCATTGACATCGAGGCCGGCGCTGCGCAGTTGCCCGACGGTAACGGCATCGTGCTCGGCCACGCCCGCTTCCACATTCGCAATCCGGCGACGGGCCGTGGACGATCCGACCGATACCGTATTCGGTCGATCAGCTACGCTGCCCTGCCCCAACGCAACACTGTATGACCCCGTGGCATTGGCGCCATCGCCAACCGCAACGGTCGCGGCGCTACTGGCGCTTGCCCGAGGTCCGATGGCGATAGCGTCGCTGCCGCTGGCATTCGAATCCGCATCGGTGGACGCCACATGGAAGTACTTCACCCCATCATTGCCATCGGTAATGTTGGTCACCGTGGCAGTGAGTTCCGTGAGCGCGTTGCCGGTATCGCCCAGTTGTTGATTGGTTGCAAAGAGCTGGCTGCCGTTCACGGCATCGGTGCTCGCCTCGTTCAGTTCGCCGGCGGCCAGCCCTGTTACCACGGTGTTGGCCAGCGTCGCTCGCATCCGCGACGCATCGTCATACGCCACGAATGCGTTAGACACCTCGCCGGCCGCATTCAAATGCAGGCCGGCGTCCTTGAGCTGGCCGACTGTTGCCGCATCGGAATCGAGTTCGCCCTTTTTTACGTGCACGATCTGGCGTGGCGCCTCGCGCGTACCTACGGACACCGTGCCGGCGCGATCGGCTACGCTGCTCTGGCCAAGCGCTACGCTGTCCGGTGCCGTCGCGCTGGCCAGGCGACCAAACGCCGCGGCACCGGCAGCCATTGCACTGGCGCTGGGTCCTACTGCCAGCGCCGCGGTTCCGCCGCCGCCGGCATGAGAATTCACTCCGACCGCGACATCGCCGATATCGGTCGCAACGGCGCTCGAACCGAGCGCCTGGGCCCAGGCCCCCGTACTCGTGGCGCCATTGCCCAAGGCAATCGAATTGTGGCCGCCTGTTGCGGTGGCTTCCGAGCCCATCGCGATGTTCCCCGTACCCGATGCCTTGGTCTGCGGTCCGATCGCCACGGAATCCCCGCCGGTGGCCTCGCCATCGGGGCGATTGCTTTTCACGTGGAAGTACTTGATACCTTCGCTACCGTCCTGCAGCGCTGCGACCGAATCGGCTAGCGTGCCGACCTGCTGGTTGGTCGTGTAAAGTTGGCTGCCGTTGATGGCGTCAGTGCTGGCTTCAGAAACTTCGCCGGGAGCCAGATGGAAAATCGTGCGCTGGTAATCCCCCCGGCCCACCGAGACGGCAAAATCGCGATCGGCTACGCTGCCGGCGCCCAATGCCACGCTCAGCCTGCCAGTAGCCTGGCTATAGGAGCCCAATGCCGCAGCACTCTCGTGGTCTGCTTTGGAGTCCTTCCCAAGCGCCACCGCCGAGTAAATCGTTGCCGTCGCACCCACCCCAACAGCCAGTGTGTATATAGCCTCGCTCCGCGCGTTATGCCCAAGCGCAATGGTATTGTGATCGCCACCAGCCTGTGCATTTTGTCCAACAGCAATACCATCTCCACTAGACGCGAGGGCTGCCTGGCCAATTGCAATGGCACTTCCGCCCGTTGCCGATGCTCCACTACCACTGCTGTTCGCCTGGAAGTACTTGGAATCATCGCCTTCCTGGACTCCTTGGCTATTCGTGTAGTTGTCAGGCACGGTCCCCGCATCGCGCGCCGCATCCGGCTGCTTTTCTTCAGTCATGATTCGACTCCAATGAAACGTACGTTGAATTGAACTCCGGCGGTACACGTTGTTCGTGCACCGCAGGCGCATCATTTCAATGAAGGGAATCATCTGACCATGGATCCTTAGTGGATTCTTCTGATCCATGACCTACCAAATTTCGGGTCTTGCACGCGAGGCAGGACTGAACAGCGGGCGAACCTCAAATGCCGCCGGTTGGCTCCCCTCTCCCGCCTGCGGGAGAGGGGCTGGGGGAGAGGGCCGGCGCGTCAGGTTGCGACTTCGCTGGCACCACCGGGACGACGCTCACCTCCACTTCGACCGTGTGCTCGCCACCGCCAACGATCACACCATGCAGCAGTGGCACATCGCTGTAGTCGCGCGCAATCGCCAGCGTGACGTGCCGCGTGTCGGCCAGCACGTCGTTGGTGGGGTCGAGATCGATCCAGCCATTGACGGGACACCACACGCCGGCCCACGCATGCGATGCATCGGCGCCCAGCAAGCGCGGTTCACCGGGTGGTGGATCTGTGCACAGGTAACCGCTGACATAGCGCGCCGCCAGTCCGATCGATCGCAAGCAACCGATCATCACCTGCGCGAAGTCCTGGCACACCCCGCTGCGTTGCGCGAACGCTGCGAGTGCGGGCGTATGTACTTCGGTGGTTTCGCCGTGATACTCGAAGTCGGCGTGAATGCGGTGCATCAGGTCGATGGCACCGGCCGCCACGCTGATACCAGGCGTAAAGCTTCGCATCGCATAGGCGCGCAGGTCGGCATGCAACGCAATATTGGGCGATGCATAGACGAACTCAGTCTCCGCATGAAACGGTTGGCCGGCGTGATAGCGCAGCATCGCCGCCGCCTCTTCCCACGGCGTACTCTGTTCAGCATCGAACGACGTCCAACGCGGCGTCAGCGTAACCGTGCTGGTGGTGGTCAACTGCATCGTTTCATGCGGGACGTCGAGCATGAAATGCAGCACGTTGTTGCCGAACGCATCGATGCGCCCATGCTGGTGCGATGGCGCGGGATCGATTTCCGTGTGATGTGCGCTGACGGTCTGCCACGGATAAGAAGGCGGTGTCGCCACGGCCCGTTGCTGGGCATGCTCGACCGGCCACGCATACTCGTAGGTGGTCACATGATGCACATCGAGCGTGGTGGGAACACCGGGCAGCACGACGTCGTTCATGGCAGATCCGTTTCCGGTGCCACGCCGGCGTGACTGAAATAGCGGCCGCCGATCTCCTCGGACAGCTTGGCCATGCGCGCGCCAAGCTGGTCGCACAGCGCCGCCAGCTTGATATGACGGCCACCGTTGCGCTCGCATAGCAGCGTGCGTGACGGCAACGCGCTGATGGGTGGCAGCAATTCGGCCAGCGGCACGCGGGCCTGCCCCGTGGCACCGGTCGGCAACTGTGCAAGCTTGTCGCGCAGGCGGTCGAGCACCCCATACAGGCCGCGCGGATTGGTGGGCTCCAGTACCAGCAGATCGACCAAAGCCGCCACATCGGTGCGCCCCGGGAACAGCGAGCGATAGGTCAGCGTGCTGTCGAACAGGTGCAGCAGCAGGTCGAATCCGCTACGCGACTCCAACGCGCCGCTACCCTCCGCCACCTCGAGGAACAACGCCAGGTTACCGAGCCGTTCGATATGGCGGCCGATGAAAACCAGGCGCCATGCCTCGTCGCGCGTCATGCGATCACCCTGTGCGCCACTGATGGCACCGAGCTGCATCGACAGGCGCTCCAGCGCATTGAGCACCTTCGAGCGATCATAGGTACCTTCGCCGTGGCCTGCCGCGCCCGATGGGCACGCGGCACCGGCCATCGCATCCTGGAAGTCGTTGCGCGCGGCCAGGATGGTGCGCCAGTGGTCGTTCGACAGGCGGTTGCGGATCTCGTTGGCTGCGCGCGCATGGCTGGCCAGCGTCGACAACAGTCCGGACGGCGCATTGACATCGGCTAGTGCCGACACCAGGCTGCGTTCGAACACGCGCAGCGAGGCCTGTGGCGATGGCGTCTGCGGCGACACCAGGCCAAACCACTGCGCCAGCTGGCCGATCATGTTCAACGTGCCGTCATCGGTCTCGTCATTCGATTCGATCGAGCCAAGGATCTGCCGGCACAGGCGCACCACGTTCTCGGCGCGTTCGGCATAGCGTCCGGCCCAGAACAGGTTCTCCGCCGCACGGCTCGATACGGCCAGCGGCCGTGTCACGGCATTGGCGTTCAGCGCCGGCAAGCCCGAGCGCGCGGCGCGCGCCAACGGCATCAGACCCTGCGCGGGCTGGCTCGACAATACCCAGGTATCGGCACTGGTGCCGCCCAGTTGCATCGATACTGCTTCGAGGCTCGGCGGTGCCAGCCGCATGAAGCCACCGGGCATCGCCTGCCAACCGCCATTGCCATCGGCAACTGCAAACACACGCAGCATTGCCGCGCGCGATCCGATCTTGCCGCCGCCATTGCCGTCGGGCTCCCAGCACGGCATATGCGAGAGCGGCAGTGGCGCCTGCAATGTATAGCGGTCCGGCGTTGCGGCAAGCCGCGCGCGCCACGCGTCGAGCTTCTGCAGGCCCTGTTCCATACCTAGCGGCGCATCGCCGGGTGTACGCGGATAGGTTGGCATCACGAACGCTTCATCGAGCATACGCATCGCCTCATCCTGAGCCGCCGCTTCGCCACACCACCAGCTCATTACCGAGGGCAGCACCAACGTTTCGTCCAGCAACGCCTGCGCGATGCCGGGCATGAAGCCATGAATCGCCGGCGACTCCAGGAAGCCCGAACCCGGCACGTTGGACACCGTCACGTTGCCGGCGCGCATTGCCTCCAGCAAACCCGGCACACCGATGGTCGAGTCGCTGCGCAATTCCAGCGGATCGCAGAACACATCGTCAAGCCGGCGCAGGATCACGTCGACGCGCTCCAGTCCGCCAAACGTCTTCAAGTACACCACGTCGTTGCGTACGGTCAGGTCCTTGCCTTCGACCAGCGTGATACCGAGATAACGCGCCAGGAACGTGTGTTCGAAATATGTCTCGTTGAACGGCCCTGGCGACAGCAGCACGATCTGCCGGCCTCCATCTGCGGCGGCGGCGGCAGCGCTGCCGCTTTCTTCTGGCGGCACGGGCGAGGCATGCGCCAGCGTCGAGATCAGTTGCGCAAACGCCGGTGGCAGGCGTCGGACGCGCAGTTCGCGGAATGCCTCGGCGAACTGGCCCGAGATGATCAGCCGGTTTTCCAGCGCATAGCCCATGCCCGACGGCGTTTCCGTGCGATGTGCAATCACGGTCCAGCCGTTGTCGGTATGCACGAGATCGACCGCTATGGTCTGCAGGAAGCTGCCATTCGGCGGCAGGTACCCCTTGAGCGGTCGCATGTAGCCGGGATGGCCATACACCAGCCCCGGCGGCAGCAGCCCTTTCCTGAGCAGCGTCTGCGGCCCATAGATGTCGGCCATGATGGCGTTGGCCAGCGTGGCGCGCTGGACCACGCCGGCCTCGATCACGGCCCAGTCGGCTTCCGACACCAGGAACGGAAACAGCTCCAGCTGCCATGCCCGTGCGCCACCCTGGTCGGCATAGACGTTGTACGTGACGCCGTTGTCGCGAATCTGGCGCGACACCGCCGCCGCATGCGCATTGAGCGTACCGGGCCGCAAGTCGTCGAGCACCGCGAAGAAGCGCGACCAGGGCTCGCGCAGCGTGCCATCGGGCAGGCGCAGTTCGTCGCGGTGGCCGTCCGGCACGGGCAGTGCCAGACGGCCAGCCAGGGCGGCCGGAGCATCCGATCCATCAAAGGGCAGCGACGACTGCGAAGGCAAGACTGACAATCTCCTGATTGGCTAAGGCAGCGCGGCTCCCCCGCTCGGGCTAGATCACATCGCGCAGATCCAGCGTGAACGGAAACTCCAGGCTGCGTCGTGGCGGCGGTGCCACGGACCGCCCCGGCGTATGCCCGATCGAGAAGAACCGCGCCAGGCGACGGCTCTCCGCTTCGTACGCGTTCACCGGGAACGTCTCGTAATTACGGCCGCCAGGGTGCGAAACATGATACTGACAGCCACCGAGACTGCGATCCATCCACGTATCCACTACGTCGAACGTCAGCGGCGCGTGCGACGGGATGGTCGGATGCAATGACGATGGCGGCGCCCACGCGCGATAGCGCACGCCCGCCACGAACTCGCCCGCGCGGCCGGTGGGTTGCAGCGGGATGGTCTGGCCATTGACCGTGACCACGTGCCGGTTGTCGTTCATGCCCAGCACGCAGACTTCGATCCGTTCGACCGACGAATCCACATACCGCACGGTGCCGCCAGCGGCCCCCTCCTCGCCCATCACATGCCATGGCTCCAATCCGGTGCGTAGCGACAGCGACAGCCCGGCTACGTCGACCTCGCCCACGCGCGGGAAGCGGAACTCGAAGTGTGGCGCGAACCAGTTCGACTCGAACACGAAGCCCGCCGCGCGCATCTCGGCCAGTACGTCGTCAAAATCCATCTGCACGAAGGTGCCCAACATGAAGCGGTCGTGCAGCGCGGTGCCCCAGCGCGTGAGCCTGGCGGTATAGGGCGTACGCCAGAAACGCACCAGCAACGCGCGCAGCAACAACTGCTGCACCAGGCTCATGCGTGCATGCGGCGGCATTTCGAACGCACGCAACTCCAGCAGGCCAAGCCGGCCCGTGGCGCCGTCGGGCGAGTACAGCTTGTCGATACAGAACTCCGACCGATGCGTGTTGCCCGTCACATCGATCAGCAAATTGCGCAGGATCCGGTCGATCAGCCACGGCGGTACGTATCCATTGCCAACCACCTCGCACATGTCGAGCTGGCGGCGCAGTTCGTCGAAGGCAATCTCCAGTTCGTAGACCTGGTCATTGCGCGCTTCATCGACGCGTGGTGCCTGGCTGGTCGGGCCGATAAACAGCCCCGAGAACAGATACGACAGCGACGGATGGTTATGCCAGTACGCGATCAGGCTGGCCAGCACGTCGGGACGGCGCAGGAACGGGCTGTCCGCAGGCGTGGCGCCGCCCAGTACGAAGTGGTTACCCCCACCGGTGCCGGTATGGCGTCCGTCCACCATGAACTTCTCGGTCGACAGATGCGTTTCGTGCGCCGCCTGGTAAAGGAACTCGGTGTGGTCGACCAGCTCGGCCCAGTTGCTGGCCGGATGGATATTGACCTCGATCACACCGGGGTCCGGCGTGACCTGCAACACCTTGAGCCGTGGATCGCGCGGTGGCGGGTAGCCTTCCATCACGATCTTCACACCGAGCTCGGCGGCCGTGGCTTCCACCTGGGACACCAGCAGCAGGTAGTCTTCCAGTTCGGCAAGCGGCGGCATGAACACGTAGAGAATGCCGCGCTTGTCGTCGGTCGACTTCAGTTCGACCGCAGGCCCTGCCGCACGGCTTGGATGGCGGACTTCCACGCAGAGGGCGGTGCGTACCGCGTCCTTGTCCGATTGCCCACGCGCCGGCGCGGTTGACGGCGTAGTTCCCGATGCGGTCCCCGGCGCGCCAACACGGCGGGTGTCGCCGCGCGCCCCGGCACGAAGCGCGACCAGCGGCGCAGTGCGCGAGTTGGCAGCCATGGACTGCGCACGCAATGGCGCCGCTGCCGGCAAAGGCGTGCGCGGCGCGAACGGGTCCTGGTCAAACTGCCACGGGTAGTCGGCCTTCGAGACCCACGGCAATGAATCGAGTGGCATGCGGTAGCCCATTGGCGAGTCGCCGGGTAGCAGGTACATACGCTCGTCGCGCACGAACCAGCGCCCGGTGATCCAGTCCGCATGGTCGCCGCGTGCCAGTGGCAATACGTAGCCGGTCACGCTCGACAGGCCGGCGTCGAACACCCGCCGCAGCCGCGCGCGTTCCATTTCGTCATCGAGCCGCGCTTCGTGCGGATCAACGTTGACCGGCAGCTTGCGCTCGCGCCACAGGTAATACCAGACGTCCTCGTAGGCCGGGTGGATGCAACCGGTGTCGACGCCGAGCCGGCGCGCCAGCGTTTCCATGAAACGCTGGGCATCGGCCGATGTGTAGTGATCGGGCGCACGTTCGTCGGCGAATAGCGAAGGGTCTTGCCAGCATGGCTGCCCATCGGCACGCCAGCAGATCGACAGGGCCCAGCGCGGCAGTTGTTCTCCGGGGTACCACTTGCCTTGCCCGAAGTGCAGGAAGCCGCCCGCGCCATAGCGCGCGCGAAGCTTGTGCACCAATTCGGTGGCAAGCCCGCGCTTGGTAGGGCCCAGCGCGTCGGTATTCCATTCGGCGCCATCGCGGTCGCGCGCCGAGACAAAGGTCGGCTCGCCGCCCATCGTCAGGCGTACATCGAGCTCCTTAAGTTGTTGGTCGACGGACAGGCCGGCGGCATCGATGGCGGTCCACTGCGCATCGGTGTAGGGCTTGGTCACGCGCGGCGATTCATAGATGCGCGTGATCGACATGTGATGCTCGAACTGCACCTCGCATTCGTCGACCGCGCCGCTGACCGGTGCGGCACTGCTGGGCTCAGGCGTACACGCCAGCGGGATATGGCCTTCGCCGGCCAGCAGGCCCGAAGTCGGGTCAAGCCCGATCCAGCCCGCGCCGGGCAGGTAGACCTCGCACCAGGCGTGCAGGTCGGTGAAATCGGCCTCGGCACCCACCGGACCATCCACGGCCTTCACGTCTGGCGTCAGTTGCAACAGGTAGCCAGAAACGAAGCGCGCCGCCAGTCCCAGATGCCGCAGGATCTGCACCAGCAGCCAGCCCGTGTCGCGGCACGAACCCGAGCCGTTTTCCAGCGTGGTCTCGGGCGCCTGCACACCCGGCTCCATGCGGATCAGGTAGCGAATCTCTTGTTGCAGGCGCTGGTTG
Source organism: uncultured Cupriavidus sp. (assembly GCA_963543405.1). GTDB lineage: Bacteria > Pseudomonadota > Gammaproteobacteria > Burkholderiales > Burkholderiaceae > Cupriavidus. The sequence goes on from CAUUBQ010000092.1 coordinate 25,300, forward strand.
AGCGCCACCAGGAAATCCAGCGTGGCGCACGGCGTACGGTCGATGCTGTCGACGAATGCCGCAAAGCGGGGCGTCAGCTCGCCGCGGGCCAGATACGGTGCCAGATCATGTTCGAGACCGGCCGCATAGGTGAACGGGATCTTTTCCGCCGTGGGTTCCAGGAAAAAATCGAACGGGTTGTAGACCGACATCTCGGCCACCAGGTCGACCGTGACGCGGAACTCGGTAGTCTTTTCCGGAAAGACCAGCCTGGCGAGGTAGTTCGAGAACGGATCCTGCTGCCAGTTGACGAAATGCTGCACCGGTTCGATGCGCAGCGAATAGGACAGGATCGGTGTCCGGCAATGCGGTGCGGGACGCAGGCGTACGACCTGCGGTGACAACTGCACCGGCCGGTCATAGCGATAGTGTGTGACATGGTTCAGCGCGACGTGCGTGGCCACTACGACCTCCCCCGGGTTGCCTGTGAAGCGTCAAGGAATCGATGAATGTATCGACGGAATGGTGAATCAGGAAAACGAGTCAGGAAAACGAATCAGAAAACACGTGCACTCAGGTGTGGCAGACAGCTATAGCAAGACTTGTACCGCCCTGCGGGCAAGCCCTCACATCTGGGACTTCGCCCGCAATCCTTCTTCCAGCAGTGAACGCAGCTTGGCCAGCGCACCGGGGTCGCCATGCGCGGCCGCGCGGGCGTACCAGATCTTGGCCTGCTCCACGTCCTTGTCCACCACGCCCGGATACCCGCGCTCGTAGTAACTACCGACGATGTACTGCGCCCCGCCGTCCCCGGCGGTGGCCGCCTTGCTGTACCAGTTGAACGCGCGGCCATAGTCGCGCGGCACGCCGCGGCCGGTGAAGTAGTTGGTAGCCAGCGCCATCTGCGCCTGGGTATGACCGCCCTGTGCCGCACGCTCGTACCAGCGGTTGGCCTCCTCCAGCGACTTTGGCACCAGTTCGCCACGCTCGTACAGATCCCCGAATGTGAACTGCGCATGTGTCATCTGGTTGTCGGCGGCCTTTCGCAGCCAGATCAGTGCCTCCTGCGGCTTCGCCGTGGTGCCTTCGCCACGCAGCAGCATCATGGCGTAGTTGAACTGGGCCAAGCGGTTGCCTTTCTGGGCGGCGGCCGCAAAACCCTGGATGGCCGTGTCGAAGTGGCCTGCTTCATAGGCGGCCAGCGCTTCCCGGGTCTGGGCCTGGGCGGGTGCGGGCGGTTCGGATGCGGCGTGGGTGGGGATGCCTGATGCGCTTAACACCAGACTTAGGACGAGCGCGGCCTGACGGAGCTTGGTGGCGGCTGGGAAAGGCATGGCTGGCTCCGGTTCTGACAGGCGCAGGAGGGGATGGATTAAGTGTAGTGGGAGGTTTGTAGATGCGGTTATTAGAATGAAGAATTTTCGTTCAGAATTTTAACTATCATTCATCTGTCTCTTATACACATCTGACGCTGCCGACGAAGCTAGAAGTGTAGA
>CAUUBQ010000093.1:0-26572 GCA_963543405.1 uncultured Cupriavidus sp.
GGATGCCGCGATCGGCGCCGATGGCCATCGCGGTACGCAGCGTTTCCTGGCACTGGGCCACGCCGCACGACACGGCGATCACCTCGGTGACCACGCCAGCTTCCTTCAGACGCACGGCCTCTTCGACGGCAATTTCGTCGAACGGGTTCATGCTCATCTTCACGTTGGCCAGGTCGACGCCCGTGCCATCCGACTTCACGCGGACCTTGACGTTGTAGTCCACCACCCGCTTGACTGCGACGAGTACTTTCATGCGCTCACTCCACTGATTGCTGGATAGTCCAAAGTTTTAAATCGCTCGCCATTATAACCACCGGGGTGGCGACGTTTCTGTTTTTCGAACGATCGTACTATTTTATAGACAAAGAATTGCCGGGCATAGCCGGCAATTCGAAAAATCCTCGCCGATTGTGCCGCAGGATGCCCTGCGCGCACAGGGTCTGGATGAAAACCTCCAAAAATTACCAGGCGGTAATGACGGATTCCTTGAAGGTGGCCTGCACGTACTGCTTGATTTCCGGCGAATGGTAGGCCTTCACGAGCTTGGCCACCCATGGCTTGTTCTTGTCGGCTTCACGAATCGCGATCAGGTTGGCGTACGGACCCTTCGGGCCTTCCATGGCGATGGCATCACGCGTGGGCGACAGGCCAGCCGATTCGGCGTAGTTGCCGTTGATGGCGGCCGCATCGAGGTCATCGAGCGAACGCGGCAGCTGCGCGGCATCGAGTTCCACGATCTTGATCTTCTTGGGGTTCTCGACGATATCGAGCGGCGTGGCCTTCAGGCCGGCGTCCGCACGCAGCTTGATCAGGCCCTTCGACTGCAGCAGCAACAGGCCACGTCCACCGTTGGTGGGATCGTTGGGCACGCCAACGCGTGCGCCCTGCTTGATCTGGTCCAGCGACTTGATCTTCTTCGAGTAGACGCCCATCGGGAACGTCACCGTGAAGGCGATATGCGTGAACTTGTAGCCGCGGTCCTTGATCTGCGCTTCGAGGTACGGCAGGTGCTGGTAGCTGTTGGCGTCGAGATCGCCGGCGGCCAGCGCGGCATTGGGCTGGATGTAGTCGCTGAACTCCACCACCTGGATGTTCAGGCCATCCTTGGCCGCTACCTTCTTCACCTGCTCCATGATCTGCGCGTGCGGGCCACCCGTGACACCGATCTTGATCGGCTTTTCCTGCGCGAACGCGCCGGCCGACACCACCACACCCAGCGCGACGATGGCGCTCTTGATCACACTACGACGTTGCATTGCGAATACCCCTTTGTTTCCCTGGAAAAGACTGCTCAACGATGGCTGATGCGACGGACCAGCCAGTCGCCAAAGCTCTGCACGGCTTGCACGAACACGATCAGGATCAGCACCACGGCGACCATGATCTCGGTGATATAGCGCTGGTAGCCATAGCGGATACCAAGGTCGCCGAGCCCGCCGCCGCCGATGGCGCCGGCCATGGCCGAATAACCGACCAGGCTCACGAATGTAATGGTCAGGCCAGCCACGATGCCTGGCATGGCTTCGGGCAGCAGCACCTTCCACACGATCTGGCGCGTGGTGGCGCCCATCGATTGCGCGGCTTCCACCAGCCCCTTGTCCACCTCGCGCAGCGCGGCCTCCACGAGGCGCGCGACAAACGGAATGGCGGCGATCGTCAGCGGCACGATGGCGGCCGTGGTACCGATCGACGAGCCGACGATAAAGCGCGTGAACGGAATCACCACCACCAGCAGGATGATGAACGGGATCGACCGTACCGCGTTCACGACCACGCCAATCGTGCGGTTGAACAACGGATGCGACAGCACGCCACCGCGATTGGTCAGGTGCAGCAGCACGCCGAGCGGCACGCCGAGCAGCGCGCCCACCACGCCGGAGATGCATACCATCAGCAGCGTCTCGTAGAACGAGGACAGGAACAGATCAGACATTTCAGACCACATGTTCGATCTCCTCCACTACTACGCCTTGCGCCTGCAGATAATCCATGGCTGCGCGTACATCTTCCGGATTGCCCGTGGCCATGATCGCCAGCGAGCCGAATGCCTGCCCCTGGATCTCGTCGATATGGCCATGCAGGATGTTGAAGTCCAGGCCATGCTGGCGAATCGCCTGCGCCAGCACCGGCTGGTCGACGTTTTCACCGGTAAAGGCCAGCCGGTAGACGTGATCGCGACCATTGCCAAGACGGCTTTCCACGCGCTTGAGCACGCTGGCCGGCAACTCCTGGGCAATCACGTCGCCGATCATCGCGCGCGTGACTTCGTGCCGCGGGCGCAGGAACACGTCGATCACTCGGCCGGTCTCGACCACCTGGCCCGCTTCGAGCACGGCCACGCGATCGCACACCTGCTTGATGACTTCCATCTGGTGCGTGATCATCACGATGGTCAGGCCCAGTTCCTTGTTGATCTGCTTGAGCAGTTCCAGGATCGAGCGCGTGGTCTCGGGGTCCAGCGCCGAGGTGGCTTCATCGGACAGCAGCACCTTGGGCTTGCTGGCCAGCGCACGCGCAATGCCCACACGCTGCTTCTGCCCGCCGCTGATTTGCGAGGGATGGCGGTCACGCAGTTGCGACAGGCCTACGAGTTCGAGCAGCGGTTCGACCGTCGAGGCAATTTCCTGCTTCGACTTGCCGGCCAGTTCCAGCGGCAGCGCCACGTTGTCGTAGACGGTGCGCGACGACAGCAGGTTGAAGTGCTGGAAGATCATGCCGATCTCGCGGCGCGCCGCACGCAGCGCGCCGTTATCGAGTGCGGTCAGGTCCTGGCCGTCGACGATCACCCGGCCGCTGCTGGGCCGGTTCAGCAGGTTGATGGCACGCACCAGCGTGCTCTTGCCGGCGCCGCTGCGACCGATGATGCCGAAGATTTCGCCCGCGGCGATCGAGAGGCTGACGTCACGCAGCGCGTGCACTTCCCCGGACCCACCGGGAAACCGCTGCGAGAGAGCTTGCAGTTCAATCATGAACGAGAAAAGAAAACGGCAACAGCGCGGGGTCTCCTGCGTTGTTGCCGCACTTATATTTATGAAGCCCGCATTTTATGCGATCCGCTTCATACCTCAAACGAGATTTTTTCGATCTCTTTATGCCTTGACGGCATAAAGAGCATGTAAAAGCGATCTTAAGGGCATATTCAAGCCTCCATCAGCACCTTCAGATGGGCAAACACGCTGCGTGCCAGTGCGCTGAGGTTATAGCCGCCTTCCAGGCAACTGACGATGCGGCCCTTGGCATGGGTGCGCGCCAACTGCACCAGTTGCTCGGTAATCCACGTGTAGTCCTGCTCGACCAGTCCCATCTGGCCAAGGTCGTCCTCGCGGTGCGCATCGAAGCCGGCCGAGATGAAGAGCATCTCGGGCTTGAACTCGTTCAGGCGCGGCAGCCAGATGGTCTCCACCACCTCGCGCACCGCCATGCCATTGGTGTACGCGGGCAGCGGAATGTTCGACATGTTCGGCGCCAGATGCTCGGTGCCGCTGTACGGATAGAACGGATGCTGGAAGAAGCTGCACATCATGACCCGCGGATCGTCGCGGAAGGCAGCCTCGGTGCCGTTGCCGTGGTGCACGTCGAAATCGACCACCGCCACGCGTTGCAGCCCGTGCGCGTCCAGCGCATGGCGCGCGGCAATGGCCACGTTGTTGAAGAAGCAGAAACCCATCGCATGGTCGGGTTCGGCGTGATGGCCAGGCGGTCGTACGCAGCAGAACGCGTTCTCGATTTCGCCGGCAATGACCGCATCGGTGGCCGCCACGGCCGCGCCGGCCGCATGCGTGGCGGCGGCAAGCGTGTGGCGGTTCATCGAGGTATCGGGGTCGATTGGGAAGTAGCCTGCCGACGGGCTGTTGGCGGTCAGGCTGGCCACGTAGTCGGGCCGGTGCACGCGCTCGATCTGTTCCTCGGAAGCGGCCGGGGCATCGCGCCGGTCGAGCAGGCCGTCCATCCCGTGCGATATCAGGTGGTCCTCGATGGCCTGCAGGCGTTCCGGGCATTCGGGATGGAAATGTCCCATCTCGTGCAACAGGAACGACGGATGCGTGTAGTAGCCCGTTGGCATTTTTGATTGCGGGTCAAGTTTGTCTCCAGACGTTACGTTAGCACAGGACATGGCAGATCTGCCGCCGCGCCGGCGGCCCCGGAAACTTCGTAACCAAATGCCCTGGAACGGGGCGTTGCATAAATCGCATCCGCTATACTCGGTGCGACTTGCAAAGGACAACATGACCGACCAACAGCGCTCCCTGCGCCGCCCGCTGATAGGCGCCGCACTCACCGCTGCCGCATTGGGCCTGTGCGGCGTCTCACCCCAGCTTTTCGCCGCCGGCAAGCGCCGCGTGAGTGTCCGCGAAGAGGAAATCGAACCGGGCCGCTATCAGAATCATCCGCAAGCGCGCGCATTCATCGACGACATGGTGGCCCGCAACGGCTTTGCCCGCGCGGAGCTGGAATCGTATTTCAATCAGGCCGTGTATTCCGCCACCGTGGTGCGGCTGATCATGCCACCCTCCACGCCAGGCAAGAAAAGCTGGCGCGCGTACCGTTCACGCTTTATCGAACCGATCCGGATCAACGCCGGCGTACGCTTCTGGCAACAGAACCGCGAGACGCTGCGCCGTGCAGAAGCCGAGTTTGGCGTGCCGGCCTCCGTCATCGTCGGCATCATCGGCGTGGAGACGATCTACGGCCGCGACATGGGCACCTTCCGCGTGATCGACTCGCTGTCGACGCTCGCGTTCGACTATCCCGACACGCCCAATCGCGACGCACGCATCAAGCTGTTCCGCAACCAGCTGGCCGACTACCTGCTGTGGTGCCGTGAGACAAAAACCGATGTCTTCTCGGTGCTCGGTTCGTTTGCTGGCGCGGTTGGCATTCCGCAGTTCATGCCCACGAGCCTGCGCGAGTACGCGCTCGACTACGACGGCGATGGACACGTCGACCTGCGCGGCAGCGCCACCGACGCGATCGGCAGCGTCGGACGCTTCCTGCAACTGCATGGCTGGGAACAGAACCGGCCCGTGGTCTGGCGCATTGCCGGAGACACCGGCAGCCTCGGCGTGGCGGCAGCGGCCGCCGATGGCGAACCGTGGCCCACGCGCACGCTGAACCAGCTCACCCGTGCCGGACTGCGCGTCGATGAACCCATCAACGTGCAGCGCGAAGGTGAAACCGGCGTACTGATCGTGGACTTGCCCACGCCCGACCAGCCGACCGAATACATGGTAGGCCTGCGCAATTTCTACGTGCTCACGCGCTACAACCGCAGCTTCTTCTATGCGCTTGCGGTGTACCAGCTGGGTGAGGCCGTGAAGGCCGCGATGGGGTAGGTTTTTTGGTTGTTTTGGACTTGCTAACCTCTCCCGCGCGCGGGAGAGGGGTTGGGGGAGAGGGCCAGCGGTTCAAGCTGAGACAAGTCGCAATTTGAACCTCACACCCTCTCCCCCGCCCCTCTCCCACTTCGCGGGAGAGGGGAGAAAAACAACAATCAAGCCGGAAACACCCCCGTCGACAGGTACCGGTCACCGCGATCGCACACCACGAATACGATCGTGGCGTTCTCGACTTCCTCGGCAATCTTCAGCGCCACGCACAGTGCGCCAGCCGCCGAGATACCGCAGAAGATACCTTCCTCGCGCGCCATGCGGCGGGCCATATGCTCGGCATCGGCTTGCGACACCAGTTCCTGGCGATCGATGAACTTCGGGTCGTAGATCTTCGGCAGGTACGCTTCCGGCCACTTGCGGATACCGGGAATACGCGAACCTTCGGCCGGTTGCGCGCCGACGATCTGGATCGCCGGATTCATTTCCTTCAGGTAGCGCGACACGCCCGTGATGGTGCCCGTGGTACCCATTGCCGAGACAAAGTGGGTAATGCGGCCTTCGGTATCGCGCCAGAGCTCGGGACCCGTGGTTTCGTAGTGCGCCAGCGGATTGTCCGGGTTGGCGAACTGGTCAAGGATCACGCCCTTGCCTTCGCGCTCCATTGCATCCGCCAGGTCTCGCGCATATTCCATGCCGCCCTTGACCGGCGTGAGGATGATCTCGGCCCCATAGGCCGCCATGCTCTGGCGGCGTTCGAGACTCAGGTCCTCGGGCATGATCAGCACCATGCGATAGCCGCGAATGGCAGCCGTCATGGCCAGCGCAATGCCGGTATTGCCCGACGTCGCTTCGATCAGCGTATCGCCGGGCTTGATGCGGCCACGCTCTTCCGCGCGGCGGATCATCGACAGCGCAGGCCGGTCCTTGACCGAACCCGCCGGGTTGTTACCCTCGAGCTTGCCGAGGATCACGTTGCCGCGCGCTTCGATGGCATCACCGGGAATGCGCTGCAGTCTGACCAGCGGCGTATTGCCGATGGTGTCTTCAATCGTTTTATAGGCCATGGTGCGGGGTCGGTCGGTTTTCGTTGGCCATTGTAATGCACCAACCTTACCCGCACCGGCGGCCGGGCCATTTCGCCCGGACAGCCTTGCGCCCCGGATCAGTGCGTCAGGCCCTGTTCCTCGACGCGGCCCTTGCCCAGCAGGTGGTACAGCAGGATTGCGCCGAACGTGGCGGTACCGATACCGCCCAGCGTCATGCCGCCAAGCTTCAGCGTCAGGTCGCCGGCGGCCACGGTCAGCGTGGCACCCACCGTGATCAGGTTGCGCGAGCTTGAAAAGTCCACATGGTTCTGCACCCAGATGCGGCCCGCCGTGGCCGAGATCAGGCCAAACACGACGATCGTCAGCCCGCCGATCACCGGACCCGGGATCGTCAGGATCAGTGCACCGAACTTCGGCGAGAACCCGAGCAGGATCGCCACCGCGGCAGCCACCACGAAGATCAGCGTCGAATAGATCCGGGTGACCGCCATCACGCCCATGTTCTCGGCATAGGTGGTCACGCCCGTGCCACCGCCCGATGCGGACAGCATGGTAGCCACGCCATCGCCAATGAATGCACGGCCGATATACGGGTCGAGATTGCGGCCCGTCATCACGCCAATCGCCTTGATGTGCCCCAGGTTCTCCGCCACCAGCACGATCGCCACCGGCGCGATCAGCAGCATGGCACTGGCCTGGAAGACCGGCGTGGTGAACTCGGGCATGCCAAACCAGTTGGCGGTTGCCACGGCCGAGAAATCGATGGCCTTGCCCATGCCCATCAGATTGGTGGCGACAAAGTACGCAAGATAGCCAGCCAAACCGCCCAGCAGAACCGGCAGGCGGCCCAGCATGCCAGGTGCGCGCACCGCGATCAGGCCCACGGCCAGCACGGTCAACAGGCCTACCCACGTATCGAGCGGCGCGCCGCTGACTGCCTTGACGGCCACCGGCGCCAGGTTCAGGCCAATGGCCGCGACGATGGCACCGGTCACCACCGGCGGCATCAGCTTCTCGACCCAGGCATAGCCCACCGCCTGCACGATCAGTCCAATGACCGTGTACAGCGCGCCTGCGGCGATGATGCCGCCCAATGCCACCGGAATATTGGGGTTCGGGCCGCTACCGCCATAGCCAGTGGCCGCGATCACCACGGCGATGAACGCGAAGCTCGAACCCAGGTAGCTGGGCACGCGACCGCGCACGCACAGGAAAAACAGCAAGGTGCCAATGCCCGAGAACAGGATGGCGATATTGGGATGAAAACCCATCAGGATCGGTGCAATGGCCGTCGAGCCGAACATCGCCACCACGTGCTGGATGCCCGCCAGCAGCGTCTGGCCTGCCGGCAACCTTTCATCGGGGCCGATCACGCCCCCGGTCTTGAGCCGCCACTTCGGCAGGAAGCCCTCGTCGTCGGTACTGCCCTGGCCATTCGCCATATTGTTCTCTCCCTGTCAGCGGTACGTCTGGTTATTGGATGGTATTGCCGCGCCGCACGATGCGGCAAACACCGACTGCAAACGCGGGCGGCAACAGCGATGCGCATGATACCGTCCCGCACCCCGGGCCGGGCAAACTGGCCGTCCGTTGGTGCGCCATGCGGCAAGCACAACGCATACCAGCGTCGATCCACTGATTCGGGATGCGGGATACAGGGAAGGGATGCGATGGAAGCCGTCAGCGGGCGGCCGCAGCCTTCTGCGCCGGTTTGGCGGCGTCCTTGCGGGCCGGTGCGGCCTTGCCGAAGCTCAGGCCGGCCTCCTGCAGGTTGGCGACGGATTTGCTGCCCACGCCGGGCACGCGGTCCGCCAGATCGCCGGCATCCTTGAAGGCGCCATGCTTGTCGCGCTCCTCGACAATGCGCCGGGCCGTGGCCGGGCCAATACCCTTGACCGCGTTGAGCGCCGCTTCATCGGCCTGGTTTACATCGACCTCGGCGTATGCCGGATGCATGCCAAGCATGGCCAGCGCGATTGCCAGCGTCATGCTGGCGCGGCGCCAGCCGGGCAGCATTGCCTTGAGGATCGTCGGGATGTCGTGCATCGGGGAAACTCCTTTCCTTGACAGGTTGACACCGCTACCGGGATGGCAGCGGGGACGGTCAGGATAGGAGTCCGAGCAGACCTCGGAAATTGCCGGACACACAAGTTCACAACATCCGCGCGGTTGTGTGTCGGCGTTGCCAGATCGGCGTTGCGATCCCGGACTTGTACGAATTCGCGGGACTTTTGCGGGACCCTTGCCGTGGCGCAGGTGCGACACGGCAAAGAGAACGCCGCAGATCAGCGTTCCATCAGCTACGTTCCATCAGCCACTTGCAGTAACGGCTCACGCCTTCCTGCACGGTCAGGAACGGCGCGTCATAACCGGCCGCACGCAGGCGTGAAACATCGGATTGCGTGAAGCACTGGTACTTGCCGCGCAGCGCATCGGGAAACTTCACGTACTCGACCAGCCCTTCCTGGACCATTTCATCGAGCGACAGCGGCGCCTTGTCTTCGGTCTCGCGCAACGCGTTCACCACCGAAACCGCAATGTCGTTGAACGGCTGCGAACGGCCCGTGCCCAGGTTGAAGATGCCGGACTTGTGCGGATGATCAAGGAAGTACAGGTTGACCTTGACCACGTCCTCGACCGAGACGAAATCGCGGCTTTGCGTGCCCGGTGCGTAGCCGTTGTACTCGCCAAACAGCTTCACGGTGCCTTCGGCGCGGAACTGGTTGAAGTGGTGGAATGCCACCGAGGCCATGCGCCCCTTGTGATACTCACGCGGGCCGTACACGTTGAAGTAACGGAAGCCCACGATCTGCGAATGGGCCGACTGCAGGCGACGACGCACCACCTGGTCGAACAGGAACTTCGAATAGCCGTAAACGTTTAGCGGCTTTTCGTATTCGCGGTCTTCGCGGAACATTGTCGACGCGCCATAGGTGGCGGCCGACGACGCATACAGGAACTGCGTGCCCTGCTCGAGGCAGGCTTCCATCAGCGCCAGCGTATAGCGGTAGTTGTTCTCCATCATGTAGCGGCCATCGGTCTCCATGGTGTCGGAGCAGGCGCCTTCATGAAACACCGCGCGGACATTGCCGAAGTCGCCGCGCTTGAAGCGCTCGACGAATTCGTTCTTGTCCAGGTAGTCGGCAATCTCGCAATCCACGAGATTGTTGAATTTCTCGGCACGCGTCAGGTTGTCGACTGCGACGATACTGGTTTCGCCGCGCTCGTTCAGTCCTTTGACGATATTGCTGCCGATAAAGCCGGCAGCGCCGGTCACGATGATGGTCATGGCGGATTCAGGCTCGATGGCGCGCGTCAGGCAGCGCCAAACAGTTCGGGATAAGTGACAACGGCGGTACCCAGCTTGCCGACGACGATGGCACCGGCACGGTTGGCGAGCTGTACCGCTTCCTTGAGCGGCACGCCGGCACCGAGCATGGTGGCCAGCGTGGCAATCACCGTATCGCCGGCCCCCGATACATCATAGACTTCGCGCGCCTGGGCCGAGACGTGCAGGACTTCCGCTTCGGTATAAAGCGTCATGCCCTCTTCCGAACGCGTCAGCAGCAGCGCCTCGAGCTGCAGTTCGCGACGCAGGTTCTGCGCGCGGATGGTCAGGTCGGCCTCGGTTTTCCATGCGCCGACCACGGCACGCATCTCGGCACGATTCGGTGTAATCAGCGTGGCGCCGCGATAGCGCGAGTAGTCGTCGCCTTTCGGATCGATCAGGACGGCACGGCCTGCCGCGCGCCCTGCTTCGACCATGCGGCCCACATGGGTCAGGCCGCCCTTGCCATAGTCGGACAGCACCAGCACCTGGTAGTCGTTCACCAGCGCCTGGAATCGATCCTGTACCGAAGCCAGCACTTCACTGGCCGGCGCATTTTCAAAATCGACGCGCAGCAGTTGTTGCTGGTGCGCCACCACGCGCAGCTTGATTGTGGTGTTCAGGCTGGCGTCGCGCTGCAGGTAAGGTTGCACGTGGCTGGCATGCAGCAGCGCTTCCAGCGTGCGGCCCGGTTCGTCGTCGCCAACCACCCCCAGCATGCCCACCTTGGCGCCCAACGCGGCAGCGTTGCGCGCCACGTTCGCGGCGCCGCCCAGGCGTTCGTCGCTGCGCTTGATCTGCACCACGGGCACGGGTGCTTCAGGCGAAATGCGTTCGACATCGCCAAACCAGTAGCGGTCCAGCATCATGTCACCGACCACCAGCACTTGCGCGTGCCGGATCTGATCCTGCGGAATCGTGTTCTTGCTCATGAACTTCCCTTTGCGGCAGCGCCGCGCCGGCATGGCGCGACTGGCCGCTCTGGATACGCGGATGGGTACGAATCAGTGCGTCGTCGTGGAACGCCCGATCGCGTGATATTCGATGCCGGCTTCCGCCATGGCATCGGGTTCATAGAGGTTGCGGCCGTCGATGATGACCGGCGTCTTCAGCAACGCGCGGATCTGCGCGAAATCGGGACTGCGGAATACCTTCCACTCGGTCACGATCACCAGCGCATCGGCATCTTTCAGCACATCCATCTGTGCATCGCAGAACTGCACGCGTGCCGCGCCGCCCGGAATGTCGGCCAGGTCCAGATCCAGCACGCGGCGCGCCTCTTCCATCGCCACCGGGTCATGGACGCGCAACGACGCGCCGCGCGACACCAGTTCACGTGCCAGCACGCGCGACGGCGCTTCACGCATGTCATCGGTGTTCGGCTTGAACGCGAGCCCCCAGATGCCAAACGTCATGCCGCTCAGGTCCTCGCCAAAACGCTTGATCACCTTGCGGCCCAGCACCTGCTTCTGCGCGTCGTTGACGGACTCCACCGCCTCCAGCACGCGCATCGGCTTGCCATAGGCGCTGGCAGTGCGCATCAGCGCCTGCACATCCTTGGGGAAGCACGAGCCGCCGTAGCCGGCGCCCGCGTACAGGAAGCTGTAGCCGATGCGCGGATCGGAGCCGATGCCCATGCGCACCAGTTCGATATCGGCACCCACTTCGTCAGCCAGGTTGGCCAGTTCGTTCATGAACGAGATACGCGTGGCCAGCATCGAGTTGGCGGCGTACTTGGTGAACTCGGCCGAGCGCACATCCATATAGAAGGTACGCTCATGGTTGCGGTTGAACGGCGAGTACAGCTGGCGCATGATGGCCTGCGCATGGCGGCCCGCGGCGTCGGGAGCGCAGCCCAGCACGATGCGGTCCGGACGCATGAAGTCCTCGACCGCCGCGCCTTCCTTGAGGAACTCGGGATTCGACACCACCGAATACTGCAGGTCTTCCAGGCCACGTGCGGCAAGTTCCTCGCGGATCGCCGCGCCAACCCGGTCGCCGGTACCCACGGGCACGGTCGACTTGTCCACCACGACCTTGAAGCCGGTCATATGGCGGCCGATATTGCGCGCGGCGGCCAGCACGTATTGCAGGTCCGCCGAGCCGTCCTCGTCGGGCGGCGTGCCCACGGCGATGAACTGCACATCGGCATGCTCGACGCTGGCGGCAACATCGGTGGAGAAGGTGAGACGGCCCGCCGCACGGTTGCGGTCGATCAATTCCTTGAGGCCCGGCTCATAGATGGGTACGCCGCCGGCATTCAGCAGCGCGATCTTCTTTTCGTCGACATCGAGGCAGAACACGGAATTGCCGAGTTCGGCCAGGCAGGCACCGGTCACCAGGCCAACATAGCCGCTGCCGATAATAGTAACTTTCATTGCGGAAGCTCCAGAATGATGTGATTCGCTTGAGATGACTTAGCCAAGCGCTTCGGAGCGGCGCGGCGCATACGTTTCCCAGCGGTTGCAGCCGGGGCACTGCCAATAGAACAAGCGGGCGCGGAAGCCGCATTCGCGACAGGTATAGCGCGCCAGGTTACGGGTTCGCAGTTGCAGCAGATCGCGGATGGCGACGGTCTCCTGTGCCTGCGCGGCGGCACCCGGATCGGCCTCGGCCTTTGCAGCGCCATCGGTACCATCCGCGCCCGCGATTTGCGGGACTTCCATCTCGGCGGCCTGGGCCTCGAAATACCTTGCCAGCGCCAGCAGCGTGGGCTGGCGGCGCAACTGGTCGCGCATCATGGCCGTGGCGGCCACCGGACCATTGACCTCGAGTTCGGTGCGATAGGCGGTATCGAGCAGCTCGGCCGCCAGATTGCCCTTGAGCAAGCCACGCAGCCAATCCACCGCCTTGCCCTGCTCACCCAGCGTTGCGTACGCCTTCACGATGCGATCGGCCACCAGCGGCAGATAGTTGGCGTCCTGCGCCTCGATGCCAAGCCAGTGCTTGAGTGCACCGGGCAGATCGCCAGCGGCGGCAGCCACATCGCCAAGCAGGATCGGCGCGCGGATATTGGCGGGATTTTCTTCCCTGGCCCGGCGCAGCCACTCGATCGCATCCTCCGGGCGCTTTTTCTGCAGCGCATCCTGGGCCAGTTCGCAACAGAACTGCGCGATCTGCATGCGATAGTCTTTCTGGTCGAGCGTCTGCAGTTCGCGCGCGGCATCGATCGCCTTGGACCACTCCTTCTCGACTTCATACAGTTCCAGCAACACGCGTTTGGCGGACGCGGCATAGGAACCGGACATCAGTCGGCGCAGCGATTCCTCGGCGCGGTCCAGCAGGCCGGCGCGCAAGAAGTCCTGCCCCAGTTCATAGAGCGCGTGCTCACGTTCAGGCTCGGGCAGATCGGGACGCGTGGCCAGGTTCTGGTGCACCCGGATCGCGCGTTCGGTTTCACCACGGCGGCGGAACAGCGCGCCGAGCGCGAAGTGCAATTCGGTGGTTTCGGGATCGAGCCGGGCCACCTCGACGAAGGCATCAATCGCCTGGTCGGGCTGCTCGTTGAGCAGGAAATTCAGGCCCTTGAAGTACGAGCGCGGGAGTGCGCCCTGCTCGCTGATCAACTGGCGCAGATCGAAGCGGGCAGCCATCCAGCCAAGGCCAAAGACAAGTGGCAGCGCAAGCAGCCACCAGGTTTCAAACATCATGGGTCAGACTTTCGGACCGACTACGTTATAGGGGACGCCCGGTTTCGCCTCGGGTGGCACGGCGTCGACCGGCGACGCGGCACGCGCCTCGCCTAGTGCGCGGCGCAGCCGGCCTGCCTCCATGCGTTGCCGCATCAGTCCCGGAGCCACGGCTGCCAGCGCTGCCACGATGCCCAGGCCGAAAGCGGCCAGCAGGATCAGGATCAGCGGCGCATGCCAGACGGCGCCGAAAAACAGCTGCAGTTCGGCATCGGCAGTGTTGCGCAGGGCCAGCACGAACAACAGGACGAACAGGACAATACGGAAGATCCAGGCGACGAGTTTCATGCGGTCAGTGCCATCGAGATGTAAATGGGCATCCGGTCACGCGTTCGCGCATCGGGACACCGGGCGACGGATTCCCGGCATTGTAGCGGATTGACATCTCGGCGACGGTAACCAATGGTCGCAGCACGGCGTGCAAGTCCCTGCCAGGGCGGAGTCTGCCCAAACAAAAAAGCGCTCCCGAGGGGAGCGCTTTTCATGGACTTGCCAGTATGGCGAGTGTGCATCAGGAACGTACCAGGTTTAACTGGTTGTCCTCGTGCATCCCGGCCGAGGCCGAGGGCTGCGACGAGGCCAGCGACTGTCCGGCCTTGCCATGCGACGCCTGACCGTTGACGGTCATGACGCCACTGTGTGGCGAGGCCGGGCGATCGACCCGTTCACGCAACTCCTTGCCCGCCTTGAAGTGCGGCACCCGTTTCTCGGGCACCAGCACGCGTTCGCCGGACTTGGGGTTGCGGCCCACGCGAGGCGGCCGCCGGTTCAGACCAAAGCTGCCGAAGCCGCGGATCTCGATGCGGTGGCCATCGGCCAGCGCTTCGGACATCGCGTCGAGGATCGTTTTTACCGAGATGTCCGCATCCCGCAGCAGCAACTGCGGGAAGCGGGCAGCCAGTTTTTCGACGAGCTCGGACTTGGTCATGGGCGGTCTCGCTCTCTCGCGGGCGCTGCGCGTTTTACTGGTTGTCCTGGCCCAGCTTGGCCTTCAGCAGTGCGCCAAGGTTGGTCGTGCCAGCCGTGCCGGTGTCAGCCGAGAACTTCTGCATCGCTTCTTGCTGCTCTGCGCTGTCCTTGGCCTTGATCGACAGGTTGATGTTGCGCGACTTGCGGTCGACGTTCACCACCAGGGCGGTGATCTGCTCGCCTTCCTTCAGCACGTTGCGGGCGTCTTCCACGCGGTCTGCGGAGATTTCCGAAGCACGCAGGTAGCCTTCCACGTCGTCAGCCAGCTGCACCACGGCGCCCTTCGCGTCAACGGCCTTGATCGTGCCGTTCACGAGCGAGCCCTTGTCGTTGGCCGAGATGAAGTTGTTGAACGGATCGCCCGACAGTTGCTTGATGCCCAGCGAGATGCGTTCCTTGTCGACGTCGATGCCCAGGACGACAGCTTCCACTTCGTCGCCCTTCTTGTACTTGCGCACGGCTTCTTCGCCCGTCTCTTGCCACGACAGGTCCGACAGGTGCACCAGGCCGTCGATGCCGCCCGGCAGACCGATGAACACGCCGAAGTCGGTGATCGACTTGATCTGGCCGGCCAGCTTGTCGCCCTTCTTGTGGTTGCGGCTGAAATCGTCCCACGGGTTGGCCTTGCACTGCTTCATGCCCAGGCTGATACGACGCTTGTCTTCGTCGATATCCAGGACCATGACTTCCACTTCGTCGCCCAGCTGGACAACCTTCGACGGAGCCACGTTCTTGTTGGTCCAGTCCATTTCGGACACGTGCACCAGACCTTCGATACCGGCTTCGATTTCCACGAATGCGCCGTAGTCGGTCAGGTTGGTCACCTTGCCGAACAGGCGGGTGCCTTGCGGGTAACGGCGCGAGATGCCCACCCACGGATCTTCGCCCAGTTGCTTCACGCCCAGCGAGACGCGGTTCTTTTCCTGGTCGAACTTGAGGATCTTGGCAGTGATTTCCTGGCCAACCGACAGCACTTCGCTCGGGTGACGCACACGACGCCATGCCAGGTCGGTGATGTGCAGCAGACCGTCGATACCACCCAGGTCCACGAACGCGCCGTAGTCGGTGATGTTCTTGACGATACCGTTGACGATCGCGCCTTCCTTCAGCGTTTCCATCAGCTTCTGGCGCTCTTCGCCCAGCGTGGCTTCCACCACGGCGCGACGCGACAGCACGACGTTGTTACGCTTGCGGTCGAGCTTGATGACCTTGAATTCGAGGGTCTTGCCTTCGTACGGCGTGGTGTCCTTGATCGGACGCACGTCGACGAGCGAACCCGGCAGGAAGGCACGGATGCCGTTGACCATGACGGTCAGGCCGCCCTTGACCTTGCCGGTCACGGTACCCGAGATGATTTCGCCGTCTTCCAGCGCCTTCTCGAGGTTCAGCCACGATGCCAGGCGCTTGGCCTTGTCGCGGGAGAGGATGGTGTCGCCATAGCCGTTCTCGAGCGCGTCGATGGCCACGGAGACATAGTCGCCGGCCTGCACTTCGAGTTCGCCCTGGTCGTTCAGGAACTCCTCCACCGGCACGAATGCCTCGGACTTGAGGCCGGCGTTGACGACCACGAAATTGTGGTCGATGCGCACGACTTCAGCGGAAATCACTTCGCCAGCCTTCATATTGGAGCGGGCGATCGATTCCTCGAACAGTGCGGCAAAGGATTCGTTAGTTTGCAGGTCGGACATAAACGTAAGGTAGCAATCCGCAGTACGTAGGCCGGCACGACTATCGTGCTCAGTCTGCCTGACGCAGCGGGGTTAGGTTAAAAAACCGGCACCGGACATGATTTCCGATGCAGGCTCCAGGGTGGCGCATCGTGGTTTGTCACCGCACGGCGGCGAACCACTCCAGCACCTGCGCTACCGCCTCATCCACCGTCATTTCCGATGTATCCAGGCGTTGCGCATCTTCCGCGGGACGCAGTGGCGCGGCGGCACGGGAACGGTCCCGCGCGTCGCGCGCCTCGAGGTCACGCAAAAGGGCTTCGATATTAGCAGAAATTCCCTTATCAATCAATTGTTTATAGCGCCTGCGAGCGCGCGCTTCCACACTTGCGGTCAGGAACACCTTGAGAGGGGCCTCGGGAAAGATCACCGTGCCCATGTCGCGGCCATCTGCCACCAGCCCCGGCAGCTTGCGAAAGCCGCGCTGAAGTGCCGTCAGGGCGTCACGTACCGGTTGATGAACCGCAAGCGCCGAAGCGCGGTTGCCAATCGCCTCCTGGCGAATCAGCTGGCTGACCTCTTCGCCCGCCAGCCAGACCCGGTCCGGGCCGAACTTCACATCGAGGCGCAGGGCGATTTTTGCAAGGGTGTCGACGTCCGCCACGTCCACGTTGGCACGCTCGCTGGCCAGGGCGACAAGCCGATAGAGCGCGCCGCTGTCCAGCAGATGAAAGCCGAGGGCATCTGCCACCTTATGGGCCACCGTGCCTTTGCCGGACGCGGTGGGACCATCTATGGTGATGACGTCGATGATTGTCATTATTTATCGAATCGCTTAAAACTATTGATTTCAGATCTCAATTGAACATCAATATCATGTGAAGCATGGTTGCGCGGCCGCAGCACGACCGGTCCCCCAAAAGACGCTGCGCAACCATCCTGATGAGTCCGGCAGGGTACTCAGATGTGGCGAGGCTTTAGCCCAGCACCACTTCACACCTGCCGTTGGAGCGAAGTAGTCGCTTACCGCGCTACCCCTGCAAACACCTGAAAATACTCCGGGAAGGTCTTGGCCACACAACCCGGATCGTTGATCCGGACCGGCAACGGACCAAAAGCGGCCAACGAGAAACACATGGCCATCCGATGATCATCATAGGTGCCAATACCATCGGCCGGAGTCTGCCATGACGATGGCGACGCCGGCGGCGTGACCTTCAGGTAGTCGGCGCCCTCTTCCACCCCGGCACCGAGCTTGCGCAGTTCGGTCGCCATGGCGCTGATCCGGTCGGTCTCCTTGACGCGCCAGCTGGCAATATTCGTCAGCGTGGTCGGGCCCTCGGCGAACAATGCGGCCACGGCGAGCGTCATCGCGGCATCGGGAATATGGTTGCAGTCGAGCTCGATGCCGTTCAGCCGGCCGTCGTCGCGCTCGGTACCGCGTACCTCGATCCAGTTGTCACCCGCCATGACATTGGCGCCCATCCGGTTCAATGCGTCCGCAAAGCGGACATCGCCCTGGATGCTCGACAGCCCCACGCCTTCCACGCGCACCGGGCCGCCACCAATGGCACCCGCGGCCAGGAAGTAAGACGCCGTCGACGCATCGCCTTCGACATAGATTTCGCCCGGCGACAAGTACTGGGCATTGGCCGGCAGGATGAACCGCTCCCAGCCCTGGCGTTCCACCGCAATGCCGAAACGCGCCAGCAGGTTCAGCGTGATTTCAATATACGGTTTCGAAATCAGCTCGCCCACCACTTCGATCTCGATGCGGCCCGACGGGGACGACGCCATCGGCAGCGTCATCAGCAATGCGGTCAGGAACTGGCTCGATACATCGCCGCGCACGCGGATCGGCGCATCGATGCGGATCTGTGCGGGGTTGATCTGCAATGGCGGATACCCCGGCGTACCAAGGTAGTCGATCGCGGCGCCCACCTGCAGCAGGCCATCGACCAGATCGCCGATCGGGCGCTCATGCATGCGTGCCACCCCGCTGACCCGGTAGCTGCCGCCCTGTAGGGCCAATGCCGCGGTCAACGGTCGAATCGCCGTGCCGGCATTTCCCATGAACAGATCGGCCGCCTTGTTCGGAAACTGTCCGCCCACGCCGGTCACCACGCAATCGCCGTCTTCGCGACGCCATGCCACGCCCAGCACCTTGAGCGCTTCGAGCATGACACGGGTATCGTCGGAATCGAGCAGGTCACGCACACGCGTCTCGCCAGTGGCCAGCGCCGCCAGCAACAGCACGCGGTTGGAGATGCTCTTCGAGCCGGGCAGGCGAACCGTACCCGATGCACGGGTCAGGGGGCCGAGGGTCAGATGTTCCATGGTCATTGCAGCATGGCCGCGGCGCGCGAAGGCGCGGCAGCGTGGTATCAGGGTTCTACGTCAGGGTTCTACATTATGGGCAGCCGCACGCGCCGCCCCCCATTTCAGGCGTGCTGCGCTGGCGCGGGCGAACACGCGTTCGAGCGCGTCGCCATCGCCGGCCTTGATCTGCGCCTTCAGATGGCCAAGTACCGCTTCGTACGTATTGATCTCACGCAGCAGCGCTTCCTTGTTGGCAATACAGATGTCGCGCCACATTTCCGGCGACGATGCGGCGATGCGCGTGAAGTCGCGGAAGCCGCCACCGGCGAAATCCAGCTTGAGCGATGCATCCTCGGCGTTGGCCACCTGGGCCACCAGCGCATACGACAACACGTGCGGCAAATGGCTGACCGATGCAAACACCGCATCGTGCTGCACCGCCGACATGACGTGGCAATCGGCACCCGCCGCTTCCCACATCGCGCGCACCGCGGCAACATCGGCACGGCTGTTTTCCTGCAACGGACACAGCACCACCTTCTTGTCCAGATACAGGTCGTTGAGCGCCGCTTCCACGCCATGCAGTTCGCGACCGGCAATCGGATGCGCGGGCACGAACTGCGCGACCTTGTCGCCCAGCGCGGTCTTGGCGGCCATGATCACGTCCGACTTGGTGCTACCGGCATCGGTCACGATCGTGCCCGGTTCCAGATGCGGCTCCAGCGCATGCAGCAGCGCAAAATTCTGCGCGACCGGCGCGCACAGCACGATCAGGCTGGCGCCGCGCGCGGCATCGGCCAGCGACTCGGCAGCTTCGTCGATCACGCCGAGCATTTTGGCCTTCTCGAGCGATGCCGCCGAACGGCCCACGCCCACCACGGTGCCGACCACGCCGGCACGCTTGAGCGACAACGCCAGCGATCCGCCAATCAGGCCGACACCGACAATCACAACACGGGAAAAATGCAGAGCGCTCACGGTTTCAAAATACCTGGATTCACTTCAATGCCTGCTCGAGCGCCGCGATGCACGCGTCGTTCTCTTCGGGCAGGCCGATCGTGATGCGTAGCCACTGCGGCAAACCGTAGTTCGCCACAGGGCGCACGATCACACCTTGCCTGAGCATCGCCAGGTTCACGCGCGCGCCGGCGCCATCGTCATTGCCTACTCGCACCATGACGAAATTGCCCGACGACTTCACATACTCGAGGCCCATGCGTTCGAACGCCGCTACCAGTTGCGCCTTGCCCGTGCGGTTGAGCCCGGCGCTGCGCTGCAGGAATTCCGCGTCGCCCAGTGCCGCCACCGCCGCGGCTTGCGCGAGGCTGTTCACATTGAACGGCTGGCGTACACGGTTCAGCAGGTCGGTCAGCGGCGGCTGGGCCACGCCGTAGCCCACGCGCAGACCCGCCAGCCCATACGCCTTCGAGAACGTCCGAGACACCATCAGGTTCGGATACCGGCGCACCCACGCAATCGATTCGTATTGCTGGTCTGCGTCGAGGTATTCGTTGTACGCCTCGTCGAGCACCACCACCACATGCGGCGGCACCTTGGCCAGGAAGCGCTCGATCTCGGCCGCGGCAATGAACGTACCGGTCGGATTGTTCGGATTGGCGATGAAGACCAGCTTCGTATCCGGCGCAATCGCCGCAGCCATCGCATCGAGGTCATGACCGTAGTGGCGCGCCTTCACCTCGATGGCGCGCGCCCCGACTTCCTGCGTGGCCAGCGCGTACACCGCGAACGAATACTCGGCATAGACGATCGATTCGCCCGTGCGCACCAGCGCATGCGCGGCCAGTTCCAGGATGTCATTGCTGCCGTTGCCCAGCGTCAGCCATTCGGCGGGCACGTCGAACTTGTGCGACAAGCTCGCCTTGAGCTCGAAACCGTTGCTGTCCGGATAGCGGCCAAGATCCTCCATCGCGGCTGCAATCGCAGCCTTGGCCGAGGCCGGCATGCCAAGCGGATTCTCGTTCGACGCCAGCTTGACGATGCGTGCCTCGTCGAGCCCGAATTCACGCGCGACTTCCGAAATCGGCTTGCCCGCGATATACGGCGAAATCTTGCGAACATAGGTCGGGCCAAAGTAATCGGCCACGCCCTGCGCCGCCGCGCTCCCCTGCTCTGCCATGCTGTCTCCTCGCTGCGTTTACTTGCTCGACGGGTAGGACCCGAGCACTTTCAGGTATGCGGCATTCGCACGCAACGTGTTGATCGCGCGCGCCACCGAGGGGTCGTGCTGGTGGCCTTCCACATCGACATAGAAGTAGTACTCCCATGCACCGCTGCGGGCGGGACGCGATTCGAAGCGGCACATCGACACGCCATTCTCCGCCAGGGGCGCCAGCAACTGGTACACGGCACCGGCCTTGTTCGGCACCGACAGGATCATCGACGTCTGATCGCTGCCCGATGGCTCGGTCTCGTAGCGGCCGATCACGGCAAAGCGGGTACGGTTGTGCGGATCGTCCTGGATATGCGTGCGCACCATGTGCAGATGGTAGCGATTGGCTGCGGTTTCACCGGCAATCGCAGCCACGGTGGGATCCTCGCTGGCCATGCGCGCGGCCTCGGCATTGCTGGAAACGGCCTGGCGCTCCAGATGCGGATAGTTGGCCGACAGCCAGTGCTGGCACTGCGCCAGCGCCTGGGCATGCGCGCGCACCACGGTCACGCCCTTCATGTCCGGCGATGCCGCCATCAGGTTGTGGTGGACCTTCAGGGCAATCTCGCCGCTGATCTTCAGCGACGTCTGCAGGAACAGGTCGAGCGTGCGCGACACCGCGCCCTCGGTCGAGTTCTCTACCGGCACCACACCATACTCCACGGTGCCGGCTTCCACGGCGCGGAACACTTCGTCGATGCTCGTACAAGGGACGCCGGAAACCTCGTGACCGAAGTGCGCGTAGAGCGCCTGTTCGGAGAACGTGCCGGCCGGCCCGAGGAAAGCGATTTCGAGCGGCTTTTCCAGGCCACGGCAGGCGGACATCACCTCACGCCAGATTGATGCCACGCTTTCACCAAGCAGTGGGCCGGGATTGGCGCCCTGCACCTTGCGGATCACCTGCAACTCGCGCTCGGGACGAAACACGGGCGCACCGTATTTCTTCTTTACCTCGCCCACATCGAGCGCCAGTTGCGCGCGGCGGTTGAGCAAAGCCAGCAGTTCACGATCCACCGCATCGATCTGGTTGCGCAGCGGTGCCAGATCGGCAGACAGCGCCTGCTCTTGCGGGCTGGGTCCGGCTGAGTCGTTGCGCGGCGCGTCGGTGTCGCCGTCTGGCTTGTCTTGCTGTGTCATATCAAACCCTATGGCCTGTGGGCTATGAGCCGTGCCTCGCACGGCCCTGGAAAAGTCTGGGTCACCGCGCTGGCGTCAGGCAGCGGTGCGCTCGAATTCGCGCATGAATTCAATCAGCGCTGTAACACCTTCGAGTGGCATCGCGTTATAGATGCTGGCGCGCATGCCGCCCACGGACTTGTGGCCCTTGAGCTGTACCAGGCCATTCGCGCGCGCCTGGGTCAGGAACGCTTCGTTGCGCGATTCATCGCGCAACAGGAACGGTACGTTCATGCGCGAGCGGCAGCTGGGGTCGATTTCGTTACGGTAAAAGTCGCTCTGGTCCAGGTACGTGTACAGCGCGCTCGCCTTGGCGATATTGCGCTGTTCGATGGCGGCCACGCCGCCCTGGGCCTTGAGCCACTGGAACACCAGCCCTGCGATATAGATCGCATAGGTGGGCGGGGTGTTGTACATCGAGTCGTGTTCGGCCACGAGACGCCAGTTGAATGCCGACGGGCACAGCGGATGCGCGAAACCGATCAGGTCTTCGCGCACGATGACGATCGTCACGCCGGCCGGGCCGATGTTCTTCTGCGCACCACCATACACGACCTGCACGCGCGACCAATCGATCGGGCGCGACAGGATATGACTCGAGGCATCGGCCACGACGATGCGTCCCTTGTCATGCGTACCGGTCTGGCCGATATCGGGAATCTGCTGGAACTCCACGCCAACGATCGTCTCGTTGGTGCACAGGTGCACGTATGCCGCGTCGTCGGAGAGCTTCCACGATGCCGCATCGGGAATCCTGGCCCACTTCTGGTCCTGGCTCGAAGCGGCGATATTGACTTCGCCATAGCGTCGCGCTTCCTGCTCGGTCTTGACCGACCAGGTACCCGTGACCACGAAATCGGTCTTCGGCTTTTGCGCATCGATGCGGCGGGCAAGGTTCAGCGGCACGATGCCGTTCTCGCCGATGGCGCCGCCTTGCAGGAACAGGATCTTGAAGTTCTTGGGCACATGCAGCAGTTCGCGCAGATCGGTCAGTGCCTGCTGGTGAATGCTCTCGAAGTCCTTGCTGCGATGGCTCATCTCCATGACCGATACACCGGTGCCACGCCACGACAGCATTTCCTCGGCGGCCTGTTGCAGGACTTCGGCCGGCAACGCGGCCGGGCCAGGCGAGAAATTGAAGACGCGCTCGGCCAGGGAACGTTGCAGGCCGGCGAGGGCGGGATTCTGGGGATCGTTCATGGAGGGGAGAAAAAGAAAAATGGCTGCCGGATTGAACCAGGCAGCCATTATCGCCCAAAACCCGCGCCCCTTGGACACCAGCGGCGTCGGGCGCGCGTTCAGGGCAGGCGACCTCGCCGGGCTAACCGCCCCGCGAGGTCAGCCGTCGATCACTTCGAAGCGGCGGCGATTTCCTTCTCGGCGGAGTCGCGCATCGACTTGCCGACCTGCGGGCCGTACTTCTGCATCATCGAACCCCAGATTTCCTGGGTGGCCTTGCCCTGGTTGGCCATGAACTTCTGGCCAGTCGGCGACTTCAGGAACGTGGTCAGGTCCTTGATTTCCTGGGTCGAGTAATACTTGCCGAAGGCATCGTAGTGGGCCTTGATGGCATCCTGGCGGAAGCCGTCGGTGTTGAACGCCGTACCGGCGCCATCCACCATGCGCTGCACGGCGCCGTTCTTCTTGAGCTTGTCGACAGCGGCCTGCTTCTGCTTGTCGTTCAGCGTCTTGTTTTCCACCAGGACCTGCTCCAGCACCAGCGGAGCTTCCTGCTTGGCGCCTTGTTGCCAGTTGTCGGCCTGACCCTTGACTGCCTGGTCAGCCTGCATGACGGTCAGCAGTTCCTTGATGGCTGCGGTCTTGTCCTTGTCTTCCTGAGCGTGCGCACCTTGCGCCAGCATCATCAGCGGAGCGAAAGCAGCCAGAACAGCGATACGTCGATAGGTTTTGAACATTATGACTCCCTGGTAAATACGTCCGGATTAGTCCGGCCGGCCGTCTGGCGAGTTCCGGCCGCCGTCCCATTGTTGCAACAATTTACGAATTCGCGTCCGCGTCGGTGGCACCGGCGGCGCTATCGCCCGTGCTGTCGCCGGGGGTGTCGCCGGTGGCATTGTCTGCCGCGTCGGCATCGTCACCCTCTTCACCCTCGTCGCCGTTGCCGCTGTTGTCGGCATCCGATTCAACAATGCGCTGCAGACCCGACAGCTTGGTGCCTTCGTCCACATTGATAAGCGTGACGCCTTGCGTGGCGCGACCCATTTCGCGGATTTCGGCCACACGGGTGCGGATCAGCACGCCGCCGGTCGTGATCAGCATGATCTCGTCTTCGGGCGAAACCAGCGCCGCGGCCACTACACGGCCATTGCGCTCGCTCGTCTGGATCGCAATCATGCCCTTGGTACCGCGGCCATGTCGAGTGTATTCGGAGATCGGCGTACGCTTGCCGTAGCCGTTCTCGGTAGCGGTCAGCACGCTGCCCACCGACATTGCGCCACCTTCTGCAGCATCGGTATCCGCATTCTCTGCCGGTGCAACCAGCATGGCGATCACGGCCTGGGTTTCGTCAAGGTTCATGCCGCGCACGCCGCGCGCCTGGCGGCCCATCGGACGTACATCGTTCTCGTCGAAACGCACGGCCTTGCCGGCATCGGAGAACAGCATCACGTCGTGCTGGCCGTCGGTGACGGCGGCGCCGATCAGGAAGTCGCCCTCATCGAGATCCACGGCGATGATCCCGGCCTTGCGCGGGTTCGAGAACTCGGTCAGCGCAGTCTTCTTGACCGTACCGCGCGCGGTGGCCATGAAGATGAAATGCTCGGCATCGAACTGGCGCACCGGCAGGATCACGTTGATCTTCTCGCCATCGGCCAGCGGGAACATGTTCACGATCGGACGGCCGCGCGAGTTGCGCGAGCCCTGCGGTACTTCATAGACCTTGAGCCAGTACAGGCGACCGCGATTCGAGAAGCACAGGATGTAGTCGTGCGTGTTGGCCACGAACAGCGTATCGATCCAGTCGTCTTCCTTGGTCGCCGTGGCCAGCTTGCCGCGGCCTCCGCGCTTCTGCGCCCGGTACTCGGAGATCGGCTGGCTCTTCATATAGCCCGAGTGCGACAGCGTCACGACCATGTCCTGCGGCGTGATCAGGTCCTCGGTATCGAGTTCGGTGGCGTTGTGCTCGATCTGCGAGCGGCGCTCGTCGCCGAATTCGGCACGAATCGCGCCGAGTTCCTCGGTGATGATCGTCGTGATCCGTTCGGGACGCGCCAGGATGTCCAGCAGGTCCGCGATCACGCCCATCACCTCGCGATATTCCTGGACGATCTTGTCCTGCTCGAGCCCCGTGAGGCGTTGCAGTCG
This sequence comes from uncultured Cupriavidus sp., assembly GCA_963543405.1. Classification (GTDB taxonomy): domain Bacteria; phylum Pseudomonadota; class Gammaproteobacteria; order Burkholderiales; family Burkholderiaceae; genus Cupriavidus. The sequence continues at coordinate 25,019 of CAUUBQ010000093.1, forward strand.
CATCTGCAGGATTTCCTGCGCCTGGCCATCGGACAGGCGGTACAGGCCATCCGGCTGCATGCCGAAGACGGCGGGCAGGCCGTCCGGACGATACGAGGCGCGACCGCCCGACGTATCGCTTTCGGCACGTGCCAGCATTTCCCGCACCAGGCTCGAATCCCAGGCCTTGGCCATCAATTCCTGCTTGGCGAGCGGCGGCGTCGGCGCGGCCTTGATGATCGCGATGAACTCGTCGATGTTGGCCAGCGCCACGGCCAGGCCTTCCAGCACGTGCCCGCGTTCGCGCGCCTTGCGCAGCTCGAACACGGTACGGCGCGTCACCACTTCGCGGCGATGCGACAGGAACGCGGACAGCATCTGCTTCAGGTTCAGCAGGCGCGGCTGGCCGTCGACCAGCGCCACCATGTTCATGCCGAACGTATCCTGCAGCTGGGTGTTCTTATATAGGTTGTTCAGAACAACCTCGGGCACCTCGTTGCGCTTGAGCTCGACCACCACGCGCATGCCTGACTTGTCAGACTCGTCGCGAATGTCCGAAATGCCCTCGATCTTCTTCTCGGTGACCAGCTCGGCAATGCGTTCGAGCAGTGTCCGCTTGTTCACCTGGTACGGCAGTTCGTCGACGATGATCGCCTGGCGCTGACCGCGATCAATGTCCTCAAAGTGCGTGCGCGCGCGCATGACCACACGGCCACGCCCAGTGCGGTATCCCTCACGCACGCCCTGAATGCCATAGATAATGCCGGCGGTCGGAAAATCGGGTGCCGGCACCAGTTCGATCAGTTCATCGATGGTCGCATCGGGATTACCCAGCAGATGCAGGCAGGCATCCACCACCTCATTGAGGTTATGCGGCGGGATATTGGTTGCCATACCCACCGCAATACCCGACGAACCATTGATCAGCAAATTCGGAATACGCGCCGGCAAAATACCGGGCTCTTTCTCCGAACCGTCATAGTTGGGTTCGAAATCGACAGTTTCCTTGTCGATATCGTGAAGCATTTCATGGGCAATCTTCGCCAAGCGGATTTCGGTATAACGCATCGCCGCTGCGTTATCTCCGTCCACTGAACCGAAGTTACCCTGACCGTCGACCAGCATATAGCGCAGCGAGAAATTCTGCGCCATGCGGACGATCGTGTCGTATACAGCCGTGTCACCGTGCGGATGGTACTTACCAATCACGTCACCGACGATACGGGCCGATTTCTTGTAGGCCCGGTTCCAGTCGTTATTGAGCTCATGCATCGCAAAGAGCACGCGCCGGTGTACCGGCTTCAGGCCGTCCCGGACATCGGGAAGCGCACGCCCCACGATTACGCTCATGGCGTAATCCAGGTATGAGCGGCGCATTTCCTCTTCCAGTGAGACCGGAAGGGTTTCTTTGGCGAATTGATCCATTGCGACGTGGTTTATACGGCGGGTTTAAGCAAATGAAGCCCGGAATCCGGCAAGCAGAAGATGGCCTGCCGACGACGGGCGAACATGGCATTCTATCACGCGCGGAACCCCCTGTCTCTTATACACATCTCCGAGCCCACGAGACTGCAG
>CAUUBQ010000094.1:0-25692 GCA_963543405.1 uncultured Cupriavidus sp.
ATACAGAGGGGCCGGGGGAGAGGGCCAGCGTTTCACGCCGGCACTAGTCGCAATTTGAACCTCATGCCCTCACCCTCAACCCCTCTCCCACTGCGCGGGAGAGGGGAGCGGCACCTCCCCCTCCCGATCCCCAATCCCCTTTTTGTACGCGTCTGTATCAGGCCGCCATGGCGATACGTGCCCTCACATAACGGGGCGAAAGACGCTACGGGCGCGATACGTGGACCGCCTTAAATACGTTCCATGGCAGCGCGACGCGAGACGAATAGCAGACACGCTGGCTAACACGCTGCTTCGACATAACGTCAGCACGAACTGAAATCTACCCAATCTGAAGGAAACCGATCATGTCCACGAACCTCACCAAGCGCCTCGTTCTTGCCGTTGCCCTCGTTGCCGCCGCTGCCGGCGCACAAGCTTCCGTCGTCAGTGCCCGCGACCCGTACCTGGATGGCGCCCGCACGGTCCAGGATACCCGTGACGTCTTCAGCGAAGGCGCCCGCTCCGTGACGGATAAGCGTGACCCGTACACCGAAGGCGCACGTTCGGTGCAGGAGCCGCGCAGCCCGTACTACGACGGCGCCCACACCGTTGCCGGCATGGACCGTACCGGTGTCTCGGCCGATCCCGCCCGCAGCATCGATCCGTACCTGGATGGCGCCTACGCCTGATTGCCGTTCATCGCTCAACCCAATCTGATCTGAAACGAGAAGCACATCATGAGCCGCATTGAAAAAGTCCTGTACACCGGCAAGGTCCACATCACGTCTGGCGGTCGCGACGGCGCCGCCCGTAGCGACGACGGCAAGCTCGACATCGAACTGTCGTCGCCCGGCAGCAAGGGCCAAGGCACGAACCCCGAGCAACTGCTGGCGGCTGGCTGGTCGGCGTGCTTTATCGGTGCCATTGGCCTGGCGGCCGGCAAGCAGAAGATCAAGCTGCCGGAAGACTTGTCGGTAGATGCCGAGGTGGACCTTGGCACGGCGGGTGTCGAGTACCTGCTGCAGGCGCGCCTGCGTGTGCATATTCCCGGTATCGAACGCGAGGTAGCCAAGGCACTGGTGGAAACGGCGCACCGTACCTGCCCGTACTCGAAGGCGCTGCACGGCAACATCCATATCGAGACCGAACTGGTCTGACCGTCGTACCCCTCGTTCGCTCGCGCGGATGAGGGGCCTTTTGTTCCGGCTTCCAGCCACGTTGGATCTGAATCATGCGTCGTACCCTTCTGCGCGCCGTACTGGCTGCGATCGGCATCGCAGTTGTCTACAACCTTGCCACGAGCGCGATTGCCGAAAGCCCCAAGGTCGGCGACCAGGGCGTGGCGCCCGAGTTCGTCGGCATCAATAACTGGCTCAACTCAGCACCGCTGTCGATGCAGGACCTGCGCGGCAAGGTAGTGTTGGTCGACTTCTGGACCTACGCATGCGGCAACTGTGTGAACACGCTGCCCTATGTGAAACAGTGGTACGACAAATACAAGGACCAGGGCCTCGTGGTCGTAGGCGTGCACACGCCGGAATTCCCGTTCGAGAAATCGACGGCGAATGTGCAGGCAGCCCTGAAGCGTTTCGATATCCGCTATCCGGTGGCGCAGGACAATGCGTACGGCACCTGGTCGGCCTATCGCAACCAGTATTGGCCAGCGTTGTACCTGATCGACGCCAACGGACGCATCGTCTACCAGCACTACGGCGAGGGCCGCTACGCGGAAACCGAGGCCGCCATCAAGAAACTGCTGGCGGAGCGCAAGGCGGGCTAGGCGCCGTTATCGAACAGCACGAGCGTCAGCAACACCGACGCATCGCTGAGCGCCTTCACGTCGTGCCTGACGTTGCCAGCCAGATAGATCAGGTCGCCTTGACGCAAGCGCCGCGAATCACCATCGAGCGCGACCTCGATTTCGCCTTCGAGACACTGGATGGTCAGTGGGCCTGCCACCGCATGCGGTGGCATTTGCTTGCCAGCCAGCAATATCAGGCGCGCCACTTCCAGGTGTGGTGCCTTGAACAGGGCGGTGGTCGGTGTGTTCTTCAGGTTGGCGCCAAGCGGAAGCACGCTGGTGGTCTGGCCGGAAGACAGGTGGGGAATCGACATGGGATACGCTCGCTGGGCTGGGGGTTGGCTGGTGGAACAGCTGCGCCTTGTTGCGCGCGGTAGCCTCCAGTCTATTGCCAATTCGCCCGGGCAAGGCAACCGATGTGTGGCAAAAGCAGCGTAATGAGTGTGGTCGTTGCGCTGCACAACGGGTCACGCACGGTTGGCGTGACCCGTGATGCAGCGGCTCAGGCCACGGCGCCGTCGGTGTAGACGTCAACCATGCGCGAGGGCTCGGCCGAAACGCCACGACGGTCCATGCCCGCCAGCGCGCCATCGGTGTACACATCGAACTTGCGTGACGGCTCCGCCGACACACCGCGGCGATCCATGCCGGCCAATGAGCGGTCGATGTTCACATCGCGCGTGGTCGGCGCAATCTCGCGAGCGCCTTCACTGTAGGTATCAAATCGGCCGGCGCGTGCGCCATCGCTATACACGTCGCGCGTATCGATGCGGAAGCTGTAGCCATACTTGTCGCCGGCATGCGTGCTGTCGCGCGGGCCCGAAGCCAGGGCGGAACCTGCAATCAGGGCTGTGGCAACAGCGGCGGCGGAAAGAGCGAGGGTGGTAAATCTGCGTGACATGTTGGTACTCCATTACGTGGTGAAAACACAGGAACGCAGCGTGGCGTTCCTTTGCTTTTACGCAGGACTCGTACCAATGGATGCAGACGGCAAGATGTGCGGCAATTGACGCGAAACAGCGTAAAAAAAGCGCCGGATGGTGGGTGCGAGCCAACACGTGCGCGATGTGGCTGGCGGTGAAAGTCCAACAGGGTTAGCTGACGTCGACCGGTGCGTTGGCCTCGAACTTCGCCCGATGCGTGGCAAAGAAGGTCCGCACGTTGCGGACGTTGCCAACACCCGTGAACAGACGGCGTGCAAAGACATCGTAGGCACCCATATCGGCAAGTTCTGCCGTCACGACAAAATCGGGCCCTGGCGATACCCGATAACACTGGGTTACCGCGGCCTCGGCGCAGATGTGGCTTTCGAACGCTTCATAGTCCTCGGCGGTTTGCCGGTCGAGCGTGATCTCGATGATGGCCGTCAGCGATCCACCGAGCTTGCCCGCATCGAGCACCGCAATTTCGCGCGCGATGACGCCGGTCTGCCTGAGTCTTCGTACGCGGCGCATGGTCGTGGGGGCAGAGGCGAACACGCGCGCCGCGAGTTCTACATTCGACACGGAAGCGTCCGTCTGCAGCACGCGCAGAATGCGCAGGTCGAGGTCGTCGAGGGCAATATCGGGCATCGATCCATGATGAAAGAAAATTTCAGGTTGATCATACGTCAATTTAATCATTCATTTCAGATGAAAATCTGAAAGAAAATTTCATCATCGTCACCCTACCATCGCTCCATTGCATCGAATCCGATGCCAAAAGCAGATCCGGGAGGGCTTATGTGTGGAATCGTTGGCGCCGTGGCGCAGCGCAGCATCGTGCGCGAACTGGTGGATGGCCTGAAGCGGCTGGAATACCGCGGCTATGACTCATGTGGCGTAGCCACGCTACACGGTGGCCGCATCGAACGGTCGCGCAGCGTGGATCGCGTGGCGGCGTTGCAGCGCGATATCGTCGCACAGCAGATCGATGGCTTCACGGGCATTGCCCACACGCGCTGGGCCACCCACGGCCGGCCTGTCACGGCCAATGCCCATCCGCACGTTTCGCCAAACGACCACACGCCACGGATCGCACTGTCCCACAACGGCATTATCGAAAACCACGAAACCCTGCGCGCATCGCTTGAGCAGCAAGGTTATGTCTTTGCCAGTCAGACCGACAGCGAGGTCATCGCGCATCTGGTCGATCATCTCTATAACGGTGACCTGTTCGACGCGGTGCGCGAGGCAGTGAAGCGCTTGCAAGGCAGCTTCGCCATCGCAGTGCTGTGCCGCGACGAGCCACATCGGATGGTGGGCGCGCGCAATGGCATGCCGCTGGTGGTCGGTGTGGGAGAGGGCGAGAACTTCATGGCGTCCGATGCAATCGCCTTGGCCGGTGTTACGAACCAGATCGTCTATCTGGAAGATGGCGATGTCGTGGATGTGCAGATGCACCGGCACTGGGTCGTCGATGGCCGGGGCCAACGCGCAGAGCGCGCGGTGCACACCGTAGCGGCTCACAGCGCGGCGGCTGACCTGGGCTTGTACCAGCACTACATGCAGAAGGAAATCTTCGAGCAGCCGCGCGCGGTGGCCGATACGCTGCAGGACATCACGTCGATCATGCCGGAACTGTTCGGCGACGGGGCATACCGCCAACTCGACAACGTGGATGCGGTACTGTTGCTGGCCTGCGGCGGCAGCTATCACGCCGCACTGACGGCCAGCTACTGGATCGAACAACTGGCCAACCTGCCAGTGCGCGTGGAAATCGCGAGTGAATACCGCTATCGCGAGGCTTTCAGCAATCCGAACATGTTGGTGGTGGCCGTGTCGCAGAGCGGTGAAACCGCCGATGTGCTCGGTGCCGTGCAGGCGGCAAAGACGCGTGGCATGCATCGGACCCTGGCAATCTGCAACGTTGCCACCAGTTCACTGGTGCGCGATTGCGCGATGCATTTCATCACCCGCGCCGGCATTGAAATCGGCGTGGCATCGACCAAGGCATTCACCACCCAACTGGTGGCGCTGTTCCTGCTGGCACTTACGCTGGCCCAGATGCGCGGCCGGCTTTCCGATGCCGACGAGCTGGAACACCTGCGCGCGCTGCGCCACTTGCCCGATGCACTGACCCGCGTACTGGCCCTGGAACCGCATTTCATCGGCTGGGCGGACCAGCTCACGCGCAAGGAGAACATCCTGTTCCTCGGCCGCGGCATGCATTACCCGATTGCGCTTGAGGGTGCACTGAAGATGAAGGAGATCTCGTACATCCACGCTGAAGGGTATGCCGCCGGCGAACTCAAGCACGGACCGCTGGCGCTGATCAGCGACCAGATGCCCGTGGTGGCGGTGGCACCGAACGACAGTCTGCTGGAAAAGCTGAAGTCGAACATGCACGAGGTCAACGCGCGCAACGGCAGGCTGTACGTATTTGCGGACAACGACTGTGCATTGCAAGCTGGTGACGGGCTGGAAATCATCCGGCTGACCGAACACTACGGCTTGCTGTCACCAATCGTGCATACGGTACCGATGCAACTGTTGGCCTATCACACGGCGCTGGCGCGCGGCACCGATATCGACAAGCCACGGAATCTGGCGAAGTCGGTGACTGTTGAGTGAAAAACTGGGCTAACTGCCGACGAGGGGGACGTTGCGAAGTCGCTTCAGGTAGGTTCGGCTGTAGACGTCTTACCGGAATTTTCCCTGCTCATGAGAGACGAGACCTCTTTGTTTCCCCCATGTCGCTTACTGCGTCGCGTGATAAAGAACACCAGCGCGACGACGGGTGCAATGAGCAAGCCTTCGACAAGTTCATGGTCGACTGAAAAGTCGGCGGCATGCAGGGATTTCAGTGCGACGCCGGTTAGCGACAGCACGTAGTAAGAAATGGCCGCGACGGACAGGCCTTCCACCGCATGCTGGAGATGAAGCTGGCTGCGGGCCGTGCGGTCCATTCCCTCCAGCAGTCGCGTGGTGTTAGCTTCCTGCACCAGGCTCACACGGGTACGCAGGAGGTCAACTGCGCGTGCAACGCGGACAGTGAACTGTTCCAGGCGGTTCCAGCTTGCCTTGCATGTATCCATCGCCGGCGCGAATCGTCGCTCCATGAACTCCGCGATGGTGGGAATTCCATCGATGCGCTCCTCGCGAAGCTCCTGAATCCGTGCCAGCACCAGCTTTTCGTACGCGCGGCTGGCGCTGAATCGATGGCCGCAGTCAGCCAACGCTTCACTGCGTACCGCGAGATGGGTCAGGTCGCCCAGCAACTGCGAGTCGTCGCGGTCCGCCTGGTCACGGTCCATGCTCTTGAGGAGCACCCCTAGTGTCCGCTGCAGCGTATCAAGAGACTGCCCAAGCTGGCGTGCCTCCGGCAACGCCAGCAGCGCCATCATGCGATAGGTCTCAATCTCGTAGAGACGCTGAAGCAGCCGACCACTCTGGGCCTCGCGGAAGCCGTCATCAATGATGAGAAAGCGCGAGAAGCTGTCGGGTTTGATCGTCCAGTCGCAAAATACCTCCCCATTGCCCAGCACGCGACTGCCGGCGGCGATGGGACCATCAATCCACTGCCGGTAGTTGGCACGTGCCTCGGGAGCGCGCGAACCAGAGACGAGCTCCATGCGGATACCCACGAAGCGCTTACCCGCGATGCCTGCAAACCATTCCTGTGGCACGTGCTCCGTAGCCAGGTCCGAGAAATAATCGCCATCGTCGCGCGCTGCCACAAAGGTGTACGTGGAGAACTCGGTATGACGCTCCCACTTCAGCTGTCGATGCTCGCTCCAGTTCGCAGCATAGTGAGTGCAACGGTCCGCCGGCTCAGGCAGACCGGAAAGCGCGCATAGGTCTCGCAGCAATACATCGTGAACCGTTGAATTGTCCTCTGCATAAACAGCCAGATGTGCGAGGGCTACGGAGCCTTCAAGGCGCAAGAAGGGGCGCGCATGTAGTTCGTTGGCCAGAGTGGCGCGCAGTGGGTGGTCCATGAGACTGAGCAGGCAAAATGTATGGCCTATTGTAGCCAGTCTAAGATGCGCTGTCGCCCCGCGCTGCTAGAATTCCGAGCATATCCCACACCGCCCGCATTTATCGTGAACCTCGCCAACCTGGAACGCCAGCTGTCATTTCTCCGGGAGATTGATCTGCTGAAGAGTGTCGTGCGCATGACGCCGCTTATCAATCAGTCGCGTCGGGAAAACAGTGCCGAACATTCGTGGCACCTCGCCATGTATGCGCTGGTCCTGTCGGAGCATGCAGCAGCACCTGTTGATGTGTTGCGCGTGGTGAAGATGCTCCTGATCCATGACATTGTGGAGATCGATGCGGGCGATGTTCCGTTTCATGACCCGGCAGCCCAGGCCGGTCAGGCGGAACGGGAGGAGCAGGCGGCCGAGCGGATTTTCTCATTGCTGCCAGACGCGCAAGCCGCGGAGTTTCGCAGTCTGTGGGCCGAGTTCGAGGCGACGCAAAGCGACGACGCCATCTTCGCAAAATCGTTGGACCGCTTCCAGCCGCTACTTCACAACGCCGCAACCGGAGGCGGCAGTTGGGTCGAGTGTCACGTCACCGAAGAGCAAGCCTTGGCCCGCTATCGACCACCTATCGAGCGTGGAGCGCCGGTGCTGTGGGAAGAATCGGCCAGGCTTGTGGAAGAGCATTTCCGTAAGCCAAAGGCCGAATGAGGGACCACATCTTGCTCCCCTCTCCCGCGCGCGGGAGAGGGGAGACAACCAGGGGCATCACGAGAGATGGTAGCCCACCCTCAACGCTGATAAGCCGGCGGCACGAAGCCCGCGAAGCGCTGTTGCGTGACCGACTTGAATTCAGCGGAGCGATAGGCGTCGCGGATGTCGGCCACGAAGGGCTTGTTCAGGTCGTCGCTACGCACGGCCACCAGGTTCATGTAGTAGTCCGGGATCTTTTCGAGTGTCAGTGCCGTGGTCAGTTTCAGGCCTGCGGCCAAGGCAAAGTTGCCGTTGACGAACGCGTAGTCAACGTCGTCGAGTGAGCGCGGCAGTTGTGCGGCTTCCAGCTGGATCAGCTTGAGTTTGTGCGGATTGCCTTCGATATCGCGTTCCGATGCGCGCACGGTATCAGTGCCCGGCTTGAGCGTGACCCAGCCGATCTGTTGCAGGATGGCGATTGCACGCGCGAGATTTGTAGGGTCGTTCGGCAGTGACACGGTGGCTCCGGGTTTCACTTCCGTCAGGGTCTTGTGTTTGCGGCTGTAGATGCCGATCGGTGCGGTGGGGACCTGGATCAACTCCGACAGTTGCAGCTTGCGATCCGCCGAGAATTTCTTCAGGTACACCACGTGCTGGAATGCATTGGCATCAATCGCTCCGTCGGCCAGCGCCAGGTTTGGTTGCACGTAGTCGCTGAACTCGATGATGGTGACCTTGTAGCCACGTTGCTCCAGCACCGGCTTGATGCCGTAGCGAACCTGGTCTGCGTACGGGCCTGCCGTGGCGCCAAAACGAATTTCCTTCTTGTCCGCATCGGCTGCGTTCGAAGCCTGTACGATGCCGAACGCCAGCAGTGCCACAAGCGCACGGATCCCTGTCTTGATAATCATCTGGCTCCCTTTTCTCTTATGAAAGTCGTTGGCAACTGAAGCTGCGTGGGAAGAATTTTGCGAAGCCGCGCTCAAACGCGTCAAAGAACGATTCCAACTTAGCAAAGCCGGTTTCCGTTCGCATAACGTTAGAGACAATGCTTCGTTCCCGCATCGGTATGGCTCCCCGTATCCTGCGTCTTCATTGACACAGCGTTGGCGGAACCGATGGCCACCTATCTCGACGACCGCCAGCGCGTGGAGCTGGCACGTGCTGGTCGCCATTGGCTTTGGCGTTCCGAATTGCCGACGTGGATCCTGATTGTCGCGGTGTACGCTGCATGGTTCGGAGTTGCCGCCAATGCCGTGAGGCTGGGGCTGCCGCTCGCATGCCTGTTGCTGACGCTATGCACCACGTGGTTCCTGTCGTTGCAGCATGAATTGCTGCACGGGCATCCCACGCGCCTGCCATGGCTCAACGCGTTGTTCGGCATTGCACCGCTGGGCATATGGTTGCCGTACCGGCTGTACCGTCGCGCGCATCTGCAGCACCACGCGGCTGAATTGACGGAGCCCGCCGCCGACCCGGAAAGCTATTTTCTCTATGCAGGAGACTGGCATGCCGCGAGTCCGGCGATGCGTCGGCTCTATGCCGTGCGCAACACCATGGCAGGGCGCGTGCTGTTGCAACCTGCGTTTTCGATCGGTGCCATTGCCGTTGACGCGGTTGCCAGGCTCCGCGCCGGCGACTGGCACGATGTGCCGGCGTGGCTCACGCACCTGACGCTGCTCGGCGCATTGCTGGCATGGTTGCAGACATCGTGCGGCATGCCGGTCTGGCTGGTGCTGGCCGGCGTTGCGTATCCGGCGTTGTCGCTGGCGGCGATCCGCTCGTTCCACGAGCATCGGGCCAGCGATTCACTTGCGGCGCGCAGTGTGATCAATGATGCCGGATTGGGCTGGCGCCTGCTGTTCCTGAACAACAACTACCACCTGGTGCATCACGACCTGCCTGCAGTGCCGTGGTTTGCGTTGGCGTGGGTCTATCGGCGTCGCGCGCATGACTACCTGGCGCGTAACGACGGCTTCTTCGTGCGCGGTTATCGCGAGTGGCTGGTCCGCTATGCGTGGCGAGCCGTGGCGCCGGTTGCACATCCACTGTTTCACAAGCCGTCCGCACGGCATGCCGACCTGCCACCACCTGACCTGATATCTCCTTATGGCGAAGCCTGAACGATGGGTAGCAGCGCTGCCGATGTACAACGTCTCGGCATCGTTGCGCGAGGACTGGCTCGCATTGATCGATCGCGTGGGCCAGTTGCTGGCGCGCGAACGGGGCTCGGTGATCCTCAGTGCCGTGGATCCCGGCGAGGGCGCCGACGCGTTGCATGCGTTCTGGCGGCGTGACGACGTGCTGTTGTCGCAAACCTGCGGATATCCACTGGTTCACGGCTTGGCGCCGTATGTCAGGCTGATCGGTACGCCACGCTTCAAGGTGCCGGGGTGTCACCGGCAGAGCTATCGCAGCGCCATCGTCGTGCGCGATGCGGACGGGCCGGCCACGCTGGCGTCGTGTCGCGGCGCACGGGCTGCGTGCAACGGCCCGGATTCGCATAGCGGCATGAACGCACTACGCCATGCCGTGGCACCGCTGGCCAATCACGGCCGCTTCTTTGCAGGTGTAGTACGCACGGGTTCGCATCTGGGCTCGCTGGCCGCAGTCAAGAGCGGCGACGCCGATGTGGCGGCGATCGATTGCGTGACGCTGGCATTCGCGGCCGAGTACCACCCGCAGGTGGTGGACGGCCTGCGGCAGATCGGTATCACGCGTGCAGTGCCGGGACTGCCGTTCATTGCCTCGCGACGCGCCCGTTCGTCACTGGTGCGCCAGGTCAGGGTAGCGCTGCGACAGGTGCTGCAGGAAGACCCGGGCCTGCGTTCACGCCTGCGCATGGAGGACGTCGTGCGCACCACCGCGGCCGACTATTTTCCGATTGCGGCGATGGCGCAGGAAGCGCGCCTGCGCGGCTACGCCGAACTGGCGTGACCGCGCGGCGCTGAGTTGCCTATGCCGCCACGCGTACGCCGGTGCGGCCGGCGGGGCGCGCCAGTCCGAGGTGTTCGCGTAGGGTGGTACCCGTGTATTGCTCGCGGAACAACCCGCGCCGGCGTAGTTCGGGCAGCACCAGTTCGATAAAGTCGTCGAGCCCGCCCGGCAGCCAGGGAGGCATCACATTGAAGCCGTCGGCAGCTTCTCCTTCGAACCACGCCTGCAACTGGTCGACGATCTGCGCGGGTGTGCCGTGGATTGACCAGTGCCCGCGTGCCGTTGCCACGCGCCGGTACAACTGCCGGATCGTCAGGCCTTCTTCGCGCGCTAGCCCGGTCACCAGCTGGAAGCGGCTCTTGGCACCGTTCGGCTCCTGCAGATTCTCGGGCAGCGGCCCGTCCAGGGGATATCCGCTCAGGTCGACGCCACCCAGGTGTTGTGACAGCAATGCAAGCCCGACAGACGGCAGCACGAGTTCCTGTAACGCTTCAAACTTTTCTTCAGCCTCCGCGGTGCTGCGGCCGACCACCGGAAACACACCGGGCAGGATCTTGAGCTGGTCCGGCGAGCGCCCATAGCGCGCGAGCCTGCCCTTCAGACCTTTGTAGAACGCCCGTGCACCCTCCAGAGACTGCTGCGCGGTGAAGATGACCTCCGCGGTACGCGCGGCCAATTCCTGTCCGGCTTCGGATGAACCGGCCTGCACGATCACGGGATGGCCTTGCGGCGGGCGCGCAACGTTGAGCGGGCCGCGCACCTGGAAGTGCTTGCCGCGATGATCGAGCCGATGCAGCTTCGTGGCGTCGAAGTGAACCCCACTGGCCTTGTCATAGGCAAAGGCATCGTCTTCCCAGCTATCCCAGAGGCCGGTCACCACGTCGACGAATTCCTCGGCGCGCGCGTAGCGGTCCGCATGTTCGGGATGGCGGTCGAGATTGAAGTTGCGTGCTTCGGCATCGGACCAGGACGTCACCACGTTCCAGCCCGCGCGTCCACCGCTCAGGTGATCGAGCGATGCGAACTTGCGCGCCACGTGATACGGCTCGTTGTATGTGGTGGACACGGTGGCCACCAGGCCAATGCGTTGCGTGACCGCAGCCAGTGCCGAAAGCAGGGTCAATGGCTCGAAGGTCGCGCCACGCGCGGTGTGTGGCAGCGTGGCATCATCCATGCCGCGTATTGCCACGCCATCGGCCAGGAACAGCGCGTCGAAGCCGGCGGCCTCGGCGCGCCTGGCCAGCGCGGCATAGTGTGCCAGGCTGCGGCCGGCGTCGGCATGCGCTTCAGGATGGCGCCATCCGGCCACGTGGTGTCCGGTAGCCATCACGAATGCGCCCAGATGGAGTTGTCGCGGAACCGTGCTCATGTTCAGGCCGCCTTGCGTTGTTGAAGGCTATCCTGTGCGGGTACCGGCTTGATGGCGCGGCTTGGCTCGCCCGCGACGCTGACCGGTACGTCGCCGGCAATGGTCACACGGCGCACGATGCGATGCGCATCGCCGTAGTCGTTGATGGCATAGTGCTGCGTGGCGCGGTTGTCCCAGATGGCCACATCGCCAGCCTGCCAGCGCCAGCGCACGGTGTTCTCAAGCCTGTGCACATGCCCTTGAAGCAGGGACACCAGATGTGCCGAATCTACCGATGAGTAGCCGAGCAGTTTCTTGACGAAGTGGCCAAGAACCAGCGTGCGCTCGCCGGTCTCGGGATGCACGCGCACCACCGGATGCTCGGTCTCATAGAGCGTGGAGGTGAAGACCTCGCGATAACGGCGCGCGCCTTCACTATCCGGTTGCGGGCGTGAGGCTGCATAGTCGTAGTCATTGGTATGCAATGCCCAGAGTGTATCGGCCAGATCCCGCAACGGTTGGGGCAGGTCCTGGTAGGCCGCTGCCGTGTTGGCCCAGACCGTGTCACCGCCGGCGGCTGGAACCTTGACTGCGCGCAGCACCGATACCTGCGGGTAGGCGAGGTCGAACGTCACATCGGTATGCCACGAGTTCGCGCGGCCACCATGCCGGGAATCGAGTTCGAGCAGGTAATCGGTGCCGTCCTGCACCGGGACCGTGGGGTGCGCCACCGGTGTACCGAACAGCTTGCCGAAGGCTTCCTGCGCGGCGTCGTCGAGATGCTCCTGATGACGGAAGAACAGTACCTTGTGCCGCAGCAGCGCGATGCGGATGGCATCGAAGGCGGCCGGCGGCAAATCGCCATCGAGCCGGACGCCGCGCACTTCCGCGCCAATCCGGCCGGCAACGGGATGAACGTCGAGATCGATGTGAGGAAGCGATTGGGTCATCAGAGGCTCCTGGAAGATATCAATGGGATACGGTTTTCTGGGCGTGGAATTCGCGCATGACGCTGTCACGCGCACGGGCGAACTCCGGCGACGCGCGGTCACGTGGGTGTGGCAGGTCTACGGGAACGATGCGGTGGATGCGGCCCGGTCGCGGTTCCATCACGACGACCCGGTCACCCAGGAACACCGCTTCCTCGACATCGTGCGTGACGAGGATCATGGTGATGCCCTCGGCCTGCCAGATACGTTGCAGTTCCTGCTGCAGATGGGCGCGAGTCAGTGCATCGAGCGCGCCGAACGGTTCGTCGAGCAGCAGGATTTCCGGGCGTGTTACCAATGCGCGCGCAATGGCCACGCGCTGGGACATGCCACCGGACAGTTGATAGGGATAGGCGCCCTCAAAGCCTTCCAGGCCGACCAGTGCGATGTGCGACTGCACGGTGCGGAATTTGTCGCCTTCGCTGAGCGGGCTGTTGATCAGTGCCAGGGCGATGTTTTGCGATACGGTCAGCCACGGAAACAGCCGGTGTTCCTGAAACACGATGCCGCGTTGCAGGCTGGTGCCGACCACGCGCTGCCCATCGAGGCGGATCTCGCCACGATATTCGTCTTCCAGGCCCACCACCAGACGCAGCAGCGTGGATTTGCCGCAACCGCTGGCACCTACGATGCTGACGAATTCACCGGGGGCGATGGACAGCGACACGTCCTCCAGGACTGGCAAGGTCTTGCCCTTGACGTCGTAGTGCTTGTGCAGGTGCGTGATATTGAGTGTGCCGGCGTGGGGCATGACGACTCCGATTGATAGGGGTTATGCAGCCGCAACCGAGCGGCCGCGCCAGCGCAGCAGGTAGGCTTCGATGCGGGCGGCAATCCAGTTCAGCGTAAAGCCGACCATGCCGACCACGATCACGCCGAAGAGCACCAGGTCCATCCAGAAATTCTCGCGGCCATCGGTCATCGTGTTGCCGATACCCTTGCCCGCCACGAGCAGGTACTCGGCGCCCAGCGTGGCCAGCCACGCGTAGATCAGCGCCAGATGAATGCCCGCGAAGATGGAAGGCGAAGCAGCCGGAAGCACCACGCGCCTTAAGGTCTGCCAGCGCGAGAAGCGCAGCACGCGCGCGACTTCGAGCAGGTCCGCCGGTACCGCTCGGATACCTTCGAACGTGTTCAGTACCACCGGGAAGAACGCGGCGAGCGAGAGGAACACCACCTTGGCCGCATCGCCGAGCCCGAACCAGACCGAGATCAGCGGAATCCATGCGAACAGCGAGATCTGCTTGACGGTATGAAAGGTCGGCCCCACGAGCTTCTCGAACAGGCGCGAGAGCCCCAGCGCCGCGCCGAACATCAGGCCGGCGATCGACCCGATCGTGAAGCCTGCCAGGTCCCGCCACAGGCTTGCCTGCAGCGCGACGAACAGCTTGCCTGTGGCGACCTGGTCAACGGCAGTGGCCCAGACCTTCGAGACCGGTACCAGTAGCGGAGAAGTGGACCAGCCGAATGCCACGGCAGCCCACCATAGTGCGAGCAACGTCAAAGGCAGTATCCAGCCGCGCAGTACCCGGGGGATTGCAGGCGTTGCGGGAGTCGTCATGGTGGAGTCTCCTCAGAAGCCAGGCTTGCGCCAGCGCAGCACGGCCTGTTCGGCAATGGCCAGAACCTTGTCCAGCGTGAAGCCCACCACGCCAACCACGATCACCGCGGCGATCACCATGTCCAGCTGGAACAGCTGGCGTCCGTAGACGATCATGTAGCCAAGCCCTTCCGATGACGCCAGCAGTTCCACTACCACCAGCGCCAGCCAGGCGTGGGTCAGTCCGTAGCGAACGCCGTTCCATATCGGCGCCGCAGCGGCGGGCACCACCACCCGCGAGAGTGTCTGCCAGCGCGTCAGCCTGAGCACACGGGCCACTTCCAGATAGCGCGCCGGTACGTTCTCGATGCCCTTGCAAGTGTTGATCGCGATCGGTACCAGCGCGGCCTTCGCGATCAGGATGATCTTGAGCGCCTCGTCGATGCCGACCAGCAGCATCAGCAACGGCAACCAGCCGAGCACCGGCACCTGGCTGAACGCCTTGAACGTCGGATAGACGTAGTCGCGAAAGCGCGGCGACAGACCCATGGCGGCGCCCAGTGCCAATCCGCCGGACAGCCCCACCGCGAAGCCACCGAGTACGCGCAAAGCGCTGACCTGCAGGTTGGACCACAGCTCTCCGCTGCGATACAACTCGTCGAGTGTTTGCAGCACGGCGTCGGGTGCCGGCAGAACCTGTGGCGGGACCCACTCGTAGCGTGCGGCAAGGTACCAGAGCGCCAGCAGGGCCAGTGGCACGGGCCACGCCAGCAACGTGTTGCCGAGCCAACGTGCAAGCACGTGGCGCTCCGCTGTCGCTGAGGTTGGCGCCGCAACTGCGGTGACAGCGGTGGTCGGGGCTTCTAGCGCTATCGGATTGGCGGCCATCGTCAGGCTCCCAGGATCTTGCCGTTCGGTTGATAGATCGGCCAGTAACTCTGCAGGCTCAGGTCGTTCAGCGCGGCCTTCAGATAGCGCTGGTCGATCCACTGGTCCACGTCGAACCGTGCGCGGCTCAGGCGGAAGCGGTAGGCCTGCTCGCTGGCGTCCTTGTAGCGCGAGACCAGGAACGGATCGAAGTTCGGATTCAGGCGCACGCGCAGTGGTTCGCCATCGAAGTCCTCCTTCCAGTGTTCGTATGGCGTGCCGGCTCGCGCCCACGTGCGTAGTACCTCTTCACGATGCGTTTCGTCCGAGGCCCAGCGCGCAGCTTCGACGGCGGTCTTGACGAACTGCTGGGTGGCTTCCGGATAGCGGTTGCTGAAGTCCTCGGTTACCAGTACATGACTCTGCCGCGTGTAGATTGGCGACTGGTTCTTGCTGCTGAAGAGGATGCGTACCGCACCCTTGTCGCGCAGGCGCAAGATATCCATGGCGCCGATGGCCGCATCGATATCGCGTGTGCTGAGCGCCGCCAGGTAGCCGGCAGTGTCCAGGTTCAGCAGGCGCAGGTCCTTGTCGGTCAGGCCGTTGGCCTCCAGCAGCCGCAGCGCCGGCAGATGCATGTTGGTGCCCTTGAACAGCGATACCCGCTTGCCGCGCAGATCGGCTACCGACTTCAGTGGCGAATCGGGTGGCACACCGATATAGATGTTGGCGCGCACGCCGGTGGCCAGTACCAGCTTTGTCTTCAGGCCGGCCGCGCGCGCAACGATCGACGGCAGGTCACCCTGCAGCGCGAAGTCGAGTTGCCGGTTGGTCAAGGCCTCGTTGACCGCCGGCCCGGCACCCTTGAAGAAGAACCACTCCACACGTGTGCCGGCCGGTTTGAATGCTTCCTCGACCCAGCCCTTGGCATGCGCGATCGACAGCGAGCTTCCGGCGAAGGTCGGCGGGGTACCGGTAGCCGGTTGGGCCACGCCGATGCGGATCACATCGGGGCGCGCGCTGGCCGATGCGCCGAAGGTTGAAAACAGGGCAGCGGCGCCGAGGCCTTGGCGCGCAGCGCGGATCATGGCGGTGCGGCGCGCGGGATTGTGGGGCACGGTCATCGGGGCGCGTGTCGTAGTGAAGGGAGGTCCAACGATACGCGCGGGCACGGTGCGGTCAGAACGAAGGATTCTGGTGTTTGTTATCGGATGAGGTGGCATATCGGCATGCGGATTTCTTCGTTCGCATGCGCCGCTTGCGTGACTAAGCTCGAAGCGCCGCGTTGACGTACGGGAGATGCCGTCCTAGGCTAGGTAGGCTCGCACGCCACTTCGGCGCCAAGGAGGCTCCACCATGAACCTGCGGCCAGATCCGACGTTTCATGCCTCGCCACGGCTGGCGATGGAAGCGCCGGTGGAAACCTACGCCTACACATTGCTGCTACGCCCCGATGGCACACAGCCCGATGCGCTCGCGGTCATCGACGTCGACCCAAACTCGCCGCGCTACGGCAACGTGGTGCATACCGTGCCGATGACGGAAAAGGGCGACGAACTGCATCACTTCGGCTGGAACGCGTGTTCGTCGGCCCTGTCGCCGCTGACCGGCCACGCATTCCTGGAGCGACGTTTCCTGATCATTCCGGGCATGCGCAGCTCGCGTATCTATATCGTCGACACCAAGCCGCATCCGACGCAGGCAGCGATGCACAAGGTGATCGAGCCAGAAGAGATTTTCCGCAAGACCGGTTACTCGCGGCCGCATACCGTGCACTGCGGGCCCGAAGGTATCTACATCAGTACCCTTGGCGGGGGTGGTGCCGATGGCACCGAAGGTGCGCCCGGCATCTTCATCATGGATTGCGAGACCTTCGAGGTACTGGGCCGCTGGGAAATCGAGCGCGGCGCGCAGGAAAAGCACTACGACTTCTGGTGGAACCTGCCACGCGACTACATGGTGTCCAGCGAATGGGCGCTGCCGCCGCAGTTCGAGAACGGGCTGGTGCCCGAAGACCTGCTCGGCAACCGCTACGGACACCGGCTGCATTTCTGGGACCTGCGCGCGCGGCGCAATGTGCAGACGCTGGATCTTGGCGCACAGCACCAGATGGCGCTCGAAGTGCGGCCGGCACATGATCCGGTGCGTGAGTATGGCTTTGTCGGTGTGGTTGTCGATACCACGAACCTTGAGGGATCGATCTGGACCTGGTGGCGCGAAGGCGGCCAGTTCCATATCGAGAAGACGGCCACGATCCCGGCCGAACCCGCGGCGAAGGACGACCTGCCGCCGCTGCTGCAGGGCTTTGGCGCGGTACCGCCGCTGGTGACCGATATCGATCTGTCGATGGACGACCGCTTTCTCTATGTATCGTGCTGGGGGACGGGTGAGATGCGCCAGTACGATGTCAGCGATCCGCGCAAGCCGAAGCTTTCTGGCTCGGTCCATTTGGGTGGTATCGCGCGGCGTACGCCGCATCCGGATGGCACTGCATTCGCCGGTGGTCCGCAAATGGTGGAGATCAGCCGCGATGGCCGTCGCGTCTACTGGACCAACTCGCTCTATTCGACCTGGGATAACCAGTTCTACCCCGATGGTGTGCCCGGCATGCAGGTCATGGCGAACGCCGGTGCCGATGGCGGCCTGACGCTGGCCAAAGACTTTCGCGTGACTTTCCCGGACGGCTACCGTGCGCACCAGATTCGCCTCGAAGGTGGCGACTGCTCGACGGATTCGTTCTGCTATCCGTCGGTGAACGCTTGACACCAGCCTGGGAGCAGGGAGGCCTCTGGGCGGCAGTGCTGGCGAGCGGCCTGTACCATGGCCTTAACCCGGCGATGGGGTGGCCGCTGGCGGTTTCCAGCGGCATGCTCGTGCGCAGCCAGCCTGCCATGTTCACCGCGCTCGGCTATCTTGGGATTGGTCATGCGCTGGCGATATTGGCCGTGACCTTGCCGTTCGGCGTGCTGGCGTCATTGGTCGCCTGGGAAACGCAGATCCGCTTTGGCGCGTGTGTGCTGGTGATTGCGTACGGTCTGCTGCTGCTCGCGCGGCGCCGTCACCCACGCACGTTGTCACGCATCCCGCCATCGCGACTCGCACTGTGGTCGTTTGCAATCGCGATTGCACATGGTGCCGGTCTGATGCTGGTGCCGATCTACCTTGGCCTGTGCAAGCAGTCGGACGCCGGGCATCTTGCGGCTGGTGCGCTGGCCTTTGGCAATGTGGGCATGGCCCTGCTCGTGGCGGCGGTACATACGGCGGCCATGCTGATGGCCGGCGGCACGCTGTCCTGGCTGACGTGGCGCTACCTTGGACCGCGCTTCGTGGGGCGCAGCTGGTTCAATCTGGACGCGGTGTGGGCGCTGAGTCTGGTGCTGGTGGGAGGGGCCGCGCTAACGCTGCTGGTGGCAGAGTAGTTGCGAGTTTTTGGCTCCCCTCTCCCGCTGCGCGGGAGAGGGGAGCACATCATCAGTATTTCAAGCTGTTGTTCCCTGCTGCGCCCACAGATCTTCTACTGCCCGCATGGCCAGCAGGTAGCCATTGGCGCCTGCCCCGCAAATCACTGCCGTGGCGGCCACCGAAATTGTCGAATGCCGGTACTCCTCCGAGCGTCGGTGAATATTGCTGATATGAACTTCGACCACTGGTCTGCGGATCAGCTTGACTGCATCGAGTACCGGAATTCGTCCGAACGAGAAGCCGGCAGGATTGATGATCAGCGCCGCATCCTGGAAGTACGCCTCCTGAATCCATTCGATGAGTTCGCTTTCGCTGTTGGTCTGCCGGAACACACAATCGAACTTGAGGGATTCGGCCATGGCCAGGCAGTTCTGCTCGATATCCTTGAGCGTGGTGCTGCCATAGATATGGGGTTCCCTGACGCCCAGCATGTTCAGGTTGGAGCCATTGAGGATGTAGAGTTTTCGATTCATGCTTAGTGCGCGTGGCTGGTTTCCAGCGCCGTTCCCCGGGTTTCGCGGGAAATGGCGATCATGATGAAAGAGAGCAGGTTCAGCGAGCCACAGACCGCGACGATGGCCCACGGCGATCCATGGAACGTTTCGAGCAAGGCCACGGCGATGATCGGCATCGGGCCCCCGGTCAGCAGGTTGGCGCCTGAGTACGACAGTGCCGAGCCCGTGTAGCGCGCCTCGGTGGGGAACGACTCCGCGAACCACACCGGCTGAATGCCGCTCTGGAACTGCGTGAATCCCAGGAAGGCGCCCATGATGGCCATGGTCATGCCGATCGAATGCTGGTTCAGGATCGGAAAATAGATCAGGCAGCAGACCAGCGTGCAGAACGACCCGATCAGCAGGGCGCGCTTGCGTCCGATCCGATCGCTGAGATACCCACCCGCCAGTGCGCCGACAATGGCGCATGCATTGGCGACCATCAGGAACATGAAGCCGGTCTGCTTGGGCACGCCGAGGTTGCGGGTCAGGTAGCTGAGCGAGAACACCACGATCAGGTAGAACAGCGCAGCGGGGCCGCAGAAGAACAGCGTCAGTCGCAGCGCGGTTTTCCAGTGATACTTGAAGACGATGCCTAGCGGATTGCCGGTGCGCACTGGTTGGCCGCTTTTCTTGAGCGCCTGGAATGCCGGAGTCTCGCTGACCTTCATGCGGATATAGATACCCAGGATCACGAGCACGAAGCTTGCGAGAAACGGAATCCGCCAGCCGAACGACTCGAAGTCTTCGGGCGACAGTGCCGCCGCGAGTGCGAACAAGGTCAGGTTGGCCAGGATCTGGCTCAACGGCGAGCAGATGCCGAGGAACCCCGAGAACAGGCCGCGGCGATCGGGGGCAGCGTGCTCGACCGCCATCAACTGGGCACCCGTGGATTCGCCGCCCAATGCGAAACCCTGGACGATGCGCAGGCTGACCAGCAGGATCGGGGCAAGAATGCCCACTTGCTGGTAGGTCGGCAGCAGCCCCATCAGGAATGACGACACACCCATTACCGACACCGTAATCAGCATCAGGTTGCGGCGACCCCAGCGGTCGCCAAGGATGCCGCAGATGATTGCGCCCAGTGGTCGCGCCGCGAGGCCGGCCCAGAAGCTTGCCAGTGAGGCGAGCAACGACGCGGTAGGGTCCAGCGACGGGAAAAACAGCTTCGGAAAAATCGTGGCTGCCACCACGCCGTAGAGCGCGAAGTCAAACCATTCGAGCGCGGTGCCGATGGTCGCGCCGGCCACCGCGCGCTTCGCCATCGACGCCTGCTGGCCAGCTTCCTCACCGGCCGCGATATTCGAGTCAGCTAGTACTGACATGTTGTCTCCCCTGTTATGAGTATCTTGTCTGCATTGCTACGCGTTGCGTGCACTGCTATTGTTTGCGCGGCAGGGGTGCCGCGTTCCATACCGGAACTCTATTTCGTATCATGAAAAATGTCACTGAAAGCCGGACTGAGGATTCTTGATTTCCTGGCCTCGCAGGGTGAGGGCGTAGGGCTGGTAGCGATCGCGGACGCGCTGGACCTGCCGCGCAGCACGTGCCATCGCGTGTTGGCCGAGCTTGTCGAGGGCGGCTATGTGCGCCAACTGGTGGAACATAGCCGCTATATCCTGACGATGCGCATGACATCGAATGGACTGGAGTTCCTGAGCCTGACCGGTATCGCCGATATTGCGCAGCCCATCATCGAACGCATCGCGGTGCAGACCGGTGAGTTGGCACGCCTGTCATTGGTCGATGGCGAGGCCATCATCTGGGTAGCGAAGGCCGACGGACAGCGCACCGGATTTCGCTATGACCCGGATATGGGCGTTGCCGCACGGCTATCCTGCACGTCAACGGGTCACGCGTGGCTGATGACGATGTCCGACGAAGACGCGGTGGCGCTGGTAATGAAACAGGGTTTCGGACAGCCCAATGAGTTCGGACCCAACGCTCCCACCACCTTGAAAGCGCTGCTGGGCTTCCTGCATGCGGCGCGAGTACGCGGCTATGCGATGATCGACGAGGTGTTTGCCGCGCGCATGGCGGCCGTGGCGGTCCCGGTGATTCGTGGCTCCCGCTGCGTTGGCGTCATCAGTCTGGCAGGACCCAGGACGCGCCTGACCGCCGCCCGGATCCACGAACACTCGGCACTACTGATCGAAGCGGCCAACGAACTGGCAAAGCTAAGCAATATGGCCGGGTTTCTGTCCCGGCCACCGCTTGGAAAGGGCTGAGGGAAGGGGAACGGGCTTACAGCGGAGCGGGCTGCTTCGCGGGTGCGGGTGCGGGTGCCGCCGGTGCCTTGTCATGGGCGCCGTAGGCAAAGTACTTGGCCTTGGCGCCGATGCCCCAGTACGCCACGGTAAATTGTTTGCCATCGCGCGCGTAGAGCAGTTCGAGGCTGCCGTTCGACGCGGCCCACTCGGCGTAGCCGTTCTGGGCGCCGGGCTCGGTCTTGCGCTTCGACGCATAGTGGGCGTCGAGCTTCTGGCTGACTTCGTCAAGCGCCGAGCGCTCGAAGGTCAGCGTGACGAGCGCAACATTGTCCTGGTTATCGCAATTGACAATCGCGCGGGTCAGCCCGGGCAGGTTGAAGCGGTCCAGGTTGCGGATTTCGATTGCGTCACCGCCGGCCCATTGCGCGGTGCCGGCCTTCTCGCGGTTCGGCCCCGGTGTCAACTTCGCACACTTGGTCTTGCCGAGTTCCAGGCCCAGCGGTGCCGCCGCATT
This sequence comes from uncultured Cupriavidus sp., assembly GCA_963543405.1. Taxonomy (GTDB): domain Bacteria; phylum Pseudomonadota; class Gammaproteobacteria; order Burkholderiales; family Burkholderiaceae; genus Cupriavidus. The sequence continues at coordinate 21,741 of CAUUBQ010000094.1, forward strand.
GCCCGACGACTGGGCGTTGGCAGCGGACGCGCACAGCGCGGCGGCAAACAGTAAAGCCTTCTTCATTGAAAGTAATCCTCCAGACGATCTCCGCAGGATTCTACGGCTTTCCGGGCCGGCAACTTGAGCAATGCACTGAGCAACGCGCGTACTGCTCAGGAATGGAAGCGGAACAGGCCGTGCCAGAACGACTCGAATGCATTGGACTGGCTCTTGTGTGGAGTCTCGGGTTCAGGCTCCTCGACCTCCTGCGCAGTCGCGTTGCGGGACTGATGCAGGGCCCAGACGCTGTCCGCGATGCGGGCCGCGAGTTCGGCCTCGCAGTCGTGGCCCAGCAGCACGCCGAACACTACGTCGCGGTTGTGGCCCGCATCGGCAAACCGCATTGCCAATGAAACCATCTGCTCGTAATGCTCCTGCGCGGCGCGCATTGCCTGTTCCTGGGCTTCGCGTTCCTGCGCTTCCTGCGCCGCATGCTCGGCTTGCCAGCGTTGCATTTCGCGCTCGAAAACGTCGTCGTAGATTTGCCGCTGCTCGGTATCGGAAAGAATCGCGTAGGCAGCCCGCACTTCCTGGAATACCGCGTGAGCCTCGGACTCCCGGCCAGGGTTGCGATCTGGATGCCACTTCATCGCCGCCCGGCGGTAGGCGCGCTTGATATCGTCCAGCGTGGCGTCCGCTTGCACGCCAAGGGTTGCATAGAGCGTGGTCATGGGGGCTGGTCTGGAATACTGGAAAACCCCGATCCTAGCACGGCCAACCTCAACTTCCGCGGTTGCTGTCGAGCCCCAGGAAGCGAAAAGCCGGCGCTGGCTTGAAACTCTTCGATACCTCGCCATTGAAGGTATTGCGCTGCGATTTTCCCAGGTCCAGACGCTTCACCGGTGCCCCGGTAGCGAAGTCCAGCTGCTTCAGGTCGACCCAGAAAGTATTGGGTGTCAGCGCCGACTCGAAGAAGTACAGCAGACGCTTGTGGTCCACCACGGTGCGCCAGCGCGTGGACGAGATATTCGGTTCATTGGGGGTGTTGATGCCGTAGGGCACCGACGTATTGCGGATCACGCTGAAAACGCTTGCCAGTGCCACCACGGGGTCTTCGCTCTTTGGAATGGCATTCACATAGAACGATGCGCGCGCAAAGCGGTCGGATGCGCGGTTGGTGCCGGGCAGGAACGTGGTGCCCCCGATCTGCGTCCAGTACTGGTTGAGCGCGAGCTGTTCGTCGAACGTGGGCGAATTGGTCATCACCTGGTACTTGCGGTCATGGTGAATGACCTGCTTGCCATGGATGTACTCGACGATCGCGCTGTCGCCGGATGCATCCGACATCGAAAGGTGCAGCGTGGTCAGGCGCTGTTCTCCGGGCACATTGTCGGAGACGATCGTGAACGGTTCCTTCTCGAGCGCGGCCACGGCCTCGGCGACTGTTGCGAAGTTGTCGAGCACGTACTGCGCCCATGCGGCGATGCTCAGGCCTGGGCGCGAATTCTTGCCGAACTGGGGGTACTGCGATTCCGCGAGCCAGAGCAGCTGTGTTGCCAGGCCTTTCTCGTTCATGCCGTCGGTAGTGGAGACATCGTAGCCGGTGGCCACGAGGCTGCCGTATTTCGCGGTCCATTTGATGGAATTGGGACCCGTCTCGCCGGTGCGCGCAATGCCGCGCGGCAATATATAGAGATTGGTGTCGATGTCGTTCTTCCAGTCCATCGACCTGGCCGTGATCACATCGTTATTGGCGCCCAGATAGACCACGCGGGTGCAGGCCAGGGCAGGGGTGGCAGCCAGGATGGCGGCCGCAATGACACACGGATAAACCAGACGACGAGGGTGGCGCATTTCGACTCCTCATTGCGGATGGCTGGACATCTTGCATGTGGCAAGTGACGGCCATGTTATCCGAACGAGACGTGATTGCCCAAGCCCTTTGCGATCAACCGGCTTGCGTTCAACCGGCCTGATCGAGGATGGCCGCGTCCATCATTGCCAGTGTCAGGCCCAGCACCAGGGCGATCGCGGAGGCGATAAACCAGCGCACGGTCTTGCGGTACTCGGCAACAGCTTCGTCTTCGATGCGCAGTGCGCGAAACAGCGCGAGGATCTGCAGTACCACGGCAAGCACCAGGCATAGCGCCGCCAGCACGGAACCGGCGTGCCAGTGGCCCGGGCTTTCGAAACCCCAGAAGCGCCAGAACGCCAGGGAAAAACCCAGCAAAACGGTGATGGCCGTGATGATGCCTTGCCGGTAGCCAGCCGGCACCCCTGGCGGGGGTGGTGTAGGTGGCGCAGCGGGTGCCTGGTCGGGTGTCGGCATCCGCGGGCTCAGCGGCCAGGTACCGGCATTTGCACGACGGCGAGCGTAGCGATATTGCCGCCGATCACATGGCTGCGATGGCCTTTGCCATGGGTGTCCTCAAGCAGCAGCGCGCTGCCCGGCACCAATGAGCGACGGTTGCCGTCGGATGCCTCGAACTCCATCTCTCCATCGAGCATGAAGATCCACATCCGCATCGGTGTCGGATGCAGTTCGCCGACCCATCCAGTTGGTAATACCAGGAAGCCTTGTCGCACCGCCTCGTCCATGCGCGACACACGAAACGCCGGCGCTGGCGGCGCAAAATTTCGCTCGGTCATCTCGAAGGACAATGCGCCGAAGTGTGACTCGCCGTCCTCGTCGGCATAGATGCGTCCGAATGCCAACGTGGAATGACTGACAGGGTGTTCCGTGGATACGGCCATGACATGCCTCCGCCGCGGGTTGCAATCGCTTCAGTCTAGTTGGCCTGCCGCATCACGCAAATGAAAGGCCGTGCCGCTCAACCGTGCACGCGCCGCGCAACGGCCCGCTCGAACCAGTCGTCGAGCATGGCCTTTTCATAGCGCAGCGGGTCGCTGTAGCCATACAGGTTCACGCCCCAGTTGAAATTCATGTTGTTGATACGCTCCTGCTCGCTGGCGATGGTCTGGTCACCATGCCTGAGCGCGTAGCGCAGCGTCATGCGTGGCCAGGTGGCATCGCGGATCACGCGCACCTCGCCCCGATAGCGCCAGTCGACATAGCCGGCCAGGTCGACGTCGAGGATTTCGATCGACAGCGAATAACCGGGCGGCAATTCGCGAGCGGCCAGCTTTTGCAGGTGCTGGCGGATCGCATCGAGCACATGGGGATCGCTGCCATACCCGTACGATTTCGACGCGTCGGTATAGGTTTCGGGATGAACGAAGGTAATGGTCAACGCGCTCGACGGCGGCTCGGCAGCGATGGCCGAACCGAGCGTGGCGAGCATGGCCACCATAAAGGCGGGAAAGCGGGACATGGCGGCCCCCTTCAGGAGAATGCAGCCTTTATGAGCTTAGTACATCGCGCGGTTATTATTGGTCGGCTACGAATCTGGAGATGCGATATGACGAACGCACAGCAATACCTGCGCGAAGCGATCCGCCTGGCGCAGGCAAACATGAAGAGCGGGGGCCGCCCGTTCGGGGCAGTGATCGTCAAGGACGGCGAAGTCGTGGCGACCGCGGTCAATGAAATCCACAAGACCAATGACCCAACCTCGCATGCCGAACTCAATGCGATTCGCGCCGCAAGCCAGAAGCCGGGTAGTTCGGGCCTTGCCGGCAGTGCGGTCTATGCCAGCGGTCATCCATGTCCGATGTGCATGGCGGCGATGCGGCTGGCTGGCGTGGCCGAAGTCACGTACGCCTATTCGAACGACGACGGTGAACCGTTTGGCTTGTCGACAGCGGCGATCTACGCCGACCTGGCCAAGCCGTTTGCTGACCAGTCGATGAAGATCGAGTACATGCCTGTCCGATTGGAAGGCGATGCGGATCTGTATGAGGAATGGAAAAACCGGCAGAACGCCAAAAGCTGAGGGGGGTGCTCCCCTCTCCCGCGTGTATGGACCGGGGACATAGGTGACAGGTGTGCGAGGACATGGTTGACACTTCC
>CAUUBQ010000095.1:0-25364 GCA_963543405.1 uncultured Cupriavidus sp.
GAACCCGCCGAAGTGAGCTGACACTGGAGTCATCGTTTCAGACGCAGAAGGAATCCCCCGCCTTCAGGCGCAGGGGAGGATGTCAAGCAGCAAGCGATTGTCAGGGATGCTGGAGACGCTGTTCCTGGCGGCGCTGTTCTACGGCATATTGATCTTGATTGGACCTACCGATAGTAATGACTTCGACGTTGGAAACTGAGGCTCCCCGCGTGGACGTTAAAAAAACGTCAAGAAGGGCTTATGCCCCGCGGGCTTAACCGCCTTCATCTCTTCCAAAAGAAAACAGCCGACGATGTCGGCTGCTTTCTTTGCGGGTGCGCCTGTGGCGTCAACCCGCAGGTCTACTGGCTCGCGATTACTGCTTCTTGACGGCGTCTGCCGGCGCGGCCTTTTCTGCCGTGACCGTAGCCTTCTCGGTCTTGGCCGGCGCAGCAGCCTTCTCGGCGCTCACCTTGGTTGCCTTGGCGTGCTTGGTGGCATGCTTGTGGGTCGCTGTAGCGGCGGGCGCTTTCGCAGCGGACGGCGTAGCTACCGCAGTGGCCGGCGCTGCGGGAGCGGCCGTGGCGGGAGCCGGGGCAACACCTTGCGCAAAGGCGGCACCAGTGATGGCAAAAGCGGCAACGGCAGCAAACAGCTTCTTCATGATCGACAATCCTTCTGAGAGGTTTGGGCGCTGCGATGTGCCGCGCTTATCCCACAAAACGGGGCAATCTCACGGTCAGTTGACTACCAACTCGTGACAATCCGTAAGCTTTGTTTCTGCAGAGGCAGGGCGCGTTACAGACGACGATACGTGTCGCAATCGAGGAGGACCATCCGCAGGCGTCGAACCGCTGCCGTCCGCCTTAGCCAACCTTCTTAAGAACGTAGTAGCGGATACGTCCGTCGCGAAGCGTGCATGACAGTTGGGACAGCAGCACGGCGATCGAATTGGACCAAGCTCTCCAATTATCGATTAGGGTGCCGGCTTTCGAGGCGTTCTCTCTACGAAATGATCAGCCGCCCCCGGAGCAATTCGAAGCGCGTCATACAAACCGGTCAACGCGAAAATCGCCACGAATACGAACGCGATGCGATAGTCAGCGCCAGGCGCAGCCAGGCCGAGCGATGTCGTGACGACGTGACCAGCGCGAACACTCAGTGCGCCGAGCGTGATGCCTGCGGCCATCGCGACTTGACTAAGGGTATTGAACAGCCCGTTGGCGTCAGGCATCTGCGGCTTCGGCACGTCGGCATACGCAATCGTGCCAAGCACCGTGAATTGCATGGAACGCGTCATGCCTGCAACAATCAGGATGGCCGCCACAAGCGGCACCGGCATGTCCGGAGTCAGTAACGCACAAGTTCCAAGGCTCAGCGCACAGAACAGGCCGTTCCAGATCATCACCGTCCGATAGCCGAACCGCCTGAGTATCGGGGTGGTGACTGATTTCATCGCCAGATTGCCGACGAAAACAAACAGGACCAACAGACCCGACCGGAACGCGTCATAGCCAAATCCCACCTGGAACATCAATGGGAGTAGGAACGGCGCACTGCTAATAGCGATGCGGAATAGCGAACCCCCGCGCATGGCGACAAGGAATGTGGGGATGGTAAAGGCACGAAGTCCGACCAAAGGCGCAGGAGCGCGCCGCAAATGCCTGACAGCCAGGAATACAGAGAGCGCGCCCGCGCTCAGCAATGCGGCACTCCAGACATCGGGGTATTCCGCTACCCGTTCGAGCCCGGACAGCAGCATGAATGTCCCCGCCCCACACAAGACGAAGCCAATCCAGTCGAAACGCCGCATTGATGCGCCGCGCGCATTGGGAATAACGAACCATGCCGCGATCAGCGCGATCATCCCCAGTGGCAGGTTCAGGTAAAAGATCCATCGCCAACCGAAATGCGTTGCGATAAAGCCGCCTAGTGGGGGGCCGAGCACCGGCGCGATTAGCGCCGGCCAGATCAGTGCGGACATTGCAGCCATCAGCCGATTCGGTGGCGTATAGGAGATGACGACCAGCCGACCCACGGGCACCATCATCGCTCCCGCTATGCCCTGGACAATCCGGAACGCCACGAAGCTGGGCAGGCTGTCAGCGATACCGCACAGCGCGGAACTGACCGTGAACAGCAGGATGGCCAATGCGAAGACATACCGCGCGCCAAACCGGTCGACCGCCCAGCCGCTGGCGGGAATGAACACGCCGAGGGCGAGCAGATATGCACTCACACCGATGTTGAGCTTTACCGCTGTCGTTCCAAAGGACTGCGCCATCGCCGGTAGCGCCGTGGCGATGATGCTCCCATCAAGGATCTCCATGAAGAGCGCACCCGTTACCAGGATCATCACAGCACGCAGATTGACCTGCTGTACGTCATTGGATTGAGCGTCGGACATGGCCTGAAATGAGAAAAAAACTATATCGTACGATATTTATTTATTTCCCCTTTACAGGTCGCCGTGAACGTCGTGTCATGGCCGAGGGCAGAGTCCGGCCAAGAAACGCGGACCGGGCCTTTCAAGCGCCCGCCAGCGATTTGACCAGTCCATCGAACACCAGTCGCACACGAGGCGCCACCGGCCCCCGTTGGGGCCGGTAGACATAGAGGTCCCACGGACTTGGCTCGAGATGTTGCATCACGCGCACCAAGCGTCCCGCAGCGATGTGATCCTCGGCCAGAAATCCTGCAATCTGGCCAAACGCCAGGCCCGACAGCACCGCATCCAGCTCCGCTTCGGAGTCATTACTGGCAAACGTCGGCGCCGAAGGCGTGTACTTGCGTCCCTGCGCGAACAGCCATGGCCAGGGACGGCCTGTCGACAAGTCGTGCATGACCGTCGTTGGCAGTGTTTCTAGATCGTGGATCTGCGTCGGCGCCCCCCTTCGATCGATAAGGGCGGGCGCTGCGACCACATGGAACGCATGACTATTTACCTTGCGCGCAATAAATCGGTTGTCTCGCACCGGCCCGAACCGCACACCAATGTCGATGCGCTCGTCCACAACATCAGCGGGGGTGTCGCTAAGACTGAGGTCAATGCGCAGACCGGGATGTGCAATGGCCAAGGTTGAAAGCGTTGGGAGCAATCCGATTCGACCCAGAGCCTTCGGCGCGGTAATGCGAACGATGCCGGCGTAGTCCTCGTCTTTGTTGGCATCGTTTGGGGAGAACATCGCATCGATCAACGCCAGGCGTTCCCGCGCAGTTTGCGCGAGCGCCTCACCGAACGCCGTGATGCGGATTTGGCGCGTATTCCGGTGAAACAGCAGTTCCCCCTGCAAGCGTTCGAGCTCCTGGACTCCGCGCGTCACGGCCTGAGGCGAAATGCCCAAACGGATGGCGGCATCCTTGAAGCTGCCAGCTTCGGCGGCCGCCACAAATATCCGCAACATCTCCAATCGATTGAAATCCTCCCCGCCCTAAACGACGGGAATTCCTACCGCGCTTAGGCCGCGAGGGCCTGAGTCGCCTCGGTGGGTTCCTGCTTCTTCGAGCGGCCCGACTGCACCGGCTCTCCACAGGCTAACAAGCGCTTTCCGCGCTCTAAAATACTGATCGCGCCGACGTGATCGGCGTTGTTCTTGTACCCGCCTTGGACACAGACGAACAGCGCCTGTGTCAGTTCGAATCTAAAGGCTTGGAATCGTTGCATCGGCCACATGGTACAAGTGGTCTATGAGCAGAGACATTGACACTCGTCAACGGACGGCGATCGAACCCGGTGCGGTTGACTCGGAACTGAAGCACGGCAGCAGCCACGAGGAAAGCGCCGCGTTTGTGAAGGACTTCTACAAGATGGCCATTCCTGCCGACGCCGTCGCCCGCGCGATCACTTACGCCATCGAGCAGCCGGCAGACGTGGATATCAACGAGATCGTCCTGCGACCGACCCAGCAAGAGTTCTAAACAAGCGCGGCTGGCGGGTGGTCTGCGGCGACGCCCTGACTATCCTCGATCCGCACAGTGGTTCGGAGACTTCGCGGCGAACGCGTGAAACGAGAGATTGTGGCTCTTGCAACCAAAGCGGCGGCGCTATACTTCGCGGCGATGCGTCCAGCGCATCCCCAACCCGCACCGCGAGAACCCGCCCCATGACCGAAGCCACCGCCCTGACACCCGACGAACTCCAAGAGCTTGACGATCTGCTGGACGACCTGCGCCAGCGCGCTGAGGAAATCCCGCAATGGGAGTTCTGCGACGGCTTTCTCACGGCCCTGGTCTGCACGCGCCGCCGCATCCCCGCTGCCGACTACCTGCCCATGCTGCTGGGCGACGGCGCGGCGCTCGACGTGGCCGAGGGCAGCCCGCTGCCGTTGCTGCCCGCGTTCCGTGAAGCGGCCCAGCAGACCCGCTTTATGGAGCTGTGGCAGCGCCGATGGAACGAGGTGGAGCACCAGCTCGACCAGCCCGTGGAGACGCTGGAGGACGAACGCACCTTCCATCCCGAGGCCATGGACATCCGCGGCGCCATCTTGAGCCTGCCCCAAGAAGAGCGCGCAGAGATGGACGGGCGGGAAATCCCGTCGTTTGGCCAGGTGTGGGCGCTGGGCTTCATGTTCGCGGTGGAGAACTGGCCCGAGGAATGGGCCGCCCCGCGCGACAAGGAAGCCGCCCAGTGGCTGGACGACGCGCTCGACGGCATCGTCGCCCTGACCGAGGACGACACCGGCCAGCCCGAGGTCTGCATGTACAGCGAGGATGGCCCGCCCAGCGCCAGCCAGGCGCGCGTGGAAACCTTCGGCGAGGCGATCTGGGCTGTCTACGACCTGCGCCAGATCTGGAAGAGCCTGGGCCCGCGCGTGGAGGCCGTGGTGAGGGGCGACCAGCCCGGCCGCAACGACCCGTGCCCTTGCGGCAGCGGCAAGAAGTTCAAGAAGTGCCACGGGATATAAGGGAAAAGCGCTTTCTCGCAGCTTTCTCTCGCCGGTCCTTTAGGTTTCCTGCTGCGACGGTCCGCTAAGGGTCGTGGAGAGCCGTACCCTGCTGGCGACTCAGTCGTGAGAGCTTTCGGCGCAGTTAATTTCCTCTGAATGGAAATCCGCCGAGCGCAGAGGTGGCGAGTCATCCGACTCCATCGGAGCAGACAGACCACTTTCGATACGACGCGTTAGCAACGCCAACAACTCCGGGCGCAGCCCATCGCCGCGCCGTTGCGCGAGATTGTGGAGTGCGAGAAGCGGCAGCATGATGGACCTCCTTGCGCAATAGGGAACCAGTCCGCATCGCTTTGATGCCGTCTGAGCACTGGTGCCACTAAGGTAGAAGAGATCATCAGTATCTGCGCGCTATATCAGGACACATGTTTTCAGGTGTCGGCCAATCGAATCACTGCTGTAACGCGTGGAAGGAACCTGCCAGAGCTACGGCAACTCAGTCACCGCGCCTTGCCAGCACCTCGTCGCGCGGCCCGGCATCGGTCACGCGTCCGGCCTCCACCACCACGATGGTGTCGAACCGTGCCAGCAGGCTCGGACGATGTACCGAGGCAACAATACAGGCCGACGGGAACGCCGCGAACATGCGGTCGAACACTCGGCCTTCAGCTTGTGGGTCGAGCGCGCTGGTAGGTTCGTCGAGCAGCAGCAGCGAGCTTCCCTGCGCCGCCAGCGCGCCGCGGGACAGCGCCAGCCGTTGTCGCTGGCCGCCGGAAAGGTTGCCGCCCCGCTCGTTCAGTGCGCTGGCCAGGCCGTCGGGAAGTCGTTGCAGCACCTCGTCGAACACGCCCGCATGGACCGCAGCCTGCAGCGCCGCCGCATCGGCCGGCGCGCCAAAGGTAAGGTTTTCCTCCACGCTGGCTTCGAACACGTCGGCCTCTTGTGGGATCAGCGTCGCCAGCGTACGCAGTTCGGTCCAGTCCCGTGCCGCGCCATCACGCCGCAGTTCGCCGTGCTGCGGATGGTAGAGACCGGCGAGCGTGCGCAGCAGCGTGCTTTTGCCGCCGCCACTCGGACCGATCAGCGCGATGCGCGCGCCGCGCTGCAACTGGAGGTCAATGCCATGCAAACCACCGCGCGCGTCGTCGGCGTAGCGCCAGGTGGCGCCACGCAGTTCCAGCGTCTGCCACGGCGCGTTGGGCACCACAGCGGGGACAATGGCATCCGGATCACTGGGCGCGTCCCAGATCGGTTCGGCACTACCGTAGTCAGTGTGCATGCGCGCGAAGCTCTGGAAATTCGAGGCCATCGCACCGACCACCGACGCGGCCTGCTGCGCATACTGGTAAATCATGAAGATGGTGCCAAGCAGCACCGCCTGCCCCGGTTGACGCGACTGCAGTACGTAGACCACCACAAGAATCCAGGTCAGCCCCATGCCAAGCAGGTCCACCGCAAACCACTTGCCTTCATTGACCATCACCGCGCGGCGCAACGGCGCCATCACTGCCTCCATGCGGCGGTCAAGCAGCTTGCGCGACGCTGCCTGCAGTCGCAACCCGATGACCGTGCCGGCATTGCCGACAAAGTCGAGCAGCGCGGCGGCATAACGGCGCTCCGCGTCATTCTCGGCGCGCGCCAGTTGCATCAGCGTACGGTCAAAACGCAGGATGATCAGCGCGATGACCACGTACCCGGTCACCGCGATCATGCCGCTGGTGCGCGACAGCAAGGCCAGCGCGACGATCGGGCCAACGAAGTTGAACGCGCTTTGCAGGTAGCCAAACTGGTTCTGCGCGAAGTCCGACAGCGCCCGGCTGGCCTGCACCACGCGGTGCTGAAGCTCGCCCGAATGCCGGCCGTCGCGCCAGGCCAGAGGCGCGGCGGCGATGCGCGCATAAAGCTGGTCGGCCAGCCGCTCGCGCACGCGCACGCCCACGTTGCGCTCCAGTATCCGGCCCGGACCATGCAGCAGCCACGACAACAGGTAGATGCCGATCAGGCCGACGATCCAGCGCCCGGCTGTTTCCATATTGCCCTGCTGCAGCGCATTGATCGCCTGCGCGGCCAGCCAGGGCATGGTCAGCCGCAGCAACTGCGCGGCCGACAGCAGACCGGCTGCGCCAAGCATCTGGGCGCGCGCACCGTCGGCATGGCGCCAGAGCGCGCGATAGAGGTCGCGCGCCGCGCTGCCAAGGCCAATGGCGGGCGGACGAACGGTGGATTCAGGTGCCATCATGCAGTGGTCACTCCCTTGCAGTGTTTCACAGCGCATGTCCCTCGCTACTCATTGCGCGCCGCGTGCTCCACATCAAACGCGTAGAATAGCCCCGATCGAAGCGTCCACGGAGTTGCCCCCATGAGAAAGCTCATCGCATCCACCTTTGTTTCGCTCGACGGCGTCATGCAGGCGCCCGGTGGCCCGGAGGAAGACCCCACCGGCGGGTTCGCGTTCGGCGGCTGGACATTCAGTTTCTGGGACGAGGTCATGGGCAGCTCGATGAAAGGTCTCGACGGCAAGAACCGCGAACTGGTGCTGGGCCGCAGGACCTACGAGATCTTCGAGGCGTACTGGCCATACCAGCCGGCCGACAGCGAGATTGCGCAAACGCTCAATGCAGCCAAAAAGCATGTCGCGTCACGCACGCTGAATACAGTGGGCTGGAACAATTCCACGCTGCTGGGCGGCGACGTGGCCACGGCCGTGGCGGCGCTCAAGGCCGAGGCGGGTGACGATCTGCAGATCATTGGCAGCGGCAACCTGATACAGAGCCTGCGGGCTGCGTCACTGATCGACGAATACAACGTGTGGACGTTTCCGGTCGTGCTTGGCGGCGGCAAACGACTGTTCGAAGCCGGCGCGGCGCCGGGCGCCATGCGACTCGTCGAGTCGCAGGCCTCGACGACCGGGGTGGTGCTGAATACCTACGTACCAGCAGGCGACGTGCCAATCGGATCGTTTGCGCAGACGGCGCCGAGCGAGAAAGAAGTGGAACGACGCGCCAGAATGGCGCGCGGGGCGTACTGAGCGAAGCGTTAAGGAACCCATCCAGCCGCCAGTCCGGATGGGTTAGCCAACTTGATATCTGCTACCGCACCGACTTGAACGCCGCGCGCATTTCCTCCGCGAAGCGTTGCGGCTGCTCCCAGGCCGCGAAGTGGCCGCCCTTGTCGGCTTCGTGGTAGTAGTACAGCGATGGGTACGCCTGCTTGCTCCAGCTTTCCGGCGCGCGGTAGATCTCGTGCGGGAATACGCTGATGGCCACCGGCACCTTGATGTCGCGCGTCTTCTGCGCGTCGGCGCTGAAGTTGTTGTTATTGTTTTCCCAATAGAAACGCGATGACGACGCACCGGTGTTGGTAAGCCAATACAGCGTGATGTCGTTCAGGATCGCATCCCGGGTCAGCACACGCTCGGGCACCCCACCGCTATCGCTCCACTCGGCAATCTTCTCGTAGGTAAAGGAAGCAAGGCCCGCTGGCGAATCTGACAGTGAATAGCCAATGGTCTGCGGACGCGTGACCATCATTGCGCCATAGGCTGCATTACGGCCAAAGAAGCTGCTCAGCGACTGGTAGGCCTTGCGCTCCGGATCAGTCAGTTCCGATGGCACCGGATCGCCGGCAAGGATCGACTTCATCAATGGCCCCGGGACTGTGGCAGGCATGTTCAGGTGGATCGCCTTGAGCCCCGGTGGCGCCTGGCGTGCCAGCGCATCCGAGATGACCGAACCGTGGTCTCCGCCCTGCGATACGTAGCTGGTATAGCCGAGCCGCTTCATCAGCACGTCCCACGCGCGCGCCGTGCGATCCGGGTTCCAACCCAGTTCCTTTGGCCTGCCAGAGAAGCCATATCCGGGAATCGACGGAATGACCACGTCGAATGCATCTTCCGCACGGCCGCCATACGCAGTCGGGTCGGTCAGCGGACCAATGGTCTTGATGAACTCGAAGATCGAACCCGGCCAGCCGTGCGTGAGGATGATTGGCAACGCGTTGGGGTTGCGCGAGCGCACGTGGATAAACTGGATGTCCACGCCATCGATCTTGGTGACGAACTGCGGCAAGGCATTGAGCTGGGCCTCGGCCTTGCGCCAGTCGTATTGCGTGCCCCAATACCGGACGAGCTCCTGCACGCGCGCCAACTGCACGCCTTGCGACTCGTCGCTGACGGTTTCCTTGTCGGGCCAGCGCGTGGCGGCAATACGGCGACGCAGATCGTCAAGCTGCGCCTGTGGCACGTGCACCTTGAATGGGCGAATACTTTCATCGGCGCTGGCGCGCTGCGTGACGGCCGTCTTCGCGGCAGGTTCGGCACCGAAGGCGCGGGCCGGGTGAATGGAGCCGGCCGCTACCAGGCCAGCAAGAACTGCCGTGGCCAGAATGGATCTGCGCGCAGCCGCAATTTGCGGATAAGCCCGGATGACTGCATAAGACATGATGGTTCTCCTGGTTGACTCCGCCTAATCGATCTGGCGATTGGGCGGGGTTCGAACGAACCATCGCAGTCTGGTAACGGCGTGCAAGCTCAGGATGTCGGCCGGGCCCCCTTTTTGAATCATAATGTTGCGGGTCCCGGCCACGGATACAAGGCGATACAAAGCGCGCAGGTTCAGAAGATGTGTTTGACGCCCGCCATCACGCCGAACTGGGAACCGCCCGCCTGCGGGTTGCTACCCGAGGCACCGCTGCTGACCGACAGCGCCAGTTGCCCGTCATTGTTGATGTAGCCTGCAGTCGCATAGACCGACGTCCGTTTGGAGAACGCGTACGTGCCACGCACGGCGTACAGCATTGCCTTGTTGTCGCTGTTGTGGAACTTCAGGTAGTTCACCTGGCCCGCCAACGTGAACGCGGGGGTAATGTCGTAGGCCGCGCCTGCGTAGTAGAGTTCGCTGCGTGGCGTGGCACTGCCCTGGTTGTCGCGGCGAATCACGCCGAGACCAAGCTTGGTCCGGTCGAGCAATACAAAGCCGTTGACGGACAGCCGGTCATCGCGTAACCCACTGCTGGTCAACCCTGCGAATGCCCCGGGTCCGCCGCGCTGGGAATCGTAGGCGGCCGCCACACCCCAGGATTTGGTGGCGTACTGGATCAGCGCGGACCATTCGCGGCAGGCCGACTTGTCAGCCGGATTCTCGCCGGCGCAGTTCGTGCCAACGGGGCTCGGTCCGGCATTGACGGTGTCTCGCCCGAAGCTGTAGGTAGCGCCGACCGTCAAGCCGCCGAACGTGCCCTTGTACGAGATGGCATTGTCGGCGCGCGCGTTCGGAATATAGCTGTCCAACGACCCGGTGCCATACACCTGCGGCCCCAGGATGTCCGGGTCCAGCATGGCCCAGAACAGCATCGTATACTGGCGTCCGAAGGCAATCTGGCCCCAGTTGCCGGAGAGTCCCACCAGCGCCTGGCGGCCAAACAGGCGACCACCCTGCCCTGACGTGCCTGCGTCGGGCGCAAACCCCGATTCGAGCACGAACACACTCTTCAGGCCGCCACCGAGATCCTCGGACCCGCGCAAGCCCCAGCGCGACGGCACGGTGCCGGTAACGTTGGGCATGCGGACCACGCTATTCTTGCTGGCGCCGATGTTGTTCACATACTCGATGCCTGTGTCGACCACGCCGTACAGTGTCACTGACTGCGCGGCGGCGACCGCCGGCAATGCGGTCAGTATTGCGGTGGCCAACGCAGCGCGCAGCCTCCCCGTCGAAAATCGTTTCATCCTCGCTCCTCCGTAGTTGTTGTGATGTTGGTCTGATGTTGTGGGTCATTCCTTCTCGGCCGGTCGCCGCAGCAACAGCAATGCCGCAACTGCCGAGATGACCGTGATGGGAATGCTGGCGCCGATGATGGTGCTGGCGTTCTTGCCCATTGCGAGCAGTTGCCCGGCCAGCACCGGCCCCGCGATCGAGCCCAGGCGACCGATGGCGACAGCGGCGCCAACACCAGTACCGCGCACCACCATCGGGTAGTACGCCGCAGCCAGTGCGTACAGTACCGATTGCGCACCAATCACGAACAGGCCGGCCAGGAAGGCCCCAAATGCCATCCAGCTCATGCCAGATGCGCCTGCCAGCGTGGCCAGTGCCACGATGATGCCGGCGTACATGCCGGTAACAACGGCGCGCGGACGACCACGGTCCATGAGCATGCCGATCCCGAGCGCGCCCGCTCCGCCACCAATGTTGAAGACGATCTGCACCCAGCCCGCCTGGGCACGGCTAAGACCGTTGGACACCATCAGGGACGGCAGCCAGTTCAGCAGGAAATACAGCACGATGAGCGTGAAGAAGTAGCTCACCCAGATGCAGCAGGTAGCCATGCCGCGGCGTTCGCCGAACAATGCCCATGCAATGGCGGGCGGACGCACCGCCTCACCGCCTTTCTTGTCGAAGCGTTGGCTCTCGGGCAGCATCAGCAGCAGCGGCACGACCAGCAGCGGGCCAAAGCCTCCGACATAGAAGATGTGGCGCCAGTCGGCATCGCTGGCAAACACAATGCCCACCACGGCAGCCACTGCACCGCCGAACGGAATGCCGCAGTACATGATGCTGACTGCGGTGTTACGCAATCTGGCCGGCACCGCTTCCGAGCAAATGGCAATCAGGTTCGGCATGGCGCCGCCCAGTCCGATGCCGGTAGCCACGCGGATGGCCAGCAGGCTCCAGAAGTCCCATGCCTGGGCAGTGGCGATCGAGAACACGCCAAACAGTGCGGTTGCCACGATCAACACACGCTTGCGGCCAATGCGGTCGGCCAGCCGGCCGCCCAGCATCGCCCCCGGCAGCAGCCCGAACGTTCCGGCGCTGAACGCCAGCCCCATCTGGCTTACCGACAGGCCGAACTCCTTTGCCATGCGTGGTGCGGCCACACCAATGGACTGGAGGTCGAGTCCCTCCAGCAGCGCGACAACAAAACACAGGGCGAGCGTCAGCGCCGCGCCGGAGGTTGGCTCCGCGCGTACCGCGGTCGAGGTTTGCATATTGGTCTCCTTGCGGGATGCGCGAGTTAGCTGCAGCGGAAGCTGGCGGCGACATTGACATCGCCGGTGCCCGAGTAGCGTGCCGTCTTGGGGTACGGACAGAGCGGACGTGTGCGATCGACGGCGCCAGCAGTCCATGCCGCCGGCACCTCGCTATTGGGCGTGGCATTTCCTGTGCCCCGCGCGGTGGCGATAACGCTGTCGGGCGCGGTACCTTGCTCGACCCAGGCCACCAGCGGCGTCAGGATGTCGAACTGGTCGGCCGTGGGGCCACCGGAGCAATGGTTCATGCCGGGGACCGGGAAGAAGCGCGCAAAGTTCGTGGCGTCGCCGCTGTTGGCTGCCGCAAGCCGCTCGTACCAGTCCGTCGTATCGTTCGACGAGAACACCGGATCGCTGGTGCCGTGGTAGACCATGAGCTTGGCACCGCGGTTCTTCAGCACCGACAGATCCGTTTCATTGGGAGGCGTCATGAACGACCACGCCGATTCCAGATACGTACCATTGGTTGCAAAGATCTTCGGGGCGTCGGTATCCATGCTGAAGTTCAACGCGAATGCCTTCATCGCGCTGAGTGCCGACGCCGGCGAAGGTGGCGTGGTGAAGACGAATGCCAGTGCGCCGGGGTCCAGGGAAACCGACGAGCTCTGCTTCCATTGCGCCCAGTTGGCACCGCTGATGCCGGCGTCGAACGGAAAGCTCGCATAAAGGGCCTGGCCGGCGGTGTTGCGTGCGCCGGCGAACAAGTTGCCCAAGGCCACCTTCTGCGCCGAGGTCAGGCAAGTGCCATCACGTGTGCTGCCCGCACAGGTCGGCACGTCGTTGCCAAGGCTGAACTGCGACTGGCACGCCTTGATGTCCTGCACCATCCCGTCGGTAGCGCCATCGATGGCATCGCACTTGGCCAGGATTCGGCTCGAGATCAATGAGCGCTCTGTGGCGGTGAGCGCGGTGGTGATATCGGCAAGCCCGTCGGTGCCTGTGGTCGACACGGTCGCAAGCTGCTGGGCGCCATAGACCTGGCCGATGGCAGCCTTGGGCAGATGGAATCCGGGGTCACCCGCCACAATACCGTCGTACTCCTTGGCCATGCGTGCGGCGGCGACCATTGCGTGGCGGCCACCGTTCGAGCATCCGCCAAAGTAACTACGGTCGGGCCCCTTTCCATACGCTTGCGAGATCAGCGCCTTGGCCATTGGCGTAAGCGTTGCCACGGCGTTATAGCCATAGTCGAGCCGCGCCTGCGGATCGAGACCGAATAGCGGATTCTGGCTGCTGGCATGCCCGGCATCGGCGCTGATCACCGCAAACCCCATGGTCAGCGCGCCCACTAGCGGCCCGCCACCGAGCGCGCCCTGCGCCGTGCTTACGTTGCCGTCCAGGCCGCCGTTGGCCTGGTAGAAGAACCGTCCGTTCCATGCCTTCGGCAGTCGCATCTCGAAGCCGATGGCATAGGTATTGCCATCCACCGGGCTGGTACGCTGCTTCATCTTGCCGGTGATCAGGCAATGTTCGCCGACACTGGTCGGTCCGGTCTTGACAGTGCCTGCCGCGACGGTGGTCACCGCCGTGATCGATGTGTCCTGAAATGCGAGTTTGGAAACGAGGCTGTCACAGGTAGCCGCCATGGCCATGCCTGTGGCGGGGCCGAGTACCGGTATGGCGGTAGCCGGTGTCGTCGACGATGCCGCGGAACCGCTTGTGCTGCTGTCATCGCTGCCACCGCACCCCGCCAATGAGGCGAGCGCTATCGCGGTGGCCGCCAGGGCGCCACCGGCAAGTTTTTGATGCATGGTTGTCTCCCGTTTTTTTATGTCGTGGCCATCGGCCCGGTACTGGCGATCACGGTGCGGCTAGCGCAGCTGCTATCGCTGTAAAGCGCTTCCACCAGGTTCGCGCGTTGAGTCAGGACGGCGCGCTGGTTCAATGTGCCTTTGTCGGTCACTTCGCCTCGGTCTAGCGACGGAGGGTCTTCCAGCAACAGCAGGCGTGCGACGCGGGTGGCGCTGCCGGTTGCAGCGGCATTCAGCTGTTCCAGTACCCGCGCAAATGCCGCACGTACCGTCGGGGCGGCGAGTACCTCACGGTCGCTGGCATCGGCGGTCAAGCCCGCGATGCGCCTGCATTCGGCGAGGCGCGGAAATACCAGCAAGCCAATGTCGTCACGGTCCATGCCGGCGACCGCGACATCCTGTACCAATGACGCCCCAGCAGCCAGCACGCGCGCACGCAACGGACCAACGCTGACGAACGTTCCCGAACTGAGCTTGAAGTCTTCCGCGATGCGGCCATCGAACATCAGGCCGAGCTCTGGCTTTTCCGGATCCAGGAAGCGCAGTGCATCGCCGCTGCAATAGAACCCTTCCTCATCGAATGCCGCCGCGCTCTCCTGTGCGGGCATGCGCCAGTAGCCAGGCATGACATGCGGGCCACGGAAACGTGCTTCGAGCTTGCCATTGACGGGCACCAGTTTCAGTTCGCAACCGGGGGCTGGCGTGCCCACATAGCCGGATCGCATGATCGGCAGCGTGGTGAACAGGCAGCATGGCGAGGTTTCGGTCATGCCCAGACCCGCCATGATGCGGATTCGTTCGCCGCAATGTGCCTCGGTCACGCGTTCGAGCCGGTCCCAGGCCTGCTGGGACAAGCCTGCCCCGCCGAAGAAATAGATGCGCACGCGCGAGAAGAATTGTTCGCGCAAGCTTGCGTCGGCCTCGAGCGCCAACCCCAGTTCTTCCCAGCCTTTAGGCACATTGAAGTACGCGGTGGGCGCGATCTCACGCAGATTGCGCAGCGTTTCATCGAACTTGCCCGGCACGGGCTTGCCGTCGTCGATATATAGCGTGCCGCCGTTGTACAGCACGATGCCAAAGTTGTGGCTGCTGCCGAACGTGTGGTTCCATGGCAACCAGTCCACCAGGACCGGCGGCTCGCGCGTGAAATCAGGAATGGTCTGGCGCAACATCTGCTGGTTGCTGCACAGCATGCGGTGCGTGGTGGGCACGGCCTTGGGCTGGCGCGTGGAACCCGAGGTGAACAGGAACTTGGCCAACGTATCGGGCGTGACCGCGTCATGTGCGGCGTCGACAGTCGTTGCAGGCGTGTCGAGCAGCGACTGGAAACCGGTCGCGCTCCTGCCCGGCAGGCTGCCATCCCGCGTGACCACTTCGGTGGTCGCCGGCACCGCCGCGTCGATCGCCTTGGAAAACGCCGCACCTTCGGACGCATATACCAGTCCGGGCGTGAGTGTTTCCATCACATGGCGGAGCTTGCCAAAGTCACTCGATACCAGCGAATACGGCGCGGAAACCGAGCAGAACGGAATGCCGGCCCACATCGCCCCAAGCGCCAACTGCAAGTGTTCCAGGTCGTTGCCGGACAGGATCGCCACAGGGCGCTCCCGTGACAGCCCGCGATCGAGCAATGCCTGCCCGATTGCGCGGGCACGCGCGTGCATGCCCGCATA
Organism: uncultured Cupriavidus sp.; assembly: GCA_963543405.1. Lineage (GTDB taxonomy): Bacteria > Pseudomonadota > Gammaproteobacteria > Burkholderiales > Burkholderiaceae > Cupriavidus. The sequence goes on from CAUUBQ010000095.1 coordinate 15,317, forward strand.
GGTAATTTCGACCCAGTTGCCGTCCGGGCCACGCTGCGCCACCAGGATGCGCTCCGGATGGCGTGCAGCGCCAGCGGCCAGGCAATCGGTCATGCGCTGCGGGTAGTTGCCGAGCGGTTCCGAGCTGCGGATGATCCAGGCATCGCCAACGCGTTGGCAGAGCGCCGTGGCGTCGCTGACGTCTACCGTGCGATAGCGCGGCGCCAGTGCTGGGTGGGTCGGGGCGGGTGCATTCACACCGTGTCTCCTGTGTTGTTGCAACGCGCCTTCGTACGGACGCATTTATTGCGGGTATGACTCAGATCGGATAGTGGCGCGGTCCGTTCTGGACCGTAATCCAGCGCAAGTCGGTGAACTCGGCGATCGATGCCTTGCTGCCAAACCTGCCATAGCCACTCTGCTTGACGCCGCCGAACGGCATCTGTGCTTCATCATGTACGGTGGGTCCGTTGATATGGCAGATGCCCGACTCGATGCGCTGCGCAATTCTCATGGCGCGTGATACATCGCGACTGAATACCGCCGCAGACAAGCCATAGTCGCTGTCGTTAGCCATTGCCACAGCCTGATCTTCCGTGGCGACGCGTGCAATGGTCACCACCGGGCCGAACGACTCATCGGCGTACAGCTTCATGCCGGGCTGGATACCATCCACGATCACCGGCTGCAGGATCGCGCCGTCGGCATGGAAGCCGGTTGGAATGCTGGCGCCGTGGCTGCGTGCATCGTCGACCAGCGTGGCCAGGCGTGCCACGGCATCGGCGCTGACCATCGCGCCAAGTACGCTGGCTGGATCGGCAGGATCGCCGGCACGCAGCGTGCCGGCCTTGGCGACAAGTTTCTCGACAAACGCCTTGGCCACCGGCTCCATCACGATCACACGCTCGGTGGACATGCAGATCTGGCCCTGGTTGAAAAACGCCCCGAAGGCGACCGCGTCCACCGCGGCATCGAGATCTGCGTCGTCGAGCACCAGCACTGGCGCCTTGCCGCCGAGTTCGAGCAGGGCCGGCTTCAGATGTCGGGCGGCATGCTGGGCAATGATGCGCCCGACATGCGTCGACCCGGTGAAGTTCACACGACGCACCGCTGGGTGTGCAATCAGATGCTCGACGATGGCTGCCGCATCTTCTGGCGCATTCGTCACCACATTGACCACGCCATCGCCCAGCCCGGCCTCCTGCAGTACGTCGCCGATCAATGCATGGACACCGGGGCATGCTTCGGACGCTTTCAGCACGACCGTATTGCCACAGGCCAACGGCATGGCCAGCGCGCGGGTTCCGAGGATGACCGGCGCATTCCACGGCGCGATGCCCAGCACTACGCCGCATGGCTGGCGCACCGCCATGGCCAGGTTGCCCGGCACATTGCTGGGAATGATGCTGCCATCGATCTGCGTGGTCATGGCCGCTGCCTCGCGCAGCATGTTGGCGGCGAGCATGACGTTGAAACCATACCAGTTGGCCATGCCGCCGGTTTCCGCCGCGCCGATCCTGATAAACGCTTCGGTCTGCGCATCCATCAGGTCGGCAGCCCGCAGCAGCCGTTTGCGGCGCTCGCCGGGCGAGAGTGCGGCCCATGGCGCAAATGCATCGCTGGCGGCTTGCACCGCGCGCGCCGCATCGGCCAGGCTTGCGGCCGGCGCTCTCGATGCCACCACGCCAGTCACCGGGTTGCGGCGCTCGAACGTGCGCGCTCCTTCTGCCGCACATCGACGCCCGCCAATCAGCATGTTCACGTCATGCATCGTTCTGTCTCCTCGATTGCTCGAATACTCGAATACTCGAATGTCGAATGGTCTGATGCAGCCGCGCTCAGGCGCGCTTGTAGGTCTGCAGGCCGGGCTTGATCGACTTGTCATCGAGGAACTGCTTCAGACCCTGTTCGCGACCATGTTCGGGATCACGCAGTTGCGCCTGGTCGAGCTTGGCATAAAGGTAGTCTTCGTTCTGCTCCCAGGTCAGCTCGCGGCAGCGCTTGAAGCCGTTCTTGGCAGCGCGCAGCACCACCGGATTCTTGTCCAGCAGCTTGCGTGCCAGAGCGGTGGTGCGATCACGCAGCTGTTCCAGCGGCACGCTCTCGTTGACCAGGCCCATTTCGGCGGCTTCCACACCGGTAAAGGTGTCGCCCGTCATGATGTAGTACAGCGACTTGCGATGGCCCACGGTATCCGCCATGGCCTTGCTGACCAGATTGCCGGGAGGAATCCCCCAGTTGATCTCCGACAGGCCAAAGACCGCCTGGTCAGCCGCAATGGCCAGGTCGCATGCCACCAGCGGCGAAAAACCACCACCGAAGCACCAGCCATTGACCATCGCGATGGTCGGCTTGGCGTACATGCGCAGCAGCTTCCATTGCCACTGGCACGCATCGCGTCGAATCTTTTCCTGCAGGATCTCGGGGCCGGCATCGATTTCGCGGAAGTATTCCTTCAGGTCCATGCCTGCCGTCCACGCGTCGCCGGCGCCGGTCAGTACCAGTACCTTGGCATCCGCATCCAGTTCCAGCGTTTCCAGCACCTGCACCATGTCCGAGTTCAGCGTGGGACTCATGGCATTGCGCTTTTCAGGGCGATTGAACGTCACCCACGCAATGCCCTCCTCCACCTTCACGTCGACAGTCTTCCAGCGTCCTTCGTAACTCGTCATCTCAATGTCCTTGTTGATGCTGCGCCAGCCAAGCGCTAACGTGACGTCAATATAGTATCAGGCTGCCTGATACTGCAAGTAGATTATCATCGGCGGGTGTAAACCCCTAAGCGACTCCCCGAACCGAACGGGGCATCACCATGGCACGCCAAAAAGAAGCAGGAAAAATAGAGGTCGCACCGGTCGAAGCGAACGCGTCGGATACGGCGCAGTCCACCCCGGTGCGGCTGCCCTATCTGATTGGGCGCACGGACCGGGTGGTCAAGCGTCGGCTGACCGAAGCGCTTGCGCCGCATGGCATCACGCTGCCGTTGTTCACGGCCATGTCGGTGCTGCATGCACGCGGCAGTCTTTCGAATGCGCAACTGGCCGAGCGGTCGTTCATGTCTCCGCAATCGGCCAATGAAATCGTCAAGACCATGGAAGCGCGTGGCTGGGTTATCAGGGAACCAGACCCCACGCACGGGCGCATCGTCAAGTTGAGCCTGACGGCAAGCGCCCAGACGCTGCTCGCGCTTTGCGACACCACGGTCAAGAAACTGGAAGCGGAGATGCTCGAAGGCATCGACCCTGAGCACGTGGCGCTATTGCAGCGCCTGCTTACCACTTGCGCACGGAATCTTCGCTGAAGCCGCACTCGCCCGAAGATATACTTCGCGGTATTGCAGCTTCAGGTAGCTTTTTGTGAATACACGCCAGAGCCTCGACCCGAGCCGGAACGACGACTACGACTTCACGGAACAGGTCGGGCACCTGCTGCGCCGTGCCTATCAACGGCATGTGGCCATCTTTCAGCAGACCATTCCCGATTCGCAACTGACCGCCGGTCAGTTCGTCGTGCTATGCGCGATCCAGGAACACGAGTCGTGCTCGCTTAGTGAAATCGCCCGCTCCACGGCCATCGACCAGGCCACGGTACGCGGCATCATCGAACGGCTGAAGTCGCGCGACCTGATCGTGGTGTCCCATGACGCGCGCGACCGCCGCAAGGTGGTGGTTCTGCTATCGCCCACGGGGCAGGCCCTGATCGACGAAGTCGTCCCCTTCGCTCAGGACATCAGCGAGCGCACCATGGGCGGCCTCAATCCCGCCGAGCGCGTCGCGCTGGTCTACCTGCTGCGCAAGATGAGCGACCTCGACGACACCTCTCCCGAGTTCGCGACGGGTACCGACAACCCCGCTGCCTGACCCCATCCCCCGGGGCGCTGGCGGCGGCGCCTCTCCCGAAATCTCCTGAACCGTTCCGTAGCTCCAATGGCACAGGTTCGCGCCACGAATCTTAGAGATCGAATAATAGTTGACAAGGCTCGGCGACGCGCTAGTATTACGCCATGTACTTCGATCTCTAAGATTATTGAAGTGCCGCAACCACCGTTCAGGAGCCACACTCATGTATGACATTTTCGCCACCGACAAGCTGATCGACCTCTGGCTGACCGAAGACATCGGCATCTGCGATCTGACCGTCCAGACCATGATCGAGCCCGGAGAGACCGGCACGTTCTGCATGAACGCCCGCGAGCCGATGCTGATTGCCGGTATTGACGTGGCGGCCCGCATCTTTGCGCGCTACGACCCCACGCTCTCCATCGACGTGCGGGTGGCCGATGGCGACAAGGTCGCGAAGGGTGCCATCCTGCTCAATGTCAGCGGCAATGCGCGCAGCGTACTGACGGCGGAACGTACCGCGCTGAACATCATGCAGCGCCTCTGCGGTATCGCCAATCACACGGCAAAGTATGCGGAAGCCATCGCGCACACCAAGGCGCGCCTGATCGACAGCCGCAAGACCACGCCGGGCTTGCGCGCGCTGGAAAAGCATGCGGTTACCTGCGGCGGCGGCCTGAATCACCGCCTGAGCCTCGACAATGGGGTGATGATCAAGGACAACCACATCGCGGTGTGCGGCAGCATCGCCGCCGCAGTGGAGCGGGTGCGCCGCAAACTGCCGGTGCTGACCAAACTCGAAGTGGAATGCGACCGCCTGGAGCAGGTGCACGAGGCGCTGGCCGCTGGCGTCGACGTCATCATGCTCGACAATATGTCGGTGCCTGACATGAAGGAAGCCGTGCAGATCGTCAATGGCCGCACGAAGGTGGAAGCATCGGGCGGCATCAACCTTGAAACGATTCGTGCCGTGGCGGAAACCGGTGTGGACTACATCTCGACCAGCAAGATCACGCAGTCGGCCCCGGCCGTCGACATCGGCCTCGACGACGCCTGATTCCCCCGCGAACCCCGTAATCTCGCGCCTCCTACCCGAGAGCGCTTCCCCCTCGCCGGCCGGCCCGTCGAGGGTCTTTTGCGTTGGCTGGCAGCGCGCCCGCGCAGCTTAGAGGTCGGCCAGCAACCGCCCTACTTCCTGTGTGGACGGCATGCGCCGGCCACGCTCGGCCAGCGCCATCTCGTCCGCTACCAGTCGCTGGGCGATCGAGATCAGTACACGGCGCGTGGTCAGCACATCTTCCTCGCTGACGCCCTCCACGCTGAGTTCGTTGACTTCGGTCGCCAGCGGTTCCAGCTTGCGCCGCAGCGCGCGTCCAGTCTTGCTCAGAAAGACGTGCACCTTCTTCTTGTTGCCAGGCAGGTGCGTGCGCTCGACATAGCCGAGCGCTTCAAGCGCCTTGACGGCTGCGAATGTGGTGGGTTCGGTGACGCCGGCGCGCTCGCTCAGTTCGCGCTGCGACACGCCGTCGTGCCGCCACAGGATGCGCAGGATGGTCCAGTGCCCGTACGACACCGAATGGTCGGCCAGCCGCAACTGCAGCGCGCGGATATAGGCGCGCGCCGCGTCCTTCACCAGGTGGGCAAGACGTTCCTCTTCGATTTCGTCGGAGGGGGTGAGCGTAACAGCAGCGTTATCCGGCTTTTTGGTGGCCATGGTCGTAACAGGAAGGGCGTAGGCAGCGCACATGATAGCGCCTCTTCCACCGCATCGCCGCGATGGCTCGCGCAGCGGCCATGTCATGACCATGTGGCAACCATGCGCCAACCATGTAGTGCTCACTACATCAGTGCGTCGTGCGCGCAGTCGATGCATCAGGCACCGCAGTCGCGCATGCATCAACCGAGCGTTTTCCCTTAGAAAGCCACGAATCCCGCGTACACACTGGATTTGCGGGAGCTGGCCCGCCCCTTGCATTAACTTAGACATCGAACTTATCTTGACACCCCATCGGCCGGTGCTAGCATAATCTTACAACTTCGATGTCTAAGTTAATTATGAACAAGACCGGCACATTCTTCCTTGTAGTAGGGCCCAGCGGTGCGGGCAAGGACTCCCTGATCGACGGTGCACGCGCGATCCTCGGCAATGGCTACACGTTTGCACGACGTGTGATCACACGTCCGAGCGGTTCGCCGGGTGAGGACCACGACGGCGTATCCGATATGGAGTTCACACGACGTCAGCACGCTGGCGAGTTTCTTGTAACCTGGGACGCGCATGAATTGCGCTATGGCCTGCCGTCCGCGCTGACAGACACGCTGGCCACCGGCACGCACGTGATCGCAAATGGCTCACGTGGCGTGGTAGCGGAGCTCGCGGCACGGCTGCCCCGCTTCGCCGTGGTGTTGGTCACGGCACCGCCTGAGGTTCTGGCCCAACGCATTGCATCGCGTGGTCGCGAGTCTGGCGATCAGGTGGCCCGGCGCGTGGGCCGACAGGCTGCACCGATGCCAGACGGCGTGCCGTGCATCACAGTATCGAACGACAGTACGTTGGAAGTCGGCGTCACGCGCTTTGTCGATGCATTGCGGCAAGGCGATCCGGCTGCCAGCCGCATCCATCTGCAGGCGAAGCTTCAAGGGCACGCGCTCGACGAAGCCGCCTATGTCGCGGTGCTGCGCGATGCCATCGCCGGGCGCTACACCGAGGCCGAACTGACCGAATTCCTGATCGCCGCCACGGGCAACCTCGACGATCAGGAAGTGGTTGCATTGGCACGCGCACGCACCGCGTTCACGCCGCGCATCGAGTGGGACGAACCGCTGGTGGTCGACAAGCATTCGATGGGAGGCGTACCCGGCAGCCGCATCACATTGATCGTGGTGCCGATCGTGGCCGCATACGGGCTGGCAATCCCGAAAACCTCGTCGCGCGCCATCACCTCGGCAGCCGGCACTGCCGACGCCATGGAAACTGTGGCGCGTGTCGATCTCACGCAGGACGACTTGCGGCGCTGCATTGCGCAGGCTCGCGGGTGCATCGCGTGGAACGGCCGGCTCAATCACTCCGTCATTGACGACGTGATGAACGCCATCACGCGCCCGCTCAAGCTCGACTCGCGTCGCTGGTCCGTGGCGTCGATCCTGTCGAAGAAGTACACGGCCGGCGCCACGCACGTCATGGTGGACCTGCCCTATGGGCCGCAAACCAAACTGGCCTCGCGCGAAGATGCCGAGGCGCTTGGCGCCCTGTTCGAACACGTGGGCAAGGGCCTGGGCATGCAGGTGCGCGCGTTCGCCACCGACGGTAGCCAACCGATTGGCCGCGGCATCGGCCCCGCACTTGAAGTGCGCGACGTGCTCCAGGTGCTCGACAACGCTCCCGACGCTCCCGCCGATCTGCGGGCCAAGGCCTTGCGCTTCGCCGCGGAGATCATCGCGTTCGATCCACGCGTGGCGTCACGCGAACAAGGCATGCGAATTGCGACTGCAATGCTCGAAGAAGGCAAGGCGAAGGCCGCATTCGAACGCATCGCGACTGCGCAGGGCCGCAGGTCCGCTGCAGTGACGCCTGCGGCGCATACCCATGAGATCACAGCCGCGCGCGCCGGGCGTGTGGCGTCGATCGACGGCCTGCGCATCTCCGGCGTCGCACGCGCGGCGGGCGCACCGCGCAACGCCGGTGCAGGCGTTGACCTGCTCTGCACGATTGGCGCGCATGTGACCCCGGGCCAGGCGCTCTATCGCATTCACGCCGATTCCCCCGCTGAACTGGAGGCCGCCGTGAGGCAGGCCCAGGGGGAATGCGATGGAGCGCTCCGCATCGATCCCGATTGACCAGCTTTCCCCTTTCCTTCACCCTAACCGACGAGGCACATCCATGAGACCCCTATCCGTCGTCAGCAGTCTGGCATCGCTAATGTTTGTGGCTGGCACACTGGGCACCCTGCCCGGGCGCGCCGAGGCCAACATCGCGAGTACCTTTCCGCAGAAGCCCATCCGCATGGTCGTAACGTTCCCGGCAGGAGGCGGGACCGATGCGCTCGCGCGCCTGATAGGTGCGGACATCAGCAAATCGATGGGCCAGACCGTGGTGGTCGACAACCGCCCCGGCGCCAGCGGCAATATCGGCGCCGAGTACGTGGCCAAGAGTCCGGCCGACGGCTACACGCTGCTGATTGTCAACAGCAGCTTTGCAATCAACCCCAGCGTCTTCAAGAAGTTGCAGTTCGACCCGAAGGCCGACTTCAGCGCCGTGATCACGTTTGCGTCGGTGCCGTCGGTAATCGCGGTGCCTTACCAGTCGAAGATCCGTACGTTCAACGACCTGCTGAGCGCCGGCAAGAGCGCGACGCCACCGAGCTATGCATCATGTGGCAACGGCACGCCGCAACATCTGGCCGGCGAACTGCTGAAGATGTCCGCCAAGGTCGAGATGCTGCATGTGCCGTACAAGGGCTGTGCACCGGCCATGGCCGACGTGCTCGGCGGGCAGGCCGACGTCAGCGTCAATACGCTGACCAATACGATCCCATATCTGAAGAGCAACAAGCTGCGCGCGCTGGCGGTCACTTCGAAGACACGCTCGCCGTTCCTGCCCGACGTGCCGACCGTCAATGAGCTTGGTGTGCCTGGCTACGACGTCGACCAATGGTTCGGCATCCTGGCGCCCGCGCATACGCCACCCGAGATCGTCCAGAAGCTCAATACCGAGATCGCGAAGGCAATCGCGAAACCCGAGATCAAGGCATCGCTCGCCCAGCTTGGCTTTGCCACGACCACCAGTACGCCTGCCGAGTTCCAGAAGCTGGTGACGACGGACATCGATCGCTGGCAGAAATTCGCGACGAAGATCAACCTGCTCGTCGACTGACCTTCCGGGGCGCCGCCCAGGTTTCAGCAGGCAGATCCCCCAACTTCAAGTTTTGAATCGTAGCCACGCGGGCGCATGCCAGCCCCCGTGAGAGTGCGTTCGTCCCTACGTTCCGAATGCTGCAAAGAATACAGAAAAAATGAGCCAATATCGCTATTCCTTTCGACATATCGCACTGGCCGGCGCGGCCATGCTCGCCGCCCACGCCGCGCAGGCGCAATCGTCAGTCACGCTCTATGGCGTTGCCGACGTCGGCATCGAGTACCTGACGCATGCCGATGCCAACAACCACAGCCTGACGCGCATGACATCAGGCAACCTCTCCGGATCACGCTGGGGCATTCGCGGAACCGAAGATCTCGGCGGCGGCCTGCAGGCACTGTTTGTGCTGGAAAGCGGCTTCGATATCGATGCCGGCACTTCCGCGCAAGGGGGCCGCCTGTTCGGGCGCCAGGCATTCACTGGGCTGTCGTCGCAGTATGGCCGGGTCACATTGGGTCGGCAGAACAATATCCTGTATGACATCCTGATCAACTACGACGCCATGGCGGTGTCGCCGCGCTACTCGATCTTCACGATGGATACGATGACGGCGGGCCGCTACGACAATACGGCGAAGTATGTCGGCAAGTTTGGCGGTTTCACGGTCACGGGGCTGTATTCGTTCGCGCGCGGCACATCGCTGTCGGGCGGCGCCGTGGCCAGCGAGGTGCCGGGCGACCCGCAAAGCGATCGCGCAATCAGCGGCGGTGTGGAGTACAACGCCGGCAATGTCGGCGTGACCGCCATCTACGACATGCAGCAGGGCACCGCGGGCATTGCGGGACAGAACACATCGCAGAAAGACCAGCGCCTGGCGATTGCCGGCACCTACAAGTTTGCGGATCTGAAGCTGTATGCGGGGTACCGCTGGCTCAACGGCAATATCGGCGCCACTTCCACCGTAGCGGCGCGCCGTGCCGACCTGTTCTGGATCGGGGCAGGCTACCAGCTGACGCCCGCGCTATCGCTGAGCGGCGCAGGTTACCTGCTTAACGACCGGCGCGGCAATGGCGATGCATGGAGCGCATCGCTGCTGCTCGACTATGCGTTCTCGAAGCGCACTGATGTGTACGCGCAGGCCGCATATATCCGCAACGACGATGGCTCACGCATCGGATTGAATGGACCGTCGACGACGATCGGGCTGGCGGGTACCAACCAGTTTGGCGCCGTGGTTGGCGTACGGCACAAGTTCTGATTGGTTTGCTCCCCTCTCCCGCGGCGCGGGAGAGGGGTTGGGGGTGAGGGCCAGCGTATCAAGACGCGAGATCGGCAATTTGAACCTCGATGCCCTCTCCCCCGCCCCTCTCCCGCA
>CAUUBQ010000096.1:0-23448 GCA_963543405.1 uncultured Cupriavidus sp.
GCTCTTATACCCAGAACCCCCAAGCCCTAAAAGCTTGGGGGTTTTGCTTTTGGGCTTTTGTATTTTTGCGCCGATCATGTCATCGACGCCGCCAGAACTGACTGCAGGGTGTCCGCCAGCATGTCTGCCTGACTTTCGCTGAAAACCATCGGCGGGCGGATCTTGAGGATGTTTGCATGCGGCCCGGTGGCATTTAGCAGCACGCCTTTGCGTCGCATATTGTTGACCACGCGCTGAGCCAGCGCCGTGGCTGGTGTCTTCCGAACATCTTCCACCAATTCCACGCCGACGAACAAGCCGGCCCCACGCACGTCGCCAATGCGGGGATCTTGCGTAGCGAGTTGCCGCAGGCGTGCACGCAGATGCTGGCCGACCTTGCGAGCATTCGCGCCGAGCTCCTCTTGCTCGATCACGTCGAGTACCGCCATGCCCGCTGCAATGGATACCGGATTGCCACCAAAGGTGTTGAAGTAGCGGCATTGCTGCGCGAATGGCGCGAGTACATCGGGCCGCACCGCCAGACCGGCTAGCGGGTGGCCATTGCCCATGGGCTTGCCCATCGTCACGATGTCTGGCACCAGGTCGTGGCGCTGGAATCCCCAGAATACATCGCCGGTTCGGCCTAGTCCCGGTTGAACTTCATCGGCGATGAACAGGCCGCCCGCTGCGCGTACGGCTTCCACGGCCTCGCGCAGAAAGCCCGGTGGATCGGTATAGATGCCGTCGCTGGAGAACACGGTATCGACAAGTAGCGCCGCAGGCCGAATGCCATGGGCCTGCAAATCCGCGATGGCGGCGCGTACGCCGTCCGCAAATGCGGACCCGAGCTGATCGGGCGCGATGCGAAAACTGTCGGGTGGTGCAACCGTACGCACGTGATCGCCAAGCCGGATATACTGGCCAAGCGAAGGCGAGGCCGTGGCAATCGATTCGGTGACACCGTGATAGGCAAAGCGCGTCACGATCAGTCCGTCGTGACCCGTACGCGCTCGTGCGATCCGCATGGCCAGGTCGTTCGCTTCGCTGCCAGTGCAGGTGAAGATCGTGTGCCCAATCTCCGCTGGCATGGTCGACAGCAAGCGCTCCGCGTAGTCGAGCACGGCTTCGTGCAGATAGCGCGTATGTGTGTTGAGGACTGCGGCTTGGCGTGCAATGGCTTCCACCACATGGGGATGGCAGTGGCCTACGGCAGCCACGTTGTTGTAGGCGTCCAGATACCGGCGCCCGTCGGCATCGTATAGCCACGCGCCTTCTCCACGCACAATGTGAAGCGGTTCTTCGTAGAAGAGCCGGTACGCCGGGCCCAACAGGCGCGCGCGGCGCTCGCTCAAGGTTTCGTTGCGAGATTCGATAGGCATACCGGTGTCCTCAGCAAAGCCCGCACGCCGCGCGCAGCGCAGCCGCGGCTTGTTGGCGATCGATGGCATCGCAGGCGGCCAGCCGTGCCCACGATATGGCGTTGTTGCGCAGCAGGTAGTCGGCATTGGCCGGCTCCCGAGCCGCGCGCCAGCCGCTGATTGCCACCACCATCAGCAACCGCGCCTGCACCAGGTCGAATAGCAGTTCACATTCCAGCGCCTGTAGTGGCAGCACGGCGTGATACGCACTCACAAAGCGGGAAAGCGCGCCCAGCGTATCGCCCTGTGCGTCCACCTGATAGGCGGCAGCCACGGCAAGGTCATCGATCAGCGGCGCGTGCACCATGTCGCCGAAGTCGAGTATGCCGGCAATACGATCGTGATCCTGCGGGTCGACCAGCAGGTTGAAAATGTTGAAGTCGTTGTGGATGGGTTGCGTGCGCAGCGCGTGGAGGTGCGGCTTCACGTGTGCGACGAACCGGTCCAGCGCGCGCTGGGCAAGCGCCTGGCATGCCGGATCGTCGATGCTATCGAGCAGACCAGCTACGCTGTCCGCACGCTGGATGTCCCACGGCAATTCAAGTTCACCGGCCGGATGGCGAAAATCGCGTAGGGCCAGATCCAGTCGCGCCAGCATGGTCGCCAGTGCAGTGGCCTGTGCAGGGGATCGGCGCGCTTTCGGCAGCGGCTCGCCATCCAGGTAGGTGAACAGGCGGACGACGCGCGTGCTGCCGTCGGGTGCGTGGGCCAGCAGCGATGCGGTGCCTTCCGTTGTTGGCACGATGCGCTGCACGGGCAGCAGGGGATCAGTGCGCGCGATATGGAGCAGAGCCTGCGTCTGGAAATCCGCCACGACGGGCGCTTCGGCAGGATGAGAGATCTTGAGCACGCAGCGCTGCGCCGATGGGTCGTCTGCCGGTATCAGCAGGAAATTGCGATCGCGTTCGCCACTGAGCGCACGCAGTTCGCCAGACAGTCCCCAGTGACGTGCCAGCAGATGGTAGGCCCATTCCAGCGGTGCGGCTGGCGAGGTGGCGTCCAGTACCGTGGACGCCGGCGCATGCAAACGGCCGCTGTCGGCCGTGGCGATGGCGACTGCGCTCATGCCGCACTCACAAAGCCACCCAATGCACTGGACAGGTTCGGCCCCAGATCTTCGGACAGATACCCGCCTTCCTGCACCAGTACGGTGGGGAGTCCAAGCCTGGCGATGGCGGCGGTAATGCGCGCGAAGCCCTGCGTAGTGACCGCGAGCGCTTGGTATGGGTCGCGCTCGTGAGCGTCCAGGCCCAGCGCCACCACCAGCGCGCCGGGTGCGTAGGCGCGCAGCGTGTCCAGCATGCGATCCAGCGCCGCCAGATAGGCGTCATCGCCGGTGCCCTTGGCCAGTGGCACATTGATGTTGTAGCCCAGCCCTTCGCCGTCGCCACGTTCGTGCGCGTGCCCGGTGAAGAATGGCGTGAACAGATGCGGATCGCCATGGAGCGAGATCGTCAGCACGTCGCTGCGGCGATAGAACACGCCTTGCGTACCGTTGCCGTGGTGCATGTCGATATCGAGAATCGCTACGCGATCGTGGATACGTCGTAGATGCTGCGCGGCAATGGCGCAGTTGTTCAGGTAGCAGAAGCCATTGGCGCGATCGACATACGCGTGGTGGCCCGGTGGGCGGCACAACGCATAGGCGGCGCGCTCTCCGCCCAACACCAGTTCGGCTGCATGCACGGCCGAATTCGCGGCGCCCACGGCCGCGCGCCATGTGTGCGGACCAATGGAGCACGCGGTGTCGCCCATGTGAAACCCTGCTTGTCCCACCACGCTGTCGGGATAGGTGCAGGGCTGGCCCGGGAACGGATGGATATTGGGCAGCACCTCCTCCGATGCATCGGGCAGCAACTGCCAGCGGTCATAGGCTGTTTCCAGAAAACGCAGGTATTCGGGCGTATGGATGGCCGCGCGCGGGCCCGCACCGTAATCGTCGGGAGTCACCACGTCGTACCCGTCGGTGCGCACCGCGGCCAGCAGGCGTTCGGCTCGCTCGGGTTGCTCGTTACTGCGTTTCATGCGCCCGCGGACGATGAAGGCGCGTGGATCATGATCGATGTGCTCGTTGCTGTAGACGACTTTCACAGGGCGGACTCCATGGTGGGCGCCTGGTCGGCGCCGTGCTTGGTCATGAATACATTGCGGACGTGCTTCCAGCCGTCCTCGATATGAAAGCGCAGGGCGGCGGTGGCGGTATCCACATCGCGCGTGCGCAACGCCAGCGCAATGGGTCGGTGAGTTTCCGCCACTGCGCGTGGGTCGTGATAGACGCTGTCGATTACCGCGACGACCATGCGGATTTCCGTCAGCATCTGCGAGAACACGCGGTGCAGGTAGGCGTTGCCTGACAGTTCGCAGATTGCGGTATGGAAGGCCAGGTCGCGCGCGACGCGCTCGATCTGCGGCAGCGATTCGGCATCGCGCACCATGTCGTCCACCATGGCGATCAACTGATCCAGACCGGCGTCGGATGCTTGCGTGCAGGCCAGCGATGCCGCCATCAACTCCATGTTCAGACGCACCTGGAACAGGTCGTCGATCTCGCGCACGGTCACGGTTCGCACGGCAAAACCGTGACGTGGCCGTGAAATGAGAACGCCCTGGCGTTCCAGGCGTCGCGCGGCTTCGCGCACGGGCGCGCGGCTCACGTTCATGCGCCGCGCGATCTCGGCCTCGACGATGCGGCTGCCCGGCGGCAGGCGGCCCTCGATAATGGCTTGCGTCAACTGCGCTTCGACGGCTGCGACCAGATCGACCGCCTCGATCGAGGCAAACGGGGACGTTGAAGACGTGAAATCGGACAGGCTAGACATGTCATTTCCTGAAAGAGGGTGCCGGCCGGCCGCGCAGGGCCAGGAAGCCTCCGGACAGCATGATCAGGCCGATGCCGGCCAGCGCGATGCCATCGGGCGGCCTGCGGAATACAAACGTGCTGATCAGTACCGCCAGCAGCAACTGGAAGTAGTTTAGCGGCGCCAGCGTGGATGCGGCCACGCGACGGAACGCCGCCAGCAGCAGCAACTGCGCGACGCCACTGCAGGCGCCGCCCGCGCACATCAGCAGCAATACCGGCCACGACGGCAGGGTTGGCGGTAGCATCAGCAACGCAGGTATGCCGGTCAGTAGCAGGCAGACCAGTGCTGTCCACGCATACATCACGGCACCGTCGACACGACCTGCCAGCTGGCGCGTGAGCAATTGGAACATCGCGTAGCAGACGGCCGAGATCACCATCAGTGCCGTACCGGCCAGCGGCAGGTTGCCGCCGGGCCGCACAATCAGCAACATGCCGGCAAAGCCCGCCAGCACAGCGACCCACTGCACCCGGCCTACGGTCTCGTCCAGCAGCGCCGGCGATAGCGCCACCATCATCAGCGGTGCGGTGAAGTAAATGGCCGTGGCTTCGGCCAGCGGCATGGTGACCAGCGCGGCCATGAAGCACGTGGCGACGACGCCCAGCGCCAGCCCGCGTACCAGCAGCCGGCCCTTGCATGGCGTGCGCCACATGCGCAGGTCGCCAGTCTGCAGCAGCCACAGCATGGCGATCGCGCCGACGCTGACGTAGCGCGTCAGGTTCATCAGCGGCGCGGGTATGTCGCGCAGCATCCATTTGCAGAAGGCGTCGTAGCAGGCAAAGCACACCAGTGCGCAGAAGAAAAGCGCAATGCCCTGGCGGCGCGTGCTGGCCGCGCTCGTCAGCGTGAGGGCGGATGCTGCGGGATGGCTCATGCGTCCGTCTCGCGGGTGAAGTCCGCCATGGCCAGGTCGAATCGTGCGAACAGGTCGTCGATTTCGGTCGCCGTGATGATCAGCGGCGGGCAGAACGCCAATGTGTCGCCCATGGCGCGTACGATCAGGCCGTGTTGCTGCGCCAGTTGTGCCACCCTGGCGCCCGCCTTTTGCGCGGGATCGAACGGCTGGCGCTTGGCCGGGTCCTGCGCCAGTTCCACGGCGCCGAGCAGTCCCACACCGCGGACTTCGCCCACATAGCGATGTCCGGCGTAGGCGCGCAGTCTTTCCTGGAAGTGCGGCGCAATCGCGCGCACGTGTTCCAGGATCCGGTCGTCCTCATAGACGCGTAGCGTTTCCAGTGCAACGGCGGCCGTCACCGGATGGCCGGAATAGGTGAAGCCATGGCCGAAGGTGCCGATCTTGCCGCTGTTCTCGGCAATGGCGGCGTGAACGCGGTCGGACACCATCACGGCCGAGATCGGCATATACCCCGACGACAGCGCCTTGGCCGTGGTCAGGATGTCGGGCTGCATGCCGAACGTGGTGGAGCCGAACATCTCGCCTGTGCGGCAGAAGCCGCAGATCACTTCATCGGCAATCAGCAGCACGTCGTGACGGCGCAGCACTGCCTGGACCTCTTCGAAATAGCCTTCTGGCGGCACGATGACCCCACCGGCACCCATCACCGGTTCGGCGATGAACGCGGCCACGGTGTCCGGACCTTCGGCCATGATCAGCGCTTCCAGTTCAATGGCCAGGCGGCGTGAATAGTCACGTTCGCTCTCGCCGGGCTGTGCGCCGCGATGGTGATGCGGGCAGGCCGTGCGCACGATGCGGTCGATGGGTAGGTCGAAATCGCGATGGTTGGCCGACAGTCCGCTCAGGCTGGCGGCGGCCACCGTGACGCCGTGATACGCATTGGTGCGTGCAATGATCTTCTTCTTGGCCGGCTTGCCGATGGCGTTGTGGTAGTACCAGACCAGTTTCACAGCCGTGTCGTTGGCTTCCGAACCGGAGTTCGCAAAGAAGACCTTCGACATCGGCACCGGCGCCAGCGACAGCAGTTTTTCCGCCAGCCGGATAACGTTGGGGTTCGAGCGATGATTGAACGTGTGGTAGTAGGGCAACTCGCGCAGGGCGGAAACGCCCGCCTCGATCACGCGTGCATGGCTGAAGCCCAGTGACGCACACCAGAGGCCCGACATGGCTTCAATGTAGCGATTCCCGTGGTCGTCCTCTACGTGGATGCCATCGCCGCGCGTGATGACGAGCGGCCCGATGCTGGGGTGACTGGCCAGGTTAGTGAATGGGTGCAAGTGGGCGGCGATGTCCTCGGCGGCCAGGTGGGTCGCGTCGCGGGTCGGCTTCTGGTGCGCGGGGAAGGGGGCGTTCATGGTGTTGTCGGAATATGGATTCGGTTCGACTCAGTAGCCAATCCGCGGATCAACGGCGGCCGCGGGGCGCTCGCCGCGCGCCACGGCGGCCAGGTTGTCGCGCGTTTGCCGCGCGATGGCGCTGGCCTCGGTGCGTGCCGCGATGTGTGGCGTGACCACGATGCGTGGATGGCGCCAGAACGGATGATCGGGCGGCAACGGTTCGGTTGCGAACGCGTCGATCGTGGCCGCGCCAAGCGTGCCGTCGTCAAGCGCGCGCAGCAGGTCGGCCTCTACGAGGTGGCTGCCACGTCCAACATTGATCAGATGCGCACCGCGCGGAAGCCGGCGAAACAACGCATCATTCAGGATGCCGTGAGTCTGCGGCGTCAGCGGCAGCAGGCACACAAGCGTGTCGCAGCCAGCCAGGAACGCATCGAGCTGGTCTGGGCCGTGGAACGATTCGATACCCTCCGGCAACGAGGTTTTGGCGGAACGGCTCCAGCCGCGTACGCGATAACCGATATTCATTAGCGCCTGTGCGCACGACTCGCCGAGCGTGCCGAGGCCGGCGATGCCGACGCAATGCCGCGCCGGCGGAACGATCGGCTGCTCCTGCCACCGGAAGGCCGCCGCGCTGTTCAGGTACTTGCCCATCGCGCGCTGGTGGTGAACGACCGCCCAGGTCACGTAGGCGGTCATCGTGCCAGCCATATCGGTGTCCACGATGCGGCACAGTGTTGGCGCTTGCGGCAGGTGTGGATCGGTATGGAAGTGGTCGATGCCTGCGCCCAGCGACTGCACAAGCTTGAGTTGCGGCATGCTGGCCAGCACGCTTGGCGGCGGATACCAGCACACGGCGGCGTCCACGTCGTCCAGGGTACCCAGGTCGGCACCGATCCGTAGATCCACATCGGGCATGGCCTCGCAAAACGCGGGCGCCAGGTATGACATGTCCAGCACGCTGCTCAGCAATGCCACGCATGGGCGCTTGACCGGCAGGGTGGCCGTGGAGATTGCGCTCATGCATAGCCTCCCGCACGCGCTGCCAGGGCTGGCGCTGGTGGTGCAAACGCGTCATTTGGCGCCATGCGTGCGGCGTCGTGACGTCCGACGTGCCCCGCCGCATCGCGTGCGATGTCATCGGCTTTCGGCTCGCGCGACAGTTTCGGAATGGCATTGATCAGCTTGCGCGTATAAGCGTGTTGCGGATCGCCCAGCACGCGGGCGGTATCGCCATACTCCACAATCTGGCCGCGTTGCATGACGGCGATCTGGTCGCACATCTGGGCGGCCACGCGCAGGTCGTGCGTGATGAAGACCATCGCGAGCTTGAACTCCTCACGCACCCGGGCAAACAACTCCAGCACTTGCGCCTGCACGGAGACGTCCAGCGCGGAGACGGGTTCGTCCGCCACCAACAGTTCGGGTTGCATGGCCAGCGCGCGTGCAATGCCAATGCGCTGGCGTTGGCCACCCGAGAATTCATGCGGATAGCGGTCGGCGGCCTCGGGGCCCAGGCCCACCAGTGTTAGCAGCGACATCATGCGGGCCATGGCCTCCGCCCGGGGCACACCTTGTGCAATCGGCCCTGACGCGATGGCCGCGCCAATGCGATGGCGTGGATTCAGGGATGCGTACGGATCCTGGAACACCATCTGGATCTTGCCGCCAGAGCGCTTCATCAAGCTTTCGCCTTGTGGCAGGTTGCGGCCGTTGAACACGATGCGGCCACTGTCGAACGGTGACAGGCCCGCAATGCAGCGGCCCAGCGTCGACTTGCCCGAGCCCGATTCGCCAACTAGCCCGAGCGTCTGGCCACGCAGCAAGTCCACGTTGATATCGCGCGCGGCCTGCACTTCGCGGCCGCGCCGGAACAGGCTACCCCCGGTGCGATATGTCTTGCACAGATCCTGTACTTGCAGCACGCGGTGGAACTCGGCGTCGGCCTGCGGCTGGCGTGCTTCGCCACCGGGAATGGCGGCCAGCAGCTTGCGCGTGTACGGATGCTGCGGCGCGCCCAGCACGCCAGCCGCAGGTCCGGCTTCGACGACCTGGCCGGTTTGCATCACCACCACCTGGTCGGCAATCTCGGACACCACGCCAAAATCATGCGTGATGAACAGCACCGCCATGCCGCGCTTGCGTTGCAGATCGCGAATCAGCGCCAGGATCTGCGCCTGCGTGGTCACGTCGAGCGCCGTAGTCGGTTCGTCGGCGATCAGTAGCCTGGGTTGCAGGATCATGGCGCAGGCGATCATTACGCGCTGGCGCTGTCCGCCGGACAACCGGAACGGAAAGCTGTCGTAGATCTGCTCGGGTTCGGGCAAGCCCACGTCGGTTAGCGCTGCGACGATGCGCTGGCGCTTTTCCGCCGCCCCAAGATGCAGATGCGCATCGAACACTTCGGCAAGCTGTTCGCCGATGCGCATGACCGGATTCAGCGCGGTCATGGGCTCCTGAAACACCATTGCGATCTGCTGGCCGCGCAGGTCGCGCAATGCGGATTCGTCCAGCTTGAGCAGGTCCTGGCCATCCAGCAGGATTTCACCGGCCACGGGTTCCACGTGCGGACGCGGCAACAGGCCCATTACCGCGTTGGCGATCATCGACTTGCCCGAGCCCGATTCCCCCACCACACACAGTGTCTGGCCCGCATGGAGGGTGAGCGACGCGTCGGTCACGGCCAGTGCGCGATCGCCACCGTCGGGCAGCCGGATGCTGAGCCCACGGATATCGAGCACCGGCACGGTGTCTTGCTTGGCGTTGACTGTCATCACATTCACCGTCCCTTCGTCCGCAGGCGCGTGTTCAGCGCGTCGTTAAGGCCTTCGCCAACCATGTTCAGTGCCAGTACCGTCAGCAGGATGGCAACGCCGGGAAACACCGCCATCCACCACGCCTGGCGCAACACGGTGCGCGCGGAGCCCACCATGTACCCCCAGCTCATGTGATTGGGGTCGCCCAGGCCAAGAAAGCTCAGGCTCGATTCCAGCAGGATTGCCGTGGCTACCATCAGCGATGCCATCACGACGATGGGCGACGTGGCATTGGGCAGGATCTGCGTCACGATGATGCGCATGGTCGATTGCCCGGCCAATTGCGCGGCCGCCACGAAATCGCGTTGGCGCAAGGTCAGGAACTCGCTGCGCACCAGGCGGGCCACCGGTGGCCACGACACAATGGCGATGGCCGCCACGATCGACACGATCGACGGTTCGAAGATGGCCACCAGAACCAGCGCCAGTGCAAAGCTGGGCACGGACTGGAACAGTTCGGTAAAGCGCATCAGTGCGGCGTCGATCCAGCCGCCGAAGTAGCCGGAGATGGCGCCGAGCGTCACGCCGATCAGGAGCGAGACGAGCGTCGACACTACGCCGATCAGCAGCGAGATCCGCGCGCCGTGAATCACGCCGGCCAGGATGTCGCGGCCCATGGTGTCGGTGCCCATCGTAAAGCCCGGCTCCTGCAGCGGATGCAGGAACGGCTGCTGCACCATGTCCCAGGGGTCGTTGCCGGCCAGCATTGGCCCGAACACGGCGAGGACGGCGACGGCGATCATGACCGCCAGGCCCAGCACCGCGGCCTTGTTGCGGCAGAAACGCCGCCAGAATGAGTGGGTGGTTTTCATCGCTGTCATTGCATCTCGATACGCGGGTCGACGAGGGTGTAGACGAAGTCCGTGATCAGGTTGAACACCACGGCCATCGCGGCGGTGACCAGGAAGCAGCCCAGCAGCAGGTTGTAGTCGCGTTGCAGCAGCGCGTCGAACATCAGGCGGCCGATGCCTGGCCACGCGAAAACGGTTTCAGTCAGCACGGCTCCGCCAATCATGCCGCCTGCCTGGATGCCTGCCAGCGTCACCACCGGCAGCAGCGCGTTGCGCAGGATGTGGGCGCGCTGGATGCGACCCGGACGTAGCCCCTTGGCACGCGCGGTCTTGACGAAGTCCATCTGCGCCACTTCCAGCATCGATGCGCGTGTCATGCGTGCGTACACCGCCATGTAGAACAGCGCCAGCGTCAGCGACGGCAGGATCAGGTGCATGCCGATGTCGGCCACTCTCGCCAGCCCGTGCAGGTCTGCACCCACCGTGAAGTAGCCGAAGCCCGGCAACCATTCGAGCTGCACCGAGAACAGCAGCACGGCCATCATGGCCAGCCAGTACAGCGGCGTGGCGTAGAAGAGCAAAGCGAAGGTGGTGATCGCGCTATCGGTCATGCTGCCGGCACGCCGGCTGGCCCACGCACCCAGCGCGACGCCGAACAGCACCGACAGCACGAACGCGCTGCCGGTGAGCAGCAACGTGGCAGGCAGCCGCTGCACGATCAGGTCCAGCACCGGCTGCTGTTGCCGGTACGAGAACCCCAGATCCAGTCGCGCCACGTGCGACAGGTAGTTGCCAAGCTGCACCGGCAACGGATCATCGAGACCAAACTGCGCGCGCAACTGGGCGACGAATTGCGGATCGGATGCGCCGGCTTCGCCGGCCATCACTGATACCGGATCGCCCGGCGCGGCCCGGATCAGCAGGAAGTTGACGGTGGCAATGACCAGGATGGCAAACGCGCCCTGGACCAGCCGGCTGAACATGCGCTGGGTACGGCTCATGGCAGAACTCCAATCGGTAATACGCGTGCGGTGGCGTCAGGCCATCCATGCACGGCCAAGGCTGTCGTTGAGGCCGATGCCGGAGCTGATCGGGTTATTGAGCCGCGCGCGGAACAATGTGGGGAAGTTCAGCTCGTGCATCCATACCACGGGCATTTCGTCGAGCAGGATTTTCTGTACGGCCTTGTAGATCTCCGCGCGCTTCGCGGGGTCCATTTCGCGCGATCCGGCCAGGAACAGTTCGTCCACCTTGGGGTTGCGATAACCCTCGACGTTGTTGAACGGCGAGCCTTGCGCGATGTTGTCGGACGTATAGTTGCGCGCCACGCCCAGCGCCGGATCGCCATATTGGTAGACGTAGGTGAATGCCAGGTCGTAGTCCCACTTGTTCAGACGCTCGATCCAGCCAGCCACGTCGGTGGGCGTCATCTCCACCTTCACCCCGGCCTGCTGCAGGTTCTGTCGCACGATCTCAGCCGAACGGGTCCACGTTTCGCCGTAGGGCAGCGGCAGCAGGCGCAACGTCTCGCCCTTGTATCCCGATTCCGCCAGCAGTTGCTTGGCCTTTGCCAGGTCGCGCGGATACTTGGCCACATCGGTGCTGTAGAACTTGATGTGGCTGTTGAATGGCCCCGTGGCGGTCTTTGCGTAGCCTTGCCAGGCCACCTTGGCGATGGCGTCGCGATCGATGGCGAATGCCAGTGCCTGACGGAACTTGATGTTGCCCATCGGCGCCTTGCGGTGGTTGACCCACAACCACGAATGCGGTGCGAAGAATTCCCAGCCCTTGGTCGATACCTGTACGCCCGGTAGCTTGGCCAGCCGCGGCACGTCGAAATACTCGACCGCGCCGCCCGGCACCAGGTCGACCTTGCCCGATTCGAAGGCCGCTGCACGGGCGGCGGCGTCCGGAATCACGTGGAAGTAAACGGCGTCGACCAGCGGCACTTCGGGTTCGTGATAGGTCTCGTTGCGCACGAGGTGGATGTACGACCCACGCACCCATTCCTTGAACTTCAGCGGCCCGGTGCCGATGGGCTTGGCATTGGCGGGGTTGGTTGCAAAATCGGTACCGTCGTAGAGGTGCTTCGGCACCATCGGCATCGATCCCACCTCGAAGATGTAGAGGAACGGGCCAAACGGATACTTGAGCTTGAATTCCACGGTATACGGATCGACGGCGCGGATCGATTCCACGGCGGCCAGGTTGGCGCGCAGTCGCGCGTGGGTCTTGCGCAGAAAGACGTCGGCGGAAAACACCACGTCGGCGGACGTGAACGGCTTGCCGTCATGCCACGTCACGTTGCGCTTGAGTTTGAACGTGTAGAGCGTGCCGTCCGGACTGACCGTCCATGACGTGGCCAGCGACGGGATGGGATCGAGCTTTTCTGAATAGCGAAGCAGCCCTTCGTAGATGTTGCCGGAGATCAGTTGCGTGGGGGCGTTCTGGGTGATGCCGATCATCAGGCCCGACGGCTCGGGCTGCACCAGCGCGTTTATCACGCCGCCTTTCTTGCCCTGTGCAAGCACATGGAACGGAACACCGGCCAATGACAGGCCGCCTGCGACGGCGCCCATCTTCATCAGTTCGCGACGATTCATGGCAAATCTCTCCTGGGGGCTGAGTTTCTAGTGATGCGAAATCGAAGGGCGAGCGACGCCCGCACCGTGCCGGATGCACGGTGTCTGGTTCATGGCATTGGGTAGGGCGCCGCGCGTCATGCGGCGCGCGTGACTATGCGCGGTACGACATTTCTGTCTGCGGCGACAGGCGCTGCAGCAACGCGCGCCATTCACGCGCATACGGGTCGGGGGCGCCGGGCAGGCGGTTGGTGTCGCCGCTTTCGTACTGGCGCGCGGTACGTTCGCGGATTTCGGCGGGCACCGTGAATTCGGGTTGCCCGGTGGACTGGATGGCCACTTGCACGCGGCACGCGCGCTCCAGGTTGTGCATCAGGATGAAGGCTTCGGCCACGCTGCGGCCCAACGTCAGCAGGCCGTGATTGCGCAGGATTAGCGCGCGCTTTTCGGCGCCAAGGTCCGCTACGAGCCGTTCGCGTTCTTCCAGGTCCAGCGCGATGCCCTCGAAGTCGTGATAGGCCACACGGTCGTGGAATTGCAGCGCCCACTGATTGGCCGGCTTTAGGCCGCACGCCAGCGATGACACCGCGACGCCGGCTACGGTATGCGTGTGCAGCACGCAAGCGGCGTCGGGGCGGGCCGCATGCACAGCGCTGTGGATCGTAAAGCCGGCGGGGTTGACGTCGCATCCCGGAGGGGCGCTGACAATATTTCCGTCGAGGTCAATGCACACCAGCGACGACGCCGTGATATCGCGAAACAACATGCCGAACGGGTTGATCAGGAACCTGTCGTGCGTGCCCGGCACGCGCGCCGATATATGGGTGTAGATGCTGTCGTCCATGCCATACAGCGCAACCAGCCGGTACGCCGCAGCGAGGTCCTCTCTTGTTTGCTGCTCCGCGGCGGAAATCGACGGGAGTTGGAGTGTAGAGACGGTGTTGCCCATGGCTTCCTTGATCCTCACTGTTTGCATGAACATGCGCCGGAACATCTGGCTTCTGTCGGCTGTCGACAGCCGACAATGTAAAAAGTTATATGCAAAGAGCAGGCCACGCGCAAGCCAGAAAGCCACTTTGTAACGGATGATGGGTTGTAAGCTATTGATTTTTAATCATAAATTTTATCGAGTCTGTTCATTTGAACCGTGTATATCGCTTGAGATGGATGGCGGGCAGGGCGTTGATGTGGTGCGAAGTGTGGTGCGAAAGGTGGTGCGAAGTGCGGGTAACGATGCAAACTTCTGCACTCGACCTCGAATTGGTGCAACCGCTTTGCGAGATTTGAATGCGTACGTCGGCGGCTGCACGGTGCCGGATGACTCAACGCGGGCCTTGCCGCATCAAGACCGATACTGCTTCAGGCTGAGTCGAGCCCGTCTGCTGCGGCATCGATCAATTGCGTTGCCACCGCGGCATCGGCAATCGAATTGATCGCCAGCAGCGCAAAACGAGCCAGGTAGAGCGAAGCGTTGGCTTCGCCGAGCGATGTCATGGTTTGGCACAGGCGCGTATAGATGGCGTCAAGTTCAGTGTCGGTCATGGCGGAGAGTCCTTTCCTCACGGGCGGGTTCACAAAGGCAGGCAAGTGCGCAGGGCTGCGGCAACGGAGGCTGCGGAGCCGGTTTGCCAGCGTCCGAGTACGTGCCCATCGGGACGGACCAGATATGCGGTACCGTTGCGGGCGCCGTAGCGGGCGAACACCCGTCCGGTGTGGTCCCAGGCGGTGGTTCCTGTGCCGCACGATGGCGGGTGCGCGCTGATCGGCACGACCGCGAAAGGCAGCCCCTGGCACTGCAAGGTGTCTTCCAGCGCGGCGAGGTCCGTCGGCACGGCACCGTCCTTCGTAAACACAAACAGGGTAAAGCGTGACGCGACAAGGTCGGTCAGGTGTCCTTCACGCGCAGCACCATCAACAGTGAGGGTGAGCGGACTTTCCGGCAGCACGGCGCCCGGAGCGGGGCCTGACTGAAAGACATCGGAATCCGTTACGTTCAGGGGCGAAGCCGTATAGGTGATCGCCGATGTCTGGCGAGGATTGATCAGCGACCGCACGCATTCGTGTTTGACGGCGAGCCCCAGCACAGCTTTGCGCATCAGCTCGAACGCGAATGAGGGCGGCGCCATGAACTCCGTGCTCTTGGTGCCATAGTTCAGGTTCTCATGGGTGGCGTAGACGCGCTCGTCGGAGTAGCTGTCGAGCAGCGTGTCGGCGGCCAGTCCCTTGACCACGAACGCCAGCTTCCATGCAAGGTTGTCCGCGTCGTCGATACCGGAATTGGCGCCGCGCACGCCGAAGATTGGCACGAGGTGTGCGGCGTCTCCGGCGAACAGCACGCGCCCATGGCGATAGCGCTCCAGCGTCAGCGCATTCGCTTTGTAGATCGTGATCCAGATTGGCGCCCATTCACCACGTTCGCCCATCATGTCGAGCAAGCTCTGCACGCGCGGCATGACGTTCTCGGGCTTCACTGCGGATTCGGCGTCCTCATCATCGCGAAGCTGGTAGTCGATGCGCCAGACGTTGTCGGGTTGCTTGTGCACTAGAACCGTCGAACCGGGATTGGACGACGGATCGAAGTAGGCCAGCCGTTCGGTGGGCCGGTTGCTGTCGAGCTTGATGTCGACAATCACGTAGCGTCCCTCGTAGCTGGTGCCCTGCAATTGCAGACCCATGGCTTCGCGGATGGTGCTGCGGCCACCGTCGCAGGCGATCACCCAGTCCGCATCCAGCGCATAGTCGCCGGCGGGCGTGGCCAGTTGTAGCGTAGTACCGTTGTCGCGTGTATCGAGATCCGTGACGCGGGATTGCCAGCGGATGTCAATCAGGTCCGCGTGTTTCTCAGCGGCATCGAGAAGGAACTGCTCAATGTGGTACTGGGCCAGGTTGACCATCGGTGGCAGCTTCTGGTCGTCGTCCTGCGGCATGGTGAAGTGCAGGACCTCGGTGTCGCGGTAGAAGCTGCGCCCGCCCGTCCAGGGCAAGCCTGTCTTGAGAAAGCCCTCGACCGCTCCCACGCGCTCAATGATCTCCAGGCTGCGGCGCGAGATGCAGATTGCCCGGCTGCCATGGCAGACCGAATCGTCGGCCTCAATCAGCACGCTGGCAATGCCGTGGCTTGCCAGCCCCAGCGCCAGCGTCAGGCCCACCGGGCCGCCGCCGACGATGGCCACTTTGTGCCGCCGGGTGTCGAGGCCTTCGCGCAGCGCTGGCAGCGTGGCCGCGTACGTTTTGGCCGTGAAGGGATAAGGTTGAAAAGCGATACCCATGATTGACTCCGGGATAGATATGTCAGGCGGGCGTGTGGCGGCGGATCGGCAGCACCATCACGATGACGGCGCCGACCACCAACAGTACGGCGGCGTAGAGCAGGCCGGCAGTAAAACTTTGCGTGGCGTCCTTGAGCCAGCCCACCACCAGCGGATTCAGTGCCGAACCGATGTTGCCGGTGGCGTTGATCACCGCGATGCCCACGGCGCGTGCTCGCAGGCTCAGCACCTGGTCGGGCGTGGTCCAGAAGATCGACATGGCGGTATAGGATCCCGCGGATGCCAGACATACGCCGAGCAGTTGCACTGCGGGATGCGAAGCGAATGCCGTGCATATCCAGCCCGCGGCCGACCACAGCATTGGCAGCATCAGGTGCCATTTTCGTTCCTGTCTGCGGTCGGAGCTGCGGCCCCACCAGAGCATGGCGACGATGGTGCAGACCTGCGGGATTGCGGCAAGCAGGCCGACGGTGCGGTTGCTGGCGTCTGCGCTGAAGCTCTTGACGATCAGCGGCGTCCACACCGCGACCATGGCCAGCGTGTTGACGAGGCAGAAATAGGCGAGCGCGAACTTGAGCACCGACGGGGAGAGCAACTCGGCCATCAGGGACGTCGGCGGACATTGGGTCGTCGCGGACGGCTGCGCGCGTTCGTCAGCCAGCATGCGCGCCAGCGCGGCCTTCTCCTCCTGATCCAGCCAGCGCGCCTGCTCTGGCGTGTCATCCAGATAGGCATAGACCACCAGGCCGAGGATGGCCGATGGCATGCCTTCCAGCAGGAACAGCCACTGCCACCCCTTCAGGCCCCACGTACCGTCCAGCGCCAGGATGTAGCCCGACAGCGCGGAGCCGACCGCCGCGGTGACCGGCATGGCGATCATGAACAGCGCGTTGGCGCGTGCGCGGTAGGCGCCCGGAAACCAGTAAGTCAGGTAGAGCAGCATGCCGGGTAGGAAGCCCGCCTCGGTAACGCCGACCAGAATGCGCAGCACATACAGGGTCTGTGGGCTGGTGGCGAACATCGTCGCCGTGGAGGCCAGCCCCCAGGCCACCATGATCGCTGCGATCCAGCGCCGCGCGCCGATGCGTGCGAGCGCAATGTTACTGGGGATGCCGAAGGCGATATAGGCGCCGTAGAACAGCGTGGTGGCCAATCCAAACTGCGTGCTGGTCAGGCCGAGATCCTTCATCATCGTCAGCCCGGCGAAACCGATGTTGATGCGGTCCAGGAACGAGAAGAAGAACAGCAGGAAGAGGAACCACAACAGCCTTCGCGACACCTTGCCGAGCACGCCAGAGGCAGTGGGATGGTCGGAATGGACGCGTATGGGCGGCGATCCTGCGATCGGGGGTGTTGCCATGTTGCCTGTCTCCGGTAGTTGCGCTGTCTCGGCCCGGTGGGCGCGATGCAATCGCTCGGCGCGTCATGCTGTGACACGTGGCGATGGCCGGAGTATGGCTGGCGCGATACAGCCGCTTGTCCCCAATTTGGGTACAGGGCGTGAAGTGTCTGCGCTCGGTAAAAACCCTAGGTTCTTGGGATGGACAGGCACAGCGCGAAGAGCTCGCGCTGGCTGGAGATGCCGAGCCGCCGATAGGCCCGTTTCTGGTACGTCACGACGCTAGAGGGCTTGACGCCGATGCGCTCGCCGATGTCATGCGCGGTGTGGCCTTCCAGCACGCCGCGCAGCACGTCCAATTCGCGCTTGGACAGGTCGGGACATACGCCGCGCAAGCGTGCCAACATGAGCTGGGGAATGCCCATTTGCACCTGGCTGCACAGCGCGTAATGGTGGCGGGCCGCGTGGGCAATCATTGGGGCCATGGCTTCCACCTGTTCGATCTCGCGCTCGTGGAACAGCCCCCGGCTGCGATCACGATACAGATTCACCGACAGCCAGATGTCCTCGGCCGGCTGCAGCAGCAGGGAAATGCGGTCCGATACGTTGGGGTGCTGGTAGCATGCCGCGCGGTAAGCCTCATGCGCGATTTCATCGATGGTTTGTTGGTGCAGCACTAGACCGTTGTCGCCCGGTCGCCGTCGGGGCCCAGCTGCCGACATGATCCGCTGGTTGCCGTCCAGGGCATAGAACCGGCTCGCATAGGTATCGGCCACGTCGCGTAGATACCGCCCGCCGCGGTGATCGGCGACGGACATGGTGCGTGGCCGGTTGCCAAACTCATAGGCAAAGACCGTGCATTGCGAGATGCCTGCTATCTCACCCAGTAGCTTGAGGATCTCCGCGGCAAATGCGTTGGCGTCTGATTCGCCGATCGAAGACACCAGGCCAGTGGCCCGGGACAGGTCGAGCTGGCCGGCGAGGGAGGGGCGGTCAAGGCGCCATGAGCGCATGGGGGCGGGGGATTGAGGCGACCAGCAAATTCTAAATCACCCAGGAATCGTCACGCCACATTCTTGCGCGACACCTAGCAACGTCGGAAGATCAGGGGGGCCTGGGGGGATTGCCTCATCGATTCGCGCAAACAGGCGTGACGCGTTGCCGTTTTGGCTGGTAACCGAAATCATTTCACCGCCGCCGGTACCGAACCGAAAGTAGTGAATCGTCCCGGCCGGCACATGGACAAACGTCCCGGCGCTGGCGGTTAGCGCATGGTCACCGTAGCCGATCTCGACAACTCCCTTGGTGATGTAGAACGATTCATCCCAATCGTGGCAGTGCGGCGGCGGCCCGCTGCCTTCCTGACCTTGTTGCAGGAAGACTTCGTAACCCTGCGTGGCGGCACTGGACGCCAGGACCGTGATCTTCTCGCCGACGACATTGAGGGCGCGCGCGTACCCGGTAGGGGTGACCGCAAATGGCTCAGGCTTCATACGTGACTCCACAGTCTGCACGCTGAGTGTAGGCGACACCCATTCCTTTGGACAGGCGCGAGCGCCGCTCACTTATTGCTTGTGCGGGGACGGTAGCCGACTAAAGCATTGCTGCTACGCGACGATCGGGCTGCGAGTACGCGCGCCGTTCACGAGCCGGTCGATGCCGAGCGGATTGGCATTCTGCAGCGCCGCTGGCAGTAGCGCGTCGTCCATGTTCTGGAAGCACACCGGGCGCAGGAAGCGGTCGATGGCCAGCGTGCCCACTGAGGTGCCGCGTGCATCGGACGTTGCAGGGTAGGGGCCTCCGTGCACCATCGCGTCGCACACCTCGACACCGGTCGGATAGCCGTTGACCAGCAAGCGTCCCGCCTTGTGTTCCAGCGCAGCTACGAGCGGTGCGGCGTCGGCAAGGTCCTCGGGCTCCGCGACAAGCGTCGCCGTAAGCTGGCCCTGCAACGCGTCGATGGCACGCGGAAGCTCGCTGGCGTGGTCGAGTGCCACCAGCACCGCGCAAGGTCCGAACACTTCGTGCTGCAAGCGAGCGTCCTGCTGGAACAGCAATGCCGCGTCGGCCTGCCACAGTTCGGCGGCGGCTTGACCCGGCTGCGCTGGCGCGGCGGCCAGCAAGGACATGCCCGGCGTGTCGGTAAACTTTCGCACCCCATTGACATAGTGCTGCAGCCCCGCGGCGTTGAGCATGGTCTGCGCAGGTGCCGTGGAGATGGCCGCCTTGAATTGCGCGACAAACGCGTCGAGCGCGGGTGAGCGAACGCCAAGGACCAGACCCGGCTTGGTGCAGAACTGTCCGGCCCCCAGCGTCACCGATGCGGTCAGCTCGGCCGCGATTGCCGCCCCTCGGCGCGCCAGTGCCTGGGGCATCAGGATCACCGGATTGACGCTGCTCATCTCGGCAAAGACGGGAATCGGATGCGGGCGGGCGGCGGCCATGTCGCAGAGGGCACGGCCACCACGCAGCGATCCGGTGAACCCGACGGCGCGGATCTCGGGGTGCTTGACCAGATGCTCGCCGACACGGTCGCCGAAGATCATGTTGAACACGCCGCGCGGCATCTCCGTGGCCTCGGCGGCACGGACCACAACATCGGCAATCACCGATGCGGTGGCCATATGCCCCATATGGGCCTTGAACACTACCGGGCAGCCGGCTGCGAGCGCCGAGGCGGTATCGCCACCCGCCGTGGAAAAGGCGAGCGGGAAATTGCTGGCGCCGAATACGGCCACCGGGCCGACGCCAATGCGGTACTGGCGCAGATCGGCGCGTGGCAGCGGTGTACGTTGCGGCATCGCCAGATCGATGCGCGCTCCAAGAAAGTCGCCGCGCCGCAGCACCGTCGCGAACAGCCGCAACTGGTGACTGGTGCGGGCACGCTCCCCGACAATGCGCGCGGCGGGCAGCGCCGTTTCCTGGCAGACCAGCGCAATGAACGCATCGTCGAGTGCGTCGATGCCGTCCGCCACGGCGTCCAGGAAGCGGGCCCGCTGGGCCGGCGCCAGCGTGCGGAATGCGGGGTAGGCCGCCGCCGCGGCACTGGCGGCCGCATCCACCTCGCCGGCCGTGGCCTCGTGGAACGCGTAGGGCAGGCGCTCGCCCGTGCTGGCATTTACGCTGTACAGCAAGGTGGAACCGGCGGCGCGACGTGCGCCGCCGATATATTGTTGACCGGTAGGCTGTAACGACATGGGAGTCTCCTGTAGATGGACGCGGTGTGTCCGCGCGTGTCGGGGGACTCTAAGTTCGGGTGGCGGCGGGCGCCAATGAAAAGGCCTGATTTCCCGATAAGCGGCGGTTATCCGCGCGCCGTGCCGTGATGGGACGAAGGGGCTATAGTGTCGACTTTTGCACGCTCCGCCATGCGTCCCACGGCACTCCCCTCGCTCGCCACCATTGCGTCAAGACTGCGCCTGAAGCAACTGCGGCTGCTGATCGCGCTGGACAATCACGGCTCGCTGCACAAGGCCGCCGACGAGATTGCCATCTCGCAGCCGGGCGCCACCAAGGCCCTGCACGAAATCGAGGACATCCTGGGCATGTCGTTGTTCGAGCGCCAGCCCAAGGGCCTGGTCGCCAACGAACTTGGCCAGTGCGTGACGCGCTATGCGCGCCTGATCTACAGCGACCTTGAACACCTTCATGCCGAGATCACGGCCATTGCGCAGGGGCAGGGCGGCCATCTCGCGGTGGGTGTCATCATGGGTGCGATTCCGCTGTTGACCCGCGCATTGACCGCGCTGCGCGAACAGCAGCCGGATCTGTCAGTGGAGATCATCGAGAACGCAAGCGCCGCGCTGCTGCCGCTGCTCGACGAAGGCCGCATCGATCTGGCCCTGTGCCGCTGCGGCGTGAGCCGGCGGCCCGGTGCCTACGATTGCATGGCGTTGGAGATGGAGCCGCTCGCGGTGGTGGCCGCGCGCTCGCATCGGCTGGCGGGCGCCACGACGCTGACATTGGTGGACCTGGCCGGCCTGCCGTGGATGACGTATCCGGTCAATACGCCGATGCGCCGCGCGCTGGAACGCGAACTCGGCGATGCAGGCGTCGACCTGCCACGCTACCCGCTGGAAACGGCATCGGCTTTTGCCACGCTGACGATGCTGCAGGACACGCCGGACCTGGTGGCCGTGGTGCCGCGCGCCGTGGCGGAGTTCGGCGAGCGGTACGGCATGCTGGTACGACTGCCCGTGCCAATGCGCGCGCTGGACGATCCCTACGGCGTGATTACCCGATCCGGCGCGCACCTATCGCCCGGTGCACGCCTGCTGATCGCCTCGCTGCAGGCGCATTGCGCGGAGCCGCTGCCGGACGGCATGCAGGACGGCATGCAGGACGGCATTCAGGACGCGCGTCCGTGACCAGTTGTCACCAACGGCTCTCACCAACGGTTATCACGCGATCACAACCCGTCATTAGGCATGCAGGCGTGGCGCTTATAGAGTGCCGGGGCGATTTGCTCGCCCCGACAACCACAACGACGAGACAGCCATGCCATCCCTGCACCATTCCGTCACCTCCGCGCCTGCCAGTGGCCGCCCCGGCACATGCAACGCGTGACATCGCACGCCGTCTGACGCGGGAAGGCACCTATGGATGCACACCGGCGCCGGTGCTATGTTGTGCATCCAGCCCGGCCGGATGCCGTGACCGGCGCCATGTGACGGCGGGCGAGTGACGCACGTGTGTTGCGACCCGACACGAACGCGAGACCATGTCCAGATCGATCCCTCCCCTGAATCCGCTCCGGGCGTTCGAGGTGGCCGCGCGGCACCTCAGCTTCACCAGAGCCGCCGAGGAACTGTTCGTCACGCCCTCCGCGGTCAGCCACCAGGTCAAGACACTCGAAGAGAACCTGGGCGTACAGCTGTTTATCCGCGATGCCAAGGCGCTGGTGCTGACCCCGGCTGGTACCGCATACCTGCCCGCTGTGCAGCTCGCCTTCAAGCAACTGGCCGATGCCACGCATCGGCTCCACAGCAAGGACCGGCCCGCGCTGAAGGTCAACATGCCGCCGACCTTCGCGGTCAAATGGCTGATCCCACGAATGGACCGCTTCATGCAGGCCCATCCCGAGATCGACCTCAAGGTTTCCACCTCGAACAACCGCATCGACTTCGAGCGCGATGATTTCGACCTTGCCATCCGCTACGGCCGGGGCGACTATCCCGGCCTCTATTCGCGCCTGTGCCTGCCGGTAGAGGTCATCCCGGTATGCAGCCCCAAGCTGCTGCAGGGCGCCGCACCGCTGAACCAGCCCTCCGACCTGCAGCATCACACGCTGCTGCACGACGACAGCACCTATACCGATGTGAGCAACCCCGACTGGGCGATGTGGCTCGAACATGCTGGCGTCACCAACGTCGACGCCAGCCGCGGTCCGTCGTTCTGGCCCAGTCACCTGGTTATCAACGCCGCCATCAGCGGGCTTGGCGTGGCGCTCGTCAAGAAGAACTGGATCGAGCAGGACCTTGCGGAAGGCCGGCTGGTCAGGCTGTTCGAATCGATCCGGCTGCCAGTCGAGTTCTCGTACTTCATCGTCTTTCCACGCGAACGGCTCGACGATCCACGGATTCGCGTATTCGTCGACTGGATCTGCGGCGAAACCGCCGCGCTCCGCCAGCCGACGACGCCGGTCAGCGAACTGCCGGTGCAGCTATAGCCGCTGTAGCAGCCGTAGCAGCCGTAGCGGCTGTCGCAGTGGCTTCGGCCTTCTTGCGCACGCGTGACTTGAGCCGTTCGACATCGACCACGAAGCGGCGATGGATGCCGGTGCACACGGTCTCCACCGCGTCGTGCGCGGCCACGCGGAACGTCACGCTGCGGCCATCGATGGCCATGACTTCCGCCTCGATCCGCACCTCGCCACCCAGCGGCGTCGCGCCGGCATGCTCGACCGACACCTCGGTTCCCACCGAACTCTGTCCCGACGTCACGTGCTCCTGCAGGAAATCCAGGCAGACCTGCTCGATGTCGCGAATCAGTTCCGGCGTCGCGTAGATGCGCAGGTCCTCGCCCAGAAAGTCGATCGTGCGCGCCCGGTCGGCCCCCCGCGTGCGGGTGCACGTCGCCCCCCCCGTGGTTTGATTTGCCCGGGGTGTTGGTGCGTGGTGGTTCAGTCGGGCAGCCGGGAG
>CAUUBQ010000097.1:0-22926 GCA_963543405.1 uncultured Cupriavidus sp.
GGGCGGCGCATGCTCCAGGCCGGGGCGCACGGTGTCTTCCAGCGTGGCCTTGTACTGCTCGGTAGTCTGCGGGTGGCTTCCGGTGGCCAGGATACGGGCCGACGGATGCAGTACGCCGCAACGGTGCGCGTCAAACAGTGCCGGCAGCAGCTTGCGCCGCGCCAGGTCTCCGGTGCCACCAAACAGCACCATGTCGAAATCGGGCATGCTCACCCTGGGCTCCTTGCGGGGGATTGGCCCCCGGCAGCTATTGAGTGCCGCCGGGCAGCGCTTTAGTTCCGGCCATGTTACGTCACTCGCCGCCGCTTGTGCACGTTCGGGCCTCGCCAGGCAGAACTTGCGTACCCGTTTCTGCGTGCCGATGGTTTCGTGACAGCGTTGTGACCGAAGGCGGATGCGGAACATCCGTGCCTTCCATCGATCCCACTATCGGTCTCGGCGTCGATGCCTTTGTCGATCCCATTACACAAGCAGGTTGATAGCCAATAACGATGGCGCCGCCGTGCCGGTGGCGTGCGCGTTTTTCGGCTACGCTGAAAAACGCCTCACAGGAGATCCCCCATGCCCCATCCCGTACTGGAAAGGGTCACGGCCCGCATCGTGGCCCGCAGTGCCCCTACCCGTCAGGCTTACCTCGACCGCACCCGTGCCATGGCCGGGCAGAAGGTGGAGCGCGCCAATATCTCGTGTACCAACCTGGCCCATGCCGTGGCCGCCATGCCCGATGAGGCCAAGATCCGGCTCAAGGCGCAGGAGCGGCCCAACCTGGCCATCGTGTCGGCCTACAACGACATGCTGTCCGCGCATCAGCCGCTGCAGGCCTATCCGCAGTGGCTCAAGGAAGCCGCCCTCGAGGCCGGCGGCACCGCACAGTTTGCCGGCGGCACGCCCGCCATGTGCGATGGCGTGACGCAAGGTCAGGACGGCATGGACCTGTCGCTGTTCTCGCGCGACGTGATCGCCATGGCGACCGCCGTGGCGCTGTCGCACCAGATGTTCGATGGCGCGCTGTACCTGGGCGTCTGTGACAAGATCGTGCCGGGACTGGTGATGGGCGCGCTGTCGTTCGGGCACCTGCCCGCCGTGTTCGTACCTGGCGGTCCGATGACCACCGGCATGAGCAACGATGAAAAGGCGCACATCCGCCAGCTCTACGCCGAAGGCAAGATCGACCGCCAGGGCCTGCTCGATGCCGAATCCAAGTCCTATCACGGGCCGGGCACCTGTACGTTCTATGGCACGGCCAATTCGAACCAGATGCTCATGGAGATCATGGGCCTGCATCTGCCCGGCACCGCCTTTATCAATCCCGGCACCCCGCTGCGTGAAGCGTTGACGCGCGAATCGGCCCGTCAGGCGCTGCGGCTGGTACATGGCGGCGCGCGTTATATGCCGATTGCCGAAGTGCTCGACGAGCGCGCGTTCGTGAACGGTGTTGTCGGGCTGGTGGCCACCGGCGGCTCGACCAACCATACGCTGCACCTGATTGCGATGGCACGTGTAGCCGGGATCCAGCTCACCTGGGACGACTTCCATGAGTTGTCGGCCACCGTGCCGCTGCTGGCGCGCGTCTATCCGAATGGCAAGGCCGACGTGAACCAGTTCCAGGCAGCGGGTGGCCTGTCGATGGTGATTCGCGGGCTGCTGTCGCTGGGGCTGCTGCATGACGATGTGAATACGATCGTCGGGACCGGATTGGCCGACTACATGCGCGAACCGGCACTGCGCGAGGGCAAGCTGACGTGGACCGACGGACCGGAGAAGTCGCTCGACGACACCATCGTGCGCGCCGCCGACAACCCGTTTGCACCGGACGGCGGTATCAAGCTGCTTGACGGCAAACTGGGCCGCTGCGTGATCAAGACCTCGGCTGTCAAACCCGAGCATCAGGTGGTCGAGGCTCCGGCCATCGTATTCCTGCATCAGGATGATGTATTGACCGCCTTCAAGCGCGGCGAACTCGAGCGCGACTTTGTGGCGGTGTTGCCATGGCAAGGCCCGGCGGCATGCGGCATGCCCGAGCTTCACAAGCTCACCCCCACGCTGACGTTGCTGCAGGACCGTGGATTTCACGTAGCGCTGGTCACCGATGGGCGAATGTCAGGCGCATCGGGCAAGGTGCCTGCCGCCATCCACGTGTGCCCGGAAGCGTTGACCGGGGGCGATATCGGTAAGGTACGTACTGGCGATATCGTGCGCGTTGACGCGCCCGCCGGCGCGCTGACGGTCATGGTCAGCGATGCCGACTGGTCGGCACGACAGATCGAGAAGCCCGACCTCACGGCAAACCGCCATGGCGTTGGGCGCGACCTGTTCGGCGGCTTCCGTGCGCATGTGGGCACCGCGGAAACGGGAGCCTGTTCGTTGTTCGCGGACGAAGGTTAGCCACTTCGCGGCACTGGCCAGGGCCTGATCAACGGCTGATCAAGGCCCGGCCAGTGCCGAAAGCGTACCCGTTTCTGCGTGGCGCCGAAACGGCCTCGCGCGTCAACTGGCTAGTTTGCGCGACGGATCCCGGCCGGTCGACGATCGTGGTCTGGCATCCGCGCGCCTTCGGTCTCCGAATCGGCGGTATCTGGCACGTGGACTTCCTGCACGGGCACCGCAATCCGGCAGCCCGCGTTTTCAATGGTCGACTTGAGCTGTGCGAACAGCGCGAACTGCACGCTCCAGAAATCGTCGTTTGACGTCCAGTAGCGCGCATTGAGCGTGACGCCGCGGTCGTTGTACCGCACCACCATGACTTCACGCCGCGGAGATTCCAGCAGGCGCGGCTCGGCATCGAGCATTGCCTTGAGCGCGTCGAGGCCGGCCTGGATCGGGCTGTCGAAGGTCACCGTGGCCTCCATGTCCATGCGGCGCGTGGGGTTCTCGCTGTAGTTCATGATCGGGCTGCCCCAGATCTTGCCGTTTGGCACGCGCAGGCATACACCGTCGAACGTTTGCAGTTCGGTCATGAAGAGGCCGGTCTCGCGCACGGTGCCCGCTACGCCTTGCGCATCGATGTACTGGCCGACGCGAAACGGCCTCAGCAATACCAGCATGATGCCGGCGGCGATGTTCTGAAGCGTGCCCTGCAATGCCAGCCCGATTGCCAGACCGGCAGCGCCCAGCATGGCGATGATGCTGGCGGTCTGCACGCCGAACTGCGACAGCACCAGGACCACGGTCAGTACGCGCACCACCCACTGGACGATGCTCGCCAGCATCGGGCGCAGCGTATCGTCCACGTGCGTATGCTGCAGGGTCTGGTGCAGGGCCCTGGCCGCCCGCGCTGACAGCCACCAGCCGAGGATCAGGATGGCCAGCGCGGCCAGGCAATTCAGGCCCTGGCTGACCGCGAACTGGGTCAGGTAAGCCCAGGTGGCTTCCAGTTTGGTGTGATCGATGAAATTCAGGTCCATGCTGCGGCTCCGGGAAACAAACCTCGGAGTGCTTGCGAAGGGCGTGCCAGAAACTTGCCGCCGGCCTCAAAAGCGTACCCGTTTCTGCGTGATGCGTTGCACAGCAACGGCCAGCGCGGCGTCGTTGATTTCGAGCCGCCAGCGTCACAAATAGGCACTAAAAGTGCCCTATTCGCAGTTTTTACAATTCACCGGAAAAATTTGCTGCCTTGCGCCAACGGCCCGGCGTCACGCCATAGGCGGCGCGAAACCGGTTGCTGAAGTGGCTGGCGGAGGCAAAGCCGGCACGGCTCGCCACCTCCTGAAGCGACCACCGGCGGTCGTCGAGCAGTGCTCGCGCGCGCTCCAGGCGGGCGCGCATCACCCAGACATGCGGTGGCATGCCGAACGAGACATGGAACATCCGCGCAAAGTGGAACTCCGACAGATCGGCCAACGCCGCGAGTTCGCCCAGTGTGGGATTTAGCGCCGGATGTGACTGAATCCAGTCAGCCACTCGGCGTCTTGCCTGCGCCGACAAGCCGCCCCGCCAGTTGGCCGAGGGTGCGCGACCTCCGTGCGAGAGCAGCAGATGCGTCACGGCCTCGTGTGCCATGGCATTGCCAGTCATGCGGCTATCGGGATCCTGCCAGTCCAGTGCGATCAGCCGTCGCGACAGCGCAGCCAATGACGGATCCTCGGCAAACAGCCGGTCCTGCAGTTGCAGGGCGCGTGGCTCGCTGTCGAGTACGCGTACGCAGTGCCAGGCCAGGTGCTCGGGCTGGAAGTAGAGATGCAGGAAGCGCTGGGTGCCACCCACGTGCCATGCAGATTCGTGCTCGGCGGGCAGCAGGCACAGCCGGTCGGGAGCACCCTTGCGGTCCGGCGCATCACGGCGGTAGGTGGAATAGCCGCCCTCCAGGTACATCGACATCGTGTGATGACCGGGGCGAGCGTAGGCGGTGTCGTCGTGCCGGTTCTGCCAGAGTGCCAGCCCCAGACCATCGCCCAGCACGCAGGCGCGTTCCAGCGACGCCCGCGATTGCGTGAGCGTGGAGAACACGGCGTTGTCCTGAAGTGGCTGGCGGGCGGCGGGCATCAGGCGACTCTATCCCAATTCGGGCCCGCGTTGGAACCCGCCTTGCAGCGCACTTGGCGACCTTTTCGGTACGCCATGCGGCAACGCAGAAACGGGTACGCTTGGGCATTGAAAAAGGGTGGCCAGGCCACCCTTTCCGAGATTCTCGCGACGCAGCATCAGCGCGCCGGTGCGGCCTTTTCCGGTACCTTGCTTTCGGCCGGATGGCCATGCAGGCGGTCGCGGTTGGTCAAGGACGGGAACAGTCTCATCCACACCGCCACCACCAGCAGCGTGCCCGCACCACCCAGTAACACCGCGCCGACCGGGCCGAGCAAGGCCGCCGTGACGCCCGATTCGAACTCGCCCAACTGGTTCGATGCGCCAATAAACACCGAGTTGACCGCGCCAACACGCCCGCGCATGTCGTCTGGGGTGTCCAGTTGCACCAACGTCTGGCGCACCACCACGCTGATCATGTCCGATGCCCCCAGAACGACCAGCGCCCCCATCGACAACGGTAGCCATTTCGACACGCCGAACACCATCGTTGCCATGCCGAAGATGGCCACCGCACCAAACATCACGCGCCCCACCCGACGGTTCAATGGATGGCGTGCCAGCCAGAGCGCCGTCACCAGCGCACCGATGGCCGGCGATGACCGCAGCAGGCCCAGGCCCCAGGGACCCGTATGCAGGATGTCCCGGGCGTAGATCGGCAACAGCGCCGTGGCGCCGCCCAGCAGCACCGCAAACAGGTCCAGCGACACTGCGCCAAGCAGTACCTGGTGCCCGCGGATATAGGTGAAGCCGGCGAACAGGGTCTTGATGCTGACCGGCGCCGTCAGCCGTTGTGCGGCCTGACGCAGCTTCAGCGTGAACACCAGGGCCGCGGCGATGGCAAACAGCGCCGCACTGATCGTGTAGACCACGCCCGGCCCGGCCACATAAGCAAAGCCACCGAGCGCCGGTCCGATGATGATGGCGGTCTGCGCGGCCGAGCTTGCCAGCGCCACCGCACGCGGCAACTGGCGTGGCGTTACCACGCTTGGCAGCAGTGCCTGCAGCGTAGGCGTCTCGAAGGCCCGGCAACCGCCAATTGCGGCCACGAAGAAGAAGATGTGCTCGCTGGTGACCCAGCCCGAGAAACTGGCAACGGCCATCGCCGCGGCAATGATCGCCTCCAGCATCTGGCAGGTACGCACGATGATGCGGCGGTCGAACCGGTCTGCCACGTGTCCCGACATCAGCAGCAGCACGATGGACGGCAGGAACTGCACCAGCCCGACCATGCCAAGCATGAACGGATCGCGCGTCAGGTCATACATTTGCCAGCCCACGGCCACCGTAAAGATCTGGTAACCGATCGTCGTACATAGCCGGGCGAACCAGAAATGCCGGAAAGCGGGATCACGAAAGACATTATCCGGCTCGTCGGCCGGTAGCGCGGGGGCGGTAGACATGGGGCGTAACGGGGCGTCTGGCGACGCTGGGGCAGGTAATGTACGCATTCGCGTACATCGGCAAAGTCTAGGATTCTATCCGAGACGGCCGAAGCCCGGGGGGGAGTTCGTGTGCAGTGTTGGTCGCCTCTATCCCGCATTGTGGGAGAGGAGCGGGGGAGAGAGTGTGAGGTTCAAAATGCGACTGGTCTCAGCTTGAACCGCTGGCCCTCTCCCCCAACCCCTCTCCCGCGCGCGGGAGAGGGGAGCGAGTCACGACAATACTTACGCGATTTCGCGGGTTTCCAGGAAGCGGACGTTCGGGAAGCGCTCCTGTGTCAGGCGCAGGTTGACCATGCTTGGTGCCAGGTAGACATGGTCGCCGGCACCGTCAAGCGCGACGTTGTGGCCGTTCTTGTCGATCAGCTTCTCGATCTCGGCCGGGTCGCCCTTGAGCCAGCGGGCCGTGGCGCACTCGTGCGATTCGAAAATTGCGTCGACGCCGTACTCATGCTCGAGGCGGTGAGCCACCACGTCGAACTGCAGCATGCCGACCGCACCGAGCACGAGGTCGTTCGACATCAGCGGGCGGAACATCTGCGTGGCGCCCTCTTCGGCCAGCTGCTGCAAACCCTTCTGCAACTGCTTGACCTTCAGTGGGTTGTTCAGGCGCGCGCGGCGGAAAAACTCCGGTGCGAATGACGGGATGCCCGTGAAGCGCAGCGGCTCGCCTTCGGTGAATACATCGCCCAGACGGATCGTGCCGTGATTGGGCACGCCGATGATGTCGCCGGCAAACGCTTCTTCGGTCGTGTTGCGGTCCTGCGCCATGAAGGTAATGGCGTTGTTGATCGCCACGGTCTTGCCCTGCGATACGTGCAGCAGTTTCATGCCACGATCGAAGCGGCCCGAGCACACCCGTACGAAGGCAATGCGGTCGCGATGGCGCGGATCCATATTGGCCTGGATCTTGAACACGAAGCCGCTGAACTTGGCTTCCTGCGGTTCCACGGTGCGCGACTCGGTCTGGCGCGCCAGCGGCGGTGGCGACAGCTCGCAGAGTGCATTGAGCAGCGACTGCACGCCGAAGTTGTTGATTGCCGAGCCAAAGTAGACCGGCGTCTGCTTGCCAGCCAGGAACGCTTCGCGGTCGAATGTGTGGGACGCGCCGCGCACCAGTTCGATCTCCATGCGCAGTTCGTCGGCCTGTGAACCCAGGATGCGATCGAGTTCGGGATTGTCGAGTCCGTCAAGGATGGCGGCGGTGCCCTTCTCGCCCTTCGGGTCGAACAGCTGCACCTTGTCGTCGATCATGTGGTACACGCCGCGGAACGCCTTGCCCATGCCGATCGGCCATGTCATTGGCGCGCACTGGATCTTGAGCACGTCCTCGATTTCATCGAGCAACTCGATGGGCGAACGGCCTTCGCGGTCGAGCTTGTTCATGAACGTGAGGATCGGCGTATCGCGCAGGCGGCAGACGTTCAGCAGCTTGATGGTCTGTGCTTCGACGCCGTTGACCGAGTCGATCACCATCACGGCCGAATCCACTGCGGTCAGCGTGCGATACGTGTCTTCGGAGAAGTCCTCGTGGCCCGGCGTGTCGAGCAGGTTCACGATGTTCTCGGGCAGTTCGGCGCGCGGCTGATACGGGAACTGCATCACCGACGACGTCACCGAGATGCCACGCTGCTTTTCCAGCTCCATCCAGTCCGAGGTCGCATGGCGGTCGGCCTTCCGTGCACGGACCTCACCCGCCACCTGGATGGCGCCGCCGAACCAGAGCAGCTTTTCGGTCAGCGTGGTCTTACCCGCGTCCGGGTGGGAGATGATGGCAAACGTGCGCCGACGCGCAATTTCGGAAAC
Organism: uncultured Cupriavidus sp.; assembly: GCA_963543405.1. Classification (GTDB taxonomy): domain Bacteria; phylum Pseudomonadota; class Gammaproteobacteria; order Burkholderiales; family Burkholderiaceae; genus Cupriavidus. Next base: position 7,770 of record CAUUBQ010000097.1, read on the forward strand.
GAGCGAACTCACGGCTTGTGGAACCTGATAGTGGCAGTGGCCCCGGCGATGCGCTGGCGCCGGCTATGGGCGACGGGCGGCGGGGCGGGAGGGCCGGGTAGCAACCCGGGGAAACGCCCCGGGATCGAATGGGGCGCTATTTTACCGGTTCGCGGTCCCGGCCGGTGCACCGGATTGCGTGGCAAGGTTTTCCTTGGCTGGATCGTGCCCGCGCAGGCTGCCGAATTGCAGCGCGTACTGACGGGTCAGTTCGGCGCCAAAGAAAAAGATCTGCGCCGAATAGTACACCCACAACATCAACGCGACGACCGAGCCCGCGGCACCATAAGACGATGCCACGGCACTATTGCCTAGGTAGATGCCAATCAGGCGCTTGCCCACCGAAAACAGCAGCGCGGTGATGATTGCGCCCATGGACACGTCGCGCCAGGCAATGCGCGCATTGGGCAGCATCTTGAAGATCACCGCGAAAAGCAGGGTGACCACGGCAAACGAGAACGCCGTGGATATGGCATCGGCCACCGGCGCAAACCACGACGCCACCCACAGCTGCCCCCAAAAGCGGTTCACTACGGCCAATCCGGCGTTGACGATCAGCGACACCAGCAGCATGAACGCGAGCACCAGCACGATGCTGAACGACAGCAGGCGCGCACGCAGCAGCTTCTGCCAGCCGGCCCCGGCCGGGGGCGGCGCCTGCCAGATATCGTCAAGGCTGCCCTTGAGTTCGGCAAACGCGCTCGTGGCGCCAACAAACAGGATGCCGGTGGCGATCAACGCTGCTACACCGCTGCCGCCGGCACGATGCGTGGCGGCCAGGATCTCCTGGATGGCCGCGGCGCCCTGCGAGCCCACCAATCCGTCGAGCTGGGCGAAGATTTCACCGCGCGCCGCTTCGGCTCCAAAAAACAGGCCGGCAATCGAGATGACCAGCACCAGGATGGGCGCCAGAGAAAACAGCATGTAGAACGACAGCGCGGCACCTTTGCTGGCCGCGCGATGCTCGAACCACGACATGACGGCAGCCGACACCACGCGCACCGTGCGCGCGGCCGTGTGGCGATCGGGCAGCCACCGGCCACGCTGGGGGCGCGGCGGCAACTGGTCGGAATTTCCAGGCGCGTGGTCAGGTGGCATGCCGTTCATCCTCGAATGGGGCTGGCGTCGAACCAGAGTGGCGCTTTTACCACCGTTAGAGCTTCGCTGCCATGGCACCGGATTGTCTGTCGGGCGGCGTCTGATGCGATGAGTTCATCATAGTTCGGCCGGTCGGCGACTCACACGTGCGCCTGCTACAGTTAAGCGAGGCACACATGAGGAGGCATTCCGTGATTCTCCACGCCGCACGCTCCACCTGCCTGACGCTCTGCCTGATAGCCAGCCTGTTCGCGCTTGCGGGCTGCGAACGTACTCAGCAGCCGGGCCCCGGCCCCAAGCCGATCTCGGGCAGCAACACGACGACACCGAGCGGAACGGGCGCTTCGGGCGCCCAGGCCACACCGCGCTAACTACCACTACTGGCCCAAACCGTACCCGTTTCTGCGTGCTGCGGCGGTTTCAGCGCTGCAACCAGATGCACGCGGGTGCTGGATGCCAGTTGCGGCGGCCACGCATGCGTCGCATGGATGCCAGTTTGATCCGGATGCGACGTTAAACCAGACAACTGTGTTTGTTTCACGCTTGTCATGTTGTCCGGCTCCCACTCGCACCTTCGCCGCATATCGCTTGCCGCGCCACATGCACGCTTTTGTTGTGTCACGTCGGACCAGACCACGCGGTCTTGCGTCCGCTTGCCGTAACAGTCGCGTAACCGATTGTCCGCCGGGTCGCGGGATTTGCCTCGATACATGATGGATTGGCGTACTACATCCTTTGTAAAACAAGTGTTTACATGCGATTGGCACACTTGTCGCTCTACTGGCAACGGGAGAAGTACGAGTCCAACAACAAGACGAACAGAACGCAGGAGAAGACACTGCCATGCGTCATCCACCAGCGCGAATGACGGCGCGCCGCCGCGCCTATCGGCTCGCGGGCCCCGCCCCCTCGGTGAGGGACCTGCTTTCGCCGCCCCTGCTTCCGTCTCCGCGACCGACTGCACGTCCCGTGACGTCGTTCTGCGCCGCCGCCAATCGAAGTGTGGCCGCGTCTGCCAGCCGGCAGCGCAATGGTCATCCCGGCTGCTGAACGGTTGAGGGTTGCCCGCCCGTCGGTCGAAACGTCAAGGTTTGCGAACGCGACCGTTGCTTTTTCGGCCGGCTGGGCCTAAACCGGTTTACGTGCTCCGTCCCCCGGCGGGCACCTTTTTCCAGCAAGGGAGGGAGCCACCCATGCACGCCAGAGTTTTCGCCACCATTGCGCTGGCCTTGCTCTCGACCGCGGCTGCGCCGGCACTGGCGGGCAACTATGCCTATTTCGACCGGCCGGACGATACCAACCCCAACAGCCATGCCGCTGTAAGCAATGACATCTACGTTCGCGCATTCGGCTGGGCGTGGGGAGATGTGAAGTTCCAGCCAGACCAGAATGCAGCGCAGCCAGCCGGTCGCCAGGCGCGAGACAATGCCGCCGATCCGCACGACGTGGCTCCCGGCCGCCAGATGCAGGACGACAGCGCACCACCGCGTGGACGCCGTGGCAAGGTCAGCATGACCTGAAGCTGGAATGGGGAAAACGGCCAGACTGGCCACTTACGCGCGGGCCAAGCCGCGCTAGCCTGCCGCCGCTGTCCGGGCGGGAGGACAAAGGGGATCCGGCGAGCGGACGTCGCCGGATCCCCCTTGGCGCCATGGGCAGGCATGCCCATGGCGGATTCCTGCAGGTTGACCGATCGTCGGTTCGATCGCTAGTCGCCCGGCGCTCCCGGTTGCAGATCCACGCGGATATTGTGCTTGTGCATGAGCCGATACAGCGTCACGCGCGACACATTGAGCTCGCGAGCGGCCGGCACCACATGGAAGCCGTGGCTGGCCATTACCGTACGGATCGCCTCTCGCTCGGCTTCCTCGCGGATGGCATCGAGCGTCTTGCGCGGGACTTCTACGCCACCATGCAGTTGCAGGTCCTCGGCCGTGATCTTGCGGTTGTCGGTCATCACGATTGCCCGCCGCACCCGGTTGATCAGTTCGCGCACGTTGCCAGGCCACGCGTACTGCATCATGCCCTGCGTGGCACATGACGAGAATCCGCGAATGCGACGGTGCGCCTCGTGCCCATGCTCGGCCAGCACCGCATTGGCCAGCAGCAGGATATCCTCGCCACGCTCGCGCAACGGCGGAATGGTCAGCGTGAGCACGCACAGGCGGTGAAACAGGTCGGGACGGAACCGGCCGTCGCCCTGCGCGGCAATGAGATCCACGTGCGTGGCCGAGATAATGCGCAAATCCAGCGGGATCGATTGATGCCCGCCCAGGCGCGTTATCGTGCCCTGCTGGAGAAAGCGCAGCAGCGCGACCTGGCTTTCCAGCGGAAGGTCGCCAATTTCATCGAGGAACAACGTTCCCCCCTGCGCCTGCTCGATCCAGCCAATCTTGCGCTGGTTGGCGCCTGTGAACGCGCCTTTCTCATAGCCAAACAGTTCCGACTGCACCAGGTGCGAAGGAATCGCGCCGCAGTTGATGGCCACGAATGGCCCCTTGCGACGGCTCGATGCTTCGTGAATGGCCTGGGCCGCCAGCTCCTTGCCGGTGCCGGATTCGCCGGAAATGAACACCGGCGCATCGTTGTGCGCTACCTTTGCCAGCGAACGGAACATCATGCGCATGGCCTGGCATTCGCCGATCATCGGGCCGCGCGTGGCCTGCTCGGGCATGCGCGCACCATGCAGGCAGGCCATGCCGTGGGCATGCTTGAGCGTGTAGAGCAATTCGTCGAACGAGAACGGCGTGCGCACATAGTCCACGCAGTAATCGCGGATCAGGCGCCGCACGCGCTCATCCTCGAGCATTGCCGTGGAGGTGATGGCGACCCACATCACGTGCAGATGCTGCAGGCCTTGCTCGAGCTGGGTCAGTTCAGCATCGCTGTAGGGCGCCTGCAGATCGAGAATGCCGGCCATCGGCGCGCTGCCGCGCACCGCGCGTTCCAGGTCCCTCACCTGTTGTACGCGCCGGATCTCCCATCCCGAACCGAACTGGTTCGCACTGAAACCAAAATCTTCATAACGCGACACGAGCACGATCTGTGCGGAGCGTGCCGGCGCCTTGCACAATCGGTCCATGACGTTCTCCCTGACGTTGGGCTTCTTGTTGGTAGCGGTTCCTGCCGCCGCACGGGCGACCACGGGCAACGTGGCCCGGTCTGGTTCCGCTGGCTGCGCGGCCTGACCCGCGCGCAACGTCTGGTGGATCACGGTCTGGACAAACTGCGCGATTGTTCGTCGAGCACGCCGACTTCCTCGCACCCCACGTGAAGCTGCTCGCGGATGCGTCTGCGTACCATGTCTTTTTCACGCATCAGCTCGACGTTAGGTGCTTCCGGCTTCTGCCCGGAATACTGGTAGTAGAGCGACTTGTAGGTAAGCTGGCTCAGGATCCATTCCTGCAGCAACTGGCGCTGGCGCGCGAGATCTTCGGCCAGCAGTCGATGATGCCGCAACAGGGCTTCGACTGCTGCGCGGGTGCGCGGCGACATGTCACGGTCTTCGGCAAGCGCTGCGGCAACAGCGGTAATGGCGTGGTGCTCGTGTCCCTCGTCGTCCCGTTCAGGTTGCGCGATATCGGCTGAGGCCTCTCCCAGGGCTGCCCAGACGCCATGCATCGACTGGCTGGCGGATTCGCTGATAGGCCCGATGGCGGGACGCCGGATTTCTCCTGCGGTCATGATCTGTTCCCCGTTGAACAACATCCCCCGGCACTACACGTTCGCGGTTACCACTTTCTCTGTTCTGATTTGAGCTGTCTTTGTCCGGTGCGCATATGCGTGCGCACTCTTTGTCCGTGGTGGCGAAGCCGCTCTTATGAGAACGGTCTCATTTCGGCTGACCTCCTTCTGATGCTGCCGGCAGGTCTCGCCGCAGGTAGGACACGCGTGTCAATAAAAGACCAGGCGCCCCGTGCCCCGGAGTCAAGAAAGGGCGCTCTTGCGCGCCCTCAAGTTTTTGCCACGCCTCTAGTTCAGTGCATTTCACCCCTTTTGTCCAGCCCGGAATGTTCGCTTTCAGCCAAGTCTCATACTTTTGTATGAGACCTGGAAGGGGCTTTTGGCATTGCTCGCTAGGTAAATTAGCCCTTACTCTCGCCGCAGAAACGGGTACGCTGTCGCGCCATGATGGCAGTGGCCCGGTACGCAGAAACAGGTACGCTTGGTGATCCTGGGTACTAGCCTGGCAACGTTTTCATTTTGAACATCATCTGTCGCACGCACCATGGAAAAGGGGATGGCCATGACGCCATCCCCCGGTTGTTTCATGAAGCTGCTTCGCCAGTGCTCACTCTCACTGCTGCTCAATGTCCAGGCAGGTAATAGAACTTGAACAGAAAGACCACGGCGATGATCCAGGCCATCAGCGGCACCTGTCTGGCACGGCCCGTCAGCAGCTTCAGCACCGCGTACGAAATGAACCCGAAGGCCACACCATTGGCTACCGAATACGTGAACGGCATGGCCAGTGCGGTCAGCACCGCGGGCACCACTTCGGTGACATCGCTCCAGTCGATCTCCACCAGTTCACGCAACATCAGGCAAGAGACATAGAGCAGCGCCGGCGCCGTGGCGTATGCCGGCACGGTACCTGCCAATGGCGAGATAAACAGGCACGCAAGGAACAGCACTGCCACGGTTACCGCTGTCAGCCCGGTACGGCCACCCGCCTGCACGCCTGACGCACTCTCGATGTAGGCGGTCGTGGATGAGGTGCCGAGCAGCGACCCGGCCATGATGGCCGTGCTGTCCGCCATCAGCGCCTTGTTAAGGCGGTCCATCTTGCCGGCCTTGAGCAGGCCGGCGCGATTGGCCACACCCATCAGGGTGCCGGTTGCATCGAAGAGTTCGACCAGGAAGAACACCAGTACGACGTTGACGATGCCGATCGACAACGCGGCGGAAACATCGAGCTTGAACAGTGTGGGCGAGATCGATGGAGGTGCGGAAACCACGCCATGGAACTGGTTGCCTGCGAAGAAGAAACTCAGCACCGTAGTCAGCAGGATCCCGATCAGGATGGCGCCTTTCACTTTCAGGCGGTCCAGCGCCACGATGGTGAAGAAGCCAATGATGGCCAGCACGGCGGGCGGCTGGTGCAGATCGCCAATGGTCACCAGCGTGGCGGGATTGCCAGCGATGATGCCCGCGCTGTGCAGCGCGATGATTGCCAGGAACAAGCCTATGCCCGCGGTGATGGCGCCACGGATGGCCTGCGGAATGCCCTTGACGATCGCCTCACGCACACGGAACAGCGTCACGATCAGGAACAGGCAGCCTGATATGAACACAGCGCCCAGCGCTGCCTGCCAGGGGAAGCCCATGCCCTTCACGACGGTATAGGCAAAATAGGCGTTCAGCCCCATGCCCGGTGCCATGGCAATCGGGTAGTTGGCGTAAAAACCCATGATCAGCGTGCCGATGGCGGCGGCGAGGCACGTCGCAACGAATACCGCGTCCTTGGGCACGCCGGCATCGCCAAGGATGCTGGGGTTCACGAAGATGATGTAGGCCATCGTCAGGAACGTGGTCACACCTGCCAGGATTTCCGTGCGCACATTGGTATCGTGCTCGCGCAGGCGGAAAATTCGTTCCAGCAGGCTCTGTGATGCCGGCGGCGCCGACGGGCCCGGCGCAGGCTGGTTTCCTGAACGTGGCGCCTGGTCTGATGTGGACATGCATGGTCTCCTGATTTACCGAGTGCACCATGCATCGCCTGGCCTGGATGCTGCGGTGTTGACTCGACAATTCGCAAAAGGCGCGATGATCCCACAAGGGGCGCTGTGGTTGCCAGAGCGGTCGGGGGAATTCCCTGCCTTGACGTAGCAGGAAATCCCCCGTATAAATCTCGTCCAGATTCAAGCGACGAGGCAACAGTTCATTCGTTAGCCACCGTCTTGGTACTTCGGTTGTCCATGGTGTCCTTTCCTTGAGTTGGCTGTACGGTGGTGTGTGCACCATCGGTTTCTTTATTTTTTTATTTGGAAAGCAATACCATGCAAACCGGAATCGTTAAGTGGTTCAACGACGCCAAGGGCTTCGGCTTCATCAAGCCGGACGCAGGCGGTGATGACCTGTTCGCGCACTTCTCGGAAGTTCGTAGCGAAGGTTTCAAGTCGCTGCAAGAGAACCAGCGCGTGTCGTTCGAAGTTAAGAACGGCCCGAAGGGTCTGCAAGCTGCGAACATCACGCCGCTGTAAGACCTGGCACCGGAGTACGCCGCAAGGCACGCTTCGACGCTACAAAGAACCCGCCTTTTCTGGCGGGTTTTTTTTCGTCCGTACGCTGTACCCGATGCATCGGGAGTCGTGGTCCCACCCAACCGGATCGTGGGCACCTCCAATCGCACGTGCGTAACGACCCGTTTCCCGCATCCCCTGCATCTTCCCCTTCTCCCTCCAAGAGTGCCCCCAAATCTACACGGCACCCAAAACCTGCCCGGTAGAGTTCTCGCAGAAATGGGTACGCTCCCGCCGCTCCTCGGAAAATCTGCCCGCAGAAACGGGTACGCCGTCGGTTCATCCTGCCAGGATTGCCCAAAAAAATCGTAACGTTGTGCAACGCAGAAATGGGTACGCCTGGCTGCGTCGAACGCCGCTGACACATTGTTCCTGGCGCGAATCCGGTGGATAAGTCGGCAACTTATCCCGCCTAAAACTTTGGCATACAGGTTATCCCCGCAGAATCAGGTTCGTTTGGCGAGAAGTAACGTATACGTCTGCGCCGCAGCGACGTGCTCGCAGAAATGAGTACGCAATTTCGCTGCCTGACGTCGCAGAAACGGGTACGCAACGCGTATACATGCTGCGACCGCGTCGTATACGTGCCTACGGACCAGGCGCTGGCCGGTGCACAGCGATCGCAGAAACAGGTACGCCTTGTGACTGGCCCGAGGGTGATTGCCTGGGTAGCAAGTGGGCGCCGGCTCTTACGTATACGTCGGGTATACCGATGGCTGCGCGGCATGTTGCACGCGCGGGCGCAGGTATTGGGCGCAGAAACGGGTACGGCGAGCCGCCAAGCCAGCCGCCGCAGGGCCCGCAGAATTGGGTACGCTTTCATGCTGCATCGCATTTCCGGGGCGGGTTCGCAGAATTGGGTACGCCGCAGAAATGGGTTCGACAGCTCGCTTTCCTTGCTGCTTACCCGACTCACGCAGAAGTAGGTACGCTTTAGCGCCCGGGCTACGCAGAAGTAGGTACGCTCCGTGTGCCGAAACGGGCTCGGATGGGACTCAGGCGTACCCGATTCTGCGTGGATAAGCCGTGGAAATGCGCCAGTGCTAGCGGTTTTAGCGCGAAGCTGCAGGTGGATTCGTCGGCGGGCGCAGAAACGGGTACGCTTTTGTGCTTCCGTGCTGTGGAAAAGCCTGTGGGATCAGTGGGTTATCCCCGCAGATTCCGGTTCGCGAAGTTCGCTGAATTGGGTTCGCTTTGCCGCAGAATCAGGTTCGGGCTGTCGCAGAAACGGGTTCGGAAGCCCGCAGAATCGGGTTCGCTGACCGCCTAAAAGTACTTTGAAATCAATGCTGCTGGCGCTCCGTATACGGTTTACGAGTAGTTAACCCGTATCGGTATCGTTTACTTGTAGTGGATGAGCAGCCAACCGTGGACAACCCTGGTGGGTTGCCCACCGTGTGTCCGCCATCTCGCCAATCGCCGGATACCCGGCAATGGAACACAAACGGCCGACAGCCAGCGGCGATAGCTACCTGAACCTCATCAGCGAATCAGCAAAGAAACACGTATACGTACCCGTTTCTGCGTGACAAGGTATACGCGATCGCGTACAAAGGCGGGTAATCCGAAGCCCACCAATATGTCGATCAAACGCGCTATGGCCTCCGAGGGGGAACGCTCTGTCCTGGAAGAGGACCGTGAGCCATCCCGCATCATCGTTCCCGGGAACGAGAACGTGCTCGTTCCGTCCGAGAAATTCCAGCGTCTCTTCGACGAAGCCCAGGCTATGGAGCGCGAAGACGCCTGGCAAAGCGGAGAAGTTGGTTTCCTGAGCCGTGCCAGCGTGCAGGTGACACTGCCGTATCGGGCGCCCAAGGGCGCACCTCCGGTATGGACCCGTACCAGCGGCAATATCTCGTTGATGATTCAACCGGGCTACTTCACGCAGCAACGGTCTGAACGTGCGTCAAATGGGCGCCAGAAGCTCGTTTCCGAAACTGTATCGCTTGGATATCCGTACGGCTCCTATCCGCGCCTGATGCTTGCCTGGATTGGCAAGGAAATCATGGCCAAGAAGAAGCGCGGCGAGTTTACCGGGACCGTGGAGGACCGTCGTATCTCGCTTGGCAATTCGTTGTCCGAGTTCATGTACAACCTTGGCATTCCGATGGCTACGGGCGGCAAGCGCGGCACCATGACGCTGGTGCGCCAGCAGATGATCCGCCTGTTCTCGGCCACTATCGCCATTGTGCAGAACAAGTCGATTCCTGTTCCAAACCAGCCGCCCGGACACGAGCCACTGTCGATCGACCGTGTAGGCTATTTGCTGGCAGATCAGCTGTCGACATGGTGGGATCCCATGCAACCGGGCCAGGGATCGATGTTCGAGAGCTTCGTGGTGCTGTCTGAGCCGTTCTTCAACGAACTCGTGAACCGGCCAGTACCGGTGGACATGCGCGCACTGAAGGCGCTGAAGCAGTCGCCATTTGCGCTCGATGTGTACTCGTGGCTGACGTATCGGTTCTTTACCATTCAGCGCCGTACGGAAATTCCGTGGGAAGCGTTGCAAATGCAGTTTGGGACCGAAACCGAAAGCGAACGCAAGTTCCGGGCGTTGTTTCGCAAGGCGCTCAAGGATGTGCTGGTGGTGTACCCAGGCGCCAAGGTCGATGCCGATTCGTCGAAGGCACTCGTTCTGCAGCCATCGCGAACCAGCGTCCGCAAACTCGGCTGAACGCAACGGCAGGGCTCTGGACGCGGTACAAACAAAAAGGGCAAGCATGATGCTTGCCCTTTTCGCTCTACCGTCAAGTCAGATGCAGACTTTCCGGAGATAGTGGTTCACGTCAGGCTGGCTTGATAGCGGATGCCTGCAGGCCCTTCGGCCCCTGCTTCACTTCAAACGTCACACGCTGACCGTCCTTCAGGGTCTTGAAGCCTGCTCCCTGGATTTCGGAGAAGTGAGCAAACAGGTCTGCACCGCCGTCATCCGGGGTGATGAAGCCGAAACCCTTTGTCTCGTTGAACCACTTGACCGTACCGGTTGCCATAAGAATTTCCTTTCGAAGCAAGTTCGTTTACACAACGCAAACAACCGTTCAAGCACGTTGAGGTCTCGCAGATACCGAACGGAAGCCGACGAGGTTGACACGACTTGACTCGACTGTAGAGGGCATCATAACCACATTGTGTTGCGGTGTCATGTGCGGCGTAATGCGCACTGCCTTTACTTTAGGCGGATTCCTTATCGCTTTTCAAGAAGAAGAATCCCGCACTATTGATGTAGTCGGATTTTCTTTGTTTCTCGCTTCCAGCACATGCTGTCTTAAGGCAAATACGGGCCAAGCCTTTCCAATAATTTAATTTTTGAAAAACGGGTTGTAGCGTAAAGTCGATTTGGCTAAAGTTGCGCCTTGACTGGATACCATCATCTGCGCTTTCAGCGCTGAAAGTGAGGCCGTAATGGCTGCAAAGATCATCACCGTTTTCAATCAGAAGGGCGGCTGCGGAAAAACTACCGTCAGCATGCATCTGGCAGGCACATTGGGCCTCAGGGGCGCACGCTCGCTGCTGGTCGATATGGACGAACAAGGGACGGCAACGCGCTGGGCTGCCCAGGCTAGTGACGAGCGCCCGTTTCCTGCTGCCGTTTTTGGCTTGGCGCCCTCCGGCGGTGCCATGCATCGCGAGGTCCGCAAGTTTATTCACGACTACGACTACATTCTGGTCGACTGTCCGCCTGCAGTGCATTCGGCGGCGCCCTCCAGCGCGCTGCTGATCTCGGATCTCGCGATTATTCCCGTGGTTCCTTCACCGCCTGACCTGTGGGCGGCCGTGGCCGCGAAGACCCTGGCTCAGCACGCTCAAGTTCAGAACGAGTCGCTACAGATACGTGTCATGGCCAATATGGTCCAGCGTCGTGTATCGATTGCGCGCCAGGCTATCGAGATCCTGGGCGATGACGCCGACGTTCCACTATTGAACTCGATGGTGGGTTCGCGCTCGGCATTTCGCGAATGCCTGGCAATGGGTTGCACGGTGCACGGCGTCCCGGGGGCGCGGGAAGCGATCCAGGAAGTCGACATGATGGTGGACGAGATACTGTCCCTGATTGAGTAATAGAATGGCAACGAAATTGAAAAGCCTGAAAGCGGGCATGCTGGCCGGCATGGCCGCCGAAAAGAACCGCAGCGATGCGATCGACCGCTTTGCCCGTGCAGAGGCGGCGTTGACGGAGCGTCCAAACGGACTGCTTCAGTCGCCCCAATCGCCGAAAGCGGGGCAACCGGACGCCACTTTCAGCGCTGAAAGTCCGGCATCGGCTGCGGTCGAAGGCCGGCAATTGATCCGGGTTCAGATCGCCCAACTCCACGACAATCCCTTCAATGCGCGCCGCATTTACGATCCGGCAGTAGTCCAGGAGCGTGCTGCGTCGATTGCCACGCACGGGCAGAAGACACCGGGCCTTGCCGCCCCCGACCCGACACGACCGGGTCACTACATCCTGATCGACGGTCACTATCGCAAACGCGCGCTGGCGTCCGCAGGCAAGCTCGAGATGGAATGCTTCATCGAGGACGACCTGAGCGACCTCGATTTCTACCGGCTGTCATTCCTGCTGAACGAGCAGAGGTCCGATCAGTCGGCGCTCGACAATGCGATTGCCTGGCGTCAGTTGCTCGATGAGGGCAAGGTTCAGAAGGAAGAAGAAATCTGCGAACTGACCGGTATGTCCGCCGGTACGGTCAACAAGACGCTGGCGCTGTTGAAGCTGCCGGATTCGGTCATTGCGGTGATGCGCGAGCGTCCGAGCGCGATCGGCATTGCAGCCGGCTATGAGCTGACGCTGTACTGCAAGGTAGCTGGAGAAGACCGCACGCGGGATCTGGCCACGCGCATCATGAACGATGGCTTGTCGAGCCGCGAGGTCGAATCCATTCGAAAGCACGCGCAGGAGGGCAAGTCCCGCAAGGTCAAGGAAATCAGTCGGCAGTACAAGATCCGGACCGAAGCCGGGCAGCTTCTCGGCACGATCAAGGAGTGGGATTCGGGGCGCGTCATGCTCGACGTGCAACTGACAGACCGCAACGCTCGAGAAGATCTTCTTGAGGTCCTCAAGGCACGGTTCGGTCTCGACAAAACGTTGCTTTGAAATGTTGCTTTGATCAGCTCAGGCGCAGCTGGCGCGGTGTAAATGTTGAAGGCACATTGTCGTGTGCGGCGGCAAAGCGCTTCCAGCTAGCGCGTAGCAACTGATCGAGGCCACTCGCGGAATAGCCTGCCGCACGCTGCGCCTGCTTGGCGCGGCCCCGTCCGGTTGAAGGAAACCGGATCGGGGCCAGCAACGCCGCATCCGGAGTCCATCCCGATGCCAGATCCTGCCAGACCAGTCCCCGGTCATCCCAATGGGCCAGCAGCGCTGTCCAGACATCAGAAGCCAGTTCGATCTCGCCGCGACGTGCTTCGCTCTTGCCGTGGCACGTCAGTCGCGGTGGGCCTTCGCTGAGCACCAGATCCCCAATCCGAAAGGCCGGTAGTTCCACGATGCGCATGCCGTGGCGCGCAATCAACAGTGCGGCCGCATGCGCCGCGCGCTGACCGGGCGACGACCCTTCACCCCCCAACCACCCGAGAAACTGAACGATGCTTCCGCCCAGATCCGGTCCTGCTTCAGCTGGCTCGGTGATGGAAGGGGCAGCGGCCGGGGCAGGGGCATCGATGCTACCTACAGCGGACTGTGGCAACGCATGCGCTCGTTTCCAGGGAGCTTCGGCACGTAGCCCGCGCAGCAAAGTGCGAACTACCCGTAGCGCTGCATCGCAGGAGCTGGTTCGCAGAGGGCCTTCGAAAGGCCGCCAATGGGCTTTGTCGCGTTGACTTGCAGGTCCACACCAGAACGTCGCAGGCTGTGGATTGAGCAAAAACGAGCGATACGTTTCCAAGTCTTCCGTTGTCAGGGATCTTGGCGATCGATTCTGGTGTGCGCTCCAAAGCAGGATTCGCTCGGCTTCGCGGCGGTAGCTCTTCCAGGTGTTCGGCATCTCCTGGCGTGCCGCCACCCATTCACGTACCGACCGTAGGTCTTCGGCCAGTGCAGCCTGGAAAGGATCCGGCCCAACCGGGGCCAGCATCAGTTCGAGGGGAACCGGGTGGGGCATGTCGTTGCCAAGCCTTGTTGCCAGAAGCGAACCGCGACTGACGATTTCCGAAGGTGCCCTGACAAACTCCTGCAACTTCACGTCAAACATCGCCTGCTGGTTACCCAGCCAGCGCACAATCGTCTCAGCCGAATGTCGTCCAATGCGAGGCACATGGCGCCACCAACTGCTGCCACGTCGGTTCGCCAGCCCCACCAGGTCCGCAATGGTATGGAGTTCCGCGGCCACCAGCCGCCTGGCCAGGCTTGGCCCGAACCATAGTGAAACCTGATGCGTCGGTAGCGGCCGCCCCTGGCCCAATTGCTCGATCGAGGACAGGGCCTCGACCCGGCGACTCATGCCGGCGTCTGACCGCCCGCGCAGCGCCTCGAACATCTCGGCGATATCGGGACGGTCGTGCTGTAGCGCGAACTGCACAAGGCGGTCACGCAGCGCAAGAATGCGCTGTACCGCCTGATGCTCGGTCAAGTCGTCATCGTCGTCCGCATCGAGCAGGTAGCGGTTGGCAATATCCACTGGCCGCATGCCCTGCGCATAGGCGCGCACCACCGCGAATTCGGTGCGTGTGAGCTTGGTAACTGCCAGGGTTTCCATAGCCTCAGCCATGGCCCCACCGTTGAGTAAGCGTCTTTTCGGTCATGCCCAAGATTGACGTAAGTGACTGATTTGCAACCATTTTAACCGGCCGACGTGCCGAGCCGGCCGATTCTGCACATTAAAGTGCAATGTAAATTATTTTACGGGAAAGTGGGTGTCTGGGACGCAACCTGGGGAAAAAAGGCCTACAAGGCATGCATGCAGCCCTTGGGAGCCTTGGGGGGCGCTCAGGGCCTTGGATCGAGGAGGTCCGCGACCTTGCAGCTTGCGGGCGCATCCAGCGGGTTGGCTACGGTCAGCAGAAAACACGTCACGCATGACGCCCCGGGGAGGGCTGGCGACGTAGAGGCCTGTCGCACAGCCACCGTCGCTGGCCGCAGCCATGGGGCGAGGTGGAGCACTGTAGCAATGCTGGTTCAACGGTGACAATCCAGCCAACGAATGTTGAAGCGGCGTTAGTACTGACCGTCATTCATGGGTGCGAATCCGGCCGGGCGTGACAGAACCCGCGCTTGATGGTGGCCGGTAGCGTTCTGTGCGTTTGGCTACCTTCACCTGCTGCGTGTCACCTCAGCGAAACGCACCTGCCGACATGGGATGGGTGGCCCGGTTTATCGTCAGCTTTGCTCAATTGTGGTCCGTGCAAGAGCTCATTCAGCGGCATTGATTTAAAAGGAAAAACATACGCAGCAGTGAGTACGCTTTCGGTCGAAGTGACTCGCTCGGGAGCACCTTCGATGCGCTTCGCAGAAGTCCACCAAATCGCGAAAAGGCCCTACGTATACGACGTATACGCATCGAGGCGCACGTATACCAACTCAATGCGGAATCCACTTGAAGACGTCGCTGGACTGATTTTTGAATCATTCGTCCAAAGACTTTTCGAAGCGTCAGACCCGTAGGGATTACTCGTCCACTGAATAAATCAAAGATGGAATTGGCAATGGGGCGCGGGATGCAGACACGACAAGAAAGCCGTCGCTGTCTGCATCCTCGTGATGGCTTAGTGCTCGATCACCGGAGCATGCACCGGGGCGATCGACTCATGCAGGGTTGCGGTACGCTGGGCTGCCTTGTGGACCA
>CAUUBQ010000098.1:0-22884 GCA_963543405.1 uncultured Cupriavidus sp.
GGCGGCGATGAGGCGCGAGATCAGGGGCAAGGCAGACATGCGGA
Organism: uncultured Cupriavidus sp.; assembly: GCA_963543405.1. Taxonomy (GTDB): domain Bacteria; phylum Pseudomonadota; class Gammaproteobacteria; order Burkholderiales; family Burkholderiaceae; genus Cupriavidus. The sequence goes on from CAUUBQ010000098.1 coordinate 45, forward strand.
CGGATCGGCGGCCCGGTCCCGCGAAACGAGAAGCCCACCAACAGTAGTGAATATTTTGTCATTGGTGGGGGACCCTGCGAGGGAGCCAATATTTGCGTGCGCCGGGCGTTGGATGGCGGGAGCGTAGCGACGCAGACGGCCGTTTCCTAGCAGGTACCTGTCAGCTATCGTGCGAACGACGACTGGCCGCTCCTGGCCGGGTGCGGCCTGACGCCGAGCACAATCGAGCGTTCCTCCTGGACTGGTCCGCGTAGGGCAGAAGACGACCCTTCTCGGCCGCTCGACTAACCCAATACTGGGGGCGGCTATCGGCTGGGAACCAGCCGCTCAAAAAGTACATTAGCATCCCTTGGATCTCGGGGAGACTAGACTTGGGAAATCACAGGTCGGGGAAGCGACTTGTTCCCGTGGCATGAATTTTTAGGCAGCCATCACCCTACTCGAGTCATTTTGTCGCATCGGTAACATAGCGCCAGTCGGAGGCATAATCGACATCGTTGCCGGCTACAAATGTTGTATGCTCGTGATTATGAAAAGGAGGCTTTGCGGATGGAACAACACAGTCAGGAAGGCGCGACTCAGTCGGCTATGAAACCTTCAATCGTTGAGCACTTCTCAATTGAGGGACTGTACGGGTATCGCTCGGTGAGTTTGTCGTCGAAGTATGCTGCGACGGTACTTATTGCGCGGAATGGATCAGGGAAAACTACACTAATCGCCGCATTAGATGCATTCCTTCGCGGGCAATTTAGTCGTTTCATTGGGTTAGATTTCGAGAAAATAACTTGCCGATTGTCTGGGCATTTATTTGAATTCGAGCTCTTTAGACGCGACATAGAGCAGCTCGCAGATTTTGTACTCGGCAGCGAGATTGCTGTTCGCGCAAAGGCATGGGATATTCAGCCCATGGCGCTTCTAACGCTAATAGAAGGTCCTATTCACACGCTCAGCTATTCTGAACTTGTCGATGACCCAACATTTTCGGCAATCAACGCTAAAATGGGTTATGACTACGCGGGAACTAGAAGCCACTGCGAACGTCTCGCCAAACACCTGGCCGATCAAAATTTCAGAATCAATGATATTCGAAATCAGCTAAAAATCATTCTCGCGAATTTTGAGATCGTTTATCTGCCGACATATCGCCGTATCGAGCTATCGCTTCCTTTCCCTGACACCCGTCGTGGGGAGAAGAAGAAAAGTGTGCTATCCAGATTGGGGGTCGCGCGAAGCGGCTTATATTCTGCCGATATACAGTTTGGGCTAAGCGATATTTCAGAGCGCCTTCGTGCGATCTATTCTGAGATGCTTTACACATCTAATCAGGGGTATGGGAAAGTAAGTGCCAATGTCATTAACGATCTAATATCCGGAAAATACCGAGATAGTGCTAATAGTGCAACAACTGAGCTGCCGTCGCGCGAATCCCTTGATATCTTCTTCTCTCGAATAAAAGATGCTTCGCGGGAACTTCGGAGAGGACCCTATAGTTTTTTTGCGCCGCCAAATCTGGATGCTGTTTACAACAATGAAATTCCCGAAGATGCGGAACCGTTTTTAAAGTATTTTCTTAACCAACTGAATCTGGTTATTTTGGAAACGCGGGGCTACGAGGAACTCGTACAGGCCTTCATCAGCAGTTGCAACAAATATTTATCGGGCGACGATGAGTCAGTAGATGAGTTCACATCTCCTGTTGAAAACGCCTTCGATAGTAAAAAACTGGACTTCAATCGCCGAGATCTTGAGGTGACAGTGAAGAGCATCGTAACGGGCGACGATGTCCCTCTGGAATCGCTGTCTTCGGGAGAAAAGCAGATGATGTCGCTGTTTGCTCGATTGTATCTATATCCAGGACCAAAAATAGTTCTTATTGACGAGCCAGAACTTTCGCTTTCACTCGACTGGCAGCGACAGATATTGCTAGACGTCTTGAAAGCTCCAAGTTGCCGGCAAGTCATCGCGATTACTCATTCGCCATTTATTTTCGATAACGAGTTAGAGCCTTTCGCCGGATCCTTGCGTTTCCGGATTGTGCCTAACGTCAATCGTGCCTTGAAAGAAAATGACATGAATCTTGATGATCACGGGGCTTAATATGAGTGTTGATGCTGATAACGATAGCGCCGCGAAAGATAGTTATTTTCAAAGGATCCGTGGCTCAACAAAATCATCAGCAGTGGATAAAACTGAGTTCGCGACCTTCTCATCCTCCGTTCCTGAAGGCATTAAAATATTTAGTTTTGAGGGGCGTGATGACAAAATAATTTATGATCATTGGATAAGGCGAATAGCATTTGACGTCGCGTATGAGCCATATGTTTCTAAGAATAAGCGGTCCAATTTGCAATTGTTCGATTCATTGCAGCGAGATTTAACCGGACTTGGGCAGCGGGTGTACTTTTTTGTAGATCGGGATTTTGATGATCTTCAGGACCGAGCGGCGCACGAAAAGCTATTTATGACCGAAAAATATTCGGTGGAAAGCTACTTGGTTTGTAATAATTTACTTGAGGAATTATTAAAAGTCGAATTCCATTGCAATGGATATTTATCTATTCGTAAAAGAATAATTGAAATATTTAAGTTGACGTATAACAGTTTTTTGGATGTTACGAAGGAGTTGAACTTCAGAGCTTTCATCGCCGCCCGCGAAAAAATACGAAGAACTGAGGATATCCCGCCCGGGATTAACATGCTAGCCAATGTTGGCATTGATAGTGTAACTTCCGCTGGAATACCGGTCGACCAAATTATAAAGTTGGAGCGCGAACCGACTGAAGAAGAAGTTGTCCGCTGGCGTGAAGAGTTTGAAGCATTCGACCCCGCCGAACGCTATAGAGGGAAATTTGCTTTGGCATTTTTCGTAAAATGGTTGAGCTTGTTGCGCCAAGACCGGCTGTCGCAGGCGCCAACGTGTTTTGCGGAAGTACCGCTTCCGGATTACGGGGTTAAAGGAAATTTCTCATTTGATAGTCTGGCACCTCGCGCTGCCTTTCCAGATGGACTGCCAGCGTTTCTGGCTCGGGACTAGAGGTGAACCTGCGCGCTTGACTCTGTTGCTAGGATTTATTGACGCGTAACCTGGATGTACTGTGCAGCGATGCCGCGGCTCGCAATCGCCGGTACTTGGAGCATTGCGCCAGACTTATGGAACGGGCTTATCGTGGTCGGGCGCAACCAAGAGCTGAAATTGAACCAGTCCGTTGTGACCATCCAGGGGGGACAAGGCAGGGCTTCGGGAACCATCGCCGCAAGTACGTTTGAGGCCGCTGCCTGCTTATGAACGTCGGGTTCTGTACCGGATTCGGCCACTGACTAGCTTTCCACCGGGTGGCAGCTCATGGCCGATCTCGGCCCTCGGGATCGGCCAGTTGTGCCAGTTCGCGCGTCGGTTGCGGACGTACCTGCCAGGCATTCTGCCCCAGGCGCGCTGGCCCCTAGGCAGCAATCTGGTGGAAGGCATCAACAACCGGATCAAGGTAATCAAACGCATGGCGTATGGCTTCCGCGATGACTACCACCGTTTCTCAAGATCCGAGCGGCCTTCCCCCGAAATCGGCGATGATTTTTTTTACTTTGATGATGGCTACTGGCGCAACGGTGCAAGGCAGTGCACGGCTTCATCCAGCGTATCGAATGCCAACACGGCCGCAACCAGTGCTTCGGTCCTTGCGGACCCCAGATCAGGTGTCAGCAGACTGCGCGCCTTGCTGGCGATCCGCGCTTCTTGCCGGTCAAGATCGGTTTCAGGACGGCTCGCGTCGCTATGGCTGTGATGTCTGCTGCCATCGGCCAGCGTTACGGTGGCCCGGGCGTTGGCGCGCGCCATCGCCGGGTCGCCATGTACGCGGATGCGGCCACGCAAAGCCACCAATGCCGGATCCTGGAGCGCGGCAGAGAAACTGTCTGCTGCAACGGTACTCTGGCCCGACAAGGCCAGTGCGGCCATATGGGCGATGCTGAACTTGGCTTCAGACGGCGTGCCGGGGCTCGCGATGCAGCAGACGTCGAGGTACTGAGGTTCGATGGCGATGTCTACTGAGTCGATCTGGGTTGGTGCAATGCCATGATCGTGCCGCAACTGCAGGCAGGCTTCGATGGGAGCTTGCGTGCCATAGCACGACGCATGGTATTTGTAGACGATGCCGTGCACGCGTGAGGTTGCCGCGTCGTGCCAGATGCCGGCCGGATTCCAGTCGTCTGCGTATAACGCGGCAAAGCCCTGCGCGCGTTCGAGGATATCGGGCACTGCGGTAAAGCCGCGTGCGGCCAGCCGTGCGGCCCGCAGGCCCACGGCCGCCGCTTGGCCAGCATGCAGCGGCTTGCACATCGTGCCAAATAGTGCCCGCATGCCGCCGGCCTGCGTGGCGGCGATGCCTACTGCATGCGAGGTGCGTTCTACATCGAGTCCGAGCATCGACGCTACGGCGACGGTGGCGCCCAGGGTGCCGAGCGTGGCGGTGTTGTGCCAGCCGAGCCGGTAGTGGTCTTCGCCCATCCACGACGCCACGCGGCTCTGCAGTTCCACGCCGGCGGCGAATGCGGCCAGCGCTTGCGCGCCGCTATGCCGCCCGGTTTCTGCTTGCGCCAGGATGGCTGGCCACAACGGCACGGACGGATGCACGCGCGACTGCAGGTGGGCATCATCGAAGTCGAGCACGTGCGATGCCGTGCCATTGATCAACGCGGCCTGTACCGCGCTGGCCCGCGATCCGTCGAGCAGGGTGGCATTGGGCGTGCCGCCTTCATCGCGCAGTTCCGCCAGCAGGATCTGCACCGGCGCCGCTTGCCACGCGGCACGCGCCACGGCGAGCCAGTCAAGCAGGCTATGCATTGCAATGCGCGCCACGTCGGAAGGCAGGTCGCCGTTGGCTATGGCAAGGCTATGCGCAACAAGTTCGCGGGTCAGATGTTGCGGCAAGGCAGAAGGATGGGGCGCGTTCATTTGACCTCCATGGTCTTCAGCAGTTTGTCGCTGATGCCGGCACGATAGCGCGCAATGTCATCGATGATGTACTGGCGGAAGCGGTCGGTGGGCATGTCGACTTCACGGGCGCCGTCCTGGCGCACCACGCGGCGCAACTCGGCATTGCCAAGTCCTTCGGATACCGCGCGCGACAGCTTTTGCACGATGGCGTCGGGAGTGCCTGCCGGCGCCACCAGCCCATACCACTGGGTGACGGTGACATCGATGCCAAGCTCGCGGAAGGTCGGGATATCGGGGAATGCCGGTGTGCGCTGTTCTCCGGTCAGTGCCAGCAGTTTCAGCTTGCCGCCCTTGACCTGGCCCATGATCGGCGGCGCGGTGGCAAAGAACAGGTCGGTGTGGCCACCGAGCAGATCGGTGATGGCGGGACCGGAACCACGGTAGGGAATCGGCGAGATGTCGACACCGGCCTTGGCCTTGATCATCTCCATCGTCACGTAGCCCACGCTGCCCGGCCCGGACGATCCGTAGCTGAGTTGGCGTGCCTTGGCATCGGTCAGCGCGGCCTGCGCGGTCTGGTAGCGGTCGGATGAGGCAAACAGGCCGTGCGGCGCCTGCACCAGCATGCCGATGGCCACGAAGTCCTCAGGCACCCGATAGGGCAGTTCCTTGCCGCGGATGGCGGCCGCCAGCGACATGTTGCTGCTCATGCCCATCAGCAACGTATAGCCATCGGGCTTGCTGCGGGCGACCTGCTCGGCCGCCATCATGCCTCCGGCACCACCCTTGTTCTCCACCACCACGGGCTGGCCCAGTTTGCGCGAGAGCTGATCGGCGATCAGCCGGCCGTAAAGGTCGCCGCCGCCGCCGGGCGGAAAACCCACCACGAGCTTGATCGGGCGGTCGGGGTATTGCGCATGAACGGCCGTGGCGCTCAAGGCGGTCAAGGCAGTCAAGGCGGCCATGCATGCCATCATGCACAGCAGCCAATGCACGCCACGCCATGCGCGTGTGGCCGCGCTTCGCATCTGCAATGTCATCGTCGTCTCCTCGTTATCGTTGCACCGGACGCGGCAAGCAGCCGGCCTGCAATCGATTCTGGGCGAGACGCCGTGATTTACATGGATGTTCCGCGAATTGGAACGGGGGTTGCCGCGCTCAGAACGGCAGGCTCAGGTAGTAGCGCCCCAGTTCCGTCAACTCGCCATCGGCTGCCAGCAGACTCGTGAAATGTGGGTCGGGTCGCCACCGTCCCGTGAACCACGCATACCGGAATACATCGGTGCGCTGTTCGCATGTGGCCACCATCTCGCGCATCTGCTGCTTCTGTTTGTCGAGCGTGTCGATCTGCGCGCCATCGGCATTGGCGTGCCAGTTGGCAAACTCGGTGACCCAGAATGGCTTGCCGTACTTGGCCAGACGGTCGAGCTGGCCGCCCAGCCCATAGTCGTACCAGTGGAACGCCAGGTAGTTGATCCTGGGATCACGATTGCCGTTGGCGGCACGGTAGGCGGTGTAGAACGCATCGAGCCACACCACGGGGTCTTCATAGCCAGGCATCGTGCCCCATGTGATGGCGGGTCCCACCAGCTTCACCCCGGTATGGGCGGCAACGCTTTCATAGTGCGGCCAGGCGGCTGCCGCGGCCGTTGGCGACAGGTTGGCCTGGTCGGTCAGGTTGGGCTCGTTCATCAGGAGCAGGTACTTGATCTCCGGATGGGCCAGCAGGTAGGTCTCGACTGCGTTGGCATCGAACGCATAGTCGTTCCATAGCATGGGGATGTAGTCCATGCCGTAGCCGGTGCGCGTCTCGGGTGGCGCCGCCGCATTTGGCTTGGCGGCCCAGTTGTACCACCATGAGACGCCCGGCGCCAACGCAGCGAAATCGGCCTGGCTGGCCAGGTCGTAGGCAATGCCGCGCTTGGCGCTTTTGGTGACGCCTGGCGTGGCGGCGGGGGGCGTAGTGGGCGTGCTGACGCCACTATTGCCGTTGGTTCCATTGGTGCCGTTATTGGCTCCCGATGGCGAGGCGCCGTCGCCGCCACCACCACAAGCGCCCAGCGCGAGGGCCATCAACAGCGGCGCCAGCAGGCGGCAGCGCAGGATTTGCATGAGCATGAGACATTCCGAATGAAGCGATGCAAGCCTGCCCGCCGCGCGTCTGAAGCGACGTGGCGGGAGGGCAGGTGAATCGATGAAGCGGTGAGCCGGTGAGCCGTTGAATGGGCTTACAGCGATTGCAGGAACGCGGTAATGGCGTCGCGGTCGGCCTTTGGCAGGCCTTCATAGCGCGTGCGGCTGTCGGTGGCTTCGCCGCCATGCCAGAGGATCGCCTCGGGGATGGTGCGCGCACGGCCATCGTGCAGCAGGCGCACGCTGGTGTCGCCACCCTGGACGAAGCGCAGCGAGCCGATCCCCCACAGCGGTGCGGTACGCCATTGGCTCGGATAGGCGCGTCCCTCTGCCAGCGTGTCGGCCAGTCCGGCACCCATGTCATGCAGCAGCAGGTCCGAGTACGGATGGATGGTCTGCTCGCGCAGTTCGGCAAACGGATGCGTGTTGCCGGTCTTCATGGTCGGCGTATGGCACGCCACGCAACGTGTCTGCGTGAACAGGTCGCTGCCGCGGGCGATCTGCGCGGGGTCGACATCATGTTCCGGCGACACGCGGATGCCATCGGGAAACCCGCTGCGCAGCTTGCGCTGGGCCGGGACGCCAATCAGCGACAGATAGTTGGTCAGGCGCTGCAACTCGTTCTCGCTGACCGAGGTGGCCGCCGTCGATGTGTGGCAGTTGGCCGCACCGCGCTGGCAACTGTAGTCCGGGAACATCGGCGAGGTGACACCCAGGTCCTTGATCAGTGCGTCGGCTACCTGTTGCCGGATGCTGCCTTTCGATGCCTTCCATCCAAACCTGCCCAGGTGCGTCTTGCCGGTCTGCGGATCGACCACGAGGTTGGCAACCCCCCGGATGCCATCGCCGTTGGCATCGTCCGGATCGGCCTGGGCCATGATGCTGGCCTCGGGGACGGCTTCGAGCAGGCCCATGCCAATGACCTGTGCGGCCTGACGGGCCGAGAATCGCGCCGGGGTAGGGCCCTTGAACGCAAACACGGGCTTCACCAGTTCCACCTTCTCGCCGTCGGGCAGGGTACGCACCGTGGTTTCATAGGATTGCAGGCTGACGTCGTAGGCGGGCGCCTTGGCATCCTGCGCGTGCTGCTGCACGTTGTGGCCGTAGACCGGGTCCACGCCATTGCCATCGGCGTTGGCGGTCAGGAAAGACATGGTGTCGAGCTTCGCGCCCAATGCCAATGGCTTGCTGCGTCCGTTGTTGGTGTGGCATTCGATACAGCGCGGCTGGTTGTAGCGTGCGCCGAGTTGGCCGATATGCGCGGTAAAGACCGGGTTGTCCTTGTCGTGCTCCGAGTGCGTGCCATCGGCAAACGATGTATGGAACAGGCGACGCCCTTCCACGAAGCGCTGCGTATTGGTAATGCCGATATTGTTGGCCATCTGTTGGAACACCCGCATCGGCTCTTCGGAGTAGTTGTACGAGATGCTGGCCTGGCCACCGAGCAGCGTATCGTCGGGTAGTGGTTCGGAGTCGAGGTTTGGCGCAATGCCATACCAGGGCCGCATGCCCACGCCCACCACATAAAGCTGTTCGAACGAGTAGTAGCGGCTGCCGCCGCCATCGACGACCGGGTCGCGCTTGAGCCGCGGCGCGGGTGCCAGTTCGATCTTGTCGCCGACCTTGAGCGGGCTGTGCGGGTCGGTACGCCAGTTGGAGTCGACTACCATCATGCAGTCTTCACGCGGCTGGCCCTCGCGGCAGATTGGCAGGCCGCCTTCCTTCGGGTTGTTGAAGCCGTAGTTCAGTGACCAGCCATAGTCGCGTACCGTGGGGTCGAGCACATTGCGGAACAGGCTGAACGTGGTGCCATCGAAGATGCCCTGGTTCACACGCAGGTAGATCTCGATGCGTTGCTGCCCGGCCGGCACGTGATCGCGAATCTCGAGCCCGAAGGTGCGGTTCTGGAAATAGAAGGTCGGAAACGTCAGGTAGCGGCCAGGGCCGGCATCGGGCGCGTCCCACGCCTCGCCGCGTTCGCGCGCGTGCCGTTCGGTCGGGCGCGAACCCATCAGCGTCACCAGTGTGCCATCGGCTTCGCGATACTGGATCTGCTCCATCAGCGGGGTGTCGGCGGCGAACAGTGGCGTAAAGGCTTCGGCTGGCGTAGCGGCTGGAGGTGGCGCGCTGTCGCCTCCTCCGCCGCAGGCAGTGACCATCAGGACGGCGGCCAGCAATGCGGCTGGCCCACGGCAATGCGCGCGGATATTCATGACGTTTGACCCTTCTTTTTATCGGAACCGTGTCGATTCCATCTTTCGTTTTTATTCCCGGAGCGTGCACTGCTGCGTTGCATTTGCCGGAAAAAGGCCCATTCCCTGTAGCCGCGCCGATTATTGTTAGCCGCCGAAATAGATGTCAATTGTCATTATCTGGCGGCCTGGGTGACAGAGTTTTGCAGCGGCGGTGACGAGGATCGTCACTCCGTTGTGTGGCGCCGGTCGCAGCCCGATCGATGTCAGATACATGACAGTTCTGCGCATGGAACCTTCGCGGGAATGGAACAATCGGTCGGATTCAGGCTGTTGCCGCGTTGATTTTCGATGCCGCAAGGAAGGTCATGCGTTGCGTGGATGCTGCAGACAATTGCCGCGCAGTCAGCGGCCGGCGTTCACCAGACCCATGCGTGGGATCGGTCGCCGCATGGAAATGAGGGAGTGGATAGGCCGGTCAGTGGCGACGGGCCAAACCAAAGGATGAGGAGGTGCAACAAATCGACTAGCGCAAAGCAACCGAGGTACGAATGCGTTGCGTGACCATGCTGCCTACCATGTGTTCATGGGCTTGCGATGCAGGTCCTCCGCCACTAATGCAAGGTATCGAGGAGTTCACCATGATCGCGACACGTGAAGAGGGGCCGGGCTGCCGCAATACCTGCGCCGGCGTGGCCGAGGTCAGGGTTGCGCTGGCCTGGCTGTGCGTCTGTGCGGCATGTTGCGGCATGGCATATGTGACGGTGCTCTGGGCAGGGGTCTGAGCGCGATGCTCAGGCTGCTTTGCCGGAGGGCTGCGCCCCTGCTGCCGCATGCAATGGCAAACGCACGATCATCCTTGCCCCGCCTTCCGGAGGTGTCTGCGCTTCAATGCTGCCCCCGTGCGACTCCACGATATTGCGGCAGATCGACAGCCCCATGCCCATCCCATCGGGCTTGGTGGTGAAGAACGGGTTGAACAGGCGATCCATATCGGTGTCGGCTATGCCGGGGCCTGTATCGGTGACGATCAGCAGTACCGAGTTGTCGGGCATGGCGCGGCTGGCCAGCGTCAGGCGGCGGCGGCCCGCAACCCGGGACATGGCCTGTGCGGCGTTCACCATGAGGTTGATCAGTACCTGCTGCAGTTGGGTCCAGTCGCCGTGGATCTGGGCGGACGCCGTGTCCAGGTCGAGAACCGCGGAGACCTGATGGTCTTGCAGTTCGCGTTGCACCAGTTCCAGCGATTCGGTAACCAGCCGGTCCACGCTGATTTCCACGTAGTTGGGCTCGGATTTCTGCGCCATGGCGCGAATCTGCCGAATGATGTCGCTGGCCCGGGTAGCGTCGCGAATTACCTGCTCGATCGAATCCGAGGCTTCGGCAATATCGGGCTGGTCGCGTTGCAACCAGCGTAGCGCCGAGCTGCCACAGGTCACGATGGCCGCAATCGGCTGCGTGACCTCGTGCGCGATCGAAGCAGCCAACTGGCCCAGCGTCGTCACGCGTGCCACATGTGCGAGTTCGGCCATGGTCCGGTGCAGTGCCAACTGGGTTGCGGTGGCATCGGTGATATCCATCAGCGCCCCCACTTATTCATGCTGGTCGCCATCGGTGGCACTGCGGCGCGCCACCAGGTGCACGTGCCGGATGGCCCCGTCGGGGTGCAACAGGCGATGGCGCAGATCGACGGACGGCGTGCCGCCCAGCATGGCGGCATGCACGCGTTGCACCTCGGCAAGATCGTCGGGATGGACGCGCGTCATGATCATGCTCAGATGCGCGGCGTCGGCGCGCGTGTACCCGAAAATCCGGTAAGCCTCATCCGACCAGATCATCGCGCCCGAAGGTATCCGGATCGCGATACTGCCAGTCTGGCTAAGCCGTTGCGCTTCGGCCAGGAACGCCTCGCTACGCGCCAATGCTGCTTCGGCGTGACGCCGTTGCGCCATGTCGGCCAGGTTGCGCAGGGCCAGCAGCGTGGTGGTGCCGATTGCCAGCAGCGAGAATGCAAAGCGCGCCAGCTGGCCATGGTCCGCATCCGGATTCGACGAGAAGCCGAAAGCCACCACTGTCAGCACCAGTGAGATCCCGGCCGTCATGCGCGTGGCCCGTATCGAGCCAGTCAGCGCTACCAGCAGGATCACCAGCACGTAGACCACCGCAATGGCGAAGTCGAGCGCGGTGAAGGCGTCGATCAGGAACACTGCCAGGCAGATGATGCCCGCGGTGCCGATCAGCAGCCGGTTGGTGATTGCGTTGCGCATGCCCCTTCCACTCGTTTGCGATTCTCTTGTGCGCGCCATGCCCATGATCGGGACCATGGTCCGATCGTGATGGTAATCCTGAATGACTGGTCGAGGAATCATATGAAGGTATAGGAAATGTCCATGCATTTCGGAAAGCAACCTCGCCGGGAAGCAAAACGCCCTCTCATCGAGAGGGCGTCGGCTCTGGTCATTAGCCACTGGCGGCGGTGGCGTTACCTGGCGTTGGATCGGTAACGGATCGGGGGTTGTCCGTCATCGGCGACCGGTGCGTTGATGGCGCATGCGCCTTCCATGGCCGAGGCCAGGATCATGGCCTCGGCGTTGAGCGCCGGGGGTTTTGCACGTTGCGGGCGGAACACCGCATCGGATCGTGCGATAGGTCGACCGGTCAGTGCGCACACCCCGTCCTCGCGGGCCACACCCGCCGCCCAGACCTGCTCGCCATAGCGACAATGCGTGGCATCGCGCCAGCTCACCACGGCCATCGCGGCGCTGGGGCGCTCGATAACGCTGACAATCGGGGCATGGGCGCGCAGCGCGTTGTCATCGGCGGAATAGGTGAGCGTGTGATGCTGCGGCTTCAACAGGGCGATGGTGCTCATCCACGTGTCAGTCGTGCTGTGCGGGTCGTCGACTTCGGCATGGGCAATACTGAGCGTATCAAGCATGGGAACTCCCGGGCGTTGAGGTGACCTTGACGCGCCAGCAATAGGGCGTGTCGCCAACCAGGCGTTTGAAGACTGTCGTGAAATGGGCTTGTGAGCGAAAGCCACAGCGCATGGCCACTTCCAGCACGCTGCCGTGGGCCTGGCGCAACAGGTCCTGCGCATGCTCGATGCGCCGGCGCACCAGGTATTCATGTGGCCGCATGCCGGTGGTCACGCGAAACTGCGCGGCAAAGTACATGCGGGTCAGGCCGGTGCTGGCGGCGATATCGGCTAGCCCGATCGGCGTGGACAGGTTGGCGTCGATGTACTCGATGGCGCGCCGCAGCCGCCATTGCGGCAACGCGGTGCGCGCGTGCCGGCTCGTGGCCGCGCGCTGGAAGTGGTTGGCCACCACGCGGGCCACGATAGCCAGCGCCACGCTGTCCGCGAAGATGCGTCCAAGTCCGGGGTCCTGCGAATGGGCGACCGCCAGGGCCTGTCCGAGCCGCTCCAGCGCGGGGTCGGCGTGGATGAACGGATCGTCCAGCAGCAATTCGCCCTCGTGCGCGTGACCGAACTGGTCGGCGTAGCAGGTGGCCAGTACCGATTGCGGAACGAACAGGTGCAGCACATCGCTGGCCGATGCATACACGGCGCGCGTGGCGGTGCCTGGCGCCGTGACCTGGACCGCGCCAGCGCTCAGGCGACCGTCAACTACCGGCATGCCACCGCACAGGAAGCGGATCGAACTGGAACGCAGGCTCAGCGAGATGCAATGCTGCGTGGGATCGCCCGGATGGGACACCTCAAGCGGTGCACTGCCATCGCAGCTCCAGCGCGATACCACGATGGCGTCGGGCCGCGTGCCGGCATGGGGCGCCTGGCGCCATTGGCTTTCACGCAGGACAAACTCCGGGGCCTGCGCCGCGACGATGCGGTGCTGCGGCGGCGGGGTTCGGGGTACGGGCTCGGCGAGGTCGAGATCGATCGGCGCTTCAACTTTCATGGGTTGCTCCGGGATACGCAAGTTCGAATTCACTGGGCGAACCGAATGAACGCAATGGCGATCAGGACCAGGTTAAGGACGGCAAGGGCTATCCAGCCGTACATCAGCAAGAGGTTTTCGTGCTCGTCCATGTGGTTCCCCTGTGGTTCGATCCTGTTGACTGGAATCGTAGGAGCGGGCATGGGTGCCCACAATTGCCGACTAGGTGGTACGGCCTTAAACCAAGGTATAGGTGAGGGCAGTTGTGCTCCCCTCTCCCGCACGCGGGAGAAAACCAGCGGCTCCGGCCCCCCGTTTTCCTATACGAAGGCATAGTGTTGGGAGCAGGCGGAGCCCGATACCATGGCATCACAAGACTGTAGTGAGGTGCCGGCTTTGGCCAAGAAACTGGTTGTCGCAATCATTGACGACGATGATTCCATCCGCGCTGCGACTTCCCGACTGGTCCGTTCGCTGGGTTGGGAGGCGCATACCTATGCGTCCGCACAGGCATTTCTGGACACGGCGAGCGACGTCACCGTAACGTGCATCGTGTCGGACGTCCAGATGCCCAGAATGAGTGGGCTCCAGATGCTGCGCGCGCTGAACGCGCAGGGTAGCGAGGTTCCGGTAATATTCATCACCGCGTTCTGCACTGAAGCCATCCAGCGCGAGGCAATGCGTGCGGGCGCCATGGCGTGCCTGAGCAAGCCGGTGGACGGCGCGAAGCTCCAGGTTTTCCTGGAGGAGGTGGCGTCGGGTTCCTTTTCCCATCGCCAGCAGACGCCCCGGGACGAAAGCGAAACATGAATACAGCAAGCTCATCCGGCAACGGGCAATCGATGGTCTATGTGGTTGACGATGATGAATCCATGCGCCGCGCGGTGTCCATGCTGCTCCGCTCGGTCGGCTACCAGGTCGAGGCGTTCGCGTCGGCGACGGAATTCCTGGCGGCGCCACGGCCGGAGTTGCCCAGTTGCCTGATCCTCGATGTGCGCCTCAAGGGCCAGAGTGGACTGGCCGTGCAGGAGCAGTTCGCGGCGAGCCGGATGCAGATCCCCATTATCTTCATGACCGCCCACGGCGATATCGCCATGTCGGTCAGGGCCATGAAGGCTGGTGCGATGGATTTCCTGGCCAAGCCGTTTCGCGACCAGGACATGCTCGACGCCGTGGAAAACGCGCTCGCGCGTGACGAGGCCCGCCGCCAGTCAGATCGTTACGAGGCCGATTTGCGGGTCCGCTATGACGAACTCACGCCGCGCGAGAAAGAGGTCATGGCGTACGTGGTGCGCGGCTTGCTGAACAAGCAGATTGCCGGGGAACTGGCATTAAGCGAGATCACCATCAAGATCCACCGCGCCCAGGCCATGAAGAAGATGGGGGCGCGCTCGCTGGCGGATTTCGTGCTCAAGGCCGAGGCGCTGGGCATCGTGGACTCGGCCCGGCATGACGCCGGGGCATAGTCTCTCCGTGGCGGCTAGTTTCCGGGTGGTTCGGATGCCGTCCAACCACCGCCCAGTGCGCGAAACAGCGAGACACTGGCTGCCAGCTGCCGGCGATGCACGGCTTCGAGTGCGCGTGCGTTGCCCAGCGTGGTGGCTTCCACCACATTGACATCGAGGTAGGCCGCGGCGCCCTTGCGGTAACGGTCGGTGGCCTGTTGCAGCGCACGCTGCGAAGCATCGACCGCCGCTTGCTGGCTGGCCGCTTCAGTGCCGAGTATGCGGGTGGCGGCGTAGTTGTCTTCCACATCCTGTACCGCCTTGAGCACGGTCTCGCGATAGTCGGCCGCGCTGGCATCGAAGCGGGCGCGCGCACTGTCCACCCCGGCCTGGCGCTTTCCGCCGTCGAAGATCGTAGCCGCGATGGCCGGCCCGACCGCCCAGAAGCGGCTTGGCGCGGTCAGCCATCCGGCCAGCCCGGAACTCTCCAGTCCACCGTTCAGGTTGAGCATCAACGTTGGGAAGAATGCAGCGCGTGCCACGCCGATCTGCGCATTGGCGGCGGCCACGCGCCGTTCCGCCGCGCTGATGTCGGGGCGCCGTTGCAGCAACGCGGACGGCACCGCGGCGGGTATCGGCGGTAGCTGCATGACGGTATCGGCGGTGGCGGCAGGCACCTCGAAGGTGGTGGCCGGTTCGCCAACCAGCGTGGCCAGTGCGTGAAGCAACTGGGTGCGCGCAAGCTGCAGGTCGGCCAGTTGCGCGCGCGTGCTGTCAAGCTGCGCCTGTGCCTGTGCGACATCACCCTCGGCGGCAATGCCGCCCCGATAGCGGTTGGTCACCAGTTGCAGCACCGACGCATAGGCCTCCACGGTGCGCTGCAGTAGCGCCGCCTCGCGATCGAGCGAGCGGATCCCGAAATAGTCGATCGCAGCCTCCGCCTGCAGGCTCAGCCGCACCGCGCCCACATCGTCGGCGCTGGCCTGCGCGCGGGCCTTGGCGGCATCAACGTTGTTGCCGATGCGCCCGAACAGATCGGGTTCCCATGTGGCACCGAGCCCGATCAGGTGATCCGGCGTGGTCTTGCCCGCCAGCGAGCGACCGACCACGTTGGCCGACACATGCGTGCTGGTGACACTGGCCGAGGCCCCGATGGTCGGAAAGTAATCGGCCCGCGCGGCATCTACCTGGGTGCGGGCATCACGTAGCAGCGCGACAGACCGGATCAGCGTCTGGTTGGAGACGTCGATGCGGTCGAGCAGGGCATCGAGCGTAGGGTCCTGGTAGGCGCGCCACCAGTCCGGGGCAACCGCCTCGTGTCCGGCACCGTGCGCTTCGTGATAGGCGGCCGGCAGCGGAAGCTCCGGGGTCTGATACGGGACAGTGGCGCACCCGGCCAGCCATGCACAGGCCAGAAATATCGCGGCACGCTTCATGCTGCATCTCCCTTGCCGGATGCCGGCGCTGCCACGCGCACCACAGTGCCTGGCACCAGCGCGTCGTCGGGATTGACGACCACGCGCTCGTTGTCGCCCAGTCCGCTCAAGACCTCGACATGCGAGCCATAGTCGCGCCCCAGCGTGATATGGCGCAGCGCAAGCTTGCCATCGGTGCCGACCACGGCCACGGTCGGGCCGCCTGCGGGGAACATCAGCGTATTGGCGGGCAGGTCCAGCCCGGTGCGGGCACTGCCGATATCGAGATGCACTTCGGCGTAGGCGCCAGGCAAGATTCGTCCGTCCTGGTTGTCGACATCGAGCTCGACGCGCAAGCTGCGCGTGACCGGATCGATGGCGCCGGCGGTGCGCGAGACTGTCGCGGGGTAGCGCTGGCCCGGTGTCTGTGGCAGGGTCAGCCATGCCTGGGTGCCGGGACCGATCGCCGCGCTGGCATTCTGTGGTACTTGCGCAAATACGCGCAGACGGGCACCGGCCGAGATATGAAACAGCTCGCGGCCCTGGTTTGACGTACTACCAGCGTCGATCAACGCGCCCGTATCGACGTTACGCGCGGTGATCACGCCGTCGAACGGGGCACGAATCTGCGTGTAGCTGGCCAGCTGGGCCAGTCGCGATGTATTGGAGCGCGCGGCGGCCAGCAGCGCGGCCTTGGCCTCCATGTCCGCGACTTTCTGGTCGGTTTCCTGCTGGGCCACCGAATTCGATGCCTGCAGGTCCTTCCAGCGTTGTGCCGTGGTCCGGGCCAGCGCATAGTTGGCCGCCGCCGTGGCTTCGTCTGCACGCGCCTGGCGCAACTGGTCGGCGACCTCGGGCGCATCGATCTCGGCCAGCAATTGCCCCGCCTTGACCGAGGTACCGATATCGGCGTACCAACGGCGCAGGTAGCCGCTGACGCGCGCGTGAATGGCGGCATCCTCGAACGCGCGCACATCGGCCGGCAAGGCGATGTCATGGACCGCCGAGGCGGCACGGGGTTGCACCACGCTGACCAGCGGAATCTGCGCGGCCTGTGCGCGTTGCTGCAACACCGTGTGGCTACGCCAGCGTGGCACGATGCCGGCGGTCAGGGCCAGTGCCACCAGTACGCTGGCCATGGCCAGTACCGCGATACGCGGGTTGCGGCGCGGTGCGCGCGTGGTGATGTCGGAATCGGTGCGGGTCATACCAGACCTTCGTGAAGTGGAGGGTGTTGTGGGGTGGGTTGGCTACGTTTGGCCAGCCACGCATGCAGCGCGGCAAAGAACACCGGCACCAGGACCAGCGTGGCCACCGTGCCGAATGCCAGCCCACCAATCACGGTGCGGCCCAGCGGTGCATTCTGTGCGCCGGCACCGCCCGATCCCAGCGCCATCGGCACCATGCCGAACAGCATGGCCAGCGCCGTCATGGCTACGGGCCGGAAACGATCGCGGCCAGCCTGGTATGCCGCATCGAGCGCGGATTTGCCCTCGGCCAGCAGTTCGCGCGCGTGGCTAACCACCAGGATGCTGTTGGCCGTGGCAATGCCCACGCACATGATGGCGCCGGTCAGGGCCGGGACACTGATCGTGGTATCGGTCGCGAACAGCATCCAGGCCATGCCGGACAAGGCAACCGGCAACGCACCGACAATGGCCAGCGGGTCCAGCCATGACTGGAAGTTCACCACCATCAGCAGGTAGACCAGCACGATCGCGGCGGCCAGGCCCATGATCAGTCCCGCAAACGATGCGTGCATGGTTTGCACCTGGCCGCGCACCACGATGTCCGAGCCGGCCGGCAGCGACGGACGTACCTGATCGACAATGCGCTGGACGTCGCCGGCCACGGCACCCAGGTCCCGGCCGCGCACGGCGCCAAACAGGTCGAGCACCGGCTGCACGTTGTAGTGCGACACCACGCCTTGCTGGTTGGCCCGCGCGATGGTGCCGAACTGCCCCAGTTGGCCGGACCCACCTTGGCTGGTGGTGCTGGCGCCGAGGCCCAGTGGGATGTTCGCGAGGGTTTGCAGCGAGTTCATCGCGTATTGCGGGACCGAGACCGCCAGCGGATAGCTGACACCGTTCTTCGGGTTGAGCCAGAAGTTGGGTGTGGTCTGTCCGCTGCCCGACAGCGCGATCAACAGGTTCTGCGCCACCTCGCGTTGCGACAGTCCGGCTTGCAAAGCCCGCGTGCGGTCGATACTGAAGGTCAGTGCCGGCTGGTCGGCTGGCTGCTGTATATGCAGGTCAGCCAGTCCCGGCACACCGGCCAGGCGGCGCAGCAACTGGTCGGCCACCTTGCGGTTGCCTTCGACATCCTTGCCCACGATCTGGATATCGATTGGCGCGGGCAGGCCGAAGTTCAGGATCTGGCTGACCATGTCGGCCGGCAGGAACGAGAAGCTGACGCCGGGGAATGCCTTCTGCAGTGAGGTATCGAGCTGGTCGACCAGCACGCTGGAGCGTCCGGCATCGGGCTTCAGGGATATCAGGATCTCGGCGTCGCCGGGGCCGATCGGGAGTGCGGAGTCATACGTCAGGTTGATACCGCTGACCGGCAGGCCGATATTGTCGACGATGCTGGCCACGTGGTCGGGACCCACCACGCGCCGGATCTCGCTTTCCACCTGATCGGTGATGCGTGCGGTTTCCTCGATGCGCGTGCCGGTACGTACGCGCATATGCAGGCGTATCTCGCCGCTGTCGACCGATGGAAAGAAGTCCTGGCCCAGGAATGGCACCAGCGTCAGCGAGCCGGCGCAGGCCAGCGCGAAGATCACTACGGTCCGGCGCGGCGCGGCCAGTGCGGCTGCCAGCAAGCGCGAGTAGCCGTTGCGCACCTGCTCGAAGCCGTGCTCGAAGCGGGCATGTGCGGCGCTGAACCAGCGCGCCACAGGCCCGCGCGCACGCGGTGCCGAACCCTCGCCACGCAGCAGGTAATGCGCCAGCGTGGGAATCAGCGTGCGCGACAGGAAATAGGACGCGATCATCGAAAACACCACCGCTTCGGCCAACGGCACGAACAGGTAGCGCGCCACGCCGCTGAGCAGGAACATTGGCAGGAACACAATGCAGATGCAAAGTGTGGATACCAGCGTCGGTAGGGCGATCTGCCCCGATCCGTCAAGGATGGCCTGTTCCAGTGGCTTGCCCATTTCGCGGTGGTGGGCAATGTTCTCGATGGCCACGGTGGCGTCGTCCACCAGAACGCCAACCGCCAGTGCCAGGCCGCCCAGCGTCATGATATTGAGCGTCTCGCCCAGCGCCGCCAGCGCGATCAGCGCGGCCAGCACCGACAGGGGAATCGTGACGGCAATGATCAATGTGGCGCGCCAACTGCCCAGGAACAGCAAGATCATGGTGGCGGTCAGGCAGGCCGCGATCAGCGCCTCGTGCAACACGCCGTCGATGGCCGACACCACGAACACCGACTGGTCGGACAGCGGCTGCACCTGCAGCGACTTCGGCAGGCCGGCGGTGATATGCGGCAGCAGGGCGTTGATCTGCGATACCACGGTCAGCGTGGACGCGTTGCCGGTCTTCTCGACTTCCAGCAACGCGGCGCGCTTGCCATCGTGCCGCACCACATTGGTCTGCGGCGCATAGCCATCGCGTACCTGCGCCACATCGCGTACGTACACGGTGCCATTCGGGCCGCTGCGCACGGGCAGGTCGTTGAGGGCCGCCACGGTCTGGGTGCTGCCGTTCAGGTCCACGCGGTACTCCAGCGCGCCAATCTTGGCAGTACCTCCGGGCAGGATCAGGTTTTGCGCATTGATGGCATTGACCACATCGAGCGGCGCCAGACCGCGTGCCTGCAGTGCGGGAACATTGAGGTCCACCATCACCTGGCGCACCTTGCCGCCATAGGGCAATGGTACCGATGCGCCCTGTACCGTGGCCAACTGGGTACGGATAAAGCTGTTGCCAAGGTCGTAGAGCTCCTGCTCGGGCAGCTTGTCGCTGCCGAGCGCCAGGCGCAGGATCGGTACCGTGGACGCGTTGTAGCTCAGGATCAGTGGCGGTGTGGCGCCCGGCGGCATCGCTTTCAGCAGCGATTGCGCACCGGCGGTGGCCTGGGCAATGGCGCGATTGATATCGGCGCCCGGGTGGAAGAAGACCTTGATCACGGCCACGCCGGCCAGCGATTGCGACTCGATATGCTCGATGTTGTCGACGTCGGTGGTCAGCGAACGCTCATAGCCGGTGACGATGCGTTGCGCCATGTCCTGCGCGGACAGGCCGTTGTAGGTCCACACCACACTGACCACGGGGATATCGATCGACGGAAAAATGTCGGTGGGCATGCGCAGGATGGCCACCGGACCACCCAGCAACAGCAGGATCGCGAGCACCACGAAGGTATAGGGCCGGCGCAGGGCGAGCCTGACAATCCACATTCTTTACTCCTCACGCCCGGCGGCGCATTGATAGTTCGGCAATGAAGCGGATTCTAAAAAGTGGCCCCTCAGTGCAATGGGGTCAAAACGATTACAGTCTTGTCATCCAGGCGGACCGTCACGGTCGCTAATATCGTGACGGCAACAAGGCCGGCGGCACCGCTGGTGGTTGAGGAATGGACCCATGAAGATTCTGGTGATTGAAGACGAGCCCAAGACGGGCGAATACCTGCGCAAGGGGCTGACCGAGTCGGCCTTCGTGGTCGACCTGGCCGTGACCGGCGCAGACGGTCTGCACCACGCCATCGAGGGCGACTACGACCTGATCGTGCTGGACGTGATGTTGCCGGGCATGAGCGGCTGGGATGTTCTCAGCAAGCTGCGCGAGCGCAAGGACACGCCGGTGCTGTTCCTGACGGCCCGCGACGAGGTGGAAGACCGCGTGCGTGGACTCGAATTGGGCGGCGACGACTATCTGGCCAAGCCGTTCGCATTCGTTGAGTTCCTGGCGCGGGTGCGTACGCTGCTGCGCCGGGGGCCGGTCCGCGAGGCCGACCGCATCGAGGTGAGCGACCTGGAGATCGACCTGATCCGCCATCGCGTGATGCGTGCCGGCCAGCGCATCGACCTGACGCCGCGTGAATTCGCGTTGCTGCATTTTCTGGCCAGGCGCAATGGCGAAGTGCTCAGCCGCACGCAGATTGCATCGCATGTCTGGGATATGAACTTCGACAGCGACACCAATGTGGTGGACGTTGCGATCCGCCGGCTGCGCGCCAAGATGGACGATCCGTTCGCCCCGAAGTTGATTCATAGCGTGCGCGGCATCGGCTATGTGCTGGAGATCCGGCAATCGTGAACCCGATGCGTTCACTGACGGCGCGGCTGGCGCTGGCGTTCGCATTGATCGCGGGTTGTGCATTCGCGGGCGTCGGCTTCTATCTCTATCGCGCGCTGGCCATGCAGATCATCGAGCGCGACGACTCCGAACTGCTGCGCAAGGCGGTGCGCACGCGAGGCGAACTGGCAGAGTTGGTGACGCCACCTTCGACGCAAGGCGACCCGTGGCAGGAAATCCGCGGCATCGTGGCGGGCAATGAGGAATTTGGCCTGCGGCTGCTTGACGCCAACGGCGCCGTGCTGACAGGCGCTGGCCCGGCAGCCGGGGCGATACCGGACCTGCCAGTGCTTGCAACCGGAGTCGTGCCCGACCAGACCGGCATCCGCACCTGGAGCAATGGCCGCGACATTCCGGTACGTGGGCTGGCCATGCTGGCGCGGACCGGCTCCAGCGCAACGCCGCTAAGGGTGGAGCTCTATCAGGTGGCCGCGTCACGCGTGGCCTTGCTGCGCGACTATCGGCTCAAGCTCTGCCTTGCCGTGGCGCTCGGCGCGCTCGGTGCGGGTTTGCTGGGCTACGCGGCATTGCACGCCGGCATGGCGCCGCTGCGCCGGATTGCGGCTGGGACCGCGGCCGTCACGTTTGCGAGCGGCGTGCTGCCGGTGGACCCCGCGAGGCTGCCGGCCGAACTCGATGAACTGGCGCGCGCGCTACAACGGATGATCGACCGCCTGCGCGAGCGCTATGAGCGCCTGTCGCAGTTCTCGGCGGACCTGGCCCATGACTTCCGTACACCGATTGGCAACCTGCTTGGCCAGACGCAGGTGGCGCTGTCGAGCGACAGGTCGGCCGAGGAATACCAGACGCTGCTGGCGTCGAATGTCGAGGAATATGAGCGGCTGTCGCGCATGATCGAAAACATGCTGTTCCTGGCGCGCGCCGACAATGCACGCGTGGCGATGAAGGTAACGGAACTCGATCTGCGCGACGAACTGGCCCGCCAGGCCGACTACTTCGAACTGCTGGCCGACGCGCGCCAGATCTCGATCCGGGTGGACGCGCATGGCATGCTAGGCGCCGATGCCACCTTGTTCAGGCGTGCGCTGGGCAATCTGCTGGCCAACGCCGTCAGCTATTCGCCAGACGGCGCCACCATCGCACTGCGAAGCCGGCAGGTTGGTGCGACGGTGGAAATCGAAGTCACCAACCCCGGCCCGGGCATCGCGGCCGAGCATCTGCCCCGGCTGTTCGACCGCTTCTTCCGCGGCGACCCGGCACGCGCGAATTCAGGTGAGTCGTCGGGCATCGGCTTGTCCATCGTCAAGACCATCATGGACCTGCACAATGGTGACGTACAGGTCGAATCGGTGCCAGACGGGTTGACGACGTTTCGGCTGGTGTTTCCGGGGTAGTTGATGTTCTCCCCTCTCCCGCGTTTGCGGGAGAGGGGCGGGGGAGAGGGCCAGCGGCTCAAAATGCGATCAGCGGCAAGCAGAACCTCATGCCCTCTCCCCCAACCCCTCTCCCGCGCGCGGGAGAGGGGAGCAGGTTTGCGGATTGGCCGCGGGCAGCGCGGT
>CAUUBQ010000099.1:0-22732 GCA_963543405.1 uncultured Cupriavidus sp.
ACTGGAAGCCCGCGAACGGCGACATGTTCTGCGCGGTGGGCGCCTTCTGGTAGACGATGCGCGGGCCGAACGTGTTGTCGAGCGGATTGGGCCCGAAGCTGCCCGCGTTGAGCGGGCCGGCCACGAATTCCCAGAACGGATCGAAGTCCTTGTACACCGCGCGCTCCGGCGCGTAGTGATGCGCGGCGCAGTAATGCACGTCAGCGGTCAGCCACACCACGTTCCGGAGCCCGGCCTGCTTGATACGCGTGAGCAGGCGTGACGTTTCCAGTTCGCGGCCCAGCGCCGGGCCGTCGCCATTGGCAATGGCTTCCCACTTCGCGCGGCCCTGCGCATCCTTGCCATCGGGTACGCCGAGGCCGATCGGCATGTCGGCGGCGATCACCTTCCAGGTGGCCTGCGACGCCGTGAGTTCGGCCATCAGCCAGTCCAGCTGCGCGTTGCCGAGGAACGCGGTTTCCGCGCTTTCGGTGGTCTCGCGGTTGTAGCCGTTCGGGCCGCGGAAGCTGCGCATGTCGAGCACGAACACATCGAGCAGCGGACCATAGGCAATCTTGCGATGTACGCGTTCGGCCAGGCCCAGGCGGTGCCAGCGCATCGGCGCGTTCTCGAGGAACGCACGGCTGCCACGCGCCACCAGCAGGCGCACATCCTTCTCCGTATAGCGGGCATCGGCGGACAGGTCTTTCGAGTCTGACCAGTTGTTGGTCACCTCGTGATCGTCCCACTGCCAGATCTGCGGGACCTGGCTCGCAAAGCGGCGCACGTTGGTGTCCATCATGTTGTAGCGATGACGGCCACGGAATTCCTTGAGCGTCTCGGCGACCTTGCTGACTTCCTCGGTGACAACATTGCGCCAGATGCGGCCGTCCTCGGCCTTCTGCTCGGCCGTGATCGGGCTGTCGGCGTAGATGGTGTCGCCGCTATGGATAAAGAAATCGGGGTTGCGCTGGCGCATCGCTTCGTAGATGCGCATGCCGCCCAGGTCGGGGTTGATGCCCCAGCCCTGGCCTACGGTGTCACCGGACCAGACAAAGCGGACCGGACGGTCGGTGGTCATTGCGCGGGTGCGGAAGCTGCCTTCCATCCACGCGCCCATGCCACGCCGCTGTGCGGCATTCTCGAAGGCCACGCGCACATGGTATTGCTGGCCCGGCAGCAGGCCGGTCAGCTGGGTGCGGGCGGTGAAATCGGTCTCGCTGCTGGCCAGCGGCCCCGAAATGCGCATCGCGTTGCGGAAATCGGCGGTGGTGGCGTACTCGATCACCATGCGCGACTGCTGGTCGGCACGCGCCCACACCACCAGTCCGTCGTCCGATGGATCGCCAAGCTGGATGCCGTCGGGAGCACCCGGACGTCCGGAGGTGACCACGGCCGGGGCAGCCAGTGCTGATGGACCCAGCACGGCCAAGCCGGCGCCGAGGCCCAGGAAGTGGCTCGAAGTGCGCAGGAAACGGCGGCGGGTCAGGTCGGAAGGCTGGACGGGCAGGGCGGTGGTCATGATAAGACGCTTCTGAGTGAGTCTTGGGTAGCTGTAAGCGGCATTTGGCCGGCGCGCTATGCTCGCGGGCTTGTGTGACATGCTGTTGACATATCTTTGACACCACAAGCGCTAATACTCTCAGGCAGCCCCGGTGTCCGCTTCCCGACTCTGGTGGTAGAATCCAAGTCTTTGATTTTCCGGGTAATTCGCCAACTCCCATCTTTCGGTGCGCGTGGCGGCCCGTAGACCTGTTCCAGACGCGTGTCCATTGCCTCGGCTTCGCGCCCTGCACCGACACTCCATTGATGACGATGACGACCACCCCAGACCAGACCCCAGCAGCAGAGCAGACGTTCGAAAGCTTCGGGCTGGATCCGCGCATCCTGCGCGCCTTGTCCGACCAGGGTTATACCAAGCCCACGCCGATCCAGGCACAGGCCATTCCCGTGGTGCTGCTGGGCAAGGATGTCATGGGCGCCGCACAGACCGGTACCGGCAAGACCGCGGGCTTCGCGCTGCCGATCATCCAGCGTCTGTTGCCGCTGGCCAATGGCAGTGCATCGCCGGCACGCCATCCGGTGCGCGCGCTGATGCTCACACCGACACGTGAACTGGCCGACCAGGTCTATGACAACGTGGCGCGCTACGCCCAGCACACCGACCTGCGCAGCACCGTGGTGTTCGGTGGTGTGGACATGAATCCGCAGACCGATGCGCTGCGCCGTGGCGTCGAAATCCTGGTTGCCACGCCGGGTCGCCTGCTGGACCACGTGCAGCAGAAATCGGTGAACCTTTCGCAGGTGCAGATGCTGGTGCTCGATGAAGCGGACCGCATGCTCGACATGGGCTTCCTGCCCGACCTGCAGCGCATCATCAATCTGCTGCCGGCGCAACGCCAGACGCTGCTGTTCTCGGCCACGTTCTCGCCCGAGATCAAGAAGCTCGCATCGAGCTACCTGAAGCAGCCGGTGACGATCGAAGTGGCGCGCAGCAACTCGACCAACGAGAACGTGCGCCAGATCGTGTATCCGGTGCAGGACGGCAACAAGCAGGCCGCCGTGGTGCACCTGCTCAAGCAGCGTGCTTCGGAGCAGCAGTCGAAGCAATGCATCGTGTTCGTCAACAGCAAGATCGGTTGCTCGCGTCTCGCGCGTCATCTGGAGCGTGAGGGCATCAACGCCGCGGCCATCCACGGCGACAAGACACAGACCGAACGCATGCAGACGCTCGACGGTTTCAAGAGCGGCACGATCGACGCTCTGGTAGCCACCGACGTGGCCGCGCGTGGCCTCGACATTCCGGCCATGCCGTGCGTGATCAACTTCGACCTGCCGTTCAGTGCTGAAGACTATGTGCACCGCATCGGACGTACCGGCCGCGCCGGCGCCAGTGGCGACGCGTTGTCGATCTACGTGCCGGGCAGCGATGACCGCCTGCTGGCCGATATTGAAAAGCTGATCAAGCGCTCGGTGCCGCGCGGCCAACTCGACGGATTCGATCCGACTGGCGAGCGTGCCCGCCAGGAAGAGAGCAACCGCCGCCGCGAGCGTGCCGATACGCGCCGCCCGCGCGAAAACGGTGAAGCCGAGGAAGCGGCGCCGCGCCGCCGCCGTACCGAGCCGAATGGCCGTCAGGCATTCCGTCCGTCGGACGATCCGTTCTTCTCGCGTCCGTACGAGCCTTCGGGCAACTACACGCCGGCCCCGAAGGCCGAAGACCAACTGGCTGCCGCGCTGGCACGTGGCCGCCAGGCACCGAAGCGTCCGGTTGCGGCGCTGCTCGGTGGGGCGCCGCGCAAGTCCTGATCACGGCTTGGTAGTCGTATGGTTGGTCTATGACTGGCGGCCTGGTGCCGCCAGTTTTTCTTTCCATTGATCGGTAGCCGCTGCCAGCCACGCGGTAACCGTCGCTTCCCCGTTCACGATGCCCAGATGCGCACCGGCTTGCCGCAGCGCATCGAGCGGCGCCGTGGTATCGAGCGCCTGCGCGCCACTCTGCTTGCTCAGTTTTTCGCCAAGCGCATTGACCACTACGGGCACGTGCAGATAGGCCGGTGTCGGTGCGCCCAGCAGATGCTGCAGATGGATCTGGCGCGGCGTGGAATCGAGCAGGTCGGCGCCGCGCACGATATGCGTGATGCCCTGTACCGCATCGTCGACTACTACGGCCAGCTGGTACGCCCATAGCCCGTCGGCACGCCGCAGCACGAAGTCTCCGAGTTCGGTTTCCAGGTCCTGGCACTGGCGGCCTTGCCAGCGATCGTCGAAGCAGATGGTTGCCGCGGGGCCATCGGGCACGCGCACACGCCAGGCGCGCGGCAGCTTGCCGTGCAGGCCGTTGCGGCAGGTGCCCGGGTAGCCGAGCGTCTGGTGACGCTCGCGCACGTGCACTAGCGAGTCGGCGATCTCCTTGCGTGAGCAGCCGCAGGGATACAGGTGGCCAGCCGCATCGAGCTGGCGCAATGCATCGGCGTACAGTGATTCGCGACGACTTTGCCAGACCGGCGGTTCGTCGGGATGCAGGCCCAGCGCATCCAGCGTGGCCAGGATGCCGGTATCGGCATCCCTGACGCAACGTGGATAGTCAATGTCTTCCACGCGTACGAGCCAGTCACCGCCATGGGCGCGCGCGTCGAGCCAACTGGCCAATGCGGTGACCAGCGAGCCAAGGTGCAGGGGACCCGTCGGGGAGGGGGCAAAGCGCCCCCGGTAGCGTTGCTGCATGGTGCGTGGATGGGATGCTTCGTGATCCGCGAGATTCGCGAGATCCGCGGTCGGCGGTCCTATTCGAACGATTCCGGCTGCGCCTGCGGCGACTGTTGCATCAGCGCCTGCGCCAGCCGTGGATCCTCGAGCTTGTTGGCCCACCATTGCACCGCCTTGCCGCGCGTGTTGGTACGCCAGGCCACCTTGAAATTGCCGGGCGCACGGACTTCCACCGTTTCGCGTACCTGCAGCACGCCGCTTTCGATATGCGGCTGCGCCATCGGCGCCGGCAGCCAGCCGCATCCCAGGCCGCGGATCTGGGCCTCGAGCTTGTCGCGCATTGTCGGCACTACCAGCACGTCCTGTCCGGCCAGCACGCCATGGGTGCGCGCGGGCAGGTTGCGCGAGGTATCGCCCACCGCGACGATGCGGTGCCTGGCGATCTGGATCGTGGTCAGCGGACCTTCCTCGGTAGCCAGCGGATGATGCGCGGCGACGGCAAAGACAAACGGGATCGAACCCAGCGGCCGGACCTGGAAACCCTGCGTGCTCGGGGTCTCGTATGCGCCGCCGATAATCAGGTCCGCGCGGTTGCTGACCAGAGCATCCCAGGTGCCGCCAAGCACTTCCTTCGAAAAGCGCAGGCGCGTGGCGGTGTTCTCGGCGTAGAAGTCCTGGATCACCGGCAGCAGCGCCCGGAAATTGACCAGATCGTCGACCGCCACATTGAGGTTGGCTTCCCAGCCCGTGGCCAGCCGTTTGACGCGTCGCGCAAGGTCGTCGGCCGCATGCAGCAGGTGGCGCCCCTCGTCCAGCAGCGCGCGGCCGGCCGGGGTCAGTTCGGCCCGGTGGCGCCGTCGGTCGAACAGCAGCACATCGAGGTCTTCCTCGAGTTTGCGGACCACATAGGTCAGTGCTGAAGGCACCTTGCCCATTTCATGGGCGGCGGCGGCAAAACTGCCTTTGCGCTCGATGGCGTCAAGGACTTCGAGGGATTCGAGTGACAGGGGCATATTCAGAATTTCTGAACAAGTGCTTCTAAAGTGGTGCCCGCCAATATACTCCCGCTCCCCTAAACTGCCTAGCATCGAAACGCCGATGAGCCCGGAACTGTTGGTGAAAGCCACGAAACGGGTTCAATGCCACGGCCTCAGGAGGGCCATCAAAATGATTGAAATCCGTAAGTCTGAAGAGCGCGGTTATGCAGACCATGGTTGGCTCAAGTCGTACCACACCTTTTCGTTTGGCGATTACTACGACCCGCGCCATATCCAGTTTGGCCCGCTGCGCGTGATCAATGAAGACCGCGTCGCGCCGGGCATGGGCTTTGGTACCCATGGTCACCGCGACATGGAGATCATCAGCTATGTGCTGGAAGGCGAACTGGCCCACAAGGACAGCATGGGCAACGGCAGCGTGATCCGTCCTGGCGACGTGCAACGCATGAGTGCCGGCACGGGTGTGCGTCACTCCGAGTACAACCATGCCGCGCATGACACCACGCATTTCCTGCAGATCTGGATCATGCCAAACCAGGAAGGCATCGAGCCCGGTTACGAGGAAAAGCGCTTCGAGGCCGCCGAGAAGCGCGGTCGCCTGCGCCTGGTGGGCAGCCCCGACGGTGCCGAGGGTTCGGTGGTGATTCACCAGGACGTGCGGCTGTTTGGTGGCCTGTTCGATGGCGACGAAGCGGCGACGCTGGCGCTGCAGCCGGGTCGCAAGGCCTATGTGCATGTGGCCCGCGGCCGGGTGACGGTGAACGGCCATGCGCTGGAAGCGGGCGATGCGGCCAGGTTCGATGGCGAGGATGCCGTGAGCCTTGAAAAGGGCGCCGGCGCCGAAGTGCTGGTCTTCGACCTGCCCGCCTGATCGTCACAGGCCCTGCAAGCGTACAAGCGAGCAGGGGGCATGCGCCAGTGCTGCCGAGCCAGAACACCCGCCTGAAAGCGGGTGTTCTGGCGCATCCGTAGTAACCAGTACTTACAGGTCTTTTCTTAACATTGCCTGCCGCTATGCTATCGTCTGGCTATCCGCCATGCGAACGCCGCGGCACATCGCCGCGTGCTGATAAATCGTCACGCGATGACCTTCGTTTCCATTCTCCTGGCGCTGATTGCCGAACAGTTCCGTGCCTTGGGGCGGAACAATCCTATTTTCGACATCGTGCGCGTGCTCGGTGAGCGAGCCGAACACGCCTTCGATACCGGGCGCCCGCGCGATGCCGCGCTGGCGTGGCTGACGGTCGTGCTGCCGCTTACGTTGGCGGCGGTGATCGTCCACTACCTGCTGGCGTCGGTCAGCGTCGCCCTGACGCTGTTCTGGAACGTGCTGCTGCTGTACCTCACCCTGGGGTTCCGTCAGTTCAGCCACTTCTTCACCGATATCCACGAGGCACTGAACCGCGACGACCTGCACACCGCGCGCACCTTGCTGCACGAGTGGACCGGGCTCGATACGCTGGAAATGCCGGTCAGCGAAATCGTGCGCCATACGCTGGAAGCGGCCATCGTGGCCGTGCATCGGCATGTGTTCGGCGTGTTCTTCTGGTTCCTGGTGCCGATTGGCCCGGGCGGGGTCGTGCTGTATCGCACGGCCGAATTCCTGAATCGCCAATGGAATACACCGTCCAACGAACGTAGCCCGGCCCTGGGACGGTTTGCCGCGAAGGCGTTCTATGTGCTCGACTGGGTGCCGGCGCGACTGACGGCAATCGGGTTTGCGATCGTCGGCAACTTCGAGGACGCGGTCTACGCGTGGCGTAACCATGCGCGCAAGTGGAATGACGCGGTCAACGGCATCCTGCTGGCCAGTGGCGGCGGGGCACTTGGCGTGCGGCTGGGCCAGCCGCTGGCCGAAGAGGATTCGAGCGTGATGCTGCGTACCAGCCTGGCTGGCGTGGACTACGCGCCGGGCATGGGCGATGCCGAACCGGTGCCGCCAGAGTACGGCGCGGACCCGGGCATTCGTACGCTGCAATCGGCGGTGGGACTGGTCTGGCGCGCCGTGATCCTGTGGATGCTGCTGCTGGCGATGATCTCGCTGGCACTGTGGGTGGGCTAAGACAGCCGGCAACACCGATGCCTCAACGAAAAAAGCACCACGGCCGTGGTGCTTTTTTCTTGGGGCTGAGGCATGCGGAGTGCTACATCACGCGGTGCGAAAAATGTCCGCGTCGGGCGTCGGCCATCAACTCGGCAAATTGCTCGACGCTCATATGCACCAGCTCCTGGTGATCGCCGGTTTCAAAGTAGACGTCGGCATGCGTCAACAGGCTGTCGTCGAGCCAGGTCTGCGTGCCGAACCCTGCCGGCGGAATCGCTTCCGGGTCGCAGTCCTTGAAGACCTCGCGCAACCCGGCGCCATGCGCCAGCGACAGCTTGCGGCCGGTCTGCTCGCGAATTTCAGACAGCTTCAGGTGGTGGGTCGACGGGATCACCGCGGTGAGGTATCCCTTGCTGTCTTCCAGCAACACGGTCCGGGCCATTCGATCACCGGGAACGTGGGTGACCTCGGTCGATGCCAGGCCGCCAGTGGCATGGGGGTGACGAACGATATCGAACCGGCTCTGTTTGCGGGCCAGGCAGTTCGCCAGCCGGGTAGCCATGCTCATGATTGCAACCTCCGACGCGGGGCATCGCGACAGTTGTCAGACGGGCTTTCAATATAGGCGATAGCCTTCGGGATCCTTGTTGCGCCGCAACGAGCGGGCCATGGTGTGCAACCTGGCTATTCGCGGCTTCCGCCACACTGCCAGCACGCGCCGAACTGCGCCTCGTGCCATTCGCCGCAAGCGTGGCACTGCCAGCGCGGACCGGGTGCGGGATTGGCCGCGGCATTGAGCGCGGCCCATGCCTCGGCTTCCGCGGCGTCATCGAGGATCCAGACTTGCGGAGCGCTTTCGTTGAGCGGAATATCGCCGGCCGCGCCAGCCAGCCAGGTGTTGCGTACCTCGGCATGGATGCCGGCGGCGCGCAGTACGTTCTCGCAATGCGCGGCGTGAACCAGCGAAGGCGTCCTCAGCAGCAGTTTCATATGCAATGCGGCAACGAGGCAGGTGCGCCTACGTTACCACGGCTTTTGCTGGCGTGACTCGTGCAACAACTGCGTATAGAGCTGATGGCGGCGCGGCGAGATCTCGCCGCCGTCGATCGCAGTCAGCACGCCGCAGCCGGGTTCATTGATGTGGTGACAGTTGTAGAACCGGCATTCGGTCAGGCGCGGACGGAACTCGGGGAAGGCACGTTCGAGCATGCCTTCGCTCAGGTGGTGCAGGCCAAATTCCTGGAAGCCCGGCGAATCGATCAGGTAGCCGGGACGGCCATCGACCACGGCCCAGGCCTCAGGCAGGTGATAGAGCCGCGTGAACGTGGTGGTGTGCTTGCCTGAGTCAAGCTTGGCCGAGATCTCGCGCGTCTGTGCTTCGACGCCCGGGATCAGCAGGTTCAGCAGCGATGACTTGCCCATGCCCGACTGCCCGATCAGGATGCTCGACAGACCGGCCGTGCGCGGCTGCAGTGCCGCCAGCGTTTCCTCCGGGCGGGCATGGACCGACAGTTCCAGCGTGTCATAGCCCAGGTCCTGGTAGAGCCGGAGCCGGCCGCGCGCCTCGTCGAGCCGCTCGGTCAGGTCGGTCTTGTTCAGGATCACCAGCGGACGAATTTCCAGCGCCTCTGCCGAGACCAGTGCCCGGCCCAGCAGATCCTCCGAAAAGCCCGGTTCCGTGGCCAGCACGATAATGACCTGGTCGATATTGGCCGCCAGCAGCTTGGACTTGAACTGGTCCGAACGATGGAGCAGGTTCTTGCGCGGATCGATGCCCGTGATCACGCCCTGGTCGGCCGAGGCCAGTTCGATGCGGACGTGGTCGCCCACCGCGGCATCGCTTTTCTTGCCGCGCGGGAACGCATGCAGGTGCGAGCCATCGGTGCGCTCCACCACGTAGTGGCGGCCGTGCGCGGCAACGATCAGTGCGGACTCGGAATCGGCTCCGTTACCCTTGCCGGCACCCTTTCCGGCGTTATGGTGGCGTGCGCTGCGGTTCATGCGTACGACAGCAGGCGGTCGATCCGCTGGGCAGCCGGCGGATGCGAATAGTAGAACGCGCTATAGATCGGATCGGGTGTCAGGGTCGACGCGTTGTCCTTGTACAGCTTCACCAGCGCCGACACCAGATGGCTCGCGTTGGTCTGGTGCGCGGCGAATTCGTCAGCTTCGAACTCATGCTTGCGCGACGACTGGCTGGCCAGCGGCCCCAGGATGAACGTGAACACCGGTAGCGCCAGGAAGAACAGCACCAGCGCCAACGCGTGATTGCTGCTGCCGAAGTTCGGCAGCACGCCCAGGCCCGTGAAGAACCATTCGCGCGTGGCCAGCCAGCCCAGCACGGCCAGGAAGACCAGCGACAGCGCGAACGTGACCGCGATCATCTTGGCCACATGGCGCCGCTTGAAGTGGCCCAGCTCATGCGCCAGGACTGCTTCGACTTCCTCGCCGTCCAGGCGCGACAGCAGCGTGTCGAAGAAGACGATGCGCTTGGCCGCGCCAAAGCCGGTGAAATAGGCGTTGCCGTGCGCGCTGCGCTTGCTGCCATCCATCACGAACAGGCCCTTGCTGGCAAAGCCGCACTTGCGCAGGAGCGCTTCGATGCGCTCGCGCAGGCTGTCGTCGGTCAGCGGCTCGAACTTGTTGAACAGCGGTGCGATAAAGGTCGGCACGATGATCTGCAGCAGCAGGCTGAAACCCACCCAGAGCAGCCAGGTGTAGAGCCACCAGTAGGTGCCGGCGCGGTCCATCAGCCACAGCACGGCCAGCAGCAGCGGCAGGCCCAGCACGCAGGCCACCACGGCCATCTTGGCCACGTCCGCCAGCCACAGGCCGAAGGTCATCTTGTTGAAGCCGAAGCGCTGCTCGATCACGAACTGGCCATAGAGCGAGAAGGGCAGGTCGAACAGGCCGCCGATCAGCGCCACGCTGGCAATCAGCGCCACGCCGTAAAGATAGCCGCCGCCGTCGAAGACATGGAGCCAGAACTGGTTCAGCGCATGCACGCCGCCCAGCATCGTGAAGCCGATCAGCACCGCGGCGCCGGTCAGTACCTCGAGCATCGACAGCCGGGTACGGGCCACGGTGTAGTCGGCCGCCTTCTGGTGGGCGGACAGCGTAATGGTGTCGGCAAAGCGTGCCGGCACTGCGTCGCGGTGGCGCACCACATGGCGAACCTGGCGCATGGCGAGCCAGAGTTTGGTCAGCACCATGACGACCAGGGCGGCAAGAAAGATCAGCGTGAACATCGGCAAGCCTTGTTGGCAATGGCCCCGCGCGGAAGGTGCGTGGCAGGCCATTTGGGGCAGATATGCGAGAATTATAAATTGTTCGCCCCCGACCACCCGCATCCAGGGCGATTCCCTTCCTCGAATTTCCAATATCAAGCCGTACCGCCAGATGACAAGCCCCGCCGCATCCTCCGTAAAAAGTGAAAACAACCTCGTCTGGCTGGACATGGAGATGACCGGCTTGCAGCCGGACACCGACCGGATCATCGAGGTGGCGATCGTGGTCACCGACTCCGAGCTGAACATCCTGGCCGAAGGCCCGGTGCTGGTGATCCACCAGCCTGATGCCGTGCTCGACGGGATGGACAACTGGAACAAGGGTACGCACGGCCGTTCGGGCCTGATCGACAAGGTCAAGGCATCCACGCTGACCGAGGCCCAGGCCGAGGCCGAACTGCTGGCGTTCCTGAAGCGCTGGGTGCCGGCCAGCAAGTCGCCGATGTGCGGCAATTCGATCTGCCAGGATCGCCGCTTCATGGCCCGCTACATGCCGAAGCTCGAAGCGTTCTTCCACTACCGCAACCTTGACGTATCCACGCTCAAGGAACTGTGCAAGCGCTGGGAACCGGCAATCCACAAGGGCTTCCACAAGCGCCAGCTGCATACCGCGCTGGCCGACATCCTGGAATCGGTGGAAGAACTGCGTTACTACCGCCAGCATTTCATCAAGACCCCGGCCGAGGCTGCTGCCTCGCTGCCCGCACCGGCTGCTCCCGACGCTCCTGCCGCGTAATGTTTACGCGCATCGTCTCGATCATCACCCCGGTCATCCTGATTATCCTGATCGGCTGGGTGTACGGACGCCGCGCGCATCCGGACATGACGGGCATCAATCGGGCGATGCTCGAAGTCATCGCGCCCTTGCTGGTGGTATCGGCGTTTATCAGCAAGGACTTTGTGCTGGCCGACCAGCTGGTGCTGCTGGCCTGTGCGGTGGCGGTGGTGATCGGCTCGGGCATCCTGGCGTGGATCGTGGCCAGGATGAGCGGCGCCAATCCGCGCACGTTCGTGCCGCCGATGATGTTCAACAACTGCGGCAACATGGGCCTGCCGCTATCGGTCTTCGCATTCGGGCAAGCGGGCCTGGCGCCCGCCGTGGCGCTGTTCGCGGCATCGAACCTGATGCATTTCACGATCGGCATGAAGATCGTGAACCGGCAGGCGTCGATGATGCAGATCGCACGCAACCCGATGGTCCTGGCCACCGTGGCCGGCGTGGCGCTGTCGCTCGCGCGGCCGGTGTTCTCGCTGCCGGAACCGGTCTATGAATCGATCAAGCTGCTTGGAGATTCCACCGTCCCGCTGATGCTGTTCGCGCTCGGCGTGCGCATGAAGGACGTGAGCCTGCGCAACTGGGGAATGGGAGTGCTGGGTGCCGCCGTATGCCCGCTGGCGGGCATTGCCGTGGCATTGCTGCTGGCATGGTGGGTGCCGATGAGCGATTTGCAGCGCGGCCTGCTGTTCGTGTTTGCGGCGCTGCCGCCCGCGGTACTCAACTTCCTGGTGGCTGATCACTACCGGCAGGAGCCAGACCAGGTGGCCTCGATCGTCCTGCTCGGCAATATCGCCGCCGTGGTGTTCGTACCGATCGGACTGTATTTGGGCTTGAAGTAGGTAAGGTCTGCTCCCCTCTCCCATTTCATGGGAGAGGGGAGCCCGTCTTCGGTGCTTAAACAACCGGCTTCTGGCGTACCGCGCTCTTCGGCCGGAACGCCTTCACCATCGTCTCATCGGTCTCGATATACGGCCCGCCAATCAGGTCGATGCAATACGGCACCGCGGCGAACACGCCCTGGACGATCGTTGCGCCTTGCGCATCGCGCAGTCCCTCCAGCGTCTCGCGAATCGCGCGCGGCTGGCCGGGCAGGTTGACGATCAGCGCTGCGCGGCTCGGCGTTTCGCGAATCACCGCTACCTGCCGCGACAGGATTGCCGTTGGCACGAAGTGCAGACTCACTTGGCGCATCTGTTCACCGAACCCTGGCATTTCCTTGGTGCCCACGGCCAGCGTGGCCTCGGGCGTGACATCGCGTCGCGCCGGACCTGTGCCGCCGGTAGTCAGCACCAGGTCGCAGCCCGCCACATCCACCAGTTCGATCAGCGTGCGCGAAATCAGCGCCTGCTCATCGGGTATCAGCCGCTCGACGGCCTGCCACGGCGAAGTCAGCGTCTTGCCGAACCAGTCGCGCAGGGCAGGGATGCCCTCATCCTGATAAGTGCCGGATGAGGCACGATCCGAGATCGATACAAAGCCGACCACGAGTTCGTCAGGGTGATTGCGGGCCACGGGTGTCATGCTTTGGGTTCCTCGGCAGGGGCGTCGTCGTCGGCATTGCTGGCATCCAGCGCGGCCTTGATGACCTGGAACAGCTCGCGGTAGTACTTCGGCGGCTTGCCCAGTTCCTTTTCCTTGCGCGCATTACGGATGATATTGCGTACGGTCTGCGCGTCCACGCCCGGGTGTTCGCCCAGGAATTTGGTCAGGGCGGCGTCATCGGCCAGCAAGAGGTCGCGCCAGCGTTCCATCAGGTGCATCTTGGCGGTTTCGGCCTTGCTGGTGCCCTTGAAGCCTTCCAGCGCGGCGCGGATGGCCTCGACTTCGTCGTCGTCCAGGCTACGCATGACCTTGCCGACAAACTGCATCTGGCGGCGTTTGCCTTCATGGCTGGTGATCTTGCGGGCGGCCAGGATCGCGTCGGATAGCGATTCGGGCATCGGTACACGGGCCAGGCGGTCCTTGGCCAGTGCCTCGAGTTCTACGCCCAGATCCTGCAGCGCGGTCATGTCGCGCTTGCGCTGGGACTTGCTCTTGGGCAGGTCGTCGTCGTCTTCCGGGGCAAAGGCGCCCGGGAAACGGCCGTTGGAGGTGTTACGGGTATTTCGCGTCATGGGCGGCATTTTATCTTGCTATGATTCCCGTTTGGACTTTTGATCACGCCCGCCGATATGAGCCAGACTGCCGAACAGACCGCGCATTTCACTTATACCCAGGATCAGCTCAAGGCCATGGCGGCCGATGTGCTGCGCGTGGCACGTGAACTTGGCGCGACCGATGCCGCCACCGAGATCTCCGAAGGCAGCGGCCTGTCGGTGACGGTGCGCAAGGGGCAGGTGGAGACCATCGAGCAGAATCGTGACAAGATCGTGGGCGTGACGGTCATGATCGGCCAGCGGCGCGGCAATGCCAGCACGTCGGATTTTTCTCCGGCCGCGCTGCGCGCCACGGCTGAAGCCGCCTACAACATCGCCCGCTTCACGGCGGAAGACGATTGCGCGGGCCTGGCCGAGGAAGACCTGCTGGAGCGCAATCCGCAGGATCTGGAACTGTTCCATCCCTGGAATATCGATGCGGAAGCGGCCATCGACATTGCCCGCCGCGCGGAAGCTGCGTCGTTCGCGGTATCGCCGAAGATCAGGAATAGCGACGGCGCCAGTGTGTCGGCCCAGCATTCGCAATTCGTGCTGGCCACCTCGCGCGGATTCGTGGGCGGCTATCCCTATTCGCGCCATTTCATTTCCAGCGCACCGATCGCCGGTTCCGGCGGCGGCATGCAGCGCGACGACTGGTATTCGTCGAAGCGCTCGCCGCAGGCACTGGCCGAACCCGAAGCCATTGGCCGTTATGCCGCCGAACGCGCGCTGGCTCGCCTGAACGCGCGCAAACTGTCCACGCGCAAATGCCCGGTGTTGTTCGAGGCGCCGCTGGCGGCAGGTCTGCTCGGCGCGTTTGTGCA
Source organism: uncultured Cupriavidus sp. (assembly GCA_963543405.1). Classification (GTDB taxonomy): domain Bacteria; phylum Pseudomonadota; class Gammaproteobacteria; order Burkholderiales; family Burkholderiaceae; genus Cupriavidus. The sequence goes on from CAUUBQ010000099.1 coordinate 14,255, forward strand.
GGCGGTATCGGGTGGCGCGCTCTATCGCAAGTCGACGTTCCTGTACGACACGCTGGGCAAGGCCGTGTTCGGCCCGCACATCCAGATTCACGAGCGGCCGCACGTGCCCGGTGCCATGGGCAGCGCGCCGTTCGACGAAGAAGGCGTACGCACGCACGCGCGCGATGTGGTGCGCGATGGCGTGGTGGAAGGCTATTTCCTGTCGACGTATTCGGCGCGCAAGCTTGGCATGCAGACCACCGGCAACGCGGGCGGCTCGCATAACCTGACGCTGACCAGTTCGCTGACGCAACCGGCCGACGATTTCGCCGGCATGCTCAAGAAGATGGGAACCGGCCTGTTGGTGACCGAACTGATGGGGCAGGGCGTGAACTACGTGACGGGCGACTATTCGCGCGGCGCGTCGGGCTACTGGGTCGAGAATGGCGTGATCCAGTATCCGGTCGAGGAAATCACGATCGCCGGCAATATGGTCGAGATGTTCAAGCAGATCGTAGGCATCGGTGCCGATGCGCTGGTGCGCGGCACCAAGGAAACCGGCTCGATCCTGATCGAACAGATGACGATCGCAGGGAATTAAGGTTGGTTGGTGGTTGCTCCCCTCTCCCGCGCGCGGGAGAGGGGAGCTGAGTACCTACTACAACTATTCTTCGCCCGACGGCGGACGTTCGTAAGTCACGAACGCATAGTCGAAACCATTCGCCTCAGAATGGTGTTTTTCGCGGGACGCCTCGATCCAGATCGAGCGATCCACGGCCGGGAAGAACGCATCGCCAGGTACATCGGCATCGATCTCGGTGACGATCAGTCGATCCGCGCTGGGCAGCGCTTCCGCATAGAGCTGCGCGCCGCCAATCAGGAACACCTGCTCCACACCAGCGCAAAGCCGTTGCGCGTCTTCCAGCGATCCCACCACCTCGGCGCCTGCGAGTTCCAGCGCGCGGTTGCGGCTGACCACGATATTGCGGCGGCCTGGCAGCGGACGGCCGATCGAATCCCAGGTCTTGCGGCCCATGATGATCGGTGCGCCCAGCGTGGTGCGCTTGAAGTGCTGCAGGTCTTCGGGCAGGCGCCACGGCAGCGTGTTGTCGCGGCCGATCACGCCATTGCGCGCACGCGCGACGATCAGGGTCAACAGGGTCATACGGCCACCGGTGCCTTGATTGCCGGGTGCGACTCGTAGCCCACCAGTTCAAAATCGTCGTACTGATAGTCAAAGATGCTGTCTGGCTTGCGCTTGATGCGCAGCGTCGGCAGCTTCATCGGCGTGCGTGCCAGTTGCGTTGCCACCTGCTCGAAGTGGTTGCTGTACACGTGGCAATCACCGCCGGTCCATACAAAATCGCCCACTTCCAGATCGCATTGCTGCGCAATCATGTGCGTCAGCAGCGCGTAGCTGGCGATGTTGAACGGCACACCCAGGAAAATGTCCGCGCTGCGCTGGTACAGCTGGCAGCTCAGCTTGCCATCGGCCACATAGAACTGGAAGAACGCATGGCAGGGCGGCAGCTTCATCTGCGGAATCTCGCCCACATTCCAGGCGGACACGATCAGGCGGCGCGAATCGGGATTGTTGCGGATCTGCTGCACTACCTCGCTGATCTGGTCGATATGGCGGCCATCGGGCGTGGGCCATGCGCGCCACTGGTAGCCGTAGATCGGGCCCAGTTCGCCATTGGCATCGGCCCATTCGTCCCAGATCGTGACGCCGTTGTCCTTCAGGTACTTGATGTTGGTCGAGCCCTGCAGGAACCACAGCAGCTCATGGATGATCGACTTCAGGTGCAGCTTCTTGGTGGTGACCACCGGAAAGCCTTCGGCCAGGTCGAAGCGCATCTGGTAGCCGAACACCGAGCGCGTGCCGGTGCCGGTGCGGTCGGACTTTTCGGTGCCATGCTCGTACACATGGCGCATGAAGTCGAGGTACTGTTTCATCGGCGCGAAGGGGGAAAGTGATGTTGGCGCGAAGGCCGCAAGCGGGGATTTTAGCCTGTTATCGAGCAAGAACGAGAAAGGCCGCCCGCAGGCGGCCTTTCAGTGTGGCAGTCAGTCCGGTTAGTGGCTTTCCACCGGCGTCTGGCGGGTTTCGCGACGCTTCTGCGTCAGGTAGCCCGCGCCCAGCACGCCGCCGACGATCACCAGGTACAGGCCCCACTTGACGATGGGTTGCGCCTCGAAGAACGCCTTGGTGATCGGCTCGCCCAGGATCATCTTCACGGCCGTGAAGGCCAGCACGCCGGCACCAATGTAGATGATGGACGGGTAGCGCGACATCAGCTTGAGGACCAGGCTCGAGCCCCAGACCACGATCGGGATACTGATCAGCAGGCCCAGCACCACCAGCAGGAAGCTGCCGTGGGCCGCACCGGCCACGGCCAGCACGTTGTCCACGCCCATCACCGCGTCGGCGATGATGATGGTCTTCATTGCACCCACCAGCGTGGCTGCGCCAGCGCCATGCTCGTCGCCATCTTCCTCGGCCGCCAGCAGCTTGTAGGCAATCCAGACCAGTGCCAGGCCACCCACCAGCAGCAGGCCCGGGATCTTGAGCAGCCAGACCACGCCAATGGTCATCGCCGAGCGGACCACCACGGCGCCGATAGTGCCCCAGACAATGGCTTTCTTCTGCAGGTGAGGCGGCAGGTTGCGCGCCGCCAGGGCGATCACGATGGCATTGTCGCCAGCCAGAACCAGGTCAATGACGACAATCGACAGCAGCGCTGTCAGGAATTGCATCGTGAACAGATCGGTAAACCACTCCATGTACGCTCCTCAAGTGCGAATAGCTGCGGGCCATTGGGGCCAGCAAGGTCTTTTGGTTGCACCTGGGATTTACAGCGAGCGCCGGAAGTGTAGGGGGCCGCCTTTGCAAACCGTAAAACCAGGTGTGCAAAGGTCTTGCTCGACGAACTGGCGCGGAATGCGCGCCAGGGTCAGCACAACCGGAAACGGGTCAGCGTTTCGGAATGACGATTGTGCTAAGGGCATGGGCCCCCAAGCTACTCCCCTTTAACTTCCCTCTTTGGAAGGAAATCGTGGCCACCGGAAAACACCGATGAACACGTTGGAGGCGATTATAAGGGAACGGCAAAAAAAATGTTGCACTGCCGGGTAGGGGTTTGTATGTATGCAAATTGCTACATGGATGCCGTGCGAATGCCGTGCCGAGACCGTGCAATCGAGTTTGTAAAGTGATGCAACGCGTCACGCACACATGGACATATCCACCTATGCTAATTGGATTGGTCCGGCAGATGTGCATCAGACAGAACAGTTGCGCATCCCGTGCCTGCCGCAGCCGCCTCGCGTGCTGGCGCGGTTTATTGAGAGGGATTCACCGTAGTGCCCATCGACAACAAGGAAACGTCATGTCGGCCCTTACGACGCCCAATAAGACACCGCTGAACCCGTCCCGTCCCAAATCCCCCAACAACGGCACCAACCACAACCATCTGGCCACGCCCGAGCTCGCGCCTGAGGCTAGCATCGTCGTCGGTAATGGCCATGCGCGCCATGGCGTGCTTCAGCCTGAATTCGTCCAGCAGTACCGCGAAGACAGCCGGGCATTGCGCGCCGAAATCCTGCAAGGGTTGGGCAGGCCGCAGGCCAATATCAGTCCAAAGTTCTTCTACGACGTACTCGGCTCCCGGCTCTTCGAAGCCATCACCGACCTGCCCGAGTACTACCCCACGCGTACCGAGGCATCCATTTTCGCCAGCGCGGCCCCCGCAATTGCGGCCCGGGCCGGTAGTGGCTGCGTATTGATCGATCTCGGTGCCGGCAACTGCGAGAAGGCTGCGCGGCTGTTCCCGAGCCTGCAACCCGCCCAGTACGTGGCGCTCGATATCTCGGTGGAATTCCTGCGCGGCACACTGGCCAGCCTGCAGCAGCAGAACCCGCAGATCCCGATGCTCGGGCTCGGTGCCGACCTGTGCGGGCCGCTCGATCTGCCCAACAGTGTCCGGCGTGGCCGGCGGCTGTTTTTCTATCCCGGGTCCAGTATCGGCAACTTCGCGCCGATCGATGCGCTGGCGCTATTGCAGCGGCTGCGCGCGGCGGCGGGTCCCGGCGATGGCGTGCTGATTGGCGTGGACCTGTACAAGGATGCCGACACCCTGGTGGCCGCGTATGACGATGCGCTGGGCGTGACCGCCGCGTTCAACCGCAACGTGCTGCGCAACGTGAATCGCATCGTCGGTAGCGATTTCGCGCTGGAAGACTGGCGTCACGCGGCAACATTCGATGCGCAGGCCTCGCGGATCCAGATGCATCTGCAAGCGCTGCGCGACGTGACCGTGCGCTGGCCAGAGGGTGAGCGGCGCTTTGCCGCCGGTGACCGGATCCATACCGAAGACTCGCACAAGTACCGCCCCGACGATTTTGCGATCCTGCTCGAAGCGGCGGGCTTTACCGACCCGGTAAGCTGGACCGATCCGCGCGGCTGGTTCGCGATATTCCACGCTCGCGGATAATCGGCGAAAACCAGACGCACACGGCAGACTCGGCAAACAGGAAGCCGCGCCGTCAGCAGGGTGAAACAGGGCCGGCCGGAAGTCGCCGGCGTGCAGTGTCATAATGCGCGCAGCCGGTGCATCCGGCTTTTGGTTTCTTGTTTCTCACCCCTCTGACACGGATTCTTCGATGAGCGGCTTCTCAATGCTTCCCGATCTCCACTTCACCGGCGGCAAGGCTGCATGGCCCGATGCGCGCCGGTTACCACGCGAGGGGTTGGCGCAAGCATTGGTGGAATCGCGTAATCGCACGCTGGCGTGGCTCGGTGCTTTCGGGCAAACGCGCAAGGGTTGGACCGTGCCGCGCCAGTACGACTGCAATCCGCCGCTGTGGACACTTGGCCATATTGCCTGGCACGCCGAGTGGTGGTGCCTGCGTGGGGTGCGTCACCTGGAACAGGGCGGCATCCGGTTGCCGGTGGCCAGCGAGCCATCGCTGCTCGATGGCGCCGACGAGTGGTTCGATCCCGAGCGAATCGGTCCCGACGAGCGTTGGGAAATCGCGTTGCCCGATGTCGCGCGCGTAAAGCAGTACGCCACGCAGGTGCTCGATGGGCTGCTACGCCGCATTGCGTTGTTGCCCGACGATGGCGACGCCACGCTCTATCCCTTCCGTCGCGCGTTGCATCATGAAGATGTGCAGGGCGAGACGATTGCAACGCTGCTGCAGGCGCTTGGGCTGGCACCGGCGGAGCCTGCATCGATCGCACCATCGGCGAACGTGTCATCGGCCGGCACGCTGCATTTTCCGGGCGGCAATTTCACGCAAGGCTGGGCTGAGGCTGACGGGTTCGCATGGCCAGACGAGTTGCCTGCACAGAAAATTTACGTGCCGGCGTTCGAGATGGATGCGGCACCGGTCACCAATGCGCAGTTCCTGGAGTTTGTCGAAGATCGCGGCTACGAGCATCCGTCGTACTGGTCGACGGCCGGTCGGCAGTGGCTGATGACGCAGGAACGTTCCGCGCCGCGCTACTGGTCGCGTCATGCGGTCAGCCGCAGTTGGGTCGCGTCGCGTTTTGGAACCGAACGCACGCTCAACCCCGATGAGCCGGTGCGCCACGTCACGCTGTTCGAAGCACAGGCGTGGTGTGTGTGGGCCGGACGCCGGTTGCCGCAGGAAGTGGAGTGGGAATTGGCGGCCACGCAGAATCGTGGCCTGCAGTGGGGTAGTTTGCGCGAGTGGACGGCCACGCCCTATGAGCCGTACCTCGGCTTTGCCGCGGAGCCCACCGACGGCGAGATCATTGGCCGCTTCGGCACGCACCAGGCTGTGCGCGGTGTTTCGTTCGCCAGCCCGTCACGCTTGCGCCATGTGCGCCTGCGCAGCGCGCTGCTGCCGGAGGACGATGTGTCCTTCGTCGGCTTCCGAACCTGCGCGGTGTAGGTTTTGTGTTTTTTGCTCCCCTCTCCCGCGTGCGGGAGAGGGGCTGGGGGAGAGGGCAAGCGGTTCAATCGACGACACGTCGCAATATGAATCGCCATGCCCTCTCCCCCGACCCCTCTCCCATTGCATGGGCGAGGGGAGCTAACCCGGCAGCAATGAAACCGGCAATAAAAAAGGCACCCGCAGGTGCCTTTTTTACTTTCTGGCTAAGCGCTTAGCGCTCGTAGCGCGAGCGACTGTTGCCGTTGCCGTTGCGCTGGCCGCCGAAGCCGCCACGGTCGCCGCCGCGGTCACCAAACTTGCGGTCGCCGAAGCTGCGCTCGCCACCGAAGCCACGGTTACCGTCGCGCTGGCCGCCTTCGCGGTTGCCGAACGAACGCTGCTCGCCGCCGAAGTTGCGGTCGCCGAAGCTGCGTTGCTGACCTTGGCCCTGACCTTGGCCTTGACCCTGGCCACGGTAGCCACCGTTGCCACGGTCGCCGAAGCCACGCTGCTCGCCGCGATCGCCGAAGCCACGCTGTTCGCCACGATCACCGAAACCACGGTTTTCGCCGCGGTCACCGAAGCCACGGTTTTCGCCACGATCGCCGAAGCCACGGTTGCCATCGCTGAACTTGCGCTCGCCAAAGCTGCGCTCGCCGCCTTCACGGTTGCCACGATAGCCACCGCCGTTGCTGTTGCCACGGTAGCCGCCATTGCCACCACCGTTGCCACGGAAGCCGTCACGGCCGCCCGGCTTGCCGCCGAAGTTCGAACGCGGCTTCGGGGTGCGACGCGGTTCGAGGCCTTCGATAACCGATGCGTCGATGCGGTTGTTCGTGAAGCGCTCGATGCGGCGCCATTGGAACATGTCACCGTGGTTCACGAGGTTGATCGCAATACCCGAGCGGCCGGCACGGCCGGTACGGCCAATGCGGTGCACATAGTCTTCAGCCTGCTTGGGCAGGTCGAAGTTCACCACGTGGGTGATATCGGGCACGTCGATGCCGCGTGCGGCCACGTCGGTAGCCACCAGCACGCGCAGGTTGCCGCGGCGCAGTGCCGTCAGCGTGCGGTTACGCGCGCCCTGGGTCATGTCGCCGTGCAGTGCGCCAGCGGCAAAACCGGTGTCCGACAGGCGCTCGGCCAGCGAATCGGCATCGCGCTTGGTAGCGGTGAACACGATCGCCTGCTTCAGCCCCGAGTCGCGCAGCAGGTGGTCGAGCAGGCGTTCCTTGTGCGACATGTCGTCGGTGAAGTGCAGGCGCTGTTCGATATTGCTGTTGTCGGCGCGCGCGGCGGCGATCTCGATGCGTTGCGGGTCGCGCAGCTGGCGCGAGGCCAGTTGGCCGATACGCGCATCCAGCGTGGCCGAGAACATCAGCGTCTGGCGCGAAGCCGGCGTGGCGGCAACGATCGCGTCGATGTCATCGGCAAAGCCCATGTCGAGCATGCGGTCGGCTTCGTCGAATACCAGCATGTCCAGTGCGGACAGGTCGATACGGCCCGCTTCGATATGGTCGAGCAGACGGCCCGGCGTTGCCACCAGGATGTCCGGCATGCGCGACAGCATGGCCAGCTGCTTCGGGTAGGGCATGCCGCCCAGGATGCTGGCGCAGACGATGCGGCGCAGGTGACGGCCATACTTGGCTGCTGCCTCGGTGACCTGCAGGGCCAGTTCACGCGTCGGCGTCAGCACCAGCAGCGACGGCTGTGCGGCGGCCGGGCGGGGGCGCTTGCCCTTCATGCGCTTGGCGGGTTCGGTCGGACGGTTCGGGGCCGGCTTCTCGCTGATGCGTTGAATCGCGGGCAGCATGAAAGCGGCGGTCTTGCCCGAGCCGGTCTGGCTCGATACGAGCAGGTCGCGGCCAGCCAGGAAGGCGGGAATTGCCTGGGCCTGAACCGGGGTGGGATTGTTGTAGTTGGCTTCAGCCAGGGCGCGCAGGATGGCGGCGTCCAGGCCGAGGTTGGCGAAGCCGCTTGCCGTCGCTTGCGGCGCTTCGGCGACGGCCGGGGCTGCATCGGCGTTGAGCAGGGCGTCGAGCTTGTCGAGCGGGCTCACGGCAGCGGCGGGCGTGGCGGATGCGTCGGCGGCGGAAGCAAAAGCTTGCTCCGCACGGAAATCTTCGTGCTGGGTCATGTCGTACGTATGAAAAAATGCATGGCACCCTGGGGCAATGCTGCTCGAGGGTGGGCGCAGTGCAAAGTCTTAAAAAGGCTTCGGCGCCAATCGGTAGGCCGTACGACAGACTCAGCTGGCAATACGGCGGCAGGCAGGGGGGAGCGACTGGTCAATCAGGCAACCGGCCGAAAATCCCTGGCAGGCAAACAGCGCAATTTACTTCAGGCTGTTCATCAGGATCGGAGACGAGGCAACGTCAGGTGAGTGGTGCGTTCTGGCCAGGCACCTGTCGGAAACTTCGTGTGATGACAGAGGCAGGGAGCAGATCTTGGAGGTAGCGGATACGCCATGGCAACTTGGCCGGGCGTGTTGCGAAAACCCACAGTGCGAAACTCACGGCGCGCAGTATAACAGAACCGCTGCAGTTTTGTTGCAGCGCGATAATCGCAAAACGTAATCAAACGTAAGCGGGTAAAACC